>JBDROU010000032.1:0-96677 GCA_043809745.1 bacterium
CCACCCTTCCCACAACTGCTTGGACAACCCTGTGGGTTGCCCACAGTTACCACAATACTACGGTTACGATTATTTGAAATGGCAAAAACCGGAAGTTTCTAATTTGGTAAAAATAGGAAGTTTCTAAATTGGCTTGACACACATAATTATTTAATTTGAAGTTAAAAGTTTAATGTGTTAAAATGATATAATATTTTAATAAATAGAGGAGTATACATGTTAAGTAATAATACGAATAAACAAATTGTAAAAAATATAATTGTGTTAGTTAATCCTTGTGTTATGTCCCCGGAAAAAATAAAGCAAAGTACTCAATATTTCCCAAGAATACCAATATCTATTCTAGCAGCTTCGCGACTTGCACTTCAGGAAGGTTTCAAGATTAAAATTATTGACCTTAATATTTCGGATGAAAGACAATATATACTGGATAATAGAGAACATATTTTGTTTATAGGTATCACGGCAATGACCGGTTACCAGATAAGATCAGGGCTGGACTTTGCAGAAGCAGTAAATGAGATTAGTAAAATAATTCCCATAGTCTGGGGTGGTGTGCATGTGAGTTTATTGCCTGAACAAAGTTTACAAAATGATTTACTCGACATTGTAGTAATTGGGCAAGGCGAACTAACACTGCTGGAGTTAGCAAAAAGACTGCAGAAAAATGAGAGTATGCATGAACAAAAGGGTATTGGTTTCAAAGAAAATGGGAAGATTATATTAAATAGTGCGAATAAGTTTGTGGCATTGGAAGACCTGCCAGAGATGCCGTATGAGTTAGTTGATGTTGATTTGTATATGCAAAAACAGCAAGAAGTTTATGGTTGTAGGCAATTCCCTTATGTTTCGAGTATGGGATGTCCTTATAGATGCACGTTTTGTGCTCCATCAACAATCGCTCCTCATTGGTCCAGCTTATCAGCTTCAAGAGTTTTAAATGAATTGGGTAAATTAATAAAAAAATATTCCATTGATGAGATTCTTTTTTATGATCAGGAATTTTTTATTAATAAAAAACGATCTTTGGAGATAGCTGAAAGTATACTAAAAAGAAACCTTAATATTCAGTGGGAATCTCAAATACGAGTGAACATACTTGCTTCCATGAAATTGAATGACCTGCTATTACTGAAGAAGAGCGGGTTAAAGCAGGTAGATATGGGAGTAGAATCTGGCAGCAGTGTTATGCTTAAGCGAATCAACAAATCGATAACAATAAAGCAGGTTCTTAAATGTATAAAGTTGATAAAGAATGCTGGTTTAGAATGTTGTTGCAATTTTATTTATGGGTTACCTAAAGAAACTAAAAAGGATTTATATGCAAACTTCAGGCTTTCTGCTAGAATTAAAGAAAGTATACCGGAAGCGGTTCTCCCTCTATTCTTTTTTGAGCCATATCCATGTGTGCCTATATATAATGATGCTCTGGAGATGGGTGCAATAAAGCAGGATACGCTTCAAGGTTGGGCCAACATATTAAATTACTCATATTCGCAAATTTCACCGTTTACCCCCTGGTTGAAAAAGAAATATATGGATTTAGTTTTTAGGGTAATAATTTTTTACATTCCACTGGCATTCCCTGCAAATATGAACAGAGGAACAGTAACTTTCTTTCAAAATAAACTCGAAAATTCACGTCTAAGCATATTCCTTTATTTAATACACAAGATTGCTCTATGGAGAGTAAAAAAGCAATTTTATTATTTCCCAATAGAATGGAATATATTTAAGCTGTTCAAGAATGTAATCAGGTTTTGATTTTAAACCCGGATTGTATATAAAGAGATTTCTCATAAATCTCTCAGTACATCATTACTGAATGGATGTGTAAGTCTTTCTATTCTTATTTCAAATCTAACACAATAGACAGCTGAAATTCTAAGTTTATTATTATTTCAGTAAATTCTAATCCCTGCAGAATCAATCTTGCTGAAAATCTGAAAATATAAAAGCATTCTAAAGGAATAGCATAAAATTTTAGTGTGATTAGATATAGTTTTGTGATATAATGTACTTAGTATAAAAAAGCAACTTTCTATTAATTTAGCAATTAGGGTTTTATGGCTCTTGAAAAGGCAAATTTAGCAGATAAAATAACGATGATTACTCCTGTCTTAGGAAAAAGCATACAACGAGTATTGTAAAAAATACCCCGTAAAAAAGAAGCAAATAGTGTGATGTAAAAAAGAGGATAATTTTAATGGATAGAACTGAAATATATTATAGGAAAGCGAAAGAGTTAATACCCGGTGTAACACAGCTGTTTTCGAAGAGACCGGATTTATTTTTACCGGGTTTGTGGCCTACATTTTACGAAAAAGCAAAAGGTTGTGAGATTTGGGATTTAGATGGAAGAAAATATATTGACATGTCATATATGGGAATAGGGACATGTATTCTTGGATATGCTGATCCAGATGTAAATAAAGCTGTCAAGACATGTATTGACAAAGCAACTGCAACTACTTTAAATACAAGAGAGGATGTTGAACTTGCCGAATATCTATTAAAAATTCATAGTTGGGCTGATATGGCCAGGTTTGCCCGTAGTGGTGGCGAGGCAATGGCAATCGCAGTTAGAATAGCCAGGGCGTTTTCAAATAAGGAAATAATATTGTTTTGTGGTTATCATGGCTGGCATGATTGGTATCTTTCTGCAAATTTAGCTTCGTTAAAAAATTTGGATGGGCATCTGTTGCCTGGGCTCAGCCCTCTAGGTGTGCCCCGTTCATTAAAGGGCACTACTAGTGCTTTTAAATATAATGACACAAAAAGTTTCTTAAAACTTGCAAATAAATTTAAGAATAAAATTGCAGCTGTTGTTGTTGAATCTATAAGAAGCACAAATCCGGAAAAGGAGTTTGTCCAAACATTAAATAAAGTTACAAGACAACAAAATATTGTTCTGGTCGTTGATGAAATATCAGCTGGTTTTAGATTGAATCTGGGTGGAGCTCATCTGCTTTTTGGTTTTGATCCTGACATAGCGGTGTTTGCAAAAGGGATTTCAAACGGGTTTCCTATGGCTGCGATTATCGGGAAAAGAAATATAATGAAAGTTGCACAAGATACATTTATAAGCAGTACTAATTGGACAGAAAGGATAGGCCCGGTTGCTGCATTAGCAACACTAAAAAAAATGAAAAAGCTTGGAGTCCAAAAATACATAACCAGTAACGGAAAGGAAATAAAAAATAACTGGGAAGTACTAGCTCTCAAACATGGATTAAGTATCGAAGTTGGAGGTATTGATCCTGCCGGCCATTTTTACTTTAAGTATGATAACGCATTAGTTATTAAAACACTATTTACTCAGTTAATGTTGGAAAAGGGTTTCCTTGCAACTACGGCATTGTATTCTTCGTATGCGCATTCAAAAAGTCATATATTGAGGTACTTAGAAGCTGTTGATGAAGTGTTTGGTTTCATTTCTAAAGCAATTAAAAAAGATAATATTAAGAAGTATTTAAAGGGTGATGTGTGTATTTCAAGTTTCAAGAGACTTGCATAGAGATCTAAGGTAGAAAGGTTTAATAATTAAAGTGGCTGTTAAGATAGGTAAAACTTTAATAGGGGATAATAAAAAAACATTTATTGTTGCAGAATTATCTGCTAACCATAATCAAAAATATGATATAGCATTAAAAACACTCAAGGCTATTAAAGCATCAGGAGCAGATGCAGTAAAACTACAAACCTACACAGCAGATACTATTACACTCAACTCAAAAAATAGATATTTTAAAATTAAAGATGGTACAGTTTGGAATGGAAAAGCATTGTATGAGCTTTATAAACAGGCTTATACACCATGGGAATGGCACCCCAAATTAAGAGATACAGCTATTGATTTAGGGTTGGAATGGTTTTCTTCCCCATTTGATGTTTCCGCTGTTGATTTCTTGGAGAAACTTAAAATCCCTGCTTATAAAATTGCTTCGTTTGAAATAACGGACATACCGCTGATAGAATATATTGCTTCAAAAGGCAAACCGGTTATTATTTCTTCAGGGGTTGCTACAAAAAATGATATTGAAAATGCCATAAGAGCCTGCAGAAAAGTAAGAAACAAAAAAATAATTTTACTTAAATGTACATCTTCTTATCCAGCAAAATTTGAGGAGATGAATTTGCGCACCATATCGGATATCAAAAAATCGTTTAATGTCATTCCAGGGCTATCTGATCATACTCTTGGCACGATTGTTCCAGTTGTTGCTGTAAGTTTAGGTGCGAAGGTTGTAGAGAAGCATTTTATATTGGATAAAAAACTTGGCGGTCCAGATGCAAACTTTTCCTTAGACCCGGATGAGTTTAAACAGATGGTAGATTCAATTAGAATAGCGGAGAAATCTCTTGGAAAAGTAAATTATGCATTGACTAAAAGCTCAAAGAATATGAGAAAATCAGTGCGTTCTTTGTTTGTTGTGAAGAATATGAAATCTGGCGAAGTTTTAACACATGATAATATTAGATCAATTAGGCCAGGGTATGGTCTACATCCAAAATATTTAAGAAAGATTATTGGAAAACGAATAAAGAAAAACGTAAGAAAGGGAATTCCATTTAAGTGGAGTATGGTCTAGCATTAATAAGGAATTGGACTCATTGTTGAGAACATTTTTCATAAAGTTACATGGCGTATATAAATGTTGAAGCAAGGCAGCTTCAGAAAATACAGCAAAAAGATAGTTGGATTAAGATATTTTCTATGAAAGCAAACTCATCTTAATCTCAGTAAGACATGAAATTGAAATAATTAAAGATTAAGAGGGGTAAAAAAATATGAATATAAAATTAGCAATAATAAAAGGTAAAGAAATGTTTTTTAATAAGAGTTTGGAAAAAGTGTTATCTTGGGGTAGGGAAAGAAATCTATGGTTAAATTTAAAGGATGCGAATTTTTCTATTATAGTAAGCAATCACAAGCAAATATACATGTTTGGTGAAGTGTTTTACTACATAAAAGAAGATGGTAACATTGTATATTTAAATGAAAAAAGTTCTTCTTGGCTTAGAAAATTATTTACTGTTGAGAGATTAGAAGACATAATAGAGAACTTAGAGGGTCAATATTACGGAATCTATATTGATAGTATAAACAAGACTGCAAAGATTTTCAGCGACAAGTATACACGTTATGAATGCTTTTACGCTCATAGTGGAGAAGATTTTTATTTAGGTTCAGACTTAGATTTTATTTTTCAGTATGTAAAGGCTGCGTATAATCAGAAAATGATAGCCCATATGTTCAGCGTATATGGTTGGTATACACCTAAGGGGATGACTATATATAGCAATGTTAAGAGAGTTAAAGTTGGCGAAATATTAACTCTTTCTTCTAAAGGGATAACCAGTGCTATATTAAAATTTAAGCCCATTAATATTTCTGAACATTCTGATGACAATTTAGAAAAATATGCTAAATTTTTTAGAGAGTCAATAATAGCAAGGGTAGGGAATAAAAAGCATGTTTGGGTATCTAGCTCAAGTGGGTGGGATTCTTCTGCGATCTTAGGTATGCTTGTTGATCAATTTGGGCCAAGCAAAGTAAGCATGATTACTGGCAGCATGAAGTATTCAAAACAGACTGATGTAATTAACAAGTTTGAAATGGACAAAATAAAGAAAATAGGAAGATTTTTTGGTTTGAAACCAAAAATTGTTGATTTTAATTTTATAAATAAAAATTCCGCTGATTACTGGCAAAAGATAAGTCCTTACTTTAAATCAAGACACATATATACTAATTCTTGTTTTAACTTTGCTAAAATCTCAGATGGGCTTAATAATTCAAGAGGAGATAGCCAGCTGATATTTAATGGGGAGTTGTCTGATTCGATCCATAACTTTGGTTTTTCCCAATTTGCAACTTTCTTTCACACCAGCAAATCTTTTACTGAATATGGTGATAAAATGAACTGTTATTTGTATGGCCCTTCATTTTTTAAAAAGGTTTTGAATGGAACTTATGAAAAAGATAAGGTTTATGTAATATTTAAAAAGATGCTTGGGGAAAATAATTTTGAGGAATATATAAGCAATTTGGAAAACAGAAAAAAGAGTTATCTATTTCCATTGTTTTATGGATCTCCAAGGGTGCCTTTTGCAAAAACTTATAAAAATCAGGTTCTAACAGTTAAAGGACAGAATGCAATATTCAATTATCCATTTAATGAATATATGCCTGAAGCATTATCTTTTACTGATAAAAATATGTATTCCTGGTTTTTAAATCTTTATCAGCATTTTCATTCACAAGGATCAACAGTCACTATACAAAGGTATGCGATGGAGTATAATAACCATAAGTCCAGACAACCGTTTAATGATTACAGGCTTATTAGTTTAATGTCCAGCGCTCCAGAGAGCTGGGGCAGGGGGTTAGACTTGAATAACACAAAATTCCCATTAAAATGGGTCTTGAAAAATAAAATCAGATTTCCTTATGAAGTGCTGCAAGAAGGTCCACATTCTTACTTGTATGATGTAATTGAGGGATTTACTTTGACTGCTGAAGTACTTTATCGTTCAGGTATAGCCAATTATTATAAAAGTGTATTACAGAGAAGACCTTACAGGGAAATTATTAGTGATGAATATGTTAATATGAACTATCTTGATAAACTTACCAAAGACTATATTAGCGGCAAAGAGGTTAAGGGGTTGGATTTAAATAATTTAGCGTCACTAATCACTTTCTGCATAACAGGATGGTATTAGCAGCAGATCGATAAGGAAGTAGTTTAATGAAAATTAATATCTTTAGATCATTTTTTATCTATTCGGTATACCTGTTAAATTTATGTTCAGTAAATAAATTTAACTATAACCGTTAACCAAGCGATACAACATGATGCACGCATTTTAAGAGTATTTTTATATAGCTTATATTTCTGGGTAATTATGCGAGCTAAGTATGTGTTTAGTTTTCAAATGAATAAACAAATTTTGCATCTATGAATAATAAACAAAAAAGAATACTAATAATAGGAGCCGGTATATATCAAGTTGCTGGAATACAAAAAGCAAAACAGCTAGGTTTGTACGTTATTGCTACAGATGGCAATAGAAAAGCTCCTGGTTTAAAGATCGCAGATAAATCATATGTAATAGACGTAAAGGATGCTGATAAGCATATAGATATTGCAAAAAAAAATAATATTGACGGTGTTTTATCAATCGCTTCAGATGTTAGTGTTATAAGTGTTGCCAAAGTAGCATCAGTACTGGGGAAATTAGGAATTCCTGTGTCAGCTGCCGAAAAAAGTACTGATAAGGCTTTAATGCGGCATGCATTTAAGAATGCTGGATTACCATCACCAAAAACTGCTGCTGTCACTTCGTTTACTGAAATGCAGGACATGATAAATTTTATTGGATTACCGGCAGTAATCAAACCATCAGATAATGCAGGCAGCCGGGGAGTTCAGTTGGTAACTCGCAAAAATGAATTAAAAAAAGCATATACAAATGCATATGCAAACTCAAAAAACAAAAAGATTATGTTTGAAGAGTATATCGATGGCGATGAAGTCAGTGTAGAGGCTTTCGTTTATCATGGCAATATAACAATTCTCACACTTTCTGATAAAGTACGAACAAAACCGCCATATTTGCTAGATGTTAAGGTTATATTTCCTTCAGTATATAAACTTGCAACTCAGCAAAAAATAATATCCATTGCCAAAAAAGCAATTCGATCTGTCGGAATTACCAATGGCCCAGTTCATATGGAGTTGATAATGTCAAAAAATGGACCAGTACCAGTAGAACTGGCTGCAAGAGGGCCTGGGTTTAAAGTATTTACTGATATCATTCCATTAATTACAGGAATTGATGTAGTAAAAGCTCTCATTCAAATGTCAATCGGAGAAAAACCTAATTTAAAAAGGACTCATAATTATTCTTCTGCAATACAATTTTTAGATGCTAAGGATGGTTTCATAAGCAGTATTCATGGTATAGAAGAAAGCAGAAAACTTCCGAATATACATGAAGTTCTACTTTATGTAAATAGTGGCGATAGAGTGAAAAAGCTAACATGTGGTTCAGACAGAATAGGACATATAATTTCATTTGCCAAAAGCAGGAAGAATGCAGTAGCTGCTATTTACAAAGCACATAGAATGATTAAAGTAAAAATTAAGGAATAGATCCCTTTAGAATCTCTTAATATAAAGAGGTGCAAGGTTGGAGGAAGATTATGAACTCATATGACAAAAATGTAATTATTAAAAGATATACCGACAGATTTAAGAAATTTGGGATAGACATTAAAACACTTGCTTCTGGTGATACTTCAAGACAAAAAATACGCTATGATGTATTTTTAAGGATTGGGGAGTTAAATGGTGCATCACTTCTTGATGTGGGCTGTGGTCTTGGTGATTTTTATCAATATTTATTAGACAAAGGAATAAAGTTAGAATACACTGGGATTGATATTTGCCCTGCATTTATAGACGTATGCAAACAACGTTTTCCAAATGGAACTTTTCTAGTAGCTGACATTCAAACCGACACACTTGGTAAACATTATGACTATATTATCTCATCACAAACCTACAATAATAAGTTAGAGAAAGAAGACAACATGACTGTAGTTCATGATGTATTGAAAAAATGTTACTCAGTGTGTAAAAAAGCATTAGCATTTGATTTTATAACTTCGTATGTTGACTACAAAGAAGAACGTTTATACTACTACTCTCCAGAAAAGATATTTACTTTTTGTAAGCAAATTACAAAGCGAGTTGCATTATTACATGATTATCCTTTGTATGAATTTGCAATATTTTTATATAAAGATTTTAAGGGATGGAGAGCTGATGGATAAAGTATATTTTGCTCTTACAGTAGATATCGATCCTGATAACTTTGACTCCTCCATTTTTGGGAGTCACAACATTAATTCATGGCGCGGAGCTGATCAATGCATAGCAAATTTTAAAGAAAAACTTTCAACGTTAAAAGACAGCCAAGATTTAAGCCCCAAAATCACATGGTTTGTAAGAGTGGACTCAGAGTTGCAGCAGAGATATGGTTCATACACATATTTACTTGAAAGGTATAAGAATGAATGGGAACATTTTGAAGCAAATAGGGATGAGATAGCTTGGCATCCGCATGAAATAGATATTAAAAAGTTAGATGCATCATACAAAGCATTAATGGCAGTACGAACAAACATTACCGCAGTGCGTATTGGTAATGCTTTTCATTCTAATGAATTTATGAAATCGTTAAGTTCTAAAGGATTTTTGGTTGATTCTACTGCTCTGCCAGGCAGAACAAGAAACGACTCTGAAAGAGGTTTTAACTGGGTATCCACTCCTGCATATCCATATCATCCTTCTATCGATGATTATCGAATACCACTTGGAGATAATCTTCCAATATTGGAGGTTCCCATGACTATGCTTAACACTAGAGCTTCATATGATACCAATATTTTACAAAGATACTGCAATCTCGCATATAATCATGAGATAATCCGTGATTCACTCACTTCAAAAATTCAGACAAACAACCTAATCATAGCAATAGTGCATCCTTCTGAAATGCTAAATCATGACAAACCTCACCCATTGATCTCGTTTTCTACGGAAACGGTAGTGCGAAATATTTCATTTTTACTTGAACAAGCAAAGCAGGCGAAGAAAGAAGTAGTTTATACAACTATAACAAATATCTATAATTTATTTAAGGCAAGTATAATTGCAAATGAAACAATTAAAAAGTAAAACACATTTAGAAAATATATTGGCAAAGATGCATAAGCGTAAATATTGCATAGTAACGAGCAGAGCAACAACTGCACTGTACCTTGCCATGAAAACAATTGATGTTAGCCATAAAAAAGTTATTATACCTTCTGCTGTCTGCATGAGTCCTGTGAACGCTATACTCTATGCGCAAGGTCAACCTCTTTTTTGCGATGTAAGCTTGAGAGATTTCAATATAGAGCTGAAAGCCCTTGATAAATTATTACAATCAAATATAAACATTCGCGCATTAGTGTTGCCACACCTTTATGGGCGTTCAACTAATATTTCTAAAATCCTAACGCTGTTAAAGAAACACTCTGTTTTACTAATAGAGGATGTAGCTCAGGCACTAGGGGGTATTTATAATAAAGAGCCATATGGTTCTTTTGGTGATATATCAATATTAAGTTTTGGGCATACAAAAATAATCGATGTTGGTTCTGGAGGTGCGATCCTCTTTGACAAAGACTCATACTATCCGAAACTGCAATCTCTTATTAACGGGCTTTCAGGCAAGTCAAAATCTTTTAATGAATTGCAAAATAGCTATAGCAAGATATACTATGGACTGCAAGTATTAACAGGTGACAATAGAGGCTTTAAAAGGTTATATTATGCTTTCCCCCATATTTATAAAGATTTATATTTATATAAATGTGATACACCTTTAGTTTACGAAAATATTATTAATAAGCTTAAACATTTATCTTCTATAGTAGCGCAGCGTAATGAATCTGCTAGCTGGTATCATGAATTTTTGCAGCATGAAAGAATTGCCGCCCCAAAACCGAACCCAGATAATGCATGTTGGAGATATAGTTTCCTACTGCACAGTAACTATAAACGCGCAATTGTAGAGAATATCAGGAAAAGAAATATCCATATAAGTAACTGGTATCCACCGGTACATTTATTTTATGAACTCAATCCGCCTAGATTGCCAAACTCAGAGTTTTTAGGTTCACATATATGTAACTTGTGGGTGGATGGTACATATTCAAAAAATGATATCAAAAAAATATGCAATTATATTAAAAAGGAGATTGATAAAAATAATGAGTAGGAGTATTGATATTTTGGAATGTACGTTGAGGGATGGGAGTTACGCTATTGATTATCAGTTTACTGCAGAAGATACTGCAATTATTTCTGCTGGATTGGAAGCAGCTGGATTTAAGTTTATTGAAATAGGTCATGGACTCGGTTTTAGTGCTTCGTCAGCAAAACATGGTTTTGCTGCTGAAAATGATGAAGATTACATAATAGCAGCAAAAAACACTTTGCGTAAAGCACGCTTTGGTATGTTTTGCATACCTGGAACAGCTAACTTGCGTGATATTGGTATAGCAGCAAAACATGGTATGGGTTTCATCCGTATCGGAGTAAATGTAACAGAAATAGAAAAAGCTGAGCCATTTATTAAGAAAGCGAAAAATGCAGGTATGTTAGTATTTTCAAATTTGATGAAATCGTACGCTGTCACTCCAAAAGAATTTGCACATAAGGTTAAGCTTGCATATCAGTACGGGGCAGATGTAATTTGTGTGGTTGATTCTGCAGGCGGAATGTTGCCTAATGATGTTCGAGAGTATATTACGGTTGTCAAAAATGAAACGGATGCGCGTATAGGTTTTCATGGCCATAACAATCTTCATTTAGCAGAAGCAAATGCTATTGAGGCAGTAAACGCAGGAGCTAGTATTATTGATACATCACTATTGGGAATGGGGAGGAGTGCAGGTAATGCACAGACAGAACTAATGGTAATACTCCTTGAAAAGCTTGGATTTAATACAGGGATTGACCTTTATCAAACACTAGATCTTGGGGAAAAGGTTATTAAGCCAATTGTTGGAGAGCATGGTGTTGATTCAATCAGCGCTATTGTTGGGGCGGCACAGTTTCACTCAAGTTTTATGAAAATTGTCAATAAGGTGTCAAAAATATATTCAGTGGATATTAGGCAACTTATAACAGAAGTAAGCAAAATTGACAGGATTAATGTTACAGAAGAATTAGCAAGCAGAGTTGCGCAAAAACTTAAACCAATAAAAAAGAAAACTAAGCAGATTCATTTCGAATTGGATCTAACTGATTTTATGAAGCAAGTAAATCCTTCTAAACTGGATTCAATTTCAAAAAATATTATTAATGAAATGTTTATGTTGTCAAAGAAAACCGGCAGGAAAACAGTTTTCACAATTTCTAAGTCGTTAGACCCATTGAAAAAAAGCACCACTTTTCCTTTTATTCGATATAATGAGAATTATATTGTTGGTAATGCTGAGCTAAAAGATGATGGTGATGCCCTCGAAATAATGAACGCTATTGATGGAACTGTTGATTTTATGCTTATAGATTTTCCACTATGGAATCGCGGTATTACTGGTAAAAAAGAGTGGAAGAGCAAAACTCTGCCATATAATGATTTGAACGCGCAGGCTATGGGTACAGTGAACATGATAGTTGCACTTACCCAAAGGATTTCTAGCTCTGTTTTAGTAACCGGCAATAACTATCTCACGAAAAAGCTTATATTGGATCTCCTGTATTTTAACTACAAAGTTTACACTGTAGAAACTACACTTGCTGCATCCAAAGAATACAACAGCTTACCTGGCAACCTAAAATTATTTTCTTCAGAGTATTCACCAAAAATTGATTTTATTGTGGGATTAACACCATACAAGAAGAGTATTCAATGTAATATGCTCTCAAAAACACATTCTAATTCAATTATTATTGATGCTGGACCGATGTCTATTGCAGAAGACGTGCTGAATTATGCTCATAAGCATAACCTAAAAGTTTTTAAGATAGACATGCGCGCAGGATTGTTTGGAGAAATAGAAACTACGCTCAAAACACACCTAGTAACAAAGGCGATTCTTGGCAAAGATACAATTAGAGGAGCTCGAGTTATTGCGGGTGGCTTTATTGGTAAAAAGGGGGATATTGTATTAGATTCCATTCAAAAGCCTACGAGGATATTAGGTGTATCAGATGGCAAAGGGGGACTTTTGAATTCAAAAATGACACAAAATTATAGGAATAAACTACAAAAAGTAAAATTAGCAGTTACTAAGTCTATTTTTGAATAATTAAATTATCAGAGGAGTTATTATGGCATTACTGTATAAAGAATATAATCGAATTTACATTCGTCCGTTTTTAGTGCGTGATATCAACAAACGTTACATTGAATGGTTAAATAACAATAAAGTTAATAAATTTTTGTCCATTAGAGGTCACAAACAAACTCTAAAGACAGTAACCGTTTATGTTCGTTCTTTCCAAAAACAAAGAAGCCGTTATTTTTTTGGTATATTTTTAAAAGAAAATGATTTGCACATTGGCAATATAACATTATCCCATATAGATTGTAAAAACAAATATGCTATAGTTGGAATTTGCATCGGGGATACACAGTATTGGGGAAAAGGAATCGGTGGAGAGGCACTTGAATGTACAAAAAAAATAGTTTTTGACTCACTAAAATTAAACCGTCTTGAAGCAGGTGTTAGTTCTTTAAATAATACATCTCTAAAACTCTTTAAAAAATCCGGTTTTCAAGTTGAGGGAGTTTTGCGAGAAAGGGAACGCATCAATGGAAAATTTTGTGATGGGATAATTCTAGGCATTACAAAGCGCATGTACCGCAAATATTAAATATTTTGAGGTTTTATAAATAAACAATATTTTAATAGTAGAAGCACTGGATTTAAGTATAACGCGAATAGGGAATCTGTGTGCTCGAGTAAAAAATGAAGGGGATTGAGGAGTTATACATCGATTGAGGGACAGCAGTCAAACCACCGATTAAACGAAAGGTGTACAGAACAAGCAATAAAGATTATTAAGGGAGACTATTCTGATTTTGGTCATACATTAGCGTTTGAGAAGTTAGAAGAATGTCTATGCAATTTCTAAAAACTTGTAACATTCTTTATCGAGGACATTGTGTTAGATGTGTTAATAATGTATATTAACTGACAATAGATAAATTATGTCATTTTGATTTGATTTTTTATTAAAATAAAATTACAAACCACTATAGTAGAATTCAAAATATGAATAGTAGATTAGTTCTAGGCACTGTTCAGTTAGGTATGCCTTACGGTATTAATAACAAGGTTGGAAAACCTAGTTTTGATAATGCTGTGAAAATAATTAAGACAGCTTTTGATAATGGCATCAATCGTTTTGATACTTCTCAAGCCTATGGTGAAAGTGAGGAAGTTTTAGGTAGGTCATTTCAAGAACTTGGCATAAAAAGCGATGTAAGAGTATACACTAAGTTAGATCCGAAGCTCAACCTCTGTGATAGGGCTGCAGTTAGAAAGTCAGTAGAAGATTCTCTGCTTAAACTTAAAGTAAACCAGCTTGAATGTATAATGATACATCATGAGGAAGGCATGGATTATTGGGACAAAGGATTAGGAGTTATATTAAAAGAATTGATAACAGAGGGTAAAACGAAATCGTTAGGTGCGTCATTTTATACTCCCAAAAAAGTTTTAGAAATCCTTGATGTTGAAGGAGTTAATGTTTTTCAGATACCGTCTAATATTTTAGATAGTAGGTTTGAAAACTTTGGGGTGTTTGAGAAAGCTGAAAAATTAGGAAAGGATATTTTAATTAGAAGTATTTTTCTGCAGGGATTGCTTTTAATGGAGCCGGAAAAAGTTCCAAAGACACTTAAAGCTGTTATTCCTTATATCGAAAAGTTTAGAAAAATATCAGCAGAAATGAATATGAGCCATAAAGAGTTAGCTTTCTGCTGTGCTGCCTCTATGTGGCCAAATGCCTATATTGTTTTTGGAGTCGAGACTCCCGAACAAGTGATTGAGAATATTAAATATTCTAAGAATGTGATCAGTAATGATGTTTGTAAAAAGATTTTTAGAGAATTTTCTAATATTGATGAAAAACTACTAAATCCAGTTTTCTGGATTAAATAAACTAATTAGTATTTTGTATTATGGGAGTTTTATGAAAAAAAAACTTGTAGCAACATTAGCGTGTAGGAATCAAGGAACTAGATTATATGGTAAGCCTCTTCAAAATCTAGATATAGAGAAAAATATTTCTATACTGCAGTATATGGTTGATTGGCTAAAAACAATGAAAGTGGTTGATGAAATTGGGCTGGCAGTTTCTGATGGGAAAGATAATCTTGTATTTGCAGATTTTGCTAAAAAGGCCTCAATAGCTCACATAATAGGAGATGAGGAAGATGTGCTTGGGAGATTGATCCAGTGTGCCGATAACTTAAAAGCGACTGATATACTTAGATTAACTACAGAGTCGCCTTTTACTTACTTTGAAGCAATTGAAGATGCTTGGAGTAAGCATGTGAAGGAAGGTTGCGATCTTACTTGTTTAGATAATGTACCTGATGGAAGTGGATTTGAAATTATAAAGTTGGATGCTTATAAGTATTCGCATCAACACGGAGAGGAAAAACACCGTTCAGAATATTGCAGTTTATATATACGTGAAAATAAAAGCAAATTTAAATTAAATTATGTTGAGGTCCCGGTTGAGATAAAACGTACTGATATTAGATTAACGGTTGATTATCCTGAAGATTTGATATTGTGCAGGGCGATTTATCAAAGGTTTAAGGATAAAGCGCCTAAGATCCCCTTGAAAGAAATTATAGTATTTTTAGATGAACAGCCGAGGCTTAAAGAATTAGTTGCAGGTTTTGTTGAAGAAGGCATTAAAACGATGTATTTGTGAGTAAATAAGAGAATCGCATCAATGAATAATTCTAATACAACAATTTTGATAAGCACGTTTGGAAGTTCTCGTTTAGGAACAGGCCACCTCTTCCGTTCAATAACTTTGGGGAAGTTTATAAAAAAATTTATGCGGGTTGTATGGCATATAAATGACTCCCCTAGAGCGAAAAGAATAGCTAAGCAATCAAATATAAGATTTTTTGCATCTAAAAATATTAATTCTTTTTTGAAAAATATTAGGCCAGATTTAGTAATCTATGATAAACCGTTTTTATTGGGAGCTGTCCCTCGCTGTATTAAACCGAAAGGGAACAAATTATTAGGATTAGATTATTTTTATTATAACGATGAATCGGTTGATTGTATGATCAACCTGATAAACCACAGGTTGAAAATGATCGGAAACCGTTCAGAGAAGGTGCTTAGCGGGCTTAAATACGCTATAATAAGAGATGAGATCATAAAATGGAGAAGAAAACATAAAATTCGTAAGTCAGTAATTAATGTTTTGATTACTTTTGGCGGAGCTGATCCTAAGAATAATACTTTGAAAGCATTGCAGTTAATTGAAAAAGCAGGTATTGTAGGTAGAAGGATAAAAATAGTCTTAGGCCCACTTTTTCAAAATAAAGGTAAAATAAAAAGTTTTGCAAAGCGGCACTTAGGCAACTCAGTTAGAGTTTTAGATTATACAAAGCGTATTGGTGAAGTTATGGTTAAATCAGATTTGATATTTTGCGGGGGCGGAACAACACTTTTGGAGGTTCTTTGTATTGGAATTCCCTGTATTGTTATACCACAGACTCAAGATGAGATGAGATTTGTAAGCGAAACTAAACTTAAAACTTCTGTTTGTTTGGTTTCTCAAGATTTATCTATATTTAAAATGACAAATATGGTAAAGAGAATGTTTAGTAATATTATTCTTAGAAAAAAGTGTATTGCAAAAGGTAAAAAGCTTATTGATGGAAATGGAAAAAAGAGAATTTTTAAAAAGATAGTTGATCTTCTTGGAGAAAAATAATGAATAAACCAACACTTCTAAAGGTTCTTGCAAGCTCAGGGGGAAAAGTGATCCCCTTCAACTACTGTGTATCTATTGATCTAACGTATCCACCAGCTTATATTGTATATGGTAATATACGTAAAGAGGTTGTAGCAAATGCTGATCGTGTAGAAGGAACAGTATAATTCGTAATTAAAAATAACTGAAAAGGTAGAATTATTATGATTAACAATAGGGGATCGATTATTGCAGATAATTTTTCTGAAATTATACCCTCTGCGTCCATGCAAATAAGTGAGCAAGCTGAAGAGTTAAAGAAAAAAGGAGTGGATATTATTGATCTAAGCATTGGTGAGCCAGATTTTGATGCTCCGAAACATGTTAATGATGCTGCCAAAAAAGCAATAACGGATCATAAAACGCACTATACAGCAGGCCGAGGTATTCCTGAACTAAGAAAAGCAGTTGCAAAAAAGCTAGCTTTTTACAATAAGATAAACGTTGATCCAGAAAAAGAAATCATTATTATTCCCGGAGCAAAACAGGCAGTTTTCTATGCTATAGCTGCACTTATTAATCCTGGTGATGAAGTATTAATACCTGATCCTTATTGGTTGAGTTATCCTGATATAGTTAAACTTGTAAGAGGTAAGCCCATATCTGTTTGCTCTAATGAGGATAATGAGTTTCAGCCAGATATTAGTGAATTAGAAGGTTCTTTAACACCAAAGACTAAGGCAATAATAATTAACAATCCTACTAATCCAACCGGTATGGTGTGGGAAAAAAATTATTTGCAAAAGCTTGCAGATTTTACTATAAAACACAATTTAATTGTAATTTCCGATGAGATTTACGAAAAAATTATATTTGACGGTAAATCATTAATAAGCATGGCTTCCATCCCTGAAATGAGGGAAAGAACTATAACTATAAATGGATTTTCGAAATCATATGCTATGACCGGATACAGAATTGCTTATGCTGCAGGGTCCGGTTGGCTCATCGATCAGATGTATAAGGCTCATCAGCATATAGCTACTTCTGCTAGTACAATAAGCCAGTATGCAGCTCTAGCAGCTCTTGAGGGACCTCAGATTGAAGCAGATTTCATGGTTGAGGAGTATCAGAAGAGGCGGGAGCTTTTATCCGAAGGAATAAAAGCAATACCATATTTAAGTTTGCTTAAACCATCTGGTACTTTTTACGCTTTTTTGAATATTAAAAAGCTTAATGTGTCTTCGTTACAAGCTGCAAAGATCTTTCTAGAAAAGATAAATATTGCTGCGGTTCCGGGATCTGCTTATGGCGAATCAGGAGAAGGTTTCCTGCGTTTATCTTTTGCTACTTCTCAAGACAATATCAAACTAGCTGTCCAAAGAATGAAGGATTATTTTTTGAAATAAAAAGGGAAAGTAATTATAGCAGTTATAATCAATACAAAGATACACAGAACTCCAGCTGATATAATTATAGAATTGAAACGTATTCAAACGACAATTGTATCTGATTTTATGAATATATTGAAAATAGTCTAATCTGTATATTTCTTAGAAGTCCTACGTTTTATGATTCGTTCCAAAAAAAGTTACAGTTATTTTTTATTAGTTTAGTAAGATGTTAAATATTTTAGAGAAATTCGAGATTTATGCATTTTTGACTTGAATAAATGATTTAATCACTTTTTGGATGTTGTCTTTAGTTATGATCTGAGCGTAAATTCCAATAAATACGAAAGTGCCTATAAAGAGGGCTTTAATTAAATACTCAACTCCCAAATGTATAGAGTTATTTCTAAGATAAAGCATCGTTCCAACAGCACTAAAGACAATAGTAAAACATAAAGAAATTGTTTTCCAATCGTACACTACTTTATGGAGTCTCTGACCCACCATTGTTCCAATAGCATTAGTAAAGATATAAGTAATAATTATAGCTCCTGCAGCCCCCATGACTCCGAAATGAGAGATAAGAACAATATTTGACAGTATATTTACTATAGCGCTAGATACCATTATTGGGAAACTTAAGTATACCTTTTTTGTATAAGCGAATTGGACAGTCATGAATGTCCCAAAAACATTTGTAGCTATGCCTCCAAGTATTACTATCATTATGTTAATTGCTCCGTAATATGAAGATGGTGCTAGAATCATAACTATCTCTTCCGCAAAGACTATTAACAATATTACTGGAGCAAGGGCTATGTAGGCGTATATAGTAAATAGCCTTCCAGCTTTCTGTGCACCTTCGGCTCCATTATCAAAAATCTCTCTATAAACTACAGGTTGTATAGCAGCCCAAATTGTGTTCATAAAAAGAAAAACAGTATTGCAAATGTTTTGTCCGATACTGAAAATACCTACTGAAGATAAAGATAAAAGCATGTTTAATACGTATTTATCAAAAAAACGATTTACAAAGCCCATCATTGTTTTTGGAACTATTTGAATGCCGTAGCGGATATTTTCTAAAAGTATTTTAGTATTGAACTGAAATGAGACCTTTCTATTAAAATGGAATAATAATGCAAGGCAAACAATACTCGATCCAGATAATGTACCATAGAGCATACCTATATAACTAAATTTAAAAATCCAAACTAATGAAAGACTTACCGAAATTGTAACAAAGGTTTGAAATATTGAAAAGAAGGCAAATTCCTTTGCATGTTCTCTATTTTGATAAATAATTAGATAGAATTGAATAATTGTATTAAAAAATGTTGCAATATAAGATACAAGCACAGCATGTCCATATGCTCTGCTGCCGAAAATTATACCAGAAAGAAAGTCCTTAAAAAAAATAACAAAAATTGTTGAAAGTACACAGGCTGTAAATAAATAGAGCTGAAGTGATGTATAGAAAGCATTAATTTTTTCTGCATCTGCTCGGTATTCAAAATAGAAACGTTGTGCTGATCCTTGAAGGGCGCATGAGAAAATGCCTACCAGAATAGACGGTAATAAAGCTGCCATGGTGATTATGCCGTAATCTTGAGGAGTAAGTAAGCGGGTAAATATTGGTAGAGTAATTATGCTTATGCCAAAAGCGGCAAATTTTGGAACTGTGTAAATGAATATATTTCTTATGTTTTTTTCAGAAAGGCCCACTATCTATACTCCTCTCGCCCCATTTATTTATATACTCATTATTCGCAAATTGTATTGCTTCTTCACGTGAAGCTCCGTTTTTGAGTTGTCTAAAGAGAGATGTGATGTGCGATCCAATTCTTAATGAGGCTTGACCATCTCGAAAGGGGTCTTTATCGCTTGCCCATTTTGAAATGTCTCCAAATCCTTTGACTGAGTCTTTATCAGAACGATATTTGTTAAGAGCTGACCAAAATCCATCCAGGTTATCAAAAACTACTCTGTCTTTTCCCCACTGGTAGATAGGTTGCGTATAGAGATGTTCTAAATCAAGAAAAACTGAAGGTACACCAGCTAAAAAAGACTCTAAGACAACTGCCCCGCTAAACAAGAAGCCTACAGCTAAATCCGATGAAAGTGCTACTTCTGCAGGGTATGAGTTTGTTGTATAGATCCCGTCATCCACAAATACGCAGCGCTCAAAGGCCCGCGCCTGCTCCAGAAGAGGTGCGATAGATTCAAGTCTTTTTGAGAGAGTCTTTGGATAGCCTGGTTTGAAAATTATTCCGAGTGATTTATCAGAAAGAAGTTTATTTATAAGGAATGAATAGATTGTTGCGGATTGTTTATGAGTAACAATACTGGTAAAATGGTTAGAGGAGTTTTCATCAAAGAAACATAATATAAATTTTGCGCCAGCTTTAGTAAGCGATTCCCTTAAATTCTGAGCTTTCTTTTTTACATGCTGAAAAGAGTGATCTGTAGGATATCCGCTGTAGACTAAATTTTGTGTGAGTGATCTGTTCTTTTGCCAAACCCATTTATAAGAAGGACTGAATAGGTATATTATATCTGCAGAACTGCTAAATGCCGGAGTAGAAAACCAAAAATGTGAAAACTGGAATGATGCCTGTAAAGCATTTGCTTTAGTTGCAGCGGCTGCAACGGCAGGTGAGTAAACGGAGAAATCGTTTGAATCAACAACAATTCTGATATCGTTTGAAACAAAGAAGTCGTACCAGAATGCATGCTGTCTGAGGAATGCAAGCATTCCAAATAGAAAAAACTGTTTTGGAGGCTTTAGGCGAAGTGTAGCAGATATAAATGATTTAGCGCAAAGCATCAGTGAATTTATTAGTAGACTTTTATACTTTTTTGAAGAGTTGTAAGTTGGTACTAGAGTAGATGCTGAAGAATCTGATGAGATTGCACACGCCTGGACCCCCTCATTATGCAAAACCTCTGCGGTAGCATCAGTTGCAGGAACATCCGCTCTAGTAAAATATACTAATACATTTTCACGTGGTATATCAGCATTTAATAGCCAGAAAAAATCACTTCGTGTTTCCATGCTAAAAGAGACTGTCTTTAACGTATAAAGTGCCCCGATCATACAATTATTCTTTTTAACTGATGGACAAGCTTGATTATCATTTTCTGCTTTTTTTGAGGAATTAAGAGTACATATTAATTTGGATTTTATTAATGAGGCTGCTTTTACTGTAAAATGATATAAAAGAGGTTTTCTTATAGCTTTATATAGTTTTGTATTAAAGCTAAGCTCATTTGCCCGTTTTGCGATATAACTTGAGTAAAAACTTTTTTCAATAAGCATTGTGTTATTGCTAGATTTCAGTTTTTCAGCATGCCACTTTGCTGCGCGCATTAGATAAATTTGAGGATATAGAGTATGATGAAGAAGTTTTTCAAAATAATTTATAATTATTTTTCGATCGACAAATTCAATAAATGAAGAAAGAAAGGTTTGTTTTGATATAATTTGATCGCTGATAAGATAGCAAAGGTCAGTAGCATCTTTTATTATATCTGGTATAAGCGACCCGCTAGAATTATCTTTAAGATCTGCAGCTGTAAAGTTGATCTTTTCTGGGATATGCTTTAATATGCCGATTTTAAATAAGAATGATGCAAGTTTTAGTGCAGTTGCGGTTGTGTTGAAATAAAACAGCTTTGAACGGCGCAATCCAGCTGTGGTAAACTTAACAATCGATGATATTTCTAGGACGTTAGTATATGCTATTTCCATAAGTTTTTATGAGATCTAAAAAAATTAGTTTATTAGATTTATAGGATACTAAATAAAACAAAACTTCACAATAGTAGCAAAAAAGACATTATTTGATTGACCAGAGGGGCTGTATTTTATATAATAAAAACTCAAAAAAAATGAGGGTAAATAAATGTACGCTATAGTTAAAACAGGTGGTAAAGAGTATAATGTTTCAAAAGGCAGTATTATAGAGGTTGAGAAGTTGAACGGTAAAATCGGAGAAGAGGTAATACTTGATAAGGTGTTATTAACCGCTGACAATGATAATGTAAATGTTGGCAAGCCTTATGTAGACGGTGCTCAAGTTATCGCTGAAATAAGGAGCCAAAAAAAGGGCAAGAAGATTATTGTTTTTAAGAGAAAACCTAAAAAAGGGTATAAGAAAAAACAGGGGCACAGACAGCTTCTCACAGAACTTAAAATAAAAGATATAAAGATATAATTATTCGTTTTCTGCAAAAAAATATAGAACAAATGAGGGGTATTAAGATATGGCACATACAAAAGCACAAGGTAGTTCCACTAACGGTCGCGATAGTGCAGGCCAACGTTTAGGCGTTAAATGCTTTGGCGGGCAAGTAATTAAAGCAGGTTCCATTATTGTTAGACAACGCGGAACAAAATTTTTTCCTGGCATTAATGTTGGGGAAGGGTCAGATAATACTCTTTTTGCTAAGATTTCCGGAAGAGTTAATTTTGGATGGATGCGCGGCGGCAAACGCCAGATCAGTGTCCATCCGAATTAAAGCTACACATCGCTTAATCCCCAGAAATAAGGGGACACATTACTTAATTCAATGCATATTCAGCAAATTCCTTAGAATTAATTATATGTCCTATTATTTCTTCATTTATTTATGACTACATTTATTGATAAAGCAAGAGTCTATTTAAAAGCAGGTTCGGGTGGGAATGGGTGTCTTTCCTTTAGAAGAGAGAAGTACATTCCTTTTGGAGGACCTGATGGAGGAAGTGGAGGCAAGGGCGGGGATATTTATTTGATAAGCGACCCAAATCTTACCACATTGGTTGATGTAACTTACAGACCCCACTTTAATGCTCCTAATGGATATCCAGGTCTTGGAAAAAATAAATATGGTAAAGCTGGGGAGGATTTGGAGATAAGGCTTCCTTGCGGCACAGTAGTCTATAAGAACGGTGAATTTTTTAAGGATTTATCTATTTCAGGAGAAAGAGTAAAGATATGTATAGGCGGACGTGGTGGAAGAGGGAATGCTGCCTTTAAGACCTCAAGACAAACTGCTCCAAGAATTGCTGAAAAGGGTCAGCCAGGCGAGCAATTAACATTGGATTTGGAATTAAAATCCATAGCGGATGTTGGATTAGTTGGATATCCCAATGCCGGGAAATCAACGCTCCTTTCACGTATATCTAATGCACACCCAAAAATTGCTGATTATCCTTTTACGACCTTACGCCCAAATCTTGGCGCTGTTGCCCATAAAGGTAAAAATTTAGTTGCGGCTGATATACCCGGTATTATTGATGATGCGCATAAAGGTAAAGGTTTAGGATTGGAATTCCTTCGGCATATAGAAAGAACAAAAGTATTAATTCATGTTATAGACTTGTTTGGTTTTGAAAATGAGGAAGCATTCGTAAATTGGAAGGCTATTGCAAAGGAGTTAGATGCTTATGGCCATGATGTAAGTATAAAGCCATACGTAATTGCGTTAAACAAGATAGACTTAACCGGATGGGAAGAAAAATTTGAGAAGTTCCAGAGAGCGCTTAAAAAATGGAAAAAAGGAAAAAAGAAAAGAATGAGTCTTCCTATATACTTGATATCTGCCATTAGCGGTGAAGGTATAGAAAAGCTGTTAGATAAAGTCATATATATGCTTGCTAATCCTCCAAAACAAAGAATAAAAAGAAAGGAGAATAAGGAGGTATCTCATTATACATATGAACCCGAGTTTAATGTAAATGTAGAAAACGAATTTTTTATTGTAAGCGGAAAGAAAGTTGAGGATCTTGTAGCAATGACTAATTTTAGTCAGGAAGAGGCGGTTGTGCGTTTGCAGCATATACTTAAAAAAATGGGTGTTGATAAGACATTAATTCAGCGAGGTATCAAGCAGGGACAGATGGTTAAAATAGGAACATTCGAATTCGAATTTGAAAATACATAATTTATTGCTCTTTTTGAGGAACTTCTTTGTATGATTATTGTTATACTTTATGTATTTGAGAAATATAAGTTTAAAGCTGCTTGACTTTCATTTTTTTTTGTTATATATTGGCACTCGTACCATTAGAGTGCTAACTTTATGGAGGTGAAATTTGTGAGAATGGACAAACTTACTATAAAAGCCCAAGAGGCGATTGCGAATGCGCATTCAATAGCCGATAAAAATAACAACCAAGAAATTGGTGGCATTCATTTATTAAACGCATTACTTGACCAAAAAGATGGTATCATAATTCCAATAATAGAGAAAATTGGCGCAGATGTTGAGAAGCTTAACATAAGTGTGCACAAAGAGTTGGAAAAAATACCACAGGTTGAGGGGGAGGTTCAGATATTGTTAGCCCCGCATTTAAGGAAGGCTATAAATTATGCATTTGAAGTTTCCAAACAGATGAAGGATGATTTTGTGTCAGCAGAGCATCTGCTAATCAGCTTGTCCAGTGTTGAGAGTGAAGTAAAAAAATTATTAAACGGAATTGGTATTAATCGTGAAGCGATATTAAAATCACTTATTGAAGTGCGCGGGAATCAGCGCGTTACAGATCAAAATCCAGAAGACAAATTTCAGGCGCTGGAAAAGTATAGCAAAGATCTAACTGACTTAGCCCGAAACAGTAAATTAGATCCGGTGATAGGCAGGGATTCTGAAATAAGAAGGACTATACAGATATTAGCTCGGAAAACCAAGAATAATCCGGTACTTATTGGAGAACCAGGGGTAGGCAAAACAGCTATAGTCGAGGGCTTAGCTCAAAGGATAGTTGCGGGTGATATTCCTGAAACATTAAAGAATAAGCGCTTAATTGCGCTTGATTTGGGTTCGCTGATAGCAGGCGCAAAATACCGTGGGGAGTTTGAGGATAGATTAAAGGCTGTATTAAAGGAAATAGCTTCTGCGGGCGGTAAAATAATTTTATTTATAGATGAACTGCACACAATAGTTGGAGCGGGGGCCGCGGAAGGAGCTGTTGATGCCGCCAATATGCTAAAGCCGATGTTAGCGAGAGGAGAACTTAGATGTATAGGCGCGACCACCATTGATGAATACAGGAAATACATTGAGAAGGATGCCGCGCTTGAAAGAAGATTTCAGCCATTAAAGGTTGTAGAACCTTCGGTAGAAGATACAATTGCTATATTAAGAGGTTTAAAGGAACGCTATGAGGTGCATCACGGTGTTCGTATAAAAGATACAGCTCTGGTTGCCGCCGCTACACTTTCAAATAGGTACATCAGTGATAGATTTTTGCCTGATAAAGCTATTGATCTAATTGATGAGTCTGCATCCAGATTGCGTATAGAGATAGATTCCATGCCGAATGAGCTGGACGTTATTGAGAGAAAGATTAAGCAACTGGAGATTGAACTGCAGGCTGTAAAAAAAGATAAAGATGATTCTTCCAGGGAAAGGCAGAAGAAGATAGTTTCTGATATTGAGATATTAAGAGGTAAATCCGGTCAGATGAAAAACCATTGGGAAAAAGAGAAGGGGTGTATATCAGAGATCAGATCATTAAAAGAAAAAGCAGAGATGATGAAGATTGAAGAGCAGCGCGCTGAGAGAGAAGGTGATTTAGAAAAAGCTGCGGAGATCAAATATGGACAGCTGCCTCAGCTTGAAAAAGAATTAAATCAGCAGAATGATAAATTGAACAACTTACAGAAAGAATTGAAGTTTCTCAAAGAAGAAGTTGATGAGGAAGATATAGCTGAAGTAATTTCCAGCTGGACTGGAATACCAGTTTCTAGAATGCTGGAAAGTGAGAAAAGGAAGCTTCTTAATTTGGAAGATAATCTGCATAAGAAGGTTGTTGGCCAGGAAGAGGCTGTTCAGGCTATAGCAAATGCGGTTAGACGCGCCAGATCCGGTATAGCAGATCCGAATAAACCAATTGGTAGTTTTATATTTTTGGGCCCAACAGGCGTAGGTAAGACTGAGCTCTCTAAAACACTTGCGGAGGTGTTGTTTGATACGCAGAAAAATCTCGTAAGAATAGACATGAGCGAGTATATGGAGAAGCATTCTGTTGCCAGGCTGATAGGAGCTCCTCCGGGGTATATAGGGTTTGAAGAAGGAGGACAGCTTACAGAAGCTGTAAGAACAAGACCGTACAGCGTAATTCTCTTTGATGAGATAGAAAAAGCGCATCAAGACGTATTAAATATTATGCTTCAGATACTTGATGAAGGCCGGCTTACCGACGGGCAGGGCAGAGTGGTTGATTTTAAGAATACGATTATAATAATGACTTCTAATATAGGTTCTAGCTTAATACGCCAGATGCAGAATTATGATGAGATTAAGAAACAAATTGAAGAAGCATTACTTGCTCATTTTAAGCCTGAATTCTTAAACAGGATAGATGAAATTGTAGTATTCAAGAAACTTGCGGGCGAAGAGTTAAGAAGGATAGTGGAAATTCAGCTTGATAATGTGAATAAAAGGCTGGCAGAAAAGGGGATTGTTTTAGAGTTAACAAAGAAAGCTGAGAACCTTTTAGCCCGTGAAGGGTATGATCCTGTGTACGGGGCGCGTCCTTTAAAAAGGAGCATCGAGAAGCTTTTAATAGATCCTCTATCCAAACAGATAATTTCAGGCGAAATTTCGGAAGGTGATAAAGTAATTGCAGATACCGCCAGAAAATCAAATATAGAACTGATAACCTTCACTAAAAAATAATGGGTACTAATCACCATAAAACTCTCGATGTTTTTGTAAGCGATCTTCACGATTTTTAGACGCTCAGAAGGAAAAATACGGAAACTTCGTCCGACGTGTTTGAGCCGCGAAAAGTCATCGACTTTTCGCGTGCGAGTTGTCGGACGACCAGATTTTTTCGTCCATCGAGCGTCGTAAAAAAATCGTGTAGGAGCGAACAAAAATCATCGAGAGCTTTGTTTAACTGAAAACAATAACGGTAATGTACATGTAGTAATACGGAATCACATAAGCGGTTAAAGTTGCTTATATACAATTAATTTTGTAAAATTACACACATTAACAGTAAAGGTGATCTAATTAAAGCTAGAGAATGGGATGGTAAGAAAACATGACACAAGATATTATTTTAGAAGAAATTAGTCGTAAAGCTCTTCAAGCAAAGCTTGCCAGTAGGAAACTTGCTCTGATTTCTGATGATGTGAAGAAAAAAGCGCTTATTGCAATGGCAGAAAGTATAGAAAAGAATAGAAAAGAGATTATATTTCGCAATGAAATTGATCTGGAAGCAGCTAAGGAAACTAATCTATCTGCCGCCATCATTGATAGGTTGAGGTTTGATGATAAACGAATTAATTCTCTAATACAAAGTCTTAACGAGGTTGGTGAACTTAAAGATCCTGTAGGAGAGATAATAGAATCAAAGAAGAACAAATTAGGTTTTTATCAAGAGAAAATAAGGGTTCCTTTGGGGGTTATAGGCATAATCTATGAATCAAGGCCGAATGTAACTGTTGATGCAACTGCTCTTTGTTTAAAAGCAGGTAATTCGGTAATATTAAAGGGGGGCAGAGAGGCTGCAGATACTAACAGACAGCTATACCATGTAATAGCTCAAGCGGCCTATCAGGCAGGTATTCCTGAAGGTTCTATTCAGTTTATAGAGACTTCTGATAGGCGTGCAATTGAGGAACTTATTAAGTTAGATCATCTTGTTGATTTGATCATCGCCAGAGGCGGTGAGGAGATGATACGGTCTGTTAGAGAAAAATCAATAGTCCCTGTGTTAGGACATGGGAAAGGATTGTGTCATACATATATAGATGAAGATGCTGATGTTTCTATGGCAGAAAATATCGCGTTTAACGCAAAGGTTCAAAGACCCGGTGTTTGCAATGCTATGGAGAGTCTATTAATTCACGAGAATATAGCTCCAAAAATTACTGCGTCGCTGATGGATAAATTTAAGAAAGCAGGTGTCAGGATAAAGGGATGTGAAAGAACTAAAGCGTTTGCTCCTTGGATCGAGATAGCTACAGAGGAAGATTATCGAACTGAGTATCTGGATATGATTTTGTCAGTAAAGATAGTAAGCTCTTTTGATGAAGCAATAAATCATATTAACCGTTTTGGAAGCGGACATTCAGAAGCAATAGTAACTCAAAATAAAAATACAGCAGACCGTTTTCTTAAAACAATAGATGCAGCTTGTGTTTTCCATAACGCCTCTACACGGCTTCATGATGGCGGTATTTTCGGACTTGGCGCTGAAATTGGCATATCCACTCAAAAGTTACATGCCAGAGGAACCATGGGCGTGAGGGAGCTTACAACTACGAAGTATATTATAAAGGGGAGTGGGCAAATACGGGAGTGAATATTGCAATTTTTGGCGGTTCTTTTGATCCTATCCATAAAGGCCATTTGGCCTTGGCAAAAAGCGCCTTGAAGCTTGCGGGATTAAAAAAGATTATTTTTGTTCCTACCAGCAACCCTCCGCATAAAACTAAAATATTTGCGTCCGGGAAAGATCGTCTTGCAATGATAAGATTGTCAATACGAAATAACTCATGCTTTTCTATTTCAGATTATGAACTGAAAAAAAAGGGTGTGTCATATTCTTATCAAACAATAGAGTATATAAAAAGGAAATATCCAAAGGATAGAGTATGCTTTTTAATGTCGGATGATTCATTGTCGGCTATTACAACTTGGGAAAAGGGTTGGAATTTGTTGGATTTGTGTCCTTTTTTGGTAGGAAGGCGCAAAGGAATAAAAAATATTAAAATTCCTTCTGAAAACAGATCTAAAATTACATTTTTATCTACTCCATTAATTAATGTATCTTCATCTCTAGTAAGGGACAGAATTAAGCATGATAAAAAAATAAACTCATTTGTGCCTAAGTCTGTCTCTAAATATATCCAAAAAAGAAAGATCTATAAGTGATGAATACTTTGGAAAAAAGAATAACAGATTACTTATCCCGCAATTTGAGGCATTCAAAATTCAGACATTCGTTAGGGGTAGCTAAAATGAGTGAATTGTTAGCTAATAAACATGGTGCCTCAGCATCAAAGGCTTATATCGCTGGTTTGCTTCACGATTGCGGCAGAACAATACCTGTAAAGAAATATTATACCTATGTTAAAAAACATTCGATCAAATTAGGGCCATTTAAGAAGTTATATTTTTCAAATCCATTCTTGCTTCATGGTATAATAGGCAGACATGTAGCTGGAAGTAAGTTTAAGATAAAAGCAATAGGGGTGTTGGATTCTATCAGTGCTCATACAGTTGCAAAAAGATCTATGAGTAAGCTTGGAAAGATAGTTTATCTCGCGGACATGATAGCGCCTGATCGCAGATATGCAGGGGTTAAGATGCTGCGCAAGAAATCATTTAATGATTTAAATGATGCGATGATATTTGCGCTTAAGATTAAGTTATCTAAAGTGCTAAACAGTCAAAGACAAATATTTCCAGAAACGGTATTTTTGTGGAATGAACTCAATAAAAAAAGTAACCACTAATCATATTTTGTTTGTATGTTTTTTTACAGCCTGCATAATTTGTATTTATTTAAATATAGGAAGTCCTATAGCTGAATCGATAAGGAAAGGAGAAAGAATAAATATACTGCTAATAGGGAGTGATTTGGTAGATTATGCCCGTCATTCAGATACGATGATTTTATTAAGCTATGAACCTACTGCAAGATTTATTGATGTGCTTTCAATACCCAGAGATACGCATGTAAAAATTCAGGGATATCGTTTCAGAAAAATCAACGAAGTATATACATATCATTATAGGAAAAGCAAAGATAGTGATTATGCCAGCCGTAAGCTTTGTGACACAGTAGAGGTTTTATTATCTTCTGGAGGAATCAATATTGATATCCCGTATTATGCAGAGATTAATTTTGAAGCATTTGCGAGAATAATCGATTTAATCGGCGGAGTTACAATAAAAATAGATTCACTTATGGACTATGACGATTATCATGGAAATCTGCATATTCATTTTGAGCCGGGGATGCATCATCTAAATGGTAAAAACGCACTTGAGTATGTAAGATACCGAGGTTTCAGTGGTGATAGGGGAAGAATCTATCGTCAGCAGCAATTCTTAAAAATGGTTATGAAAAAGTTCCGTAATCCTATGTTGGTTTTTAAGTTTCCCCAGTTGCTTAAGGAATTGGCTGTTAGAGTAAATACAAATTTAAAGTTTTGGGATCTGTTAAATATTTCAATGGAAATAAAGGAGTTAAATACTCGGAACATGAGGCTTTTTCAGCTGCCTGGCAAGCCTGAGCACGATTTATGGGAAGCAGATACAGAACGAAGTGTTCGTATAGTTAAATTAATGAAAGGCGAAGCAAAACCTCTTAGTTATCAGGTTGCTCAGGTTAAAGAAACGGGATTTAAACGCGAGGAGATAAAAATAGAAGTTTTTAATGCTTCTAATTATGAGGGATTGGCAAAAGATGTAACAGACCTTCTGCGCGGTGATGGTTTTGATGTGGTTAGCTGGGGTAATTATGCGGTTAAGCAGAATCGAACTATTGTTGTGGATAGAACAGGGAATGTTGCTCCAGCGCAATATATCGCTGAGTTGATAAATAGTTCAGAGGTAATAAGCAGAATAGATTTATCACGGATGGTCGATGTTTCGCTAATACTTGGGAAGAACTATAAATTGAAAGATCAGTAAATTTCCATTTTTAATGCTAAATCTAGTATAATCTAAAGTGAATATTGTTATCTTGAATAAAACTATATCAAAAGGAGTGATGCAAAAATGATAGATTTTATAGAAGTATTGAGAAGAGCAGTAGGCATGGGAGCCTCAGATATTCATATAGTTATTGGGAATCCTCCAATGGTTCGCATACACGGTGAGATGTTGCCAATTCAAGGTTTTCCAATAATTAATTATGAGGAATCGCATAAGGTAATTTATAGCTTTTTATATGAAAATCAAAGAAAAGAGTTTGAGACTAATCTGGAACTTGATTCATCTCTGAGCATTCCTGACCTTGCAAGATTCCGCGTTAATGTTTTCAGGCAGAAAAATGGTATAGAGGCTGTACTAAGGGTGATTTCGTCTAAGATTCCGTCTCCGGAAGAGTTAGGATTAACTCCTACAATATTACAATTGACAGATCTGCCAAAAGGTTTGGTCCTTGTAACCGGGCCAACTGGATCTGGGAAATCCACTACACTGGCATGCTTGATTGATCAGATTAATTCCAAAAAAAAGTGCAATATTATAACAATTGAAGATCCGATTGAATATGTATATGAGAATAAAATGTCAACAGTAAGACAGCGTGAAATCGGCAGTCATACTCATACATTTAGTGAAGCGCTTAAGAGAGTACTCCGACAGGATCCGGATGTTATTCTAATAGGTGAGATGCGTGATTTAGAAACCATTTCAACTGCTTTGACTGTTGCTGAAACAGGCCATTTAGCATTTGGGACGCTTCATACTACCGATGCCCCGCAAACGGTTGAACGTATAATCGATGTTTTTCCTCCATATCAGCAGCAGCAGATCAGAACGCAGTTAGCCGGTGTTTTAGAAGGTGTGATCTCACAGATATTGGTCCCTAAAGCGGATGGGCATGGGGTTGTTGCTGCAAGGGAGATCATGATCGTTACGTCAGCTATTTCAAATTTAATAAGAGAAGGGAAAGGACATATGATATATAATGCGTTAGATACCGGTTTAAAATACGGAATGATTTCTATGGACAAAAGTTTATTGCAGTTAGTGAAAGACGGAAAGATAAAACCGGAAGTTGCGATATCAAAAGCTACGAATCCGGATTTAATGAAAAATGCTTTGCACGGTTCGCCGTCGAAAACATAGGAGGAATTAATGGAAGGAATTCCTATAGAAGAACTCAGAAGCTTAGATATTTTTAAGGAAACTAATGAAGAAGTGCTTAAAGAATTAAGCAAAATTGTTATAAAACAGGAATTTGCTGATAATAGCGAGATTTTTTCAGAAGGCAGTTTAGGGGATACATTTTATATAGTAGCTTCAGGTGAGGTTATAATAAGAAAAAGGCTTGGTTCAGAACAAAATGCTTACAAGGATCTAAGCTTTTTGGGTCAGGGTGAGTTTTTTGGTGAGTTGTCTCTTATCGATACTTTAAAGCGCTCAGCGCAGGCTGTCGCTCATGGAAAAACTTTGGTTTACTGCATTAAGCAGGATGATTTTAAGAAGCTATTATTAGCGTGCCCCGAAATGGCAGTTGAGCAGCTGTTTAATTTTTTAAGAACAATGAGTCAACGTTTGAGGCTAACAAACAATCATCTAATTGCGATATATGAGGTGGGGCTCTTAATCTCCAGGGAAAAAGAAGTTGATGTGCTCGCTAAAAAAATACTGTCTCGGATTGTTTCACTTATGGATCCGTCTATTAAAGGTGTTATGGCATTGTGGAATCCCTTTAATGAAGAATTTGACGTAAAGGCTAAAGTCGGTGGGTTTGATAATGAAGAATCTTTAATAAAAGTAATAACTGACAAGAAATTCCTTGATGCATTTGGTAAGAGTGGAGAGAGCGTAGTTGTTAATGAAATTATCAATAATTCGTCATTGTCAGAACATCAAAAAAATGTGTTAGGTGAGTGTGATTCTCTGCTTTTTTCTCCTATGTTTGATGAAAGCCGGAATATTAGTGGCTTTATTGTTTTATTTAATTCAGAGAAAATGCGGAACTTTAACTCAAACCACAAAATTATAGTTTCAACTTTTTCATCGCTTGCTTCACTAGCATTAATAAATGCGGGATATGTGCAGGAAGAAAATTCTAGGAATAGGCTTAACATTGCAAAGGGGATGAAACATTGGTAAAGAAGGCGCTTAATTTTAGAAATATAGCAAAAAATATTGCCCGACTCGGAGATGAAAAATTTGCAAAAGACATTGTTGTATTCAATGTGTGTAAAATATCCTCAGTTACTGATTATCAGATTATAATGGGGGCAGAGTCTCATCCGCAGCTTGAAGCCATTTTTAGAAATATTTCCGATAAGCTTAAGGAGTCAAATATATTTCCATTAAGAACTGAGGGTGGAACAGCTTCTTCCTGGGTAGTACTGGATTTTGGAGGAGTGATCGTCCACTTAATGCTGGACAATATAAGACGCTTTTATTCACTTGAAAGGTTATGGATCGATGGTAAAAGTGTTAAATGGAAGACTAAAAAAAATGTTAAAAAGACAAATAAAACAAAAAATAGATGAGATATTAAGCAAATTGGTAAAAGATGAATTTCGAGAAATACCATCATTTGCCGTTGAAATCCCGCCGAAAGAATTTGAATCAGATCTTGCGTGCAACATCGCATTGTTGACGGGAAAAATATTAAAAAAAAATCCAAGAGAATTGGCAAAGCAGTTTATTGATCTGCTTTGTTCTGAATTAAAACCTGGAATCGTTAGAGAAATTGATATTGCAGGACCGGGTTTTATAAATATAAGATTATCCCAAAAGTTCTTGGTTGGTAGTTTTGATTCATGTATAAAAAATAATTTTAAGTTTGATTATAGCGAAAAAAAAGAAAATGTTTGTATTGAATTTGTATCAGCAAATCCTACTGGGCCGCTGCATGTAGGACATGGCAGAGGCGCCGCCATCGGGGATTCTCTGGCAAGAATTTATGAACATGGAGGGGCAAGAGTTGTTAGAGAATATTATGTTAATAATTTAGGGAACCAGATTGATATTCTGGGAAAATCTGTTGAAGCAAGAATTAAGGAACTTAAAGGTGAACAAGCAGAATTACCTCAAGACGGATATAAAGGTGGGTATATAAAAGATCTCGCGAAGCAGTATATCGATGGAGGCAGAAAAGATGAAATTAAAAAATATTCATATGAAATTGTTTTAAGTAACATAAAAAACGACCTTTTGAAATTTGGGGTGGAGTTTGATAAATGGTCTTTTGAAAATTTGTTTCATGATAACGGTTTGCTTGAAGTTGCGTTGAAGCAGTTAGAGAAAAAAGGAATTATATATAGAAATGAAGGCGCTTTATGGCTGTCTTCAAGCACTATGGGTGATGAGAAAGATCGTGTAGTACGCAGGACTGATGGAAGATACACATATCTTGCGAGTGATATCGCGTATCATTATGATAAGCTAAATCGTAATTTTGATAGAATAATTAATATTTGGGGTGCCGACCATCATGGATATCAGAAGCGGTTAGAAGCGGTGATGAAATCCTTCGGTTTTAATTTGGAGATGCTTCATATTGTCTTCTATCAATTAGTTCGACTGCTTAGAAGTAAGCAGATTGTCCCCATGTCGACAAGGGCCGGTGAGTTCATTGCATTAAAGGAGGTTATTGATGAGGTAGGAAAAGATGCATGCAGGTTTTTTTTCTTGCTTAGAAGTCCGGAATCACACCTTGACTTCGATTTGGAATTGGCAAGAAAGCATACTTCTGAAAACCCTGTATATTATGTTCAGTATGCCCATGCTCGCATTTGCAGTATATTTAGGGAGGCATTAAAGAAAAATATTGTTTTTAATAATGATGTTCCTAACGAAAAAATATTAAGTGAAAAACAGGAGATCGATTTGATAAAGCAAGTGGTATTTTTTCCTGATATGCTTTACAGCTGCATAAAAGACGCTACACCGCATTATATAACTACTTATTTAATAGAATGTGTAAAAAAATTCCATGCCTACTATGATAATCATAGAGTAATCTCCGAAGATATTCAACTTACCCAAGCCAGATTGTATCTCATTAATGGAGTTAAAAAGATGATTGCTATGGGACTGCATCTGCTTGGTATAGATTCCCCGGAAAAAATGTAATCTTTTAAAAAAATTCGTTTAAGCCAACAAATCTAAACATAATAATAATTAGTTTTTACAGGTTAACAAAGGTGGTATTGACTTAAATGGTAAAAAAGCTATATAATATAACAGAATCTGGTAATATATGGTATAACATTACCAGAAGTGTGATTGTTATTTAATGTACTTATAATTTTGGAAGGAAGATCATATTAAAAAATTTCTTAACCTAGCTTTCAGTTTTGTTATTATTGGACTTTTTAGTTGCGCCCCTCAAGTGTCTAAAATCGAAGAGGAGCCTTTAATAGAGGAACCGCCAATAGAGTTCTTCGAGGAAAACGGTAAAGGGGAGTTAGTCGAAAGCAACATCGATGATGCTCAAACTAAGGTGCTGATCGGTAAGGCAAGCTTGCAGTTAGAGGACTACGATAAGGCGATTGAATACCTTTTAAAGGCCGTTGAAATCCAACCTGATTTAAAAGATCAAATAGACCCACATCTGGCAGAGGCTTATAGGCAAGCCGCAAAAGCAAAACTGGATGCGGAAGACTTTTCCGGTGCAGTTCAATATTTTCGCAAGATGATTGATTTAGATTTTCGCAAACTGGATGATTCTCTTCCTAATATAATTAACGCTTATGTAGGATATGCTAAGGAGATGGATAGGAAGGGAGAAGCTGACCAAGTATTTGAATCCTATAATGCTATTACAAAACTAAGTGAAAACAATACGGAACTTCTTATGGGCTTAGGCAGAATCAATTTTGAGATTAATAGATATTCCAATGCTCTTGAGGTATTTGAGAGGGTTAATGAGTTAGATGAAAATATGAAAGCCAAAACAAATATTTTCATAAGCAGGATTTATATGAGTAGAGGAAAGAATGATTTAAATAACGGTTCTTATGACAAAGCAATTAAGAATCTTGTGCTGGCCAAAGAGAACAATGAGAGTCTGGAAGAGGAAGTGGACAGACTTCTGGTTGAAGCACATCTGAAATTTGGCGAGACGTTTAATAGAATGGGAAAGTACGAAGAAGCAGAGGAACAATGGAAAAAGTGTTTCGAATTAGCGCCCGATAGTTTAGTTATTTACAGCAAACTTGGTTTGTTTTATATTGAGAGAGGGAAGAGCGAAAAAGCGTTAGAAATGTATAATCGAATGAATGAGTTAGAGCCTGACAATCTTGAGGTTCTAGAAAAAATAGCAGATTTAACTCTAAAATTAAAGCAATTTGAAAAGGCGCAGGAAATTCTGCTAAGAGTAGTAAGCTTAGACACAGAGAATTTGTATACGCGCTTTAATAAATACCTGGCTGAAATTTACTTGCAAGAAGAGAAATATAATAGTACCGTTAAGTATTATCTTGACTATTTAGATTTTTATCCCGGAGATGCTGAAGCTGCATACAACCTTGCAAGGGCATACAGCTTTACTAAGGAATACGCGCTTGCAAATGAGTATTATAAACAGGCAATAAGTATAGATAAGAGTTGGAAAAATAAGGGCGGATTCTCAATGGGATTTCGTTTTTACAGGATGAGGGCGCTCGTTATAATTTTATTTTTATTTCTTATATCAAGCCTGATCGCAGTTTTCTTTGTTATACAAGCCAAGAGAAAACATGGAAGTCCGTTAAAAATCCCTGTCTGATTAAAGATCTCAGTTTTATATAAATTTTTGTAGCTAAGGGCATAGGTTTTTTGCTATCATGTTAACTACTATAATTAATATAGGTTAACAGAGGATAATGTGATTTCTAAGTCTGGAAGGGTAGTAATTATAACGGGAGCTACAGGCAATATTGGTTCTAAAATTACCAAGGAGTTTAGCAGAGACGGATGGAATATTGCTGTTGCCTATCACAAAAACAAATGCAAGGCTATGGAATTAGTTGAGGAAATAATACATGATGGTCATTCAGATGCAGCAGCCTGGAATATAGATCTCTCAGATATACGTATGTTAGAAAGTATGGTTAACGGAATAATACAGAGATGGAAGAGGATAGATGTATTAATTAACAACGCTAGTATCTCTCGGGATGGATTAGTTTTAAAAATGTCGTTAGATGATTGGGAAAAAGTATTAACGGTTAATTTGACAGGAAGCTTTAATCTCTTGAGAATGACTTCGAGAATTATGATGAAGCAGAGAGATGGGCACATCATTAATATCGCTTCACTATTAGGATTGAAGGGATCTATAGGAGCGAGTAATTATGCTGCTTCAAAGGCTGCGTTAATTAGTTTAAGCCAGTCTGCTGCAAAGGAACTTGGAAGATTCAATGTTAGGGTAAACGCGGTGTTGCCTGGATTTCATAAAAGCAGTATAAATGAGAACGCGGATAAAAAAATTATTGAACAGGCCAAAAATGACAGCCTCTTGCATTGCACTACGGATCCAAGAGAATTGGCAGAATTTATACTTTTTATCTCTAAGACAAAAAGCATAACCGGGCAAATATTTAATTGTGATTCAAGGGTTTTGTAAAGTGTATTTCATTTGGTAAAAAAATTATTGAAATGAAAACGTTAAAGATTTCCCGGCTATAATTTATGGAAAGAGAAGTTGTAATAACAGGTATAGGTCTTATTACCGCTTTAGGCAGCAGGGAAGATACTTGGAGATCTGTAAAATCTGGCAGGAGTGGTGTTCGAAAATTCAATTTAGATAATTTTGAATTCACGGGTGCCTGTATAAACAGGAATATTCAAAAAGTTTTTAATTTAAGCGATTTAATAAAGACTGCAATTGATGAATCTCTCATTGATAGCAATATAAATCATGCGAATAACAAAAACAGAAGTATTTGTTCTACGTTAAGTGTAAGTAAACCTGATTTCAGCTCATATTCACGCTCCGGAAACTTCCTTGAACTATTTAACTCATATAGTGTAAAATCATCATTGCAGGAATTAGGTTTTGTTTCTCAAGTTTATGAAATTTCTGCCGCATGCGCTACAGGTATATATTCAGCGATTAAGGCCTATAAATTAATAAAAAATGGAGAAGTTGATATTTGCATAGCCGGAGCAGGGGAGATGCCGTTTAACGCACTTTATTATTCAGGTTTTAATAATATGGGTGTTTTAGCTCAGGATGGAGAACCAAGAGAGATGATGAAACCTTTTGATAGGAATCGAAATGGATTTGTGCTTGGTGAAGGAGCATGTGTTGTTATTTTTGAAGAGCTGGAATCTGCTGTTGCAAGAGGAGCCAGCATATATTGTAAGGTTGCAGGGGGCATTAGCGCATTTGATCCTAAAGGATTCTTGAAGTTTGAGAAGGATAGTTTATTTCTTACAAAAGCATTACTCGGGATTGTAAAGGATGGTGGTATGGATATAGGCAAGAATACCTATGTGCATAGTCATGGTACCGCTACAGCTGTTAATGATATAATGGAGACAAACTCTTTGAAAAGGGCTTTTAACAAAGAGGCTTATAAACTAAAAATATCGTCTACAAAACCGATGACGGGCCATTTGTTAGGGGTCTCCGGGATTTTAGGCGTTGCCTTCTCATCATTAGCATTACGTGATCAGTTTGTGCCGCCTACAATTAATTTGAGCGAGACAGATCCTGAATGCGACTTAAATTATACAGCATTAAAAGGTCAAAAAGTAAAAATCGAAAATACGATTGCCGTTTCTATGGGTTTTGGCGGACATATAGGAACAATGGGATTAAGTAGAGTGTAATAGTGAAAGAGAAAATTAATAAAAAATTGTTTTTGTTTTATAAAATTTGCCGCGATAACAGAATTAGTTTGATAATATTTTTTGCAGCTTTTTTAATCCGCTTTATTTTTTACATCAACATTAAAGATACTTTTCTTTTTGAAAATCCCATATTGGATGCCAAATACTATTTCGATTGGGCGCGGAGTATCGCGAACGGGGATTTGATTTCAAGCCAACAGGGTGTTTTTCTAATGAGTCCGGGATATCCTTATATTTTAGCTGTTTTATTTAAGTTATTATCAATAAAAGTAGATTATCCAATTTTATTTCAGATTTTTTTAGGGAGTATTTCGTGCGTGCTTATTTTCCGTATCTGTCTTAGATTTGTTAATAGGTTTTTAGCTGTTGCAGCCGGTTTGCTGCTGGCTTTTTATGGAATTGCAGTGTTCTATGATGGAATGCTGCTTAAGTCCAGTCTTTATCAATTTCTAAGCATTCTTTTTATCTTTCTATTCCTGGTTCAAGTTGAAAATAAAAAATATGTTTTAAGCTTATTTTTAGGATTAATTATAGGTTTGTTGATCCAGCTTAGGCCGTATGCTGTTCTTTTATTTTTTTTGACAACTGCGTTTTATGTATATGAATGCAGAAAAGAATCATTAAGAAGGCTTCTTTATAATAGTTTATTTCTAACTGCAGGATTATTGATAATGGTTTTACCTGTTGGAATAAGAAATTACATTGTCGGGAATCAATTTGTGTTATCGACCGCGCATGGTGGAATGAATTTTTATACTGGGAATAATAAATATTCTGTAGGGCCGTATACCCCACTGCCTTTTGCACGCACAGATCCGGAATATGAACAGCAGGATTTTTTAGATCATGCAATAAGGTTGTCAAAGAAAAAACTCTCCCGGTCAGAAGCAAATATATTTTGGTACAAGGAAGGATTGAAGTTTATAAGCGCTAATCCAGTTAAGTGGCTGAAATTGATGGGCAAGAAGCTATTAATATTTATAAATAACTATGAACCGCCGATTAACATAGATTATTATTTTTTTAATGATTATTACGGCAGCTTGCAAAGAATAGCGGTTATATCTTTTGGATTAATCGCTCCTTTCGGTATAATAGGTTTGGTGTTTTATAGCCGTAAATCAAGAAAAGAGACATTCTTAGTGTTCTATTTTTTAATCTATTTCTTTAGTAATATTGTGTTTTTTGCGGTTTCTGAATACCGCTACCCAATTGTGCCGGTTTTAATTATCTTTACAGTTATTCTAATGTCGAGAATTGCAGATTATTGGAAACATAACAATTGGGGCAAGATAACCATAATTTCAATCAGCGTGTTTTTCTTATTATGGTTGTGTAATGCAGATATTTACAGTAAATGCTTTAAATTACAAACTTATAAAGCAGCAAATCTGGCAAACTCATATTTTGGATTAGGGGTCACTTATGAATCATTTAATAAAGACAATGAAGCAGTTGAAGCCTATAAAAAATCAATTTCAATAATGCCTCAGGATAGCAGTATTGTGAATTTAAGCAACAAGCTTTTAGAAAAAGGAAAAGAGCAGGAAGCTGAGAAATTATTATTATGGGCAATAAAACTAAGGCCGGATTCATTTGAAGCGCATAATAATCTTGGCAACTTGTTTTATCAGCGCGGAGAGTACAAAAATGCATTTAATGAGTTTTCTATTGCGTTTAAGCTAAATCCTTATTCGGAAGCTGTAAAGAATAATGTAAAAATAGTATCGGAGAAATTAGGGGTTTTGAATGATAGACATAGAAAATAAATTGCAAGAAATCATCAGAAAGGGATTGTTAAGAGAGTTGAAGAGGATTGAAAATATAAGCCATACGGAGGTTATATACGGCGGCAGCAAATATATCAATTTCTCGTCAAATAATTATCTTGGATTGGCTAATGATTCAAGAGTGGTTGAGAAAGCCAAAGAAGGGCTTGAATTATTTGGTGTTGGCAGCAGGTCATCGCGTTTAATTTCCGGTTCGTTAGATGCTCATGTTAGGTTGGAAGCTGCTCTGGCTGATTTTAGGGGTATGGAGAGCGCTTTAGTATTTCCAACAGGCTATATGACAAATCTTGGATTATTATCCTCGCTTGCAGGTGCTGAAGATGCATTAATTGTAGATAGGCTGAATCATGCCTCACTGATTGACGGGATAAGACTTTCTAGAGCAAGGATGTTTGTGTACCCTCACAAGGACATGGATAAGCTTGAAAAACTATTAAGGAGGGCTAACAAATACAAGAACCGTGTTGTTGTTACCGATTCGCTTTTTTCAATGGACGGGGACATAGCGCCGTTAAAGGATATAATTGAGCTTTCGTCAAAGTATAATGCGAGAGTTTTGGTTGACGAAGCGCACGCGACGGGTATTTTTGGTGAAAAAGGCAGGGGTATTGCCGAATTTTTGGGTGTGGAAAAAGAGCTGGAGTTAAGTATGGGGACATTGTCTAAAGCAATTGGCTGTCAAGGCGGATTTGTTGCAGGCAGTAAAAGGCTAATATCATATCTTATTAATACTTCCAGAACGTTTATTTATACAACCGGGCTTGCGCCATCTTTATGTTGGGCCTGTTTAGAAGCCCTTAGAATAATTTGTGAAGAACCAGAAAGAAGAAAGGAGTTGCTTAAGAAAGCAGAATACTTAAGAAAAGCGCTTAAAAAAGAAGGATTTAATACACTTGGTTCTGCTTCACACATAATACCAATATTAATTGGAGATATAAAAAAGACTGTATTATTATCTGAGAAATTACTAAAATTTGGGATCTTCATACCACCTATAAGGCCTCCAACAGTACCTGAAGGAGAATCAAGGCTGAGGATTTCTTTATCTTCAGCTCATAGTTGGGAAGAAATAAACTTTCTTTTAGAAAGCTTAAAGAAATCTGCTTGATCAATTGGGACGAAATATGCATTTTAAATTTAAGGGTATCTTTATTACCGGGACGGATACGGAAGTCGGAAAGACATATGCGGCATGTTCTATCGCTCATGTTTTAAAGGAATTAGGATTGAAATTCGGTGTTTTTAAGCCTTTTGCAGCCGGTGAAAGAACAGATGCGTTCATGCTAAAGAAAAATTCAGGTATTAAAGATAATATAGATATTGTTAATCCGCTGTTTTTTAAGTATCCCCTTGCGCCTGACTGTTCAGCTTCTTTAGAAGGTAAAAAAATAAATGTAGAATCTGCATTTCATTCATTTAATATTCTAAAAAAACGTTATTCATTTATATTAGTAGAAGGTATAGGCGGCATTATGGTACCGATAACCAACAAATATTTGCTTATTGATTTTATTAAAGATTTGAATTATCCGGTTGTTATAGTGGCGCGCAGCGGTTTAGGAACGATTAATCACACTATTCTTACTATTGAAGCTTTAAGAAAAAAAGGAATTAAAATTTTAGGTATTATATACAATAAATTTAACAAAAATTCATTGGATCATTCAGTAAGCTATAAAGAGGTTGAAAAAGTAACAGGGGTGCCATGTTTGGTGAGACTGGTTGTTAAAGGGGAATTAAAGAAGAATGATTTGAGTTGGTTGCTAAATGATGAGTAGTTTCGTATTGAGAAACAATTATGAAATTGCGTTTAAAATCTAGATTAGAGCATTGGGATAAGAAATATATCTGGCATCCATTTACCCAAATGAGTGATTGGGAAAAAGAGCCCCTTACAATTATAGAAAAAGCAAAGGGTAATTATATTTATGATATATTTATGGGAAGAAGTATCTTGATGGCGTTTCATCGCTTTGGGTCAATTTGCACGGGCATAAGAATCAAACTATTAATAGAGCGATAAAAAAACAATTAAAGTATGTTGCCCATTCCACGTTTTTAGGATTATCGCATCCTTCCGCTATTATTTTAGCAAGGGAGCTTGTTAAGGTCTCCCCAAAGGGCCTTACAAGGGTATTTTTTTCCGATAATGGGTCCACCGCAGTGGAGATTGCTGTAAAGATGGCATACCAGTACTGGATACAGAGGAATGATAAAAATAAATGTAAATTCTTAACCCTTAAGAATGCCTATCATGGGGATACTATTGGGGCAGTCTCAGTCGGAGGTATAGATCTGTTTCATTCTAAGTTCAAGCGGCTGCTTTTCAGTACTATACAAGCTCCGTCCCCTTATTGTTATAGGTGCTATCTTAATAAAACTCTGCCGGAATGCAAGATGAGATGTTTGGACGATTTAGAGAAGCTTTTGAATAAGAATTCTAAGCAGATAGCAGCATGTATAGTTGAACCAATGATTCAAGCTGCGGGCGGAATGATAACGATGCCTAAGGGATACCTTGGCGCTTTAGAGAAACTCTGCAGAAGATACAATGTCTTAATGATTGCTGATGAGGTAGCTACCGGTTTTGGAAGATCCGGCAGATTATTTGCTTGTGAGATGGAAGGCGTTCGCCCAGATTTCTTATGTGTTGCTAAGGGAATTACTGGAGGGTATCTGCCTTTAGCCGCTACTTTAACGAATGAGAAAATCTATAACGGGTTCTTAGGGAAATACGAGGAATTCAAAACCTTTTTTCACGGTCATTCGTATACGGCAAATCCGCTGGGTTGTGCTGCAGCATGTGAGAATCTGGATTTGATTAAGCGAAACAATGTGCTTCGCGAAGTTAGAGTTAAGAGTAATATGCTGACTTCTGAATTGAGAAAATTGAAGGGTATTCAATGCGTTGGGGATGTACGGCAATTAGGGTTAATGGCAGGCGTTGAGCTTGTTAAAGATAGGGTTACAAAGAAACCATTTCCATTTAGCAATAAGATAGGAATTAGGGTTTGTATGGAGATGAGGAAAAGGGGTTATTTTTTGCGCCCTCTGGCTAACATAATTGTCCTTATGCCGCCTTTGAGCATTACCGAATCACAGATCAAAGGCCTAATTATGAATTTGAGAAGAGTCTTGAAAATAATACCGACTTTAGAAGATTAATTTAAATAAATTTTTCAAAAGGTTTAAGAATAGTTTACAAAAATTTTACAACTATTTAATTGTCGAATGAGTTTTGCTGATTTTTAGCTATTTTTACAACCCCCTTGAAATATTCACAAATGGTCTTTAGAATAATATAGGCTAATAAATGATGCCAGTAAGTTTATAGATATTAAAGATTGTAAGTATATTTAAGTGATATGGGAATATTTTGCTCAAAAAAAGATGTTTTGACCATGCTTCATGATCAAGCATGTAAATTGGAAGAAGGGCTTATGGTATTGGATGAATTTGTTAATCGTCCAAATGAAGAAAGTAAGTTAAAAATTCAAAAATTAAGGGTAGAAATTGAGAAATTGCAGGAACGTATAGTTGAAGAATCCAATTTTGATTCTGCGCCTCCATTTGAAAAGGAGGATATTTTTAATTTTAGCAGACTTATTTACGACACTATTGATTATTCAAACTCAACTATAGAAGACATGCTGCTTTTCAAATTAGAATCCAATCAATACCTGTCCAAAATGGTAAAGATACTGTATGAATCAAATCAACACCTAGGAATAGCAATTAAGCTTATTAACCTATATCCAAGATTCTGCTATGAGTATGTTTTAAGAGCTAAGAGATATGCTGATTACATAAGGGCTTTATTTAAGGATGCTTTAAATGATCTTTCAAAAGGCAAAGATAGGGTAAGTGAAATGGCCTTAAAAGAGGTTTATAAAGATGTATTGTCAGCTTTTGAGAGCAGTTATGAATTGGTTAATGACATATCACATGCAGTTGTTATGGTAGATTAAAAATTGTTGGTTGATGTGGACTTATATGATACAGTGTAAAAAAATAAATATTTCAAAAAATAATCTTATTAAACCAATACAGATATCCAGAGAATGCTCTGTATGCGGTGAGCTTAATAAGAAATACCATGGTTTCTGCATTTACTGCAATGAGAGATTAGATAGCAAACAAAATGTGAATACGAAGCAAGAAGGTTCATTTAGAGTAAAAGGCAGATTATTTTTAGTGACAGTTTTCATTGTTGTGCTGGCTCTGATTCTTTATATAATGATTAAATATATCGGTTAATTTATGATAAATAAAAATGACAAAAAACAGGCAGATGATTTATTAGGAGAAGATTTTGCCGGAGCTAAAAGTTTACTTGAAGAATCTCCTGAAAAGAAAATAAATGAAAAAGATCAATCTGAAGCAAATGAACCTAAAAATGTTTCACATTGTTCAAATTGCGGCGCAGAATTGGTAAATAATGAATTAAAATGCGCACGTTGCACTGAGGCGCCAAGTACTGAATCAAGACGGACAGATGAAGAGGATACAAGAATTACAATTGATCCGACTACCAAAGACTATGAGAAAATTAAAATTTATAAAAGCGGTCCTATAGTCGCAGTAAGCATTAAAGGGACTCAGTATACATCTGAAGATGAGAATGTGCCGGTAGAGATTCGTAATATATTTGAGAGGGTTTTAAAAGGCGAGTCGGTAAAGAGTATAATTAAAGAATTCAAGGGTGAAAAAGACAGCGTGGAACAAGAGAGTTTTATGAAAATGTTAGTCACAAAATTATTTAAGTTGCTCAAATCGCTGTTCGGGAACGTATATTTAATAATAATAATAGTTCTTTCAATTATTTTGTTCTTTCAATTGTTAAGTATGATTAAGGGCTGCTCTTAAAAATTAATTAATATTTTTACAGAACTAAAGTTTTGGTTATTATTTTTTGAGCAAGCTAAATAAAAAAAGGGAGGAATTTAAGTTGAGAGTACCACTTATGGCAGGAAACATGAAGATGTTTAAGACATCAAAAGAAGCGGCAGAATTATTAGAGGCTTTAAAGAGCAGATTGGGAAATGTAAAAAATTGTGAGATTGTTATGTGTCCAAGTTTTACATCTCTTGCCAGTGCAAAAAAGGCAATTATGCAAAGCAGTATTCTGTTGGGGGCCCAGGATGTTTATTGGGAAAAAGAAGGGGCATATACTGGAGAGGTATCAATTCAGATGTTGGCAGAAATTGGATGTTCTTATGTTATTATTGGTCATTCTGAAAGGCGGCAGTACTTTAATGAGACAAATGATACGGTTAATAAAAAGACTTCAGCAGTCATTTCTGGTGGGTTAAGGCCTATAGTCTGCGTAGGAGAAACGCTTGAGGAGAGAGAAAGCAATAAGACATTTAATATTATTGATGATCAGGTTAAAGCAGGTTTGAAGAATATTCAACTGAAAACCGGAAATGAGATGGTTGTGGCTTATGAACCTGTGTGGGCTATAGGGACTGGAAAAACTGCGACTCCGGATATGGCTCAAGAAGTGCATGCTTATATAAGAAAATTATTGAAAGAAATGTTTGGAGAAACTGTTGCCAAGAACATGAGGATCTTATATGGAGGTTCTGTAAAACCGGATAATGTTTCTAATTTGATGAAAGAAAAAGACATAGATGGCGGTTTAGTTGGAGGGGCATGTTTGAAGGCAGATTCATTTGTAAATATTGTAATGTATAGCTGATTTCACAAAAATTGCTGATTGTTTTGAGTAATTTTATTTTAAAGGAGGTAAAAATGAAAGGGGAGGAAAAAAGAAGGGAAATCAGAATCTTCGTTTCCTTGCCGGTAATCTTCCATGGAGAGCAGGATCAATCAGAAAATAGGGGGGATATAATTGATCTGAGCTTAGGCGGGATGAGTTTAAAAACTGGAATCGATCTGAAAGTGAACGATACGATTAAAGTTAAATTTGAAATCCCGACTGAGATGCGATTTATTTTTTTAGGGAAGATCATTACCAGCAGAGTGGAGAATAGCGAAAAGGTATTCGGCGTGAAATTTATAAAGCAAGATCCAGTAGATAGGCTTAACTTGAGTGAGTATATTATGCAAACAAGGTCTGAGCAGGAATTCTGGATAAAAGATAATTTCAAATAAACCCGCAAAAGTTCTTTGTTTGCTTTATTGGGGCTTTATTCTGATATTAGTAAGTCCTAAATATAAGTTTGCCAAGAATATCTGGGAAAGGAGAATTTTTTGGGAATAAAAAGAATACTTATCTTTGCGGCAGTGTTTTTGCAATTAGTTTTTGTCAGCAGTGTTTGTATCTCTCAAGAGAATTATTATCACAAAGCTCTAAGTCTTATTGATAATGAAAAGTTAGAAGAGGGTCTGGAATACTTGCAGAAACATCTGGAAGAGCATACGGAAGACGCAGATGCCTATTTTACTCTGGCTTTAGTGCTTAATAGATTGAAGGAGTATGAAAAGGCTGAAGAATATCTGAATCAGTCGCTAATGCTTAGCCCAAGGCAAGCCTCAACATACTTTGCCCTTGCGTTACTATCAGAAAAGATGAATGCCCATTCTAAGGCGTTAGAGAGCTGGTATAAATTTGTTATGCTTACAAAAAACAGCAAGCTTAAGAAGATTGCAAAAAAACACATACAACTTTTAGAGAGCATAAAATGAAAAAGGAAATATTTTGCTTAATTATTCTGTTATTTACTGTAAACTCTTGTGTTCATAGAGTAGCTGTGCGTAAGGATTATAATTTTAGCGCAATTAAAAGAATTGCAATATTGCCATTTAAAGGTGAAGGGTTAATTGGGGAAGCGGTGGCGGATGAGTTTAAACGCCAGTTGCTGCTAACAGGGATTGATGTGGTGGAGATAAGCGTTAATGGCGCGGATTTAGCTGATAATATTAAGGATTTTAATGTTGATGCATATATAACAGGGACAGTGGCTCGTTATAAACCTGAGCAGAATTTTTTAATCTACAGTCAGAAATCAAGTGAAAGCGATACAATTGTCGTGGGAAGTCCAGTGATTGAACTTGGTTCAGATAAAATATTTCAGAGAAGAAATATTTCTGACGAAGATGACAGTTATTTATTATTTACAAATGCTTCGTTAACCGTAAACAGCAGAATAATTGAAGTAGAAGAAGGAAAGATTGTTTGGGCAAATGCATATAATTACGAGGGCTTGGATGTAGATAGCTCTATTGGATATATAATAAAGTATTTTATAAGTTCAATGAAACCATATTGGAGGGAATTGAATCAATAGAGCTGCTATTCCCAGATTGGTAAAAAAAATTTAAGGAGGTCTTTAAAGATGAATGTAAATGAACTGCTGCAGTTAATGATAAAGAAAGGTATATCAGATATTCATTTTAAGGCTGCTTCTCCGCCCATAATTCGGGTGAATGGAAAACTTATCGCGACAAACTTCGAAAACTTTACTGCTAAACATATTCATGAGTTAGCGTATAGTATTATGAGCCCTGAGCAGCAGGCTTTATTTGAGAGGGACAATGAGGTTGATATTTCGTACGCGATAGATGGCGTTTCGCGCTTTAGGGTCAACGTCTACCGTCAAAAAAACACTATAGCGGTTACTTTAAGAGTAGTACCGCTAAAAATTAAGAGTTTTGAAGATCTTAATATGCCTGTTGAGGTATTGCGTAAGCTATCCGAAGAAACTAGGGGACTTATTCTTGTGGCCGGTATTACAGGCGCGGGCAAAACAACAACCTTAAATTCGATTATAGATTATATCAATAACCAATTTGCTTATAATATAGTTACTGTTGAAGATCCTATTGAATTCTTCCATCAAGATAAAAAATCTACTATTTCACAGAGAGAAATTGGTTCAGATACAAAATCGTTTAAGAGCGCCCTTAAACATGTGCTTCGTCAGGATCCTGATGTGGTTGTTATTGGAGAGATGCGCGAGTTTGAAGCTATTGCTTCCGGTATAACTGCGGCAGAAACAGGACATCTTGTAATGTCTACAATTCACACTATGGATTCTGTCCAGACTATAGACAGAATAGTTGATTCTTATCCGCCTCATCAACAGTTGCAGATACGTTTGCAGTTGGCAAATATTCTTAAAGGGGTCATAGGGCAGAGACTTCTTATTTCATCTGATGGAGAGATGCGATATCCAGCAACAGAAACCCTAATTTGCACTTCATTGATACGTAAATTAATAGTAGAAGGAAAATCTCAGGAGATTTACAAAAGTATAGAGCAAGGTGATTATTATGGCATGCACACTTTTGATCAAGATCTGTACCGTCTTTATAAGCAGGGTAAGGTAAATTTAGAGGAAGCGCTCGAAAATGCAACCAATCCTGATGATTTGATGCTGAAAATCAGAGGGATAGGATCAGAGGCAGGTGTTAATAGTGGCAGTCAGTAAGTGGAAAATTGAAAAATATCCAAATGCTAAAAGCCCAAACCAGTGTGTTCTGAAGATTAGGGGTTCTAGGGACGATATCTTGTTCGTATTCAATATGCTCATGCAAGATTGTGAGGTTCCTTACTCGATACATACTGGAGAGGAATATAATTGGGGTTTAGTTTTTACTGATCCTAAAGGTGAAGTTTCTGAAGAGATAAAGAAGCAATTGTTAGCTAGAGGCGGGGAAAATAGTGTTAGTCCTGAATCAAAAAGGCAAAAAGAAACTGAAGATTTGAAAAAAATTGAAATAACGGATTACTATGCTGATATAATGGAGGAAAGTGGAAAGTATAAAGTCGAGGGCAATAGCAGGAGTGATAGGTTCCCTCCAATAATCGAAGCAGGTAAAAGTGAGTCAGATGTTTCTAATTCGGAAGAGCCAAAATTAAGCAAACCTATTTTGGATAAAACAAAACAGGATAAACCTAAAACATCCTCATCTGAGGAAGAAACTCAGTTAAAGGAGCAGCATCAAAGGTTAAAGGAAGATATTTATGCGGCTGATCAGAGGCCAAAGGTCGCAAAAGATTTAAATATGGATAAAGAAATATTAGAACCTAAGGAAAATGTTCAAGAATATAATCAAGATAAGCTTGCTGAATCTTCGAAAGATCAGAAATGGGTGAACCAGCCGCAAGAGGTTGAAAAAGAAAGAGAGCGGAAAGATAAAGAAAAAGGTTCTGATTCGGATAAAGTTGAAATGAAGAATCTATTAGACGAGTTGAATGAAGTATTTTCTGACCTTACAAAATCGGAAAGAGATAAGATGAGAGAAAAGCTTACATCTGATTTTGATGCTATTTCAAAGGAGCGTAGAAGGAGAAATGTGTTTGGAGAAGAAAGTACTAATTTTGAAAAGGACAAAGGAGATGTTGATCAAAAACCGCGGCCTTCAAATGAAACTTTACCGCGCGAAGCATTTTCAGAAGATAAATTTGATTCTAAAAGAAATGTATTTGAGATTGAAAACAGAGATCATATGCAGACAAGATTAGGCCAAAAAAGAGATAATATTCCGAATAGCATGGAAACGAATTCCAATTTTCCCGACACATCTGATAGATCCGCTGAATCGTTTGAAGATGATTTTACGAATAAGCAAGTAACGCCTGATGATATGAGTGGTTTTGAAAGCAGGGGAGCTGAAAACAGAAATGAGCAGCCTGATGAAGGTCAATCCATAACTGAAGAAGTAAAAAAGGATGCAAAACTCCAAGAGATATTAAGGAATTTTAAACAACAGAAAAAGATGGGAAACACTCAAAAAGATCATGGTTCATATGATGCATCTGCTAATCAAGGTGATTCCTATATAGGAAAAGCTCAGCAGCAAGACGAAATAAAACAAAAGCCAGAATATTTTGGAAAAGAACCGCATGAGCAACCGATGCATGCAGCCCAAAAATTTGAGAGCCCAAGCCCAATCAATATATGCTGTGTTTGTCCTTCAAATGAAAAAAGCGGTTTCCAATTATTTCAAGAAACAATAGAGGATGTAATAGAAAAAACTACTAAAACTGCTTTTTATTCAAATATTAGTTTGTCGATTGCAATGAATGTGGGAAATCCAAACATTCAAGGAATTATTGATGAGATAAAAAGTGTTAATGTAGATGTCGTTATCTTAATTGATGAGCCTGCTATATCTAGAGCCGCAATTAATCAATTAACATTAAGCTTGAGTCAATTAAACATACCCTTTTACTCAATAAGCAAGAGTAAGATTGGTAAAAAGTTTGTATATGTTGATTTGGTAGTGGAATTAATGCTTAAGAAAAAGAATGTTAGAGAGTAGAAGTTAATATTTATTTAAGGGTTTAAATATGCTAGAACGTTGGGAATTTATACACTTTCCTTGTATGAAAGATTCTCAGAGATACAAGCTAAAATTAAAAGCTGATGAAGATAATTTAAGAAAGATCGTAAGAATGCTTTCTGCTAATTCCGGTCGTCCATTTGCTTCGCTCTCGCATGAGTATAATTGGGGAGTTTATTTTTATAGTATAGATGAGAACGAAAAAAGAAGGATTACTGATACGCTAAAAAGGATTTGTAATCAGGGTAATGTCAGCCAGTCTGAAGTAATAATGGGGCAGGAACTCCCACCAATGTTCGAGGAGTTTTTAGAAGCTACAGCAAAGGAGTTAAAAGGCAATACAGACACTGTGGATGGATCATTGCAAATGGAGGAGCTTGGTTCTGCATCTGTGGATAAGAGCTCCGAGGGATCTGCCATAAAAGAAGATAATAACATTATTTCCGGAGACAAAAATTCTGAAAATGCGGATCAAAATACCCGGATGCAGCCCTCTGTTGAAATATCGGAATTAAATGACCGTGAATCCGAATCAGTGCAAAAGGATGATTGGTCTATTGGTTCACCGGAAGCCCCGGAGCCAGATAAAATATTGGCAAAAGATGATGAAGCTTCTTTTAAAAACTCAGATTCAAAAGAGACAGCATCTTCAAAATCTATGGGAAACATTGAAACAAGAACATTTCTTAATAAAAATTATACATTAAACGAATTCGTAGTGGGTTCTAATAATCGTTTTACGCATGCGGCTGCTAAGGCGGTAGCGGAAAATCCCGGCAAAATTTATAATCCATTATTTATTTATGGAGGAGTTGGATTAGGGAAAACCCATCTGATGCATGCAGTGGGTCATTACGTTCTTGAGAAGTCTCCATCTATAAACGTGGTATATGTAACAACTGAGAGGTTTATGAGTGAGGTTATCGAAGCTATTGGCAAAGGCGAGATTCAGTCCTTTAGAGAAAAATATCGCAGCGTTGATCTGCTGCTTATAGATGATATTCAGTTTTTATCAGAATCTGAATCAACACAGGAAGAGTTTTTCCATACTTTTAATATGCTGCATGAGAGCGCAAGGCAAATCATTATAACTTCTGATAGGCCTCCAAAACAGTTGAGTACGCTTGAAGATAGACTGCGTTCCCGTTTTGAATGGGGATTGATTGCGGATATTAAATCACCGACTTTAGAGACCAGGGTTGCCATATTAAAAAGGAAAAATGAAGGCAGCAATGTATCCTTGGATGATAATATCCTGCTTTATATCGCGTCAAAATTAAAATCAAACATAAGAGAACTCGAAGGTTTCTTAAAAAGAGTAAATGCTTATGCTGCTCTAACCGGGCAGGAGGTAGATATGGAGTCTGTTAAGTCCATAATGAGAGAGTTGCTGCCGGAAGATGAGATCGAAGAAGAAGATAAAGTTATTAAGGATACTGATATTTTAAGTCAGGCATTTGCTGAAGGTCCTGCTATGACTCAACAAGAAAATGTACAGGCTAACCCTGCGCCAAAGGGACAACTTCAACCAGAACCATCATTTGTGCATGAACCTTTAGTGAATTTTATGGAAGGATTTTCAGCTGGAGAAACAACCCCTTCTTCACCTCAGAACGATCAATATAAATCACCAGAATTGCAGCAGCCAGGAACACCTAATTTTCAACAAGATCAACCTTTTACACAGCAACAACAATTTACACCGCCGCCGCCTCCTCCTCCTCAATTTCAGACAATGTCCGCACCGCCGCCGCCTCCTCCTCCTCCTCAAATGCAGCAGGCGCCAACAATACCGCCTCCGGTACCTGTACAACTGAATTCTGGGAATCCATCTCCAGGATTTGGTGTTGCTGGTTTAAAAAATGATGGGGTGGATCAGAATCTAGTTCCTATTGAAGTAGCCTTCTTTTATCCAGAGGGTAAGGATAAAGAATTTAGCACAATGAAAGAAAAATTTAGACAAGTAATTAAAAAACATAAGCTGAAATTTAGATTTGAGAGTATTTTTGAAAGGGGTTACAACTATGGTCAAAAAATTAATTATGCGTTTTTTACGGAACTATGTAAGACTAACAATGTTAGGATAGTAATATTTCTTGGCGCCCCTCCAAACCAGAATTTTACCAGTGAGGATTCTTCTAATTTGCTTGGGGCGATGATGGAAGATGACAAAATCTCGATGCAATATGTGCCTTGGAATGAATTGAATAAAGATTATAGGTATCTAAATCTAGCGCTTGATATAACTCTATTAAGGAACAAAAAGGTATGAATGTTTTCGCGAGAGTATCGGTAAGAATTAAGGAGATTATTCGTTTTTGGTTATTATTCACATTTATTTCATTGATAATAGTTGCTCATTCTCTATTCTGGTTTGTTTTTAACATGAATAGTAATATGAAAGAAGAGATGCGTCCTCTTGTTGAAAAAAGTTTGTCTGTCGGAACCGCTGCTTTATTTTCAGATAAGAATAATACATCTGGAATATTTGATTTAAAGAAGGAAATTTCCAATTTGGAACAAACTGAATATATAATTTATGTTCATGTGAGGAATATATTGGGGAAAATTTTAATACCGGGGAAAAAGAATTTTGAAGAGCTGCCTTATTTTTTTAAGGTTAAGTTTCCCATGCAAAAAGAACAAAATGTTTTGGCTTATCTTGAGATATGGTATGATTATTCTTATGGATTAAAGAAATATTATTCGATGCTATTTCTTGGCTTTATTATTCTGCTGCATATAGCGATTCTTGTTACTATTGAATTGGCTCTTATTGAGTTAAAAGTATTTCAACCTGTGCGTATAGCTGCAGGGAACATTAATAGGATACTAGATTGGAATTCAGACAGATTTGATTCAAAAGGATCATTAAAGGGGATCAAATTATTTGAAGGCAGAGCGACCGAGATTGTTGAAATAATGTCTGAAACTCAGGAAATACTCAATATGCTTTTTGATATATCCAAAACACTAACTCTAAATTTGGATATTCGTGAAATTCTAGATTCTGTGCTTGATACAATTCAGAAGAAATTTGATTTAATCAGCGTAGCTATACTTGAAGTTGGGGATGATGGCTATTTAAGAATTAAAAATCACAGAGGCTTTTCCCGTGAATTTGTTCGGACAACAAAAGTAAGATTTGGATCAGGTGTAATGGGAAAGGTGTATGATACTGTAAGGACAGTAATAATAAATGATATTTCACGTGAAGGAGATTTGTTCACGCAAGAAATGGCCGAACAAGAGCAAATTCAGTCTGCGCTTTATATCCCTCTTGTCCTTGAACAACAGCCGTTTGGGGTGCTTGTAGTAGCTTCAAGAAATAAGAGCTATTTTGATTACCGCCGTATCAAAACATTAACCATGATTGCTGAGACATCCTCAATTGCTATGAGGAATGCTCGGCTTTATGAACAACTGCAAAATTTTAATAGACGGTTGGAAGCAGAGGTTACTTCCACCACGCAGGAGCTTACGCAAACTAATACAAGGCTAATCAAAAAGGTAAGAGAATTAAAAGCGCTCTATGATATAGCCTTTTCAACATCAATGCATTTAGATTTAGATCAAGTATTAAGTTTAATTGTAGAGAAAATTCAAGAAATATTAAATGTGGAATGCGTTAGTTTTGCTATTTATAATGAAAAGAAAAATGAATTGGTGCTAGAGCGAACAATGATTAGAGGAAAATTTGTAAATAATCAGCATAATTTCATCAGAATGATTGATGCCGGTATTTTAACTCATGTTTTTAAGGGTGGAAGTCCATACATATCAAACAAGTTATTAAATGAAGAAAACAAGAATTTAGGTTTGCCGAAGGATTATATTCTTAGAACGATTTTGTCTGTTCCGCTAAAGACCAAATATAAAACAGTAGGGGTGCTGACAGTTGGTAATAAAATAGACTCTCCATTTAATGATGATGATCTTCGCCTGGTACAGGTACTTTGCAATCAAACTGGAGAAGTTATAGAAAACATAAAATTATATCAGGAAAACAAAAGACGGGTCCAGGATCTTACTACACTTCAAGAGATGTCTTTTTCAATATCATTAAATAGTTCTCTGCATGACAATCTTAAAAAAATCTGTTCGATAATTGTTAGAGAATTTGAGGCAGATTCTGCTGCATTTTTACTATTTGATGAAATGTCAAAGGAACTTATAATGGAAAAGGGATCTCATTTGTTGAAAGAAAGTCATTTTGATTATCGTATCAAAGAGGAAAATCAACGTTCATTGTCTGCAAGCGCATTCCGAATGGGAGAGCCTATATTAATGCCGGTGTATAACCCTCGAAGTACATTCCACGATGTTTTTGAGGAACAGCTTAAGTCTCTGCTGGTAATACCGCTTAAAATCGAAAATAAGATGATAGGAATATTGCATATGGGCAGTAAAAATGAGCGGTGTTTTGAATTTGAAAAACTGCGTTTGGCCGCTCTTATAGCGGATCAAACTGCAGTTATTATTGAAAGATCGAAACTGTATGAGGAATTAAATAACGCGGTTAATGAACTTCAGCAAGCAGATAAAATAAAAAATGAATTTATTACGCATGTGTCGCATGAACTTAGGATTCCCATAAGTGCCATACAGGGATTTGTAAAAGCGCTCTTAAACAAGGAGACTGGTAAATTAAATGAACATCAGAAAAATATACTTCATCTAGCTGAAAAATTTGTGAGCAGATTAAATGTCTTGATAAATGATTTGCTGGATGTCGCGCGTATGCAAAGAGGTGATATTCAGTTAAAGATGGCACCAAGCGCGATTGGGGGCATAGTGGATGAAGTGATTAAAGAATTAAAGCAGTTGTGGGAAGTTAAGGAACAAAAAATAACCGTTCAATCAAATAATAATGTACCTAAGATTATGATTGATTCGAAAAGATTTATACAAGTATTTAAAAATTTAATGCTAAATGCAATTAAATTCACTCCTCACGGCGGAGATATAATAATAAAAATTGAGCATCAGAATGGCAATGTAATGCTGTGCATAAAGGATAGTGGGATCGGGATTCCAACGGAAGATCAGCCGTTAGTCTTTAACCAATTTCATCAAATTGATAATCCGGTTCATAAAGAACTTAGAGGGTTTGGAGTGGGATTGTCAATTGCAAAATCTATTATTGAGCTGCATAAAGGCAAAATAACTATAAATTCAGAACTAAATAAAGGCGCTGAATTCATTATTACAATACCTCTAAAAGATGAGTAGATATGTCGCGGGCCAATCTTAAGAGAAATTTCTTAACACAATATTGCCGGTTCTAAATAAATTTGGAAATAAATTATAAAATTTGCAGAAATGGAAATCTGCTTCTCAAATAGTATAAACTATTCTGCAGCAAAAATATTTAAAGAAAAACAGGCTTGCTAAATTATAAGTTGATTTTTTGATATATATTAAATATAATTCTCTAAAATAAATCTTAGAATAAGGACAGGAGGGTTATCATGCATAAATGGTTTTTTTTGCTGGTGTTTGGTGTTTTATTATTGCAAATTGGATGCGGATCCGGGATTAGGACTAATGTTAAAAAAGGAGAAATTAAGAACACAATAGAAGGTGAATCAATCCAAAAGAAGTTTATCGAAACAATCGGTATTGGCGCGGCCGATCAAGGGTTGGAAAACGCAACCCAGAGAAAAGCGACCAGCAGAAATGCTGCTATTGTGGCTGCACAGTATGAGATGATCTCTACGATAAAAGGTATTGCTTTAGAAGGAGGGGTTACAATCGAGAAAGCTATGGAAACAGATTCCAAGATAACAGCAACTGTAAATGATACTGTAAAATCGGCCCAGATAATTAAAACTGAATGGACTGATGACGATGGATGTGTAGTAACTCTTCGAGTGAGCAAAAAGGATTTAGAAGAGAAAATGGGAATGAAGTTCGAATAATTATCTAATATAAGCAGTTCAAATTGAAGATCGGTAAAGAGTGGAGGGTGAATGAGGAGTAAAACAAGGATACTGATTCTTATATTGCCTTTCCTGATTCTTGCTTGCGCCGGGAACAGGAAACTAACACGTACTTTTGATGGCCAACCAGGTGAGATTGTGATAGCTGAAGGCATAGCTCCAGTTATTGATGGTGATGTCTTAAATGCGAAGAAGGCTGCCCTTACCGAAGCTCAGAGAAGGGCTGTAGAGATGGTTGTAGGCGTCTATGTTACTGGAGAAACAAGAGTGGAAAAGGCTGTCTTAATAGAATCTAATATCGTTTCTAAAACTAAAGGGTATATTGCCCAATACGATGTTCTTGAAGAAAAAATGCAAGATGGTTTCGTAAAAGTGAAAATAAAGGCACTTGTTAAATTAGAGGATTTGAGTAAGGATTTGAAGGAGCTGGGCTTAATTGTTAAGCCAAGTGAAGTAGGAAATCCTAAAACAGCTGTTTTAATAAAGGAATCTTTAGATGGAAAAGATCAAACTTCTTCTGAAGCTGAATCAATGATTATACAGGAGCTTGTTAATAAGGGGTATTCAGTGGTTGAATCATCAAATCTTTCAGCAGAGGAGATAAAAGGTGTTTCAGCTGGGGAGGAGAGCTTCTATAAAAAACTCGCAGATAGATTGAAGGTTGAAGTTCTTGTGGTAGGAAAAGCAGTAAGTTCATTCTTTACAAGTGAGAATTTGGGAGGATTTGTATCTTATCGCGCTTCCATTTCTGCCAGGGTGTTAAAAGCTCAAACCGGGGAGGTGCTAATTAGCGTGTCTCAACAGGCAAGCGGTGTTGATGTTGTTAAGCAGATAGCGGGTGAAAAAGCTCTTCAAAAGGTAGGACAGCTTGTTGGAAAGGAGTTATCTGTAAAAATTGCCCAGAAATTAAAAACGCATTCAGATATTGTGCTTACAATTAAGGATTTAAGTACAGTCAACGAACTTAACGAAATTACCAATTATTTAAGAAGAACAGCATATATAAAAGAATTAGTTATTAGCAGTTTTTCGTCAAATGAAGCTACGATCGATGTTCGCTTAAGTTCAGGTGATACCCAAAAGCTGGCCCAAACTTTGGGGAATATTCCTGGAAAGACATTCACAACTATTTCGTTGAGTAAATACCTGCTTTCGGTAAAAATTGAAAACTAAATATATATGTGTAAATGGCGATTTTTTCTGTTACTCCTTTTTGGCAGCGCGGTTATTAGCTGCGCCATTAACCCAAAATACATAACAGATGATTTTCATCCACCGAGGACTGTTGCCCTTTTACCGGTTGCTAATCAAAGTAACGATCTTAATGCTCCTGAACTTGTCAGGAAGCTTATGTTGGAAGTATTGGTAAGCAAGGGTTATGAAGTAAAACCGTTGGATACAACTGATGAGATTTTAAAAAAAAACGGTATAAGTGAAGGTGGTCAGTTAAACGCGGTAACACCTGAAAAACTTGGGAAAGAGCTTGATGTCGGCGGACTTTTTTATGGAGAGATCATTGAATATAATTTCATCAATGTAGGGGTGTATAGAAACAGGGTTGTGGAAATAGATTATAAGTTAGTTGATCCTCAAACAGGAAAGATGCTTTGGGAGGATCAGAGGAAGGTTTCCAACAAGCAGTTTGAGTTTGATCAGGACAAAATGGTTAAATCTTTAGCGCTGGGATTGGCTGAAAAAGTTATCGAAAATCTTATTTCGTCTCCGTTATTGCCTGAATGCAAGGCGGTAATAAATAAGATTGCGCGCACTCTGCCTCAAGTCTATGGAGATAGTTCTGGCCTAAGCGGTTATTAAGAAAGGCTGTAAAAGAAGAGTTTTTAATAGGAGAAAGCGTAATAAGTAAAGAACAGATCCAGCAGTAACAAAAAAAGAAAGGAGTAGTGTATGTTAAAAAAATTTTTTGCAGTGAGTCTGATGGGTTGTTTTGTTATTATAGGCTGTGCTCCTTCAACATCAATTAAACAAAGGCAATCAACAACAGTAGAAGAAACCAAACACCTTAGAAGCGAGCATACAGGTCCAAAAAGAAGGGTGGGCGTTATCGATTTTGAAAACAAGACAACATATGGCGCTCGATTAGGGCAATCTGCTACAGACATACTTATTACAGAGTTGGTAAAGACCAACCGTTTTATTGTTGTTGAAAGGGATAAAATGAATAAACTGCTTGAAGAACAAAAGCTTGGATTAACTGGCGTGATAAATCCAAATACCGTTGCTAAAGCAGGGAAACTGCTCGGGTTAAACGCAATAATAACAGGAAGTATATCTCAGTTTGGCGCTAAAAAGGAAGGATCGGATTATCTGATTACTCAGAGCAAAAGGCAGATAGTTGAGGCAACAGTAGATATTCGTGTAGTAGATGTTGAAACTGGTCAAATCCTATATGCGGATTCAGGAAAAGGTGTTGTCAAAAAAGGTTCCGGCAAAGTTCTTGGAATGGGAACAAAGAGTAGTTATGACGAAACACTTGAAGGGGAAGCATTGAGAGCTGCAATTGTAAAGTTTGTGGACAATATAGTTTCGCAAATCAGCGCAAGGCCTTGGTCATGTCGAGTCGCGATGGTTAAGGATTCGAGCATCTATTTAAATGCAGGCATTTTATCTGGGTTAAAGCCAAACACAGTGCTGATTGCTTATCATTTAGGCGAGGAGATTATAGATCCAACCACAGGGATTTCACTCGGTAATACTGAAGAGGAAATTGGGAGTTTGAAAATAGAAAGAAATTTTGGTGAAGATGGATCCATTGCAAAGTTGGTAGCTGGACAGATGCCGTCCAGCAACGATATTTGCAGATTAAAGCAATAATATATAACTTTTAAACAAATATTAAGTTGTAAATTACAGGTGGGTTATCCGACGCAATACCAGCCAAAATGCAGGATTAAATGAGATCTCTCGATTATGCTTGTTTGATGAATGTCCAGGTTTTTCAGCTAAATCTCAAATTGCATAAGTTAAAGGAGAATATATGGATGTTAAGCAGTTAAATGAAAAAGCTAATAATGTGCGAAAGCATATTATTAATATGTTAACCCAGGCTGGATCAGGTCATCCCGGTGGTTCGCTTTCAAGTGTGGATATTTTGGTGGGTTTGTATTTTAACTACATGAAGCATAATCCTAAAGAGCCATTATGGGATGAAAGGGACTTATTTATATTGTCAAAGGGGCATGGATGCCCCGCGTTATATTCCGTGCTTGCGGAATCTGGTTATTTCGATACCAAAGAGTTGATAACATTGAGAAAACTGGGAAGCAGATTACAAGGTCATCCGGCCGGTCAATTAAGAGAAATAGGTATTGAGATGTCCAGCGGGTCTCTGGGACATGGTTTGTCTGTTGCTGTCGGAGCCGCGATTGGTATTAGGTGCAGAAAACAAAACAGGAGGGTCTATTGTTTAATGTCGGATGGGGAACAGCAGGAGGGTTCCGTGTGGGAAGCGGCAATGGCGGCAGGCCATTTTAAGCTGGACAATCTTTGCGCTATTATCGATTATAATAATCTGCAGATTGACGGTGAAGTTGAGAATATTATGGGTGTTAAGCCTTTGGAGGATAAATACAAATCTTTTCGCTGGGAAGTTATCATGGTTGACGGGCATGATATAAAAGAGCTTATTGAGAGTTACAAAAAAGCGGAAAGTACAAAGAAAAAACCTACTATAATAATCGCTAATACGATTAAAGGCAAGGGCATTTCTTTTATGGAAAATGTTGTGGGTTGGCATGGCAAGACCCCTTCGCAGGAAGCAGCAAATAAAGCTTTAAATGAATTAAAGTAGAGAAAGGAAACTAATTATAATGCCTCAGACATACGGTAAAAAAATGGCTTCTAGGTTTGGATATGGCGAAGCTCTTGTGGAATTGGGAGATAGTAATGATAGAGTGGTGGCCGTTGGTGTTGATGTTACCGGTTCTACCGGAGTGAATTTATTTGCGGATAAATTCCCAGGCAGATTTATTCAATTAGGTATAGCTGAGCAAAATGCGCTTACTGTTAGTAGTGGGTTAGCCTTAAGCGGGTTGGTTCCATTTGTGTGCGGTTACAGCGCTTTTATTCTGGGGAGGGCATGGGACCAAATAAGAAATTCTGTGTGCTATCCGGATCTTAATGTTAAAATTGCAGGTTCTCACAGCGGTGTAACTGTTGGTCCGGACGGCGCTACACACCAAGCTATAGAGGAAATCAGTTTATTGCGTGTCCTTCCAAATATGAAAATCATAGTTCCATGCGATTATGAGGAAGCAAAACAGGCCACACATGCTATGGCTGCAATTCAAGGTCCGGTGTTTATCCGTTTGTGCCGTGTAGCGATGCCAATTATTACTTCTCCGAATGATAAATTCGAGTTTGGAAAAGCAAGAGTTTTAAGCAGCGGTAATGATGTCGCAATTATTGCTTGCGGTAATATGGTGTATGAGTCGCTTGTTTCCGGAGAGATGCTCGCAAAAGAGGGTATACAGGCTTCAGTAATAAATGTACACACGATAAAACCGTTGGATGAAGAAACCATTGTTCAAACAGTACGAAGATGCGGTTGCGCCGTAACTGCTGAAGAACACCAAATAGCAGGCGGATTAGGCGGAACAATTTCTGAGCTGCTCGCTAAAAAATATCCCGTGCCAATGGAAATGATAGGCATAAATGATGTATTTGGTGAGTCAGGTGAACCTGAAGAGCTTCTGAAACACTTTTCTCTAAAAGCGGAAGATATCTGTGTTGGGGTAAGAAATGTATTAAAGAGGAAGAAGTCATCAGTTGTAAACCCTTAAGACTAAATTGCTCCTTATCCACAATATCCCGTAAAGGGATGTGGTCCCAACGGTACTTTACGTCCAATCGTGGTTCTAGGGTCAGACTAAATTTCTGGAATGGAGTCTGAAAATCTAATGAATCCAAGAGCAATATTGATAGTTCTCGATAGCGTTGGTGTAGGTGAACTGCCGGATGCGTACTTGTATAAAGATGAAGGAAGCAACACTTTAGGCCATATCTTAGAAAAGAAACCTGCATTAAAAATCCCAAATCTCATATCACTGGGCATCCTAAATATATTAGACAACACTAATCTTAATTCCAGCAAAACAAAAGCGAAAATAATCGGTACTTATGGGAAAATGGCTGTTGCTTCTCCTGGAAAAGATACCACTACCGGGCATTGGGAGATGGCAGGGATTATATTGAAGAAGCCATTCCCAACCTATCCTAATGGTTTTCCAAAAGATTTAATAAGAAAGTTTGAGCAAGCAATTGGTAAAAAGAGTATCGGTAATTATACGGCTAGCGGAACACAGATTATTCAGGATTTAGGTGAGGAGCATTGTGAAACTGGCAGGATAATAGTATATACTTCTGCAGATAGTGTTTTTCAGATTGCAGCTCATGAGGATGTTGTTCCGCTCAATGATTTATACTATTACTGTCAGACTGCCCGCGATTTGCTGACAGGGGATCATGCGGTTGGCAGAGTTATAGCAAGGCCTTTTGCAGGCGCTTCCGGAGATTATCATCGTACTAGAAACAGGAGGGATTATAGTTTGTTGCCGGTTGAAGATACCATACTGGATGTTTTTATAAAGAGCGGTATAGATGTTTTCGGGGTTGGTAAGATAGGAGATATATTTGCGGGGAGGGGTATTACAAAATCATTTTTAACAAAGAATAATGAGCAAGGGGTTAATAAGACTATTGAATTGATAAAAAGCAAAGATTCCAGACAATTTATATTTACTAATTTGATTGATTTTGATATGCTCTATGGGCATAGAAATGATTTAGAAGGATATGCTAATTCCCTCGAAGAATTTGATTTGCATCTGTCAAAAATATTAAATATTTTAGGTAAAGACGATGTGCTCATTATTACTGCTGACCATGGTTGTGATCCTGTTACTCCCTCTCCGGACCATTCTAGAGAATATGTGCCATGTATGGTGTATGGAAAAAGAATTAAACAAGGTGAAACTTTTGGTGTACGAACTACGCTGGCAGATGTAGCAGCCACTTTGGCTGACATTTATAAAATTGGGGAATGGAGAAATGGGAGAAGTTTTTTAGAAAAAATAGTTGCATGATGATGAAAAATATCCTACATAAAACAAAATGCGCAATTATACTTGGATCCGGATTAAGTGATATTAATATAGGTTTAAGACCTGTTGTGTCTGTGCCTTATGAGAAATTGAAGGGGTTCAAAATCCCGGTTGTAAGCGGCCATAAACCATATCTTGATATAGTAGAATCTGGGAGAAAAACTGCTTTAGTTTTCAGGGGCAGAATACATGGTTATGAGTGCGAGAATGTTTCTAGCAGCTATTCAATGTTAGAATATATAAAGAAGTTGGATGTAAGAAATATTCTTTTCACGAATGCGGTTGGAAGTGTTAATCCCAAAATGAATGTAGGTGCTATTGTTCTAGTAAAAGATCACATAAATTTAACTGGAACAAATCCCTTTATGTCAGGTGCTGTTAGTATTAAGAATACTAATCCATTCCAGGATTTGAGGGGTTTATATAAGAATCGTGTTTCGGATTTAATTTGGAATATTTGCAAACAGAAAAAGATTTTTATTAACAAGGGTGTGTATGCCGGAGTGCAGGGACCAATTTATGAAACAGGCGCGGAGGCTTCATATTTAAGGCGAATTGGAGCGGATGTTGTTGGTATGTCATTAGTACAGGAGATGCTTATAGCTCATTTTTTCGGATTGGTTGGAGCGTCTATCTCTTTTGTAACCAATAACCATCTCCAAAGAACATCAGGTTCACATGAACAAGTAATTAAAAATGCCCAAAAAGCTATTATTCCGATATCAAAAATCATATCGGATTTTATTAAAAAAATTTGAATTGGTATATTTATACAAATGAGCATATTAAGCACATATGATATTATAAGTAAAAAAAGGCAGGGTTTGGTATTAGCTAGGGAAGAGATCTCCTTTATAGTGAATGGTTTTTTACAAAAAAAGGTCAATGATTTTCAAATAGGTGCCTTTCTAATGGCGGTATTTATTAAGGGGATGAATGAAGATGAGACATATTATCTTACTGAATCTATGGCCGGATCTGGAGAGCATCTTGATCTTAAAAGCATAAATGCCCCCAAAATAGATAAGCATTCCACAGGCGGTGTTGGAGATGGTGTAACTTTATGTCTAGTTCCAATTGTGAGTAGCTTAGGCCTTGTTGTTCCGACTATGGCAGGCAGATCGCTTGGCTATACCGGTGGAACAATAGATAAACTGGAATCAATCCCGGGGATTAATACTTCGCTGGAACCTAAATCAATAGTGAAGCAGCTACAAGATATAGGATGCGCAATATTTTCTCAAACTGATCATATTGCAGCAGCTGATAAGTATTTTTACAGTATTAGAGACAAAATAGCTTGCGTTGAATCTCCAGGTTTGATAATATCCAGCATCTTGTCTAAGAAAATGTCAGAATCAATTGATGGTTTAGTTTTAGACATAAAGGTAGGCAGCGGCGCGTTCTTGAATAGTTTCGGTGAAGCCGAAAGATTTGCCAGCAATGTAAAACAGGTAGCCAAAAGATTAGGCATCAAAATTACACAATTCATAACTGATATGGACCAGCCTCTTGGAAAATATGTCGGGAATAGTTTAGAAATGTTCCAGGCAGTTGAAATCCTATCCGGTAAAAGGGAAGAAAATACAGATGATATCCGGCAGCTGATAGCGGAATTTGCAATGGAGATGCTTATGATGGGCGATAAATTTGCAGATAAGCGGCAAGCATTGGAAAAAGTTAACGAGGTAATCTCAAACGGGAAAGCTAAGGAGAAACTAAAAGAGTTAATTTCCTATCAGAATGGTGATGTGTCAGTTATTGACAACCCAAGCAAACTGCCGCAAGCCCAGAACAAACTCGAGGTTTTGTCAGATGAAGAAGGTTTTGTGGAGATGATAAATGCTAGGGGTATTGCGGAATGTCTTATGCTTTTGGGCGGTGGGAGAACAAAAGCGGATAATCCAATCGATTTATCGGCAGGTATCATACTAAATAAAAAACACGGCCAGTATGCTAGAAGCGGAGATATACTGGGGACGCTTGTACATAACTTCTCATCGGATGATCAACGCGTGGTTCAAGCTGCAAAGAGCTTCATTGAAGCATTCAGTTTTTCGAAGGGCCAAGTAAAGGGTAAGAATCTAGTAATAGAGATAGTTAAAAATGGAATTTAAAAACCCAAGTATTTTCAATAAAAAGTGGATACTAAAAAATCGCAATGAAGAATTGATAGATTTATTAGAAAAGAATATCCAGCTGCCAAAGACGATTATACAGCTGTTAACTCTTAAAGGCCTGGATTCGCAAGAAAAGATAGTAAATTTTCTGAATCCAAGTGTTCGCAAGCTTAATACACCATTTAAATTTTTCGGCATGGAAGAGGTGGTGCTGCGTCTTAAGAAAGCTTTGCAAGATAAAGAGAAAATAATGGTTTATGGAGATAGGGATGTTGATGGGATAACCGCGCTCTCAATAATGGTTTATACTTTACGATTGCTCGGAGGGGATGTGGAGTGGTATTTAAACCGGGATGAAGGTTATGGGGTAAGTGAGAAAATACTAAAAGAATTTGTCAAAAAAGGGGTTACATTAGTTGTGACGGTGGATTGCGGTATTACGGCTATTCAAGAGGTGGACTTCCTTGTTTCACAAAATGTAGACGTAATAGTAACCGATCATCATCAGCCGAAAGAAAAATTACCAAACGCGTTCGCTGTTATTAATCCACATGTACGGAACAGTTTGTACCCATTTAGTGAGCTGGCTGGTTGTGGGGTAAGTTTTAAGGTTATGCAGGCATTAATGTATTCTTTTGCCCGTGATTTTGGTAAAAAAATGTTATTTATTACCTATAATGCCGAAAGAGAAATATTATTTAAATTATATAAAAATGGGGTTCAGATTTCCGAAGTTTACAAAATTAAAGGTGAAAGTAAGACTGATAAAGATTTATTAGCAAGTATTATTGAGGATGCTGATGAATTATTCTTTGTTGATGTCGTGCAATATGAGAAAATGAGGTTAATCTTCCCAAATATATTTTCAACTTTATTAAAACAGAAGGTTGTTAATTATTTAGGAGAACGCTTCCCTGTGAGCCGATATTTAAGAGAAGAAGAAAAGGAGATGGTTTCATTGGAACGATTAAATGAGCTTTATCTTTTTGAGGAGTTTATTTTTGATTTAAGGATGAGGCATTACTTATATCAGACTGTTGATTTGGTTGCGCTTGGGACCCTGGCTGATATGGTTCCTATGATTGATGAGAACAGAATATTGGTCAATCTCGGTTTAAAGATATTGCAGAAGACGCGTAATTTAGGATTAAGAACCTTACTTAAGCAGTTAAGGCTAAGCGTTGACGGGACTTCTATCGGATCTAAGGAAGTGACTTGGAAGATAATACCTACTTTAAACTCTTGCGGACGATGTCAAAAACCAGAGATCGCGGTTAATTTATTATTGGGAGAGTTCGAATCCGAGGTTCAGGGAGTTGTAAATAAGATATTGGAGATTAACGAGTTAAGAAAGGAGTTGCAGAAAAAAAATAAGAAATACTTTGAAGAATGTTTGGAAAATGAATACGATTCTGAGAGAGATAAGTTTTTGTTTCTGTATGCAGAAGATTTGGATCATGGTGTTACGGGTATTGTTGCTAACGGTCTTTTAAGGCGTTTTCAAAAACCAGTATTTTTGCTTATCAAAATTGAGAATGAAATTCACGGATCAGTTAGATCACCTCAAAATATAGCTGTATTGCCGATATTAGAAAAATGCTCTCGCTTTTTGTCGAATTATGGCGGGCACCAGTGCGCGGCAGGTTTTCGTCTGGCCCCGGAAAATCTTTCTTCCTTCCGCAATGCCTTAACAGAAGTGTTCGGCTCAGACATTTTTCCATTAGATATTTCGCCTAAAATAAATGTTGATGCTGAATATTTTGATAGACAGATAGACTGGGATTTTTTAAATATTCTTGATAAATTCGAACCATTTGGCGTGGATAATAAAGAGCCTATATTTTTGTTGAAAAAAGTAAAAATTAAAAAAATAGACCAATTAGGAGTGAATAAAAATCATCTTAGGATTAATTTGGAATTCGGCGGTAAAAGATATGTCGGGATGGGTTGGGATTTTGGAGAAGTATTTTCTGCGATTGAGTGTGAAGGATATTATGATATAGTGTTTAATATTGAAGTTGATAATTCAAAATCTGAGAGATCATTTAGGTTGATTCTCCATGATATTGCAGTTTCTCAAGAAGATAAGGTATTATCTGCCTCATTTTGATATAATAAAGGTGGCTTTGTGTTATAAATATTTGATAGTTAATAAATAATAATAGAATTGAGAAGAACAATGGCAAAACGCAAAAATATAAAAAAAGTGAAAATTGGTATAATTGGAGGGAGCGGGATCTATCAGATTGATGGCATTCAAAATCTGGAAAGGATCACCCTAAATACGCCGTTCGGGAAACCGTCTGATAGTATTATGATTGGTGAGCTCGGGGGAGTAAGAGTGGCTTTTCTGCCGAGACACGGCAGAGGACATGTAATTATGCCTTCGGAGATAAACTATAGGGCGAATATTTATGCATTTAAGATGCTCGGAATTGAAAAAATAATTTCTATTTCCGCATGCGGGTCATTAAAGGAAGAAATACATCCTACTGATATGGTTTTTCCGGACCAATTATATGATAGGACCAAGGGCAGAGTATCTACATTTTTTGGCAATGGTATTGTAGGTCATGTAAGTTTTGCGGATCCTTTCTGCAATGCAGTTGCTGAAAAAATTCAATCCGAAGCAAGAAATCTTGGATTTTCAACAGTAAGAGGAGGGACCTATGTTTGTATCGAGGGCCCTGCGTTTTCTACTAGAGCGGAATCAAACGTATACAGGCAGCTGGGTTTTTCAATAATTGGCATGACAAATCTTAATGAAGCTAAATTGGCTCGTGAAGCAGAGACATGTTATACTACTATTGCGTTGGTTACGGACTATGATTGCTGGAAAGTTGATGATGATGTGGATGTAAGTAAGGTTTTGGAATATTTAAGGGCTAATGTGGATAATGTAAAAAAATTATTGAAGGAAGTAATCCCTAAACTGAAATCAAAACAAGAATGCTCATGCTCAAAAGCACTTAAATATGCTGTGATGACGAATCCGCGGTTTGCTAACAAAAATACCAAAAAAAAGTTAGCTATTTTCTTGGACAAGTACTGGAAATAGATTTAAGATGAATAAAGCAATAATTGATAATCTTATTAAAATCGCTGATGAAGCAAAGAATAATGCTTACTGTCCATACTCGCGCTTTCCTGTAGGAGCAGCTCTCTTGACAAAAAAAAAGGGTGTTTTTACCGGAGTAAATGTTGAAAATGCATCTTATGGATTAAGTATCTGTGCTGAACGGGTTGCGGTTGGAAAAGCTGTTTCTGATGGGGTAACGGATTTCATTGCTTTAGCTGTAGTTGCTGATAAAAATGGAATCTTGCCTTGCGGCGCATGCTTGCAGGTTTTGTCTGAATTCTCAGGCAATCTTGAGATTATTTATAAAATAAAAAACGGCAAAATAACAATAACAAAACTAAAGGATTTAATTCCTAAAAGATTTAAATTGAACTAAGATGATTAAAGCACTTATTTTTGATCTGGACAATACTCTGATTGATTTTGTTAAAATGAAAAAATATGCCGTTGAATCTGCTGTTGATGCTATGATAGATGCTGGATTAAATATCCCGAAGGAGCAGATGGTTGAGAGGATATATGAAGTATATGAACAAGAAGGAATTGAAGATCAAAAGATATTTGATAAAACTTTAGAGAGTGTTTTGGGCCAAATAAATTTCAAGATTTTAGCAGCAGGAATTTTTGGTTATCGTAAATCAAAAGAGAGTAATTTGAATACATATCCTCATGTTAGACTCTCGCTCACGGAACTTACCAAGATGGGAATGCATATGGCTATTCTCTCAGATGCCCCCAGGATGCAGGCTTGGGTAAGGATATATTCACTTGGATTAGCAGATTATTTTGATGAAATAATTGCCTATGAGGATACCGGTGAAAGAAAACCTTCTCCAAAGCCTTTTGAAAAGGTTCTAAGTTTGTTAAGAGTCGACTCAACTGAAGTTCTAATGATAGGTGATTGGGTTGAGAGGGATATTGTTGGCGCAAAGAGCGTAGGTATTAAAACAGTATATGCCCGCTATGGTGATGTTAAGAAGTCGCAGAATCCAAATTCGGATTATGAGATTACGGATATTTTGCAGTTAATTGATATAGTAAAAAAAGAGAATCGATAAAGCAGCTGTGGTGTGAAAAGAGAATAAATAGAAAGGATTTTTACTTATGTTTCAGATATTGGTGAATATTATTATTCCTGTTGCTGCAGGGATAGTGTTTTTTTGTTTAGCTTGGTATATAAAACAAATAGCCCCAATGAGGACACTGGTTACAGGCGGACTTACATATAGATGGGCTTTCTGGGGTTTTATATTTTTTGGTATCTATTTTGGTTCTCGCCCGCTCCAAATAATGCTTGGGCCTCATCCTATGCCGTTAATTGTAAATAATATACGCGAGTTTTTTTTAATAGGATTGTTTGCCCCAGCTGTATTCGTCGCAATGATGAGTTTAGTATTTGGTTCGGAAAAAATACTTAATATATTTGTAAAGGGTTTCTTCGCATTATGCATTTGCTTGGCTACAATATTTGTAATAGTAAATATATTTGCTATAGGCGGGAGTATGGAAATATTTTCGTTGGGTGAATGGAAAATGTATGACGGTTTGTGGTTTGGTAATCCAAACGAAAAGGTTAGATCATTGATGGGATTGCTTTTTGTAATTAGATTAATAGACCCGGTAATGATAATAATTATTGCAGCTTGTATCGTTCTCTGGAGATCATTAACATATCCTGCAGAGAAGATGCGGATTTATGATAATATGCCAAAAAAACTTTTCTTTATGTTTCTTGCTAATATTTGTTTTTCGCTTTCTATGCTTTCAGTTGGATTCCTTTATATATTTGGTAAAGTGCCAAATCAGTGGTGGATCTATTATGTAGGCGGCTTGCTGTCCGGCATGTTCGAATTTATCAGTCTTCGTTTGCCTGTAAAAAGCAAGGTTAATTTGTAATATCTTTTACTATAAAAATGGGGACAGCCATTAGAAAAATGGGGACAACCCCCTATTTTTTCAGAGTAACTAAATATTGTTTTATATTAACACAAAAAAATAGGGGGTTGTCCCTAATTTTTCTAATGTCCCTATTTTTCTATAATGAAATTACTGTTTAAATTTCTATTATTTAGCACAGCTCTCCTTTTTTTTACATCATTGCAGGCTAAAGAAATCGTTATAAATGAGATATTTTATAATGCTGTTGGTTCAGATGAAAATGAAGAATGGGTAGAGATCGTAAATATTTCCACTTCTTCAGTAGATATTAAAAATTGGAAATTCTACGATGGCAGCAATCATATCTTAAAATCAGTGCGCGGCGACCTGATACTTCTTTCGCAGGAATACGTTGTCCTTTGTTCAAGCGGATCTAAATTTATTGATGAATATCCCTATTGCAGTGCAGATGTAGTTGATACCGTAATGACATTGAAGAATACAACAATGACTATCACATTATACGATGGAGATAATAATATGATTGATACGGTGACATATTATTCTGCTTGGAACAATGATGAAGACGGCAAGAGTATTGAAAGAAAGGAAGTGTTTTCTGAATCAAATGATTCGTCAAATTGGTTCGAGAGTAAGGAATTGGGAGGTACTCCCGGATCGAGCAATTCATCCGGGCTGGTGGAAGAAGAGATACCTGAAGAGGAAGACGGACATACTACATCTATAACCGAACCAGAAGATTACGTTTACCCTGTAATAACAGAAGTCGCTCCAAATGAATTTAATGATTTTGTCGAACTGTATTATTTAGGGGGTGGTTATTGTCCAGGATTTGAGTTATTTCAAGGAGAAAGTTCCGTAAAAAGCGTAGGCGGGAATGAAGTTGAAAAGGATGATTATTGGGTGGTCTATTTTAATTCAACTCAGGTTGATGAGATCAGCGATGCCAATAGCAATGGTGTGTTGGAGTTTTATACTGCTCATAATGGGTTGACAGCTACAGATAATGTCATAAGCATAAGAAATACTGCAGGAACTATTTACGACGCGGTTATATTCAGCAACCAAGATAGGGGAAGCTTCATATACAGCAGTAGTTATGATATTGCGGTAGCAACTGGTATTTGGGAGCCGGAGGTTGTATCAGGATATGTAGCTGATTATGAAAAAAATTCAGTTAATTATGTAAATGGAGGTACGGGCAAATCAGTGGCGAGAAAACTGTTGAGTACTGGTTTCCCAAGTGTAAGCAGTCCTGGCAATGCCTCGGATTGGTGGATAAGTAACGTGCTAACTCCCGGAGAAGGATACAGTTTGGAGCAGCACTCTAATAAAGAATGTTTGGAGATAATTGGGCCGAATCCGTTTTCTCCATACGATTCTGATCCAGGAAGAAGAATGGCGTCAATTTCCTTTCAAGTGCCGGATTTAGCGGTAAAGAGAATGTATATTTTTGATGTTCGCGGCAGAAAAAGAATTAATTTAATTGATAATGATATTACTTTCCAGGGAGTTATGCTGGCAGGGCAGGGCAGTGGTTTTATCAGTTGGGATGGTTCGGATAGCAATGGAGATATTGTTCCGATGGGTATTTACATTGTCTATCTGGAAGCGCAGGATTCACATTCCGGTGCGGTTTGGCAAGGCAAGAAAACTATTGTAGTTGCGAAACAATTGAGGTAGTTCGAAACATCTTAGTAGGAATTTCCCTAGAATTTTAATGCGTTTGTTGATTTTGTACAAAAAAAATAAAATTTTGGCATAACAATTGAAAACAACAGGAAATATTTTTTTCACTCCGATGCAAAATTCTTTACGGATTTCGATGAACGAAAATATTCGGTTTGCCGACAACTCGCACGCAAAAAGTCGAAGACTTTTTGCGGCTCAAACACGTCGGCAAAAGCTTCCGAATATTTTCTTCGAAACCCTAAATTTTGCAAGTCGTTACAAAAAATATTTTCTGTTGTTTTCATAAAGGCTTTACCGAGTTAAAAAATAAAATGAGGAAACTCAGAATATCTTAATGCAGCGAATTATTATATTTTTATTATTTTGTATTTCTTTAACCGGCATATTAAATGCTAGTTTTGAAGAAAAGTTTTTAACTGCAAGGGAAACATACCTGGGTGGTGCGTATACGGCAGATAATAGGCCTGAAAGCGTGTTGATAAAGAATCCTGCTAGTTTGGGTTTTAAGAAAAGCAGTTCCCTGTCCTTTAGCCATTCTGAGTTATTTTCTCTGGATGATTTAGATAATCAGATATTCAGCTTCATTTTTCCCACTGAAAAGTTTGGGAATTGGGCGGTAAATTACAGCGAATTTGGACCTGAGATTTATAAGGAAAAAGAAATAGGGATTGATGCCGGATTTATGTTGATTGAAGAACTGTTTTTGGGATTCAGAATAAAGAATGAAAGTCTAAGTATACGTAATTATGGGAGCGCATCATCCTCAGCGCTGGATGCCGGCAGTATTGCTCTCTTGAGCGATAATATTTCTTGCGGTGTTTATGCCAGAAATGTGGTCGCGGAAAGAATAGGCAAAAGCGATGAAAGGCCTCAAAAAAGCTGCCGTTTAGGTTTAGGATATGCTTTTAATAACTTTTTTATGAGTGTAGTTGATTTGGAAAAAAACTTTTTAGATAAAAATATTATTTATCATCTAGGTCAAGAGATTAGGTTTTCCGAAGCATTTTTAATAGGCATTGGATGGGAAAGCAATCCAGGGAGATTTAGCTGTGGATTCGGTATCGCAACAAAATTGATTGCTCTCGAGTATGCTTTTATATCGCATCCATATCTGGATATAGAGCATCATATAAGCATTAATTGCTATTTATTCAGGGAGTGAATAGATGAAGAAATATACCGCATCATTAATTATATTATTAATTTGCGCTTGCATGATCTCGGCAAATGAAAATGTTCTTGACGATCAAAAGCTAAGCATCTCAACAAAGATATCTGGCGAAAGAGATTCTGAAGAAATATCAGATTTGTTAATCGATAAATTGCAAATGCTTTCAGCCGTTAAAGAAACAGGTTTGTGGAGTTCTTTATTTAGATTCAGGAATTACAACAGAAAAATAAGTGAGAGTGAGTATAATGAATTCAGTGAATATTATTATAACCGATTTAATGTTGGTTATAAAAAAGCATCTTTAAGAATAGAATCAGGTTTCGTGGTTTTAAGAGAAACATTCCAGCCCGCATTTAATGCTTTAAACTTTGATAAATATTTCTTAAAAAAATATTTTTTGTTGATTGAACGGCAGCCAAAAATCGGCAGATTTATTTTAGGCAATTATAGATTAAACTCTGGGCAGGGTTTAGTTTTTTATGATAGTTTGGCGGAGTTTGTGCGTCCAATAAAGAATAAACCAATGCCAATACGGCCGGATTTGGGTTTGTCTGATCAAAATTATTTAAAGGGTGTTGCCTGGGAAAATGAGAACGACAAATTTGGAATTTCTTTATTTTTTTCGCAAAAGGACCTTAACGGCAGTAAAGAAAATAACGAAATGGATGTTGATCTGTATTCAATAAGGGAAGTGGATAATGATTTTATAAGCAAGTCGGAAATAAACAGGTATCATACTTTTGAGGAAACCTTAATAGGCGGGAGAGTTTTTAGCAAAAATGAATTTCTATACGTCGGCATTAGCGGTTATGAATCCTCATTTAATTATAAACTGAACCCAGAAGATACAACTAATTACTACTCTCATGTTTATAGAGGGGATAAGAATACAGTTTTGGGCTTTGATTTCAATTATTACTATAATGACTTAAACATATTTGGGGAGCTAGCGGTTTCTAAAGCTGGAGGAGGAGATTTGAAAACTAACCAGGGGAATGGCTGGACAATAACGCCGGTTTATGATATTGAGCCATTTAGTTTATTTAGTTCAATTTATTATTATGATCCTTATTTTTTCAACAGGCATGCGCAAGGTACTTCTTTTGATGGGGAGCCTCCAAATAATGAAAGAGGAGTCATTTCCGGAGTAAATTTTAAGGATAAAGGGCATAGTTTGCTGACTCATTACAGGATTGCCCGAAATGAGCTATCTAACTGGAAGGGCACCGGGCAAAGCACCTCAGCACACCTGCCGGGTGAATCAAAAGCTGTTTACTTTGAGTATTCTTACAAACTTGCTCCAGGGGTAGATTTGTACTTTAGGCAATGGAACAGCTTTGAAGATAAATATTTGGATATTGATAATTCAGATGTTGAAGAATTTAAGCAAGTAGTTCAAGAAAAAACGAGGAGCAGATACCAGATTTCGCTGAAAAAAAAGAAGGCAAGTTTTAAGATCCGCTACGATAAGGTTAAAGAAAAAGTAGAAACCCTGTCAACTCAGGATGAAGGGGATCTTTTTTTCAGCGAGATAGGATATAAACTGTCTGATGTCTGGGATGTAAGCGGCCGGGCAATATTTTTTGATACTGAAGGGGTATACCTAAATGAATATGAACCCAATTGGTACCGCATTTATCAGTCTTATTCATTTAGAAGCAACCCGGGTGTTAGATATTATTTGGTATCGAAATTAAAAATAACAAATCACTTGCTTTTTTGGGCAAAATTAGGTCAAACCGTGTATGATAATCTTGACAAATCCTCAACAGACTTCCGCACCCAACTCGATCTAACCTTCTAAGGTAAGAATGGGATCAAACATGACCCCATTGCTTAAAGCCTATTGCGAAATAGGGGTACCCCTGTTATACTTCAGAATGGAGGGTGGTTTGCCCTCTGGGGGATAGGTAATTGCAATGGGTAAAGGGAATGTACGTAAAAAGAACCTAAGGGATATATTATTAGATAATAAACTGCTTACAGAAGAGCAGCTTAATAAGGTTATAGAAGAAGCTGCTAAGACCGACCAGCCGTTACAGCAAGTAGTAATAAATAATAAACTTATAGATAAAATTGAATTCCTACAGGTGCTCTCGTCGGAATGGAGCGTTCGGGCTATTGACCTGTCCGAGCTGGAGATAGATTCGGATATAGTAAAAATAATTCCCGAAACAAGCGCAAGAAGGCATCTGGCTATGCCGTTTGCTAAAGAGGAATCTGTATTATTTGTAGCTATGGCTAATCCGAGAGATTTCTTTGTATCTGAGGATATACATCTTAGAACGGGATTCGAGGTTCAGTCATATCTCTCAATGCCGGATGATATCATTGCCGCGCTTGATAAAGTATATGGGGCTAAAGAAGGGGAGGCCTTAAGAAAGATACTGGATAACGTAGGCAAGGAAACAGGCGCTGATCTCAAACTGGATGAGGGGAGGGAAGAGGAAAAAGTAGACATTTCAGATGTGGACGTGGCCGCTCCTGAGGTAGAGAAGATAGTCAATGCGATTATTCTGGAAGCTTTGCAGAAAAAAGCATCTGACATCCATATTGAACCTTTTGAAGGAAAAATAATGGTCAGATACCGAATTGACGGGAATTTATGCGAATCTAACTTTGCGCCGCCATTTAATTACCGTTTTGCTGTCATAGCAAAGATCAAGATTATGACCCAGCAGATGGATATCACTGAAAGAAGAAAACCGCAAGACGGCAGAATTCAAATTCTTTCTTCAGGCAAGCCAATTGAATTCAGGGTAAATATTATTCCTACTGTTTTTGGTGAATCCTGCGTTATGAGGGTGTTGGACAGGGCTTCTGTGAGGGTTGATATGGATAAAATGGGGTTCCTGCCGGATACGCTTGAAAAGTTTAAGAGATGTCTTGACAGGCCATACGGGTTAATACTGGTTTGCGGACCTACCGGAAGCGGGAAATCAACTACTCTTTATTCAGCTCTAAATTTTATTAATAGTCCGGATACAAAGATTATTACCGCCGAGAATCCGGTTGAGTACAATCTGGGCGGGATTATACAATTAAATGTGAACCAGGAGATAGGGTTGGATTTTTCCTCTGCTTTAAGAGCTTTTTTAAGACAGGATCCGGATGTTATAATGGTTGGGGAAATACGTGATAAAGAAACTGCGACTATTGCTTTGGAAGCTGCTATGACTGGTCATCTTGTATTTTCAACCGTACATACTAATGATGCATCAAGCGCTGTTGCGCGTCTGCATGAGATGGGAGTCCCAAGTTTTCTTATATCATCAACGTTGGAGTGCATTCTTGCCCAGAGATTAGTAAGAAAAATATGCCAGAATTGCATAGAACCCGTTCAGCCGACCAAGGAAGTTTTGGATTATTTGAAGGCGTATAAAATTGATACTTCAAACATAAAACTTATGCACGGAGCAGGCTGTTCGGAATGCAGCAATATGGGATATAAGGGCAGATGCGGGGTGCATGAACTTCTGGTAATGACAGATGATGTAAGATCATTTACTTTAAAGGAGTTGGCCTCCGGCCCGATTCATGATTTTGCTGTATCCAGGGGAATGCGCACTATGCTGCAGGACGGTTTAACAAAGGTTACTATGGGAGTTACAACTATAGAAGAAATTCTTACGGTTGCCCAGTAAATAGTTAATAATTTCAGGAGAGAATTAGAGATGCCAAAATGTCCTAAGTGCACGGTAGTTTATAGAGGAAAGTTGACGAAATGCCCGAGCTGCGGAGCTAACCTCTCTAATAACATATATACCGATGAATCCACTTATATTGAGAATCAGGCTTTCCAGGGATTTTTTAATATGGCCAGGAGCATTAGTTCTACGCTTGATTTGGATGCGCTGTTAAAAAAAATCGGTATTTCGGCAGAGAAGCTGCTGAATGCCGAGGCAAGCTCAATAATGCTCAAAGTTGAAGGGGTGGATCAGCTTTATTTTAAGACAGCTACGGGTCCTAAAAGCCAAGAGGTAAAGCTAATGAAAGTTCCGATAGGAACAGGAATAGCTGGTTGGGTTGCCAGAGAGATGAAACCGCTTATTGTAAATGATGTTGAAAAAGATAACCGCTTTACAAAGGATTTTGATAGACAAAGCAGTTTTTCTACCCGTTCGATTTTATGCGTTCCTATGGTAGTTGATAATGAGCTGATAGGTGTTGTGGAGGTGTTGAATAAAATCGGAGTGGAAGGATTTAGCGTCAACGATTTAAATCTTTTAAGCAGTTTATCAGGACTTGCTGCTGTTGCTGTAATGAACGCAAAATTGGTTGAGAGCCAGAAGAACTTTTTTGCAAATATAATTGAGTTGCTGGTGAATGCTGTTGAAATGAGGGATCCTAGAATGAACGGGCATGCTTTTAGGGTTGCGCAAATGGCGTGTGCTATAGGAAAGAAGCTTTCGGTTGTAGATCAGGATTATAAGGTCCTCTATTATGGGGCATTATTGCACGATATAGGGATGCTTGGTGTTACTTGTGATGGTTCACATTCTTCTTCAGGACAAAGGAATCCTGATATGACTCAAAAGAATATACATTCAGTTCTCGGGTGTGATATGATAAAGGATATAATGATGCTGAAAAATGTGGGGCCGATTATACGCCATCATCATGAATATTTCGATGGGAGCGGGTTACCTGATAAATTGAAGGGCAATGATATCCCCTTGGGCTCTAGAATAATAAGTCTTCTTGAAGATGTTGAGGGAATACGGCTTAAAAATGAACCGATGGAAAAATATTTTGAAGAGGTGGAGGAGTTAGTAAAGGATGGATCCGGAAAAAAATATGATCCAAGAGTGGCAAAAGCCTTCCTGCAAGAAAACAAAATCCAGAAAGATTATATGATCTAAGCCAAAAGGCAGCTAGTCTCAATAAGGTTGATTAGCTTTTATAAGGGCTGAACTCTCTAAAATCTAAACATTCAAAAAAACGCCTGAGTAAAATCAGTTGCAATATATAATCAACTTTTATAATATAAATTCGGTGGTTTATTTGTTTTTGGCTTATGTTAAGCAATAGATTAAAAGCTAAATGATATGATTCTATCAATAGATATAGGAAATACAAGCACTGTTTTAGGATTATTTAAGGATTCAAAATTATATCTAAAAAAAAGGCTTAATACAGAGAACATAATCAATTCACTTAATTTCCATTTAAAAAAATCTCAAAAGTCATCGAATTCATTTGATAAAACCTTGAATGAACTCAAAGAGTACGCGCTTAAAAGATCAAATAAGATCTGCGGGATAAGTCTTGCGAGTGTTGTCCCGCATATTACGAATAAATTGATAAAGCTGCTTAAAAGTGAATTCCATGCAAAGGTCCTAAATGTGGATTACAGGACGAAATCAGGTCTTGTAATCAAGATAGACAATCCTAAAGAGCTTGGGGCAGATAGAATTGTTAATGCCAGTTTTGCTTATCATTGTTTTCATGGAGCATGCATCATAGTAGATATGGGGACAGCTACGACTTTGGATTGTGTAAATAACCGCGGAGAATACATTGGAGGAATGATCTTGCCGGGAATTGAGATTGCAGCTAAGGCATTGAAAATGTTTACTGCTAAACTGCCGTTTGTTTCATTTAAGAAACCGTTAAGAGTTATCGGCAGGAATACTATCCAATGCATTAGCTCAGGCTTATACTACGGTGGTCTTGGAATGATACAAGAAGCAATAAAACAATGTAAAAAAGAGATCGCTTCGGATGTTACAGTGATTTTAACCGGCGGTTTGGGAGGGTTGTTTTTTTATAAATTAAAAGAAATAAAATATTATTGGCAGGATTTGACTTTGATTGGATTGAATAATTTATGGGAGATTAATACATAATGTTGTAAGGAGAAATTATGAAAAAATGTTTGTTGATGTTTTTCCTTTTGATGGGATTTAGCATGAGTGCAAAGGCTGGAATAATTGATGATCTGAATCAAGCGGTAAGTGATGTAGAACATGATTACGGTTTAATAGGACAATGGATGAGCGAAAACTTAAGCGATGGGATAGCAAAATCTTCTGTTGGTGGAATAGATATGCCCGCAAAAGTTTGCAGACAGCTCGGTTTTGAGTTTGGATTATCTTTAGGCGGCGAGGTGTGGAAAATCGACAGAGATACCTTTAGGGGACTTAATACAAGAACAATTGATGTTACAACTGCCGGGGATATAGATTTACCTGATACTATTGGTATGCCTGCCGGTGTGCTTCATTTTAAGCTTGGGCTGCCCATGAGTTTTGATTTGGGCGCTAAGGTTGGGAGTGTCAGCCGGAATTTTGACGAAGCAGATTCGGAATTTACATTAGATAATAGTGTATTTGGTGTTGAGTTAAGGAAACAGGTAATAGGACAGGATGAATTGAGCGGTGTTATGTTCCCCGATGTTTCTGTTAATTTAAGTATTGATGGCTCTAACGGTAAACTAGAGAAAAGAGAAGTATATTATAAAGTAAGTGACGTAATTTACAATAATAGCAATTATGCGCAAACTGTGCGTTCAACAACCACTTGGGAGAGTAGTTGGAATACAGGTCAGATAGGTCTAAAGGTTGTTATGAGCAAAAGGTTAGCGTTTTTAACCCCATTTGGAGGTTTTGGTGTTGGCAAAAATTTTGGTGATACAAAAACAAGCATATCCACTGTGGGTGATTTGGTTTTATCTCCTGATTTAGGGCCTAATCAAACAAAGCAGCTAAACATTGTAAGTAAATCAAAAGACACCGCAGATGATGTGGTTCTCAGATTTTTTGCAGGCATGGAGCTGAATATAGCTCTTTTTCATGCCGGATTAAATTTGTCTGCCAGTAAAGATGCATATGCCGGATATTTAAATCTCAGGTTTGAGTATAGATGAAATAAAGCATCATTTAGATTAAGTATCCTTAGCAATCCTACCTTAAGAGTGCTAATTATTTCAATTATAAACCATATTTTCCGACGACAAAAAAGCCCTTGACAACATACAGCACTTATTATATAATTAGCACTCAGATATTTTGAGTGCTAAAAATAAAATAAAACAAGGGAGGTGGTAGTATGAACTTAAAACCTTTAGGTGATAGGGTAGTAGTTAAACCTATTGAACAAGAAGAAGTCAAAAAGGGCGGCATCATCATTCCAGATACAGCAAAAGAGAAGCCGCAGGAAGGTGAAATTGTTGCTGTAGGCAAAGGTAAAACAAATGATGATGGGAAGCTCATTCCTTTAGAGGTTAAGGTTGGGGATAGAATACTTTATGGTAAGTATTCCGGTACTGAAGTAAAAATAGCAGGAGAGGATTTCCTGATTATGCATCAGGAGGATATCATGGGAGTTGTTGAAAAAGAGCTGGTCGGATCAAAAAAGTAAATAATAAATAAGGAGGTGAGGATAAAATGGCTAAACAAATAAGTTACAGCGATGAAGCTAGAAAGCTCATCAAAACTGGAATCGATAAATTAGCGAATGCAGTGAAAATCACACTAGGCCCAAAGGGCAGGTATGTGGTTCTGGATAAGAAATTTGGTTCTCCAACAATAACAAATGATGGAGTAACCATTGCAAAAGAGATTGAATTGGAAGATCCGTATGAAAATATGGGCGCGCAGCTTGTTAAGGAAGTTGCTTCCAAAACTAATGATGTAGCGGGTGACGGGACAACTACAGCTACCCTTTTAGCTCAGGCAATCATTAATGAAGGGCTAAAGAATATTACAGCGGGTGCAAATCCTTTGCACATTAAAAGAGGAATAGATCAAGCTGTAGAGATTGCTATCGGCGAATTAAAAAAACTCTCCAAGGAGGTAAAGGGTAAAGAAGAGATAGCTCAAATTGCCACTATATCTGCAAATGATAACACTATTGGGAAGCTAATAGCTGATGCTATGGATAAAGTGGGTAAAGATGGGGTTATTACAGTGGAAGAAGGCAAATCTGCTGAAACTACTTTAGAAGTAGTTGAAGGAATGCAATTTGACCGAGGTTATATATCGCCTTATTTCATTACCGATTCTGAGAGAATGGAGGCCGTGCTTGAGGATGCTTATCTTATTATAACCGATAAGAAAATAAGTACTATGCAAGAACTGCTTCCTTTATTGGAAAAGGTAGTTCAAACTGGTAAGCCATTCCTTTTACTGGCCGAAGATATTGAAGGAGAAGCCCTGGCAACCTTAGTGGTGAATAAATTAAGAGGGACACTGAAGGTAGTTGCTGTCAAGGCACCCGGTTTTGGAGATAGAAGAAAAGAGATGCTGCAGGATATAGCTATTCTAACCGGCGGTCAGGTTATATCAGAGGAACTCGGGTTGAAACTTGATAAGGCCACACTTGATATGCTTGGCAGCGCTAAGAGGGTTGTGGTAGATAAAGAGAACACCACTATTGTTGGCGGCAAGGATGAACAGAGAGATAAGGATATAAAGAAGAGAATCTCTCAAATCCGCAAGCAGATAGATGAAACCACATCTGACTATGATAAGGAAAAACTCCAAGAACGTTTAGCTAAACTCGTAGGCGGTGTAGCGGTTATCAATGTTGGTGCCGCAACTGAAACCGAGATGAAGACCAAGAAGTTCAAGGTTGAGGATGCTATGCATGCGACAAGAGCTGGTGTCGAGGAGGGAATAGTTCCCGGCGGTGGTATCGCTCTGCTTCAGGCTTCAAAAACTATCGCAAAGACTGCAAAAGCGGCTGATAGAGATGAACAAACGGGTATATCCATAATTCAGCGCGCGCTTGAACAACCAATCAGAGAGATTGCAAAAAATGCAGGGCTGGAAGGCTCGGTAATAGTTGAAAAGATTAGGAATTCAGCTCCAGGTATGGGACTCAATGCAGAAACCGGTGAGATTGTTGATTTAGTTAAAGCCGGAATTGTGGATCCTGCAAAGGTTACCAGAATCGCACTGCAGAATGCAGCCTCAATAGCTGGACTGCTTCTCACAACAGAAGTACTCATAACTGATATTCCGGAGAAAGAAAAAACTGGAGTAGGTGCGGGTGGCCCTGGAATGGGAATGCCTCCCGGAGGTATGTATTAATATTTAGCAGTAAGTATTTTTAAGTTTTTAAGAATAGGGGATTCGAAAAATTATTTTCGAATCCCCTATTTTCGGTTTTCATAGAGATCTCTTAGCGGATTTCGCAAGCCAACAACTGATTTGGCGAGCATATAGTTTTAATTCAATTTCTTGAGAAAAATCAATATTTTGCAGAAGAAAATATTTAACAAAGATTTAACATATTCTTTACAAGATCTTTACATAAAGCATATATAATATGTATAGAAGAAAGCTAAATCATGACTTATACTTATAGTATGAAGCTTTAGAAATCTTTGGAATGCGTCGGAAGATGCAGAAGAGAGAGCTTTAAAACATGCAGATAACAATTCCATTAAGAGAAATAAGAATACTCAAAAAAATAACAGCGCTCAGTGTAGCTGTTGTTCATCTGTATGTTTCAACAGTCGGCGCGGTAGATTTCGGCAGGATCATGAGTGAAGATCAGCTGAAGAAGGATAGAGAACAATCCGAATATCTTGATCCTGACAAGATGATGGAGCAGAAAAAGAAGCGTCAGGATTTTATAGACAAGAAGAATTTGATAGAGAGTGAAAAAGGCAAAAAGCGCGATGAAGACGGCAAGGTTCAGACATCTGAGAAAGTAGCCGAAACAATTCAGGAAAATGAGCAAGAGCGCAAAGAGCGCACTCAAAAACTTCAAGAAGAAATAATAAAAGCCCGCCAGAAGAGACACAAGATTACATCCTCGATATACGAATTCAATTACGTTAAATACGATGACGGTAAGGTAGTGAGGTTCAAGGACGGCCTGATTTCAACAATAGAGAACGAACGTTTTAGAACTTCAAACGGGGTTGTTGTAATCAAGAATACAACCGACATGCAATACAATGAGAAGGACCTTCTTACAAGCTATAAAGCAGAGGAGACCGATTCGCAGGGCAATGTAACTAAGACAGAATGGAGCGGCGCTTCATATACGGATGCATCCAGATTTTATGCTAATGAAGACACAAAAGCGGAAAAGCTGGTAAATTCCTATACAGAAAAGAAGACTGATGCGCTGGGCAATACAACTACTGTTGTTTGGTCGGATGGCAAGTACGAAGACAAGAAGTTGATGAGTTATAAAGAGATGAGCGCGGATGCTCTTGGCAACACATCAAAAAAAGAATGGACAGCAACATCTTATGAAGGGGATAATGTTGCAAGTTTTAAGGAGCTCAACACAGACATATTTGGCAATAACAGCACTCGGGAATGGTACGATGCTAAATACATTCAAAACCCACTTTACAAAGAAGGCGATCCGACGCATCCCAAGGATCTTCTTATCAGTTACAAGGAAAAGATAACCGATGATCGGGGTATGGTATCATTTGCTGAGAGATCCGATATTTTTTATAACAAGGATGAGCAGATAGTAAGTTATAAAGAAAAGCAGATAGATGCGCAGGGCCGTGAAAGTTATAAGACCTGGAAGAACGGGACATATAACGAACACGGCGACCTTGTATCATATACAGACGAGACAGTAGATCACAGGAATCTGCTTGTTACTGTGCACTGGCATGACGGGGAATACAACAAGTACCATCAGTTAACCAATTATATTCAGGACACCAAGGACGGTAAAGGCCTTATAACCACAGTTAAATGGGGCGGCAGCAGATATAACAATCTTAATCAGCTGACCTCATTTAGCGAGGTCTCAACCGATAAATTGGGCAACACCTCAACAAAAAAGCAGGAAAAGATCGGATATGATTCTTTCGGCAGGTTAAACTTTTATATCCAGCTTGACAGTGATTCGCTAGGCAATGCTACCAGCAAGGAATTCAAGAATGTAGAATATGACAAATACAACAATATGGCGAAATATGTTGAGAACAGGATAGATAAGCTTGGTTTAAGGGAGCAGTATGCATTTTACAATGGTGTTTACGATAATCATAACAGGTTAATAAGTTCAGACGAAGATACGACGGATCATTTCGGTAAGACCGCAAATAAAAAGTATACCGCGATTAAATTCGACGAACAGCAGAATACTCCGGCAGAATATAAGGAAGAGCACACAGACTCCAAAGGTAATATAGAATTCTATCATTACACAGGTGTTAAATATGACCTTTACGGCAACAAGCTGAGATACAATGAAGAGAAGATTGATATATTCGGCAATACAACGCGAAAGATTTGGCAGGGCGAATATAACAGGGTAGATTTTCTGGTTTTATCAAAGGAATATTTTACAGATATGTACGGTTACGAACATTATACATTTCTGAATATGAGCCGTGCTGATTGCTATGACAAATACGGCAGGCTTATCAGCTATAATGAGGAGTACAAAGATCCGGACGGCAATATAACAAATATAATACGAAATACCGGTTACAACAAATACAGCCAGGAGATATACAGCAGTGAAGAGGTAATGGATTTTTCGAACAACAGGACAAAAAAGGAGAGGAGCAGTAAATACAATACGGACGGCCTGCTGTCAGAGTACAATGAAGTTCATACAGATTCAAACGGCTGGGAAACAAAGGTTTACTGGCGCGGTTTGGAATACAATGATTATAAAGAGCTGTCAAAGAGCTATCAGGAAACATTGGATTCTGAAGGCAGGAAGATAAGCCAGGATTCTTTGTTTACATACGATCAAAAAGGGCGCAGCTTAACAATCAATCAAGAGAGCGTATCCACAGATAATCCTGATACGAAGGTTTCCTATATAAAGGAAGGGATATCTTATGATCGTTACGGCCAGGAGACAGATTTTGAAGAGACCAATGTTATTAGCGGTAAGCTTGAAGATGGCAAAGAGATATACACAAAAACGCACACGAAAAGGGAGCAAATAAGCGTTATAGATAATTCTTTAAAATCTTACAAACAGGTAAAAGATACAACCGGAACCGACCAATACGGTCAGGTAATCAATATGCAGGAGATAACAGAAGTAACAGGAAACACACCTAAGGGATATCATATGGAGACTCACAATCTTGGCAGCGGCATACAGGATCTAGTATTGCCTGAGAACTGGGTTTATTTGCAGCCGGAAATAAGAAGTGAGTATCTGTCCGGCGCGCTGGAAGGGCTGACATTGAATTTGGCCGGTAAGGATATCAAATGGGAAGATTTAAGCAATAAAGATCAGCTGATTTTAGTGGAAGGCGGCAGCATAGATTATGAGGGAGTTAATGTTCAACTAAAAGATGGGAATATAGTGCTTTCACTTGATAATCACACAAAATCAGACAGATCCAAACAGGTATATAATAAAGGTAATAAGCTTATCAGTTATAAAGACATACTCTGGGACGAGGCGACCTGGGGCGGCACAACCGAGACAGAGACAAATATGATAAGCTATGATACGATGGGCAATGTTATCGGTAATCATACCGTAAGCAGGGATACCCAGAATATATACAGCGACAAGGTGACGAAAAACATATCATATAACGCTTCCGGATACAGAATATATTCTACTGAGACAGAGTTTTTAACTGGTGAAACATTCAGGGATCTTCCGGAGAACTGGAATGATCTTACGATATCGGCAAAGCTCGAGTACATAAGAGGGCTTCAGCTGAATGTAAGCGGCGACATGATTACGATTGATGATCTCTCCCAGGATGACCGTGTGGATCTTTTGACGGGCAAGGGTGTTAAACTGCAGGACGGCACACAGGTGAAGTTCAATTCGGATGACTGCAAAATACTGATTAATGTAAAAACAGCGAAGATAAAAGAAACTTCAAAAAACAAATATGATATTTTAGGCAGAGCTCTTTATTATGAATCGAATGTAACGGATACCACAACTGAAGATAAAGAATATATAAAATGGTATGCCGGTAAATTGGATAAAGCGACAAATGAGGTGGATTTCACAAAGGCATACAATGCATTATTCCAGCTGTCCCGCGACACAACAGTTACCCGCAAGGTCGGTACTGACATATTAGGCGGTGACACAGACGTCACTCAAAGCGTATACAGGGATAACATGTTTTATGACGCTCATGCGAGGATGCTGGGTTATAATTCGATTATACTGTCAACTGCCAAACCTGCTTTAATCATACATAAGTTTGTATTCGGTATTAAGTACGACAGTGTTGGCAGGATTGCAGATCAGATAGATTTGGAACACCGTTTTGGTGAGATAATCTATGATAGCATACTGGATTATATCACCGATTGGGACGAGGTCATTGATAATCCATACGATGATGAAGAATATAGTGTTTGGGCAGAAGAAGAGAAAAGATGTTTTTTATCCAACATGGTATTCATATTAGATGATAAAAGAGTAGTCTGGGAGGAGCTCGAAGAATCAGTGCAGAATGATATACTGTCTGATCCTGAAGATTACAAATTATGGTACAGTTATGATGTAAATTTCATCACAATTCGCGACAAATCTGAACTGGACAGTGATACAGGTTATCTTTTAGGTTATACCGAGACAAAGCGGGAATGCGGCATAGATTACAGGCAAAATACGCTGGATAATATAAAGACAACAGAAAGAAACGGTATTACATATAATGACATAGGCCAGATGAATTCTTATCATGAGAGGCTGACTTCAAATATCACGCCTGACAAAGAGACAATCAAGGACACCTACGGTATCTGCTACGACAAATATGGTTATCAGGTATCATACATAGAAAATGCGAGAACATTCGGTGAGACTGATGATTTCCTGAGGCTGCCCGATAATTGGAGCGAGTTTGATTCTGAAGGGAATCCTATCTGGTCGGTTGATCGCAAGCTTGAGTATCTGGAAAAATTCGGATATAACATAGACGGCCGGGTTGTATCGTGGGAATATTTAGCCGGTAATATAAAGGAATTTTTAACAGAAAATATAGTAGTTATACAAAGGAACTGGGATGAGTTGTCTGAAGAATCCAGGCTCGAATATTTAACCGGTGTAGATTACAACAGAGATGGCACAAGCATATCCTGGTCCGATCTGGACAAATCAATACAAGATTACCTGCTTAGCGGCATGAGCATTCATCTGGTGCTGGAGCAGAAGGAGCAGACTATCCAGTCTGGTACTATACATTCCGCGTTTGGCAATGTTTTAGCGTATCATCAGCTGATCTGGAATTCTGATGCTCCCGGAGATGTATCAGATCCAAGTAATTGGCCAACCGCAAAAGACAATCCGAATTATACAAGGGTATCGATGTCGAACATGACATACAACATAAATGGTTTATTGTCGGGTTATCATGAGATCAGGAAGGATGTCCGAGACTTAACGCAGGACAGCTGGATATCAGATATAACATACAACGAATTAGGCCAGCAGATCACATCAAACAAGAAGGTATATGAGTTCGGATTTGATGATAAAGGAGGCGAGGCATACAAGATAGAAACGCTGACACAGCGGAGCAACACGGTATATAACCAGCTGGGTCAGATGGTTTTTTACAGAGACAAGATAAAATCTTCGGATGTCGCTTTTACCAAGTTTGTTACCTGGACAAATGGCGGATATAACGCATTCAGCCAGCTTCAGACATTTGTAAATATAGACCGCAAGATAGGCTGGGGGGCGTATGATAATGCAGTCGGGGAGCGGGAGTTTATCAATCACACAGTAAAAACCAGCAGGGATTATACATATTATAACGGTTTTGGCCAGATGACGGATTACGGCGAGGTTATAAAAGATGATGCTACTTTGGATCTTACTAAATATATAAATGTGAGTTCAATCATATATGACAGTTTTGGCAGGCAGTCGGGTTTTTTCAGGGTAGAAAACGAGAAGGGCATGGTAGATGATATAGTGACACTTGACCTGGTAAAAAAGACGCTTAGGTTCGGTGCTTTTTACGACAGGTTCGGCCAGGTAGTTGGATATGATGAGAATATCCAGACGGTTGGCGGCAACGAGGAAGAGCTTATTTATCCTGAGGATTGGGCTAATCCTGAAGCGTATAGTGATGAGGAGCGGATTGAATTTTTGAGCGGTATACAATTTATAATTGATATAGGTGAGTGGAACAGGCTTAAGCGGTCTGGCGCAAGCTGGCAGGAGTTAAAGAGTTTGACAAGGATTTATGATGAGCTGACAGAAGCTCAGAAGTTGAGAGTGTATGACGGCAGTTTAGTATCGATTCTTGGTTTGGTTAATGTTACAGAAGATATTCACAGGTATGATACTGAATACAATAACGCGGGCCAGCTGATCCATTATAAAGAGTCGAGGACGAGTTCAGACACCCCGGATCTTGATATAAGAGTAGATTGGTCCACCCCCACGCCTTACAGCGGATATAATTATCTGAATCAGCTTAAGAATTACATACAGAAGACCGCTCGTGAAGGTGTGACTTATCAAGAGCTTCCGCTTTGCGAGGAATGGAATGATCTAACAGGATCTGAAAGGGTTGAGTATTTAGTAAACCGTTTGGACGGTATAATACTGGTTGATCCGAACACCCCGGATTCAATAATTGATAACTGGAAGGGACTCTCAGAAGCCAGGAAGCATGAATATCTGTTAGACTTTAATTCATTGTCTGATAGTGATAAACGCAAATTGGCGGGATCCTTAATAAAAAAAGGAGGTATGGTAAGTTATTTTCATACAGAGGAGACGGAGCACCGTTATAATATAGATTATAACAGTTTTGCTCAGCTAAAAGGCTATAAAGCGGAGATAACAGAATCTCAATCACCGGATCTTACCAAGCACATCTACAAACATGATATTAACTATAACAGCAGGGGCCAGATGGCTTCATTTACGGAAGAGGAGCGTCTGGATGGAAGGACAGTTCAAACAGAATATATACTGCCGGATAAAGAGACCTGGGACACCTACACCGGGGATGAGAAAAAGGATTTACTGGAAGGCAAGAATATAACAAAGGAAGGAAGGATTATTCGTCTTGAGACATCCGGTAAAGAAGTAGAGGTTGATAAGTTAACGGTTACCTTACGGAAAAATATGCTGTATAACGGTTTAGGCCAGGTAAGCAGCTATGAAGATGCCATAAATTATAACGGTGATAACAGTTTCACAGAACATATTTCGATGACAGGCATGCAGTACAACCGCGCGGGCAAGCTTAAGAATTACAAGAAGACGACTAACCAGATGGGCGAGGCAGTAACAGTATTGGATGACGGCAGTAAGGTAAGCAGCCAGATAAACCGCAAGATAACGGTTAATCGAATCAGCACGCTGTATAATTACAGCGGCCTGGTCTTATCGTATATTGATAAGAGGTTTGATACCAGAAGCGCGGATCTGGCGACCTCGGTAATCCGTTATAATATTATGTACAGCGGGTTCGGCCTTACTTCCTCGTATAATGAAATGAAGAAGGAGCAGGGCAGCGGGTATCAGGATCTGCCAGTTGATTGGGCGGATGAGGATATCTGGAATGATGAACAGAGGAACAATTATCTGGCAGACACTACGGTTGAGGTATCTTATTTAGGAATAACCAATACGTATGTATGGAGCGAACTTACGGAAACAGAAAAGAATATAAATTTGAATCTTGAGGCATTGGGTTTAGCAGATATCAGGATAAAGATTGATAAGGATCTGACCACTAAGACGTCCCGAACATTGATCCGTTATAATGATCTAGGCCAGGAAAGCGGCTACCGCGAAATTGAGGAGACAAGCGATTCGCCTATAGTTACGGTTTCAGATACATTTAATATGCGCTACAACGGAGCCGGCATGATATCCGGATACGGCAAACGTACGTTAAAAGACGGGGAATGCGCAAATGAACTGATATTCCCGGCAGACTGGAACGATACCGAGCCGAACGATCCGTTGAAGACAATCTGGACTGATGATGAGAAGAAAACATATATGGATAACATCAAATATATATATGATGGGACTGAATACAGTTTTTCGGATCTGAATTCAGAGCTTAAAGCACAGCTTATGAACGGTGACAAAAGCGGCTTTGAGATTAAGTTTGTGATCAATTCTGATAAAGTCGAGTATAAGACGAATATGGTTTATAATTCGATAAATGAGCTTGTAGGCGAGACGAGTTTCAGCATGGAAAATCCGAACCTTCATACTACCACGATTAACTGGGGCCGCACATACAACAGCGTAGGTGATTTGGTGAGTTTCACAAGAAAGGTAAGGAATTTTGGTGAGGCTACCAGGGATATAACTGATGAGGATGGAAACGTAGTGTTGGATAAAGATGGTAAGGCAGTAAAAGAGGTTATAAGAGTAAATGACACGAAGTACATTAACAGGAAATATACATTATATGATGAGAACCGAAATATAGCTGAATATGTAGAGGACGAATGGAGTGATGCGGCAGAATCAAAGGTTAGCAGGAAGACATTCAAGGATGCGCTCTATGACGGTCTGGGCAGGAAGATAAATTATACAGAGACAAAAGAGGATCTTATTTTAGGAGAAGCAAAATTGCCTGATAATTGGAACATTTTAGGGTTTGATGAGAAGGATAAATATTTAAGCGGTAAGAATATATTTGCTGATTATAAGTATTATGATTGGGATAATCTTAGTTCTGAAAGCAAGGAGTCGCTGCTGAGCCTTTTAGAAGGATCTAAGTCTATTGCTTTCACAGATTTTGAGCAAGAAGTTTTATTGGAAACGGATACGTATAAAGGATTAATATATGACAAGAAGGACCGGTTGATTTCCTACCATTTAACGAAGACGACAAATGCATCTGATGTTACGGAGGTAATAAACCGTTCGGGTTATGTATATAATCCGTTTGACCAGGCGGTTTCTTATAAGGAGAGCCAGCTAAGGTTTGGAATTGATGATATAGAATTGCCTGAGGCCTGGTCTGATATGAGCGGTGAAGACAAGGCGGATTATCTGGCCAGCCGATCATTGATCGGTGATGGCGGGAGAAGGGTTAACTGGAATGAGTTATCAGCTGTTGGCAAGGAAGATTTTATAAATGGATTAAGCGGCAAGACAAAGATAGAGGTTTATCTGAGCGAAGAGGTAAGTATAGAGCGTACGAATACGATGTATAACGGCTTGGGGAATGTATCATATTACAGTGAAATAATAAACAGGAACAGGGCTTCAGCGATAACCGAAAGGGTGAGCAGGTATAACATAACGTATGACGGTTTCGGCAGGACAGACGGTTTCCATAACAAAGTGAATTATTCAGGTGAGATCCAAACGGCCTTTTCTGAGTATCTGGATTCAAGCGATAACGAGGAAGTCTTAAGTTATTTATATGGACAGACAATAGTTTTGGATTTTGATATTGATGGTATTTCGGATAAGGAGATAAGTGATGCAGGCATTGTTATTTCGGGAGACCGGAAATATCTGATCTGGCAAAAGCCTACAAACGCTGATAATAATATAGATGAAGCCAAGAAAGCCATGCAGTTTGAGATACTGGAGAAGTTGAAGATATCGGGTTTGTTCAGTGACGGCGGTAAATATTCCACCTGCGTAAATTACACGGATTCGGAAATTCACTCGAATATAACTTATACTTCCAAAGGGCATAAAAAGCACGAGACTACAAAAAAGAACAATTCAGGATCTGAAGAGCTAATTACATTAAGTGAATGGTACGCAGGTTTTTATGATCAGAAAACCGGGAATCAAGAATATGCAGCTGCATATGACAGTATGGGCAAGCTTAGGGAGCATACCGAGATAGTCACAGAGACCGGCCGTGATGATGATGCGGTTTTGAATCTTCAAACAGTTACTCACAGAAAAAATATAGAATACGATAATTTCAACCGGCAGGTGAGTTATGAACAGCGCGAGACTGACTCCAGCTCGCCGCATCTTTTGAAGACGATGTATTTTACGGCGGAAAGTTATTCAGGTTTTGGAAACCTTACGGGTTTTGATCGTACAATCAAGCGTCAGAGTATAGATTTTGAAGGCAACGAATATAAGGACGATAACGGAGAACTTATCCTTGACAAAGTTGATATACAAAAGAGGAGGAATGTGGCGTTTAACTCATTGAATCAAAGTGTCTATTATGAGGAATATCTGTGGAGCAATACAGCAAAAGATCTGCATCAGAATATAATCTGGTCCGGCGGGGCATATAATGAAGCCTACCAGCTTGTGGGATTCAAGAAGAACACGCAGAATACGGGAAGCATTGAACAGAGTCTACCGAGTAATTGGGAGACGCTGGATTTATCGGAGCGGCAGAAGTATTTAGAATCTATCGGAAGTTTTATTTATAACGGCGAAACGGTAGTATGGGCAGGGTTAAGCGGTGTTAAGAAAGAAGAGATAGCTAATAGAATAAAAGGCAGGATAACGTTAGTTATTAATAATGAGAATGAGATAGTTCAAACAGACATACGCAGCAACTCATACGGTCAGCAGATAGGATACCATCAGGTATCAAAGGATTCAATAGGCCAGGATTTCATAACAGTTACGGACTCATACGGAACGGTTTATAATAAGCTGAATCAGGTAGTAGATAAGACGGACAGATCGAGTACAGTTTATAGTGACGGGAGTTACGGTATAACTAATACGGTAACTACCAAGGATATGAGCTACAACGAAGTTGGCCTTGATGTGAGCTATGACAGGACATCCAGATTCGAGCAGAAGGATGTGGGGTTGGATTATACCACAAGGCTTAAGAGGATAGATTCCATATATAATGATTTGCGTCAGATGGTTTCGTACAGAGAAGAATCGACAGATGCCTACGGCAGGGTAAATAATGTGGTTTGGTCTGAAGCTTTGTATAACAGTCTTGGCTTTAACATATATAATGAGAAGACAACGGTAGATGAGTACGGCAACACTACGAAGAACCTTTGGGGCAAGGATAAAAACGGTAATATAGCAAGCCGCTATAACGGTTTGGGCAAGCTTGAGGGCTTTGCAGAATACATATATAAGGAAGGCATGATAAAAGAAGACACATATCATGAGCGGTCTTTAATGGGTTATAATTTCAACGAATTGCTCTGCGGTTATACCGATATGTACGAGAAGACGGACGCGTTCGGCTATGTTACAAAGATCGACAGTAATTGGACGGGCGAGTATAATGACAGGAAGCAGTACAAGAGTACTATAGAGGATTCAGTGACCACATTCGCGAATAATGAGAAGCGTCACAGCGTTAAGAAGTGGAGTGCTGATATGGAGGACTCTTATTCAGCTGCCGACCAGGTGATGCATACTGTGGAAGAGCTGAAGGAAGAGAATTTCAACAATCTTGATGAACTTGAAAGCAGCAAGCTTGAAACACGAGAATGGTATGCAGGCACAAACAAAGATGTAAAGGACGGTGAGCTTCCTTATAACAGATATAATTCCATATTGAGCTTCAAAGAGGTGGTTCATTCAGAGTCTACAACACCTGACGGTGTTATACTCCTTCATGATTCTGATAATACCAGGGAAGGTATAACCTATATTGACCCCGGTAAGGAACACGCAGGCAAGAATTACTCATACAGTGAACACGGTTTCAGCACAACGCAGGGTGAGTATGAAAAATATTGGATTGTAAACTCGTTCAACAAATGGGGCCAGGTAAAGGCTTATTCAGAGGAAGGTTACAATACATCTAACGGCACATATTATAAACATCAGTCTGATGCCACATATGATGATAAGGGACAAATTTTGGGTTATTATGTATGGGGCGGAGGATCTTCCGAAGACTCCTATCGAAAAACAGTTACAGATTCTCTATATGATTGCAAGGGCAGAAACATATATTACAGCGAGTTTGGCAGATCAACCGCCGGTGATTATGATAAACAATGGTACGCGGGAGGTAACAGCTTTAATATAAATCTTTCGAAACCGCCGATATGGGTAGAAGGCGCGTTTAACGGTTTTGACCAGCTGATACTTTCGTACGAGACCGGCAGCAAGGCAGTTGACGGCGGATATGAGAAAACCTGGCAGGCGAAATATGATGATTACGGCAAACAGCTTTACACAAAAGAACAGAAAACAAATTATTATGAAGATGGGATGCAGGAGGATGACAGGATAACGGTTATTGAATGGTGGGCTGATAATAATTCAACGAGCGGAAAATCCAGCTATGACAATGAAAAACGCTGGCTGGAAAAGTATTATCAGGAATCTCGTTTATATAAAGTTGGTAATTATGATTCAGCAGATAAAGACCGGGGTGTTGAAGAGCTGCTTACAACGACATTTGATGCTACCTTTAGCGACTCATTTGATTCCAAGGGCCAAAAGACGCATAACAAGCAGGTGGAAAATAACAGTTATTACAACAGGCCGAAAGCAAGTGACCAGATCGTATCAGAAACAACAACCAAGGAATGGTTTGCAGGAAACGAGTATTTATACGGTTCAGAAGATGATAATGAATACGATGAGCTTTACAGGTTAGAATCATCATATGAGCTTATTAGTAAAGAGCAGATTTTTGGTGATGATTCTATATTTAAGACCGAACAAACAATAAGAAAGACCGATAATAAATACTACACCAAGGAAGAGGAGACAGCAGATTACGAACATGTGCTGGCAGGCCAGATGAAAGCATATGTAGAGACAGTTACCAACAGTAATACTCCGGACAAGATGGAGATCCGTGAAATTTCAGATACTGTATACAACAATCAGGGTTTAAAAGCGGGCGAAAAACAGGTTAAGAGGGAGCAGGGCATTGAGAGCTATGTGCCAGACAAGCTCGATGAAGTTTTAACAGATTTTTCTTCCGGCATCAGCATTGATTCGCTTTTAAGAAAGCTGAACATAGATTTGAGCGGTTTTGATATTATCAGCCCGGATATACTGACACCTTCAATAATAAAATCAGTTGTTAACTGGTTAAAGGATAGCGCTACAGAGAGTTTTAACTGCGCTATGAACGCGCTGTATAATATGCTTAATCTTTTAGGTTTTAAGGTTACTAAGTCCGATATTTTCTTAAGGTCAATTATTATAGATACGCTAATAGGCAACATTTCGCTTATTCCCAAGCCTGGCGATATATTAAATACATCAGCCTTGGCGCTTTCAAAAATAGCCAAATCATTTGGCGTGGATGTGGCTGAACGCAAAGGGGTTGATCTTACGCAGCTTGCTTCGATGATAAATCCCGGAAATCCTGTAATCGCGCTGGTAGATGAAGATGGTGATTCTGTTGGGGATCATTTCTACAGTATTTTATCCATAACAGATTCAGAGGTGCATTATAGTGATGGTACTAAGACTGACATAATATCAAGAGAAGCGTTCAGTGATCAGTGGACGGGCAGGATAATAGGTTCTAAGGATTACAAAGAGCTGGGAGAAGATATAACAGATGAGGAACTGGCGACTCTTTTAGGCAGCAGGCTTCCTTCGACAAAAGAGTTTGATTATTTTGACTATTCAGAGACGATGATTTTTTACAGCGGTATTGAACGGGACGCGATGGGCAGGTGGACAGGCTGGAAAGAGGATATAACTTATTCAGGGTCCTCGGATAAGAATACTGTGGTTGAAATAAGGACAGATTACCAGGAGAACAGCCAAAGGTACGACACTTATAAAGCTTTTTATCATGAGTTCAGTATGTCGGATCAGGATAAATCCGAACCCAAGCTGAATAAATATTATTATATGGAAAAGCAGTTTACAGGTTATGATCAGCTTAACAGGGCGACAAACTGGGTTCAGACTACTTATGATCTGGATAAGGAAAATTCGGGGGATATAGTGCAAATAGGTAAAGTGAGCAAGATAACGACATCTGATGTTCTTGTTACATACAATGATAAAGGTTTTTACAGGACTTACAATGAAAATGCCAGGGAGCAGGATCCGACAGGCCTTGTATATAATAAGGAATACCAGTTGTATAAGACCGGCTACATTAATGATAATCAATTAGAAGGTGATGATGAATCCGGGATAAGGTATGATTCGTACGGTAGGGCTTACAGATGGTATCAGGAGACAACGGGCGATGATGCGTTGGGAAAGATCACAAAATCAAATCACTATATTAATTATTTTATTAACGGTATGAATTCTAAAACTACTGAGACCGGTATAAGAAAGAGCATAAGCGGTGATGAACTGTATGTAAGTTATGAAAAAACGACAAGCGGCAAGAAGTACGATGATGTAGGCAACCTGATTGAACAGTATGAAGAGTATAACGCTTCAGATGCTCCGGATAAGGAATTAGAAACCAAAGTTCTGTCCTCTTATGATGATCAGGCTCGTATGAGTAGAATAACGCAGGATATAACCGAAAAGGATAAATCTATATTTTCGCTGAAACTGGATCATTCGTATACAGTAGAAACAGACCAGACATATTACGAATACGGTTTGATAAAGACTTTCGATAAGATCACAGTTGACGGTTCCAGGACAGTTGCCGAAAACTGCACAGCAGATATCCTGTACGACATATCCGGCAGGCAGACATATCTGAAGACACAGAACAACGAAAGGGATAATACGGCCGGGAACAGGCTTAATAAATCATTTTCTGTTGAAACATACATAGGTTTTGACGGCAAGGATGCGTATGATGAATTGGGCAACCGGGCGTTTACCAGGAGGATAACCAGGGAGAAGGATCTGACAATAACCGAAGAGACGCTGGAATCGAACCTTTATAACCGCGAGGGTCTGCTGGCGTATTCGAATACGGTTAAAAAGGAGCAGGAGTTATCTGAATTGGGTGTTTTGGAGGATAAAAACGGTGACGGTATACTGCTGGATCACTGGACGTATGCAAAGACCGATAACGGGTATACCGATAACAATGGTGTGTATCATTCCGGTTATAATGCGCTGGGCCAGCTGGCGTTTTCTAAGAAGGAAACTAAAGATTCCAGTAAGGTTACAGTCGAAGAAACGCAATACATCGTGATAGATGAAGTAGTCGGTACGAGGGATTATAGTGATGGCCGGAACCGCTATGACAAATTAGGCAGGCTGGTATATTCAAACAATGAATACACGGAGACAGGCGTTTCAGGAGTTGAGGGAAGCGAAAAGCTGAACAAGAAATATTTTGTAGAAACGACGATAGACAGTAATGATTACAATGATCTGGGACAGGTGTTGAAACAGACAAGGGTTACGGGTGATTATTATGAAGGCAAAGTTGTTAAAGAGGTAACGGAGAAGTCTTTGGAGAATACAAGA
>JBDROU010000033.1:0-84076 GCA_043809745.1 bacterium
CCGATGTTTATTAGAAGTATTCGCGGTATAAATCCTGATAGAGGTGCTGCGCAATAATGAATAAGATTTTAAGTTGTTGTGTCATTATAATATTTTCTTCAACTTCTTTTGCGGATTTCCTTTTTGCATCAGATAGGGATATATATTTTGGGACAATGATAGGCAGCCCTACAGGTATTGTTGGCGGAGTAAAGACATCTGAATTTGCGCATGAGCTGAATCTGGGTGTCAGTGGGGGAGATTTTGCCGTTTGTTTTAGCAAGTTATATAGAAAACCTGAGTTTAAGTTTGGTTTTTTGAGGTGGGAATTCCCTATTGCTTTTGGTTGGGGCCTAAAATATAGGAGCAGTTTCCATCCTCAATTTGCGCTGCGGGGCATTTTGCTCTGCAGTTATTTATTAAGCAAAAGCAAACTAGAACTTTTCCTTCAAAGTGCTCCTGCATTTAGGTTGATGCCAAGCTATGGTGTAAACATAGATTGGACGCTCGGAGTAAAATTTAAATATTAATAACTACTTAAATCTTGGACTAAGGATATTGGCTATATGGGTTCTGAGAAACCTTTTCAAGAACATAAATTATTTATGGGATTAATTTATAGAAAGAATTTTAGCATGGACGCTTTACTAGAAATTCTTATAAGTCATTTCGGAGAAATTGATTCAAAATCGGATTCAATTAAGTTTGACATGACGGATTATTATAAAGAAGAGTTTGGTAATGATCTGTTGAGAAAATTTATAACTTTTAAAAAATTAACAAATCCGGAAAAACTGGCGGAAATAAAAATAAAAACGAATGATATGGAAAAACAATTTTCAGATCAATCTGGCAGCAGATGTGTAAATATCGATCCAGGAATTTTAAGTTTAGCAAAGGTTATGCTTGCAACCACAAAAGATTACTCGCATAGAGTGCCGCTTCAAAATGGGATTTATGCAGAGGTAACGCTTTCCTTTAAGAATGGCACTTACGTTCCGCATCCATGGACATATCCGGATTATCAAAGAAATGATACAATAGATTTTTTTAATAAGGTTAAAGACAAGTATAAATCGGAAATTTAGATTTTTCAAATGGAGAGTATAATGCGTTTTGCGGAAAGGCTTGAATCAGCTAAGAGTTCAGTTATTAGGGATATATTAAAGCTTTTAGATAAAAAAGGGCTTATATCCTTTGCAGGAGGTCTGCCTGCTGAAGAGTTGTTCCCGGTTAAGGACATTGCCAGGTGCGCGAAAGAGGTGTTGGAGGCTCCGAGGGCGCATGCGCTTCAATACAGCATTTCTGAAGGTTTGCCTGAATTGCGAGGGGCCTTATGCAAATTTTTATCGGGTTATCATTTAAATGTCAAACCTGAAAACCTTTTAATAACCTCTGGCGCCCAGCAAGGGCTTGATTTGGTCGGAAAACTATTTTTGGATAAAAACAGTTTTGTATTTCTAGAAGAACCAAGTTATTTAGGAGCGTTGCAGGCTTTCAATGTTTATCAGGCCAGATATAAGTCTATACCTATGGACAAAAACGGCATGAATATTTCTTTACTAAAAAAGGAATTAAAAGCTATACGGCCATCATTTATATATACGATTCCTGATTTTCAAAATCCGACTGGAATAACGCTTAGTTTATCAAGAAGGCGCGAATTAATCGGTCTTGCATCCAGGTATAATATACCTGTTGTAGAAGATTCCCCATATTCCATGATTAGGTTCGAGAAATCATTCTTGCCTAGTCTTAAGAAATTAGACAAAAAAGGTTTAGTTATCAGTCTTGGGAGTTTTTCAAAAATAGTATCACCGGGGCTCAGATTGGGTTGGGTGTGCGCAGCTCCAGAGATTATATCTAAGCTTTTGTTATTTAAACAGGCCAGCGATTTGCATTGCTCAACATTGAACCAGAAGATAGTAGCAAGATATCTTGCTACTGCTCCAATCAACAGACATATTCGTGCTGTTACTTTGAAGTACAAACAACGCAGAGATTTAATGCTTAAATGTATAAAGAAATATTTCCCTCCAAAATGTAAAGTAATCAAACCTGAAGGCGGGATGTTTATCTGGGTTGAGATGCCGGAGGCGCTTGACGCCGGTTTTTTATTAAAGCGCTGCGTAGAAAATAATGTTGCATATGTGCCCGGTTCTGTTTTTTACAATAGCGAAAAGGGGAAAAACACAGTTCGCTTGAATTTTTCGAATAGTTCATTGAAGGAAATAGAATTAGGTATTAAAAAGCTAGGCAGTTTATTTGCAAATGAGCTCAAATAAAAAGCAACTTGAAGAAAAATTTAGAATTACAATTCGGGGTAATGAACTTATAGAACCCGGTGACAAGATTATTATTGGTTTTTCAGGGGGAGCTGATTCCTCGGTATTGCTGCATCTGCTTAAACAAATACAAAATCAGTATAAGCTAACCTTAAAGATAGTCTATTTTGATCATCAGCTTAGAGGCAGAGAATCCGGAAGAGAGACGGTGTTTGTTAGAAATATATTAAATGGGCTCAAAATTCCATATATCTTAAAAAAGATCAATACTGCCGAATATTCTAAATCTAAAAAATTATCGATTGAAGAAGCAGGAAGGGAGTTGCGTTATAATTATTTTGAAAATTATGCAAAAAAATGGGGTTTTAATAAAGTTGCCCTAGGACACCAATTAGATGATCAAGCAGAAACTGTGCTTTTTAATATTACTCGGGGGACATCGATTGCAGGGCTAAAGGGGATACCTGTAAAACGCAAGATTTCTAAAAACTCCTCTGTATATGTTATTAGACCGTTGTTAAATATATCCAGGGAAGATATTGTAAAGTATATTGAGCATAATGATATTAGATATTTTACTGATTCGTCAAATGAAAGTTATAAATTTGCAAGAAATATCATGAGACATAAAGTACTAAAATATTTGGAAAATATCAATCCTAGAGTGAAAAATCATCTTAAAAACATATCAGAAGATATCAATGAGTGGGAGGGATTTAAGTCAAATCTATTAAGACAAACACTTTCAAAGATTATTGTTATGGAAAAAGACAATAAAATGCTTGATTTATTGGTGTTTTTTCGTTATGATAAGTTTCTGCAAAAGGAGATAATTTCTGCTCTTTGGCAGGATGTTAGTACTCGTGTTTTGAGGCGGGAATATATTGAAAAGTCAATTAAGAATTTAAGTAGAAAATTCGTTCAAGGGGTACAAAAGATAAGAGTAGATGATTTGTTTAAACCCCAAAAAAGTTCAAAAAAAATAAAAAGTAAAGCAAAATTCAAATTTGATCCGCTAAGAAAAACTGAATTAAATGATCGCGGTTTAAGTATAGCAGGAAGAGTTTTTTATAAAAGGTCTAATGAATTTATTTCGGATCAAAACAATGCTTATTTTGATTGGTCCAAGGTCAACAAAAAATGTTTCTTTTTGCGTTTTAGAAACGAAGGAGACAGCTTCTGTCCTTTTGGGTTATTAGGGGAAAAAAAACTTTCTGATTTTTTTATAGATCAAAAAATACCGGCGGTTGAACGGGATAAAATTCCACTTATTTATTCCGGCAGGGAATTAATATGGGTGGTTGGGCACAGGACAAGTGAGAAGACTAAAGTAAAAGCGAATACAAAAAAAGTTCTTAAACTTTCGATAAAAAAACTTTAATGATTTTAGTAAAGTAAGTAAAGTGTTTGCGTAACTAGCAGAACATTCAGTATATATTGGAGGATAAATTGAGCAAAAGACTGATGAACGGGCTTATAATATGGATGTTGGTAATATTGACGGTTATGTTTTTATTTTCTTTAAGGTCTTTTAATACGGTTAAAGAGATTGCATATTCGGATTTTAAGGAATTGCTTAAAAACGGAAGGATTGTAGATGTAGTTGTGAAGAGTCAAGTTATACGCGGGAAATACATTGATGAGAATGACCAGCAGCAACAGTATCGTACAATCCTTCTTGAGGATCCGGATTTTGTAAAGGATCTTGAGAAATATAAAGTAGGGAGTTTCCAGGCAGAATTAGAGCATAGCTGGGTTGCCAGCATACTTATGAATGTTGGATGGATAGCTCTCTTTTTCTTCTTGTGGTGGTTTTTAATAATCAGGCAGATGCAAGGAGGAGGCAAACAGGCGCTTCAATTTGGACGAAGTAAAGCCAAACTGCAGTCTAATAAAAATGTAAAGGTAACATTTAAGAATGTGGCCGGTTGTGATGAGGCTAAAGATGAGTTGCAGGAAATAATAGAATTCCTCAAAGATCCTGAAAAATTTCAGAAGTTGGGCGGGAAGATACCTAAAGGAGTTCTTCTCTATGGAGCCCCTGGGACGGGGAAGACTTTGTTGGCAAAGGCGGTTGCAGGTGAAGCAAATGTACCGTTTTTTTCATCTAGCGGATCTGAATTTGTAGAGATGTTTGTTGGTGTAGGCGCAAGCAGGGTAAGAGATTTGTTTGATCAGGGACGTAAAAACGCTCCTTGTTTGTTATTTGTGGATGAGATAGATGCTGTTGGGAGGCACCGTTTTGCCGGTATTGGCGGAGGGCATGATGAGAGAGAGCAGACATTAAATCAACTTTTGGTTGAGATGGATGGGTTTGACACTAAAGAGGGTGTTATACTAATAGCTGCAACAAACAGGCCTGATGTTTTAGATCCGGCTCTTTTAAGGCCGGGTAGATTTGACAGGCAGATTTCTGTGCCGATGCCGGACCTCAATGGCCGGGAAGAGATACTCAATGTACATGCAAAGAATATAAAGCTTAGCGAAACAGTGGAACTTAAAACGATTGCTCGAAGAACACCCGGGTTTGTGGGTTCGGACCTGGCAAATCTGATTAATGAAGCTGCTCTGCTTGCTGCAAGAAAGAATATGAAAGCAGTTGAGATGCCGCAGTTAGAAGAAGCCATTGATCGAGTAATTGCTGGGCCGGAAAGAAAGAGCAGGATGATATCTGACAAGGAAAAAAGGATTGTTGCTTACCATGAAGCGGGTCATGCATTGGTGGCAAAACTTATTCCTAACAGCGACCCGGTTCATAAGGTTTCTATTATACCAAGAGGGCCTGCTCTCGGTTACACATTACAGTTGCCGCTTGAAGATAGGTATCTTACCGCGAAAACCGAGATAATGGATAAGCTGGTAGTTTTGCTTTCTGGGAGAGTAACAGAAGAACTGGTATTTACAGACATTACTACCGGCGCGCAGAATGATCTTTCCAAAGCCACAGAGATCGCTCAAAAAATGGTTTGTGAATACGGTATGAGCAAGAAATTGGGACCTATGACATTCAGAAAAAAAGATGAGGAGCTGTTTCTCGGCAAGGATATCGGCAGGGATAAGAATTATTCCGAGATGACAGCTCAGATAATAGACCAAGAAGTAAAATTTATTATTGATGAAGCATTGAAAAGAGCTCAAAAATATTTAAAAGAGAACCGCGGCAAGCTTGATAAACTTGCCGAAAAGTTAATAGAAAAAGAGGTCCTGGTTGGTGAAGAGGTTGAGGCTTTGTTAAACGGCGGGAAAGAGCAGGTTAATGAGAAGCAGACCGAAAATGTGGTTGAACAGAAGCAGGAAGGAAAAGAAAAAACTGATGAGTGATGCTTTACGCTGCAGATTAATTAATCCAACTTCGGCAGAAGATATACGCTCCATTCTTAAGCAAATTGGGGTTGATCCATGGGCTGTAGGATATCTCAGTAAAAAAGGGGAAAATCTTTTTTTTTTAATAGACAATATAGATAATAAAGCAGCAAATATTCTTAAGCAGGAGATGCTTTCGTTAGGTTCTGACGCAGGTTTGAATAGAAATGTCTCCCGTTTTGTAAACGGGAAAACTTCTGTACTGTTATTTTCAAGTAAAGCAAATCTCGAAAAACTTGAGCTTAAACTCAAAAATCAGCCATTTGGATTAAAGGGATTGTCTGACTTAATAAGATCTTCATTAGGCAACCGCAGCGCTAAAGAACAGAGGGAATTTAAGGTAGGAAAGAAAAATTTCATACTCTCTAAAAAGACAGTCATATTCGGGATTTTGAATATAACCCCAGATTCGTTTTATGATGGCGGCAGATATTTTAAGAGTGAAAAAGCGTTTGAACGCGTAAAAACATTAATCAATGAAGGCGCAGATATTATTGATGTTGGCGGTGAATCTACCCGCCCTGGCGCTCAGGTGATTAGCGTTGAAGAAGAGTTGAGGAGGGTTCTGCCTGTAGTTGAAAGCGTAAAGTCGAGAAATGATGTCCCAGTTTCTGTGGATACATATAAAGCCGGGGTGGCTATGAGATGCCTTAAAAAAGGCGCTGCAATGATAAATGATGTCTCAGCATTGCGGTTCGATAAGGAAATGGTTCATGTGGTTAAGGATTTTAATGTTCCGATTGTATTGATGCATATGAAGGGACACCCAAGAACTATGCAGAAAGCACCGTTTTATAAGGATTGTATAAGCGAGATTTACTCTTTCTTTGAACAGAGAATTGAGTACGCGCTTAAGAACGGGATCGCGCCAAAAAAAATAATTTTGGATCCAGGAATAGGATTCGGCAAAAGATTGGAAGATAATTTAGAGATATTAAAGCGCATAAATGAGTTTAAGTCGCTTGGTTTCCCGATGCTTGTCGGTTCATCCAGAAAAACATTCATTGGAAAAATACTGGAAAATAATAAAAAAATAACCAGTAATTTGTCTTCTCCTTTTCACAGACTTGAGGGCACTATAGCAAGTTGTTTGTGGGTTGTTGGTCAAGGGGTCGAAATGCTGCGGGTTCATGATCCAGGTGAAATTAGCAAAGCGGTGGCGGTTTATAAGGCAATAAAAAATCAAAGGATTAATTAAATGGAAAGTTTCAGCTTAATATGGACAAATTATTTAAGGCATATTTTTGATGTAGCGCTTGCTACATTTATATTTTACTGGCTGCTTAGACTGTTCAAGGGAACGCGTGCTATACAGGTTGTTCTGGGCGTAATACTGTTAGCTGTTTTTACCCTGCTCACAATGTTTTTGTTTAAGTTTAAGGCAACGGGATGGTTGTTGAATAATTTCTGGTCAGCCGGTGTTGTTCTGTTTGTAATAATATTCCAGCCGGAATTAAGAGCTGCTTTTGCCCATCTTGGCAGCAAAACCTGGGGTAAGATTATTCTTCCTGAGGAGCTGGACTTTTTAAAAGAATTGATTCAATCAGTAAAAGGGTGCGTTGAACATAATATTGGGGCTATAATTGTTCTTGAGCAAGATATCGGGCTTAGAAATTATATTGAAACCGGCACTCTGATAAATGGACAGCTTTCAAAAGAGTTAGTAGTGTCAATATTTTGCAATAAATCTCCATTGCATGATGGTGCTGTTATCGTTCAAAAAACGCGGTTAATAGCAGCAGGCTGTCTTTTACCTTTGTCAAATAATCCGGGGATTTCAAAGATTTTGGGTACCAGACACAGAGCTGCTTTAGGTTTAACAGAGATTACTGATTCGCTTGTTATAACGGTAAGTGAGGAAACAGGAAAGGTTTCGCTTTCCAAGGAAGGAAAGATTGAGTGGGGAATTAATATCGAAAAATTACAGCAAATTCTGGTTGAATATTATAAAAGTAAGATGAAAAGGAGCAGATAGTGAATAAGTTAATTAAGTTTATACAGGATGATTGGGAGTTGAAACTGCTTGCTTTTGTTCTGGCGCTTATATTATGGACTTATGTAGTAGTTGTTAAAAATGATAAAAAGAAGTTATTGATGAACAAAGTAAAATCTGATTCTGCCCAAATAAAAGCGGTAACAAATACTGAGAACGAGGATGTTGTTAAATAATGCCAAAACTTGGTGTAAATATTGATCATATAGCTACGCTGAGGCAGCAGAGAATGATAGGCGAACCGGATTTGATAAAAGCCGCTAATATTATTATAAAATCCGGTGCAGACAGTATCACTATGCATCTTCGCGAAGACAGAAGGCATATACAAGACAGGGATGTTTTTGCGCTTCGCAACATGCCGGGTTTGTTTATTAATCTTGAGATGGCAGCTTCGAAAGAGATCTTAAATATAGCCCTTAATTTAAAACCGAACAGCGTGTGTATTGTGCCTGAAAAAAGAAAAGAACTTACGACTGAAGGCGGATTGGATGTTGTTAATAACAAAAATGTTTTGGAAAGATATATTAAATTATTAAAGAATAAATGGATATTCGTCAGTCTTTTTGTTGATCCCCTTGAGAAGCAGATAAAAGCTGCATATGACATAGGCGCTGACGCGGTAGAGATACATACCGGATCCTTCGCCAATGCTGAGGGAAAAGAGGTTAAACAAAGGGAATTCCAGAAGGTTTTAAGAGCTTCTCAATTGGCGCTTAAATTAGGGCTCAAACTTCATGCCGGTCACGGGTTAGACTATTTTAATGTTAAGCCCATAGCGTCTATTAATGGCATGAGGGAACTAAATATCGGATTTTCAATCATAAGCAGATCAATATTTGTCGGGTTGGAGCGAGCTGTTAGAGAGATGAAACGATTAATAGTAATTAAACGAAGTAATAAAAAAGTAAATACGGTAAAGAAAAATTTGGCGAAAAAACCTGATGTTTAAGATAATTTTCTGGATTATTATTTGTATGACGCTTGTTTATTTTGCTTTTCGCTCGTGTAATGTCCAGGAAAAGGTTGATAAGAGTGCTCCGGCGGAATACCTTAAATCTATGCCGCAAAAAGTAGAATCTGCTAGTGAAGTTCAGATTAAGGCTAATAAACTTATAATTCAAAATGCTTTGCAGCTGTATTATGTAGAAAAAGGTGAATTTCCTAAAACTCTTCAGGAATTATCTAGTGCGGGATACTTGAGCAGAATTCCTGTAGGCAATTGGGAATATGATGGTAACGGGGAAGTAGATATTGCCCGATAGAGAGGTAAGGGGTATGTGTGGAATAATAGGCTATATCGGTAATAGACAGGCTGAAGAAATACTGATGGACGGGTTGCGCAGATTAGAATACCGAGGTTATGATTCTGCCGGTATCGCAATTATGCAAAAAAAAGGATTGCGGATAGCAAAGGCTTTAGGAAAACTCTCGGCATTAACTCAAAAATTAAGCAAAAAGCACCTGAATGGCAGTGTCGGTATAGGACACACCAGATGGGCAACCCATGGTAAACCTAACAATTTAAACGCCCATCCTCATGATGACTGTCAAGGAAGAATTGCAGTTGTACATAACGGAATAATTGAGAACTTTTCTGGACTTAAAATTGAATTGCAGAAGCAAGGCCACAAATTTAGTTCTGATACTGATACAGAGGTTATAGCACATTTAATAGAAGAGCATTACGAGGATGATCTTCATCTGGCTGTTCAGCAGGCTGTAAGTGAACTTGAGGGTTCATTTGCCATAGCTGTAATTAGCGTTAGTGATCCAAATAAAATTGTAGTTTGCAGAAAAGATTCACCTCTTATAATAGGGCTTGGAGATTCAGGAAATTTTGTTGCCAGCGATGTTCCCGGAATACTTGATTATACAAGAAATGTCGTATATCTGGAAGATTGGCAGACAGCTGTTATTACACGGGCAGAAGTGAAAGTCTTCTCCAAGGATGGTTGTGAGATCCAGTATAAAGTGCACAAAATATTATGGGATAATCTAATGGCTGAAAAAGCTGGGTTTAAGCATTTCATGCTTAAAGAAATTAATGAGCAGTCTGAAGCTGTCCTGAACACCATAAGGTCTCAGTTCGACCTGGTTAGCAATAAATTTAAGCTTGATAAGATTAATATTAGAGAAGAAGTGCTTAAAAAGCTGGAAAATATCTGCATAATCGCTTGCGGTACATCTTACCATGCAGGAATGGTTGGTAAATATTTGATTGAGGAGCTTATTGGCATACCCACACAGATTGAGGTTGCTTCCGAGTACAGATACCGTTCAATGATAATAAAAAAACGCAGCCTTGCAATTGTAATAAGCCAATCCGGAGAAACCGCGGATACTATAGCTGCTTTAAGAGAAGTAAGAAAAAAAGGTGTCCCCGTGCTTGCCATATGCAACGTAGAGGGATCTACTATAATGAGGGAATCCGACGGGGCAATTCATACGGTATGCGGCCCTGAGATTGGAGTAGCTTCCACTAAAGCATTTACCGGACAGCTTGCTGCGCTGTATCTCTTAGCGTTCTATCTCGCAGATTTAAAGCTAAACAGGTTCCCAGTTGGGAAATTCAATCTTTCACACTTGCCTAATGCAATTATAGAAGTGATGAAGCAGGAAAAAATAATTCAGCGGATAGCAAGGAAATATTTTAAGAAATCTCACTTCTTATTTTTAGGCCGTCATTATAACTATCCAATTGCGCTTGAAGGCGCATTAAAACTAAAAGAAATCTCGTATATCCATGCAGAAGGGTATCCTGCCGGTGAGATGAAGCACGGCCCAATAGCATTGATAGATGAGAATATGCCGGTAGTTGTCCTTGCTACAAATTCTAAAGTCTACGAAAAAACGATAAGCAATATACAGGAAGCAAAAACACGGGGCGGTATTATAATTGCGTTAATTTCAGAAAACAATAAAGAGCTGATAGGTAAAGTTGATGATTATATTTTAATTCCAGAAGTGGAGGAGCTTTTTTACCCGATATTAAATGTTATACCTTTACAGCTGCTGGCCTACCATATAGCCGTATTAAGGGGTTGTGATGTGGATCAGCCGCGAAATCTCGCCAAAAGCGTTACCGTAGAATAATAGATTTCTTTTTATTTACGGAACCAATTTCTAAAATTAATTTACATATATTTTACATTAACCTTTATCATATATCAGTATAATATATAATGAAAGAAAGGCTAAAATGATTTCATATACATCAGTAATTATCTGTTTTTTACCGCTGTGTTTGATGGATTTATCTGAAGCACAGGCTAGCGATAAAGGCAGTTTATTAGCTCCTGCGGGAGCAAGCGATTCTCAAAAAACTATACGTAAACTGTCAACTGAATTGCAGAGCACCGAGCATCTGCAAAATAATACTGAGAGAGCTTTTAATGTTATATATGTAGAAATTGCTCATGATAGGACATACCTAAAAGTTCAAAAAATTCTGCGCGAACAAGGTTATACTGTGATCACCAAAGGAAACTCTCATTTATTAGAAACAACAATACCTGCGCTTGCAGTTCTAAGCAAGGTTGAAGTGCAAGATGATTACTATAAATTAAAGGCATTGAATCCTAATATAAGAGTATTACTTATTGATGTTTATGGTGATACAGATTCAAATTTGCGGGAAATGGGAGCAGATTTTATCTTAAGTCTTAATTTTGAAAAAGGAGATCTAGTTGATTTAATGAATGATATAAAACGTGATATAGTTAATTCTACAATCTGGTATAAAAAGATGGAAAACTTACCAGAATCATCCAGATATCGGATTATTGACAGTGCCGAGCTTTCAAAATACGTAAAAATAAATTCCGATTCATTTAGCCCGCCGAAGCATTTTGTAAAAGATAACTTTAATGGTATCTATTATGCAGTAAAATATCCCTATAAGTTAAACTATTGGCAGAAAAGATTGTCTTCGAAGTGGGAAGAGAAAAATGAATTCATGCGCGATTATGTTGCCTATAAACTACTGCGTATTTTATTATGTAATGTTTGTTATGTAATGCTCCCTTCGTCTGAAGAATCAGCATTGCTGGCAAAATATATTGAAGGAATTACTGGCAATGAGGTGGAACCATCTGGCATTCATTTAGTCAAGTTGAGCAACAGTTACTCTTTGCAGGATGAAGAAGTTATACAGAAGGATTTCAAAAAAGCTTTTACCAGGAACCTCATAGGAGCGATTGTAACAAGGAAATGGGACTTTCATGCCGGGAATTCAAGCTATATAAGTGGTTCTAAAATTGGCATGATGTTTGATAATGAGCAATCTTTTAATGGATACTTTATCGATATGAATATGTTTGTTTCCAATTTTGTTAACAATTATTTTGGGGGCATATATGAAGGCATAAATATAAATAATATCTTAAAGCATATCGATATGAATGAATTAAGAAAAACAGTATCTAATTTTGTTCAGCTCGATCTTGCGGCAATCTTCCGGCAAATACAATCTGAGTTGAACCCAAAGTATGATCAGCAATTAAAAGAGTTGTATAATTTTATGTTTGCCAGACAAACACACTGTGTAAATGATATTGAGCTTTTCTTTACTAAATTATTTGACTGGAATAAAAACAAAGGTTTAATTGAATCTCAATCTAAGATAGTTCCTATGTACACTCTCGAAGAGCTGATAGCTGAAGTGAGGAATGGATCTGTCGTAACCAAGAAGAACACATTGCCAACAACAGTATCAAGATCATATCATACCAGTCAATAGTTCGGTACGTTTATGGATATGTGGATATGTTTTGAACAAAATTTAGAATCACTGTATATTGGTAAACGGCCGGCAAAAAAATAAAATAATTTTACAAATACTTTACATCAACTTAATGCAAATTATACTAAAATATAAATGTGTCTAATGTTCAATCCAAGGAGAAAGGTTTTATGAATAAAATTAATTATATATTTTTCAGGATAATGTTTTTAGTTGCTGTTATTTTTCTTTTGCTTTTGCCCGCATTGATATTTTCTGCCGAAAAATGCGATTTGCCGGAAAAAGGGAAATTAGCGCCTCCTGTTGGTCAGCAGGTTGTTATCTCTGATTTTGAAATTGATGGCGTGCATTTCTCCTGGAATGATTTGATTAATGAAGATCAGATTAGAAGTGAGATTGAGATTGAAAATGGATTAGTATTAATCAATAATCAGGGGAGTCACCTTATTGTACGGGTTATTAAAGATAGTGAGCACACATATGTGAATATCGGGAACTCAACATATTATATCAGAGATCCTAATAAGGTAGTGAATATTTCAGATATTAATGCAATTGGAAATCCAAGTTTTCTTTCGTTTATTGGTTCTTCAGTAAAAAAGTTCTGTAATGACAAGAATGTAAGTTTTGGTCTTGTTGTTGATCCTGTGGAGATGACAGGGTCATTGGTTATGTTGCCGGTTCATCCGAATCATCAACCTTGGCTTGTGTCAAAAAGAAATGAAAAAGAAGAAAAAAAGAAAAAGAACCCAATAAGGCAGTTTATTAATAATGAAGTATTGGATTCTTCGTTGGGATACAGCAGGAGGATGAAACTCGGGATTAATTTAGAGAAAGTGTTGAGAAGCGATGAGTTTTTTGAGTATCTGCATCATTTGTCAATAATTGCTACTTACGGAACAGAACAAATGGTTGAGAGTGGGAATGACGAGTTCTACTATGATGCAGTTGAGAGATTGAATAAAATGAAGGATAAAGCTAAAGAGATGAATCTTGATGATAGATATTTAAAAATTGTTAATCTTATTGATTATTTGCTTCTATCAATATCAGGCTGCGATTTTGAACGGTATCTGGATAAGCAAAATGAGATCAGAGCTGAAAGGGCAGGTAGTGAGAATGCAGTAATTGAAAAAAAAGCATTTCATGAGCTTCCGGTTGATCCTAACCGTATTTCTGTGCCGAAGGATGAGTTAGCCGATTGGGAAGTTGACAAAATAATAATACTCAAACCTGATGATCCGCGTTTTGATACGATTGATGACAATGTTGATGAGAGTGAGTTTAGAGATGATGGGATTAATGAGCTTCAAGGACCTTTTCTTGGTGGGGCAGCGACAACTGTCAAGCTTCAAATCGGTGATAACAAAATAGTTCATCCGGCTTTGTTGATAGAACTTGAAATACATGAAAATGGAAAAAAGTTTATTGAACAAAGATGGATTTCTATAGCTGAAGCAAGGTTTGCTTTTATGCATGGGCTTAATCCTAAAGCAGAAATCTACAGTGTAACTAATGTTGGAGGGCCTTTGGAGGGTGAAACGCATGATAGTATTAGAAAAATATTACATACAACATATGCTAATCATGTAGCTATGGGATGGATGCATCCTATTATTCAAAGGGCAGGACTTCTTTTGGACCAGGAGGGAAATCCTGTGCGCTATCCCAGTGGGCATCTGGCGGTTTGTGCAGAGGATCATTTGTTTGCTGGTTTAGCAGCGCCGATGTTTGATAGAGATTATATTTTGAAGAAGGCGCGTACTACTGATTTGATTTTTGTTCCCGGGAATGGGGATAATGTGTTGAATTACAGACGTCATGCCATGTTAAAACCAATTAAAGAAGCAAGAAATAAAAAGGGTACAAATCCTATATTTACTACCCTTGCAGCTACGCCTCTAACAACTGATATTCACAAGAAAGGAGGTATTATTGTTGAAGTAATATATAAGAATAAAAAAACAGGAAAAACTATATCCAATATAGAATGCAGGGAATTCCCGGAATTTTATACGAGGAAGGGTTCAGGTCTGGATGGGAACAAAGTTGACGACCCAGACAGGATAAAGGAGTTGGAAGGTTGGTTTATTGAAGATCTTATAGGAGAAGATAAACAGGTGCTTGCAAATAACAATTTTTTTTCTTATGACGGGAAGCTTTTCCTTGCCCGTATTTTTGATATTGATGAGACGCTTGAACAAATTGCATTTGCTGATGAATTGGAAAAGATATCACCAGAGGAATGGGGGAGGAAAATCAGGGAATATATTGATAAAGTACACAGAATAAAACAAACATCCAAGAAGGTTCCTACAGAGGATGGAAAAACAACAGTAAAAGGCATACTGGATGAGCAGAAGATTCAAGACGCTATTGTTAACGGCAGGGGGCCACTAAATAGGGTCGGCAAACCTAATCTAGATGTTAGAGTAGTACTTACACCAAATCAAGAAAAAATATTTCTTCCTTATAAAGGGACTACTATAAATAGAACAGATCCAGAAACAGGAGAAGTAACAGAGGTCTACGATTTAGAGTATTATCAATCTGCATATGTAAAGGCTGTTGAAGAAGCTATCGCTAACCGCAGACAGCCTATACTTGGTTCAAATACACTTATAAGAAGAGTAATTCCTGTAACTAAAGAACAAATTATAAGAGCAACTGCGGTGATGAGAGAAATAGAAAATGTTGGGGAGCTTGCGCCTAGATTGTTCTTAAATGAGGTTTTGGTCGGGATGGAGTCATTATAATTATATACCTAATCAAGTTACTGTAAGTCCTATCTTTTTCGCTAAGTTTTTAGTCTTTCAGGTGTATTCGAATAGCATGTAATGATTTATTGAAATTCGAGTATTACTTGAGTATAATCTTATATAAATTATGAAGAGTAATTATATTAATGATGTGCTTTGCGGTGTTGATATTATTGAGGTTGAAAGGATCAGGAAACTGATACAGGGTAATCCTAACTTTACAAATAGAATATTTACGGATAAAGAGATTAATTATTGTATGAAAAAAAAGAATAAGTGGCAGCATTTTGCTGTTCGTTTTGCTGCCAAAGAAGCTATCTGGAAATGCCTTGGATACAGGGGTATGGCGTTGAGGGATATAGGTATAAGAAATAATCCCGATGGGAAGCCCTGTGCGGATCTAAAGCGCAAATTTAAGGGTCTGGAAAAAAGAATTTCAATATCGCTTTCTCATACTGAACATCATGCGGTTGCTTTTGCAGTTTATTCAAAATGAATATTAAAACTACATTAAAGAAAGTATTTAAAAAAAGAAGGGAAGATACTCATAAGAAAGATTATGGACATATCTTGATTATTGCCGGATCAAAAGGTATGAGCGGGGCAGGCGTATTAGCAAGTTTGGCCGCGCTTCGTTCCGGAGCGGGTTTGGTTACGCTCGCTGTTCCGGAAGGGATACAGGATGTCTGCGCCGTTCAGGCAAGCGAAGTAATGACATTAGGTCTTCCCCAGGATAGTGAAGGAATGATCAGATTCAGGGCGCTTCCTCAGGTGCTTGATTTTATAGAGAAGCGAAATATAGATTTTGTTGCCTGCGGGCCTGGACTGGGTGTTTCAGCTGAGGTGTTAAAATTTATCAGCGCTCTTTCAAAGGAATATACAAAAGGTATATTATTCGATGCTGATGCGCTAAACAATATTGGGTTGTTATCCAAAAGAATTGGCAAGTCAGGTATTGATATTATATCTAATCGGATAGGCGGTACTGTAATAACGCCTCATTTAGGAGAGATGGCCCGGATGTTTAATATTAATAAGAATGACATAAAAAAGAATAAAGTGGAATTAGCGAAGAATACCGCTCATAATAACGGGCTTATTTGTGTATTAAAAGGATTTAATACGGTTGTTACAAATGGGAAGGAAGTTTATATCAACAAAACAGGTAATCCCGGTATGGCTACTGCCGGTTCAGGGGATGTGCTTACGGGCATTATAGCCGGGTTAGCAGGACAATGTAATAATATTTACGATGCTTCGGTCGCGGCTGTTTATGTACATGGCCTATCCGGTGACATTGCGGCAAAAGAATTAGGAGAGAAGAGCCTAATTGCTTCAGATATAATAAGACACCTTGCATCTGCAATAAAAAGGCAGGTTGAATATAATGGGGATTAAGTTTAATCAGGGTTTTAGTAAGATGCTGATTCAAATGAGGAGAAAGATTCATTCTTATCCAGAGATCGGATATAATGAATTTAAAACCTCGCAATTTGTTTTAGAACATTTAAGAAACTGGGGTATAAAAGCTCGAAAAGTGGGGAACACCGGTGTGGTTGCTTTATTAAAAGCAGGTAATTCAAAACGCTGTATAGGTTTGAGAGCTGATTTAGATGCTCTTCCAATTTGCACACAGCTTAAAAAACCCTATGCTTCAAAAACAGATGGTGTCATGCATGCATGTGGACATGATGCTAATATTGCAATAGTGATGGGAGCGGCATTTTTGCTAAAGAAGGAACTCCCCAAACTGCGTTCAAATGTAAAATTCATTTTTCAGCCTGCTGAGGAGACTGCAAACGGCGCCAGGATGATGATAAAGAATAATGTATTGAAGGATCCTAAAGTGGATGTCATGTTTGGTGTCCATGTTAATCCTGAGCTTAAGGTTGGAAGTGTTGGTATTAAGAAAGGAAGACTGATGGCTGCTGTGGACCGGTTCAAAATTGAGTTTTACGGAGGGGGAGGGCACGGTGCATATCCTCATTTGGGGAAGGATACCCTGCTTGCTGCCAGTGAGTGTATAACATTGATTAATCATATAGTGTCCAGGCAGATTGATCCTTTAGAACCAGTTGTAATAAGCGTTTGCAAAATAGCCGGGGGTGACAGTTTTAATGTTTTAGCTGACAGAGTGGAAATTGAAGGGACTGTCAGGACTTTTGATTACTCTTTGCAAAAAGTTATTTCAGAAAAAATCAGGCGAATAATTAAATCTATAGGGAACATTTATAGGCTAAAAACTAATTTTGAATACGACTTTTTAGGAAGAGTGCTAGTCAATAATGAGTCTGTTGCCGGGCGGGTAATGAACATAGCAAATAAAATGAAGGATGATATAAAAGTAAAGGTGTTGTCAAAACCTTCAATGGGCGGTGAAGATTTTGCGGAGTATCTGGAGTCGGTAAAGGGATGCTTTTTATATATGGGATCCGGCTCGCATAAATCTACACGGTATCCTTGGCATCACCCGAAATTTGATATAGACGAGAAGACATTACATATAGGCGCAAATTTCTTAAAGAATTTGATTTTACAATATTAAGTTAAGGGAGGTATTCATGACTAGTATAATTATCGGGTTAATAGTGGTATGTATTAGTGTTTATGGTTTAATAAGTTGGTGGAGTGAATTTTTTATATTTTGTAAAGGATTGCTGCTAATTTCATTTTTTTCAGCAGGTATAATTGCGGTTATTGCAGGGATTAACGGACTGATAGCAAAAAGCAAGGGGAAACCAAAATAAAGCATTAAAATCAGATGCTAAAAAGAAGAACCATAAGTGCGGTTGGAGAGCGTAATTTAATAGCCCACTTCCAAAAAAAGTTGCAAAATTACAAATATTTGCAAAAGCCTTTCATTGATATAGGGGATGATGCTTTTGTTGCTGGATTGACTTCTTCGAGCATGATGGTAGTGTCTACAGATGCGCTTGTGTCTGATATCCATTTCTCAAACAGATATATGTCGTACAGAGAGATTGGCAGAAAAGCCATGATGGTAAACTTGAGTGATTTAGCCGCCATGGGTTGGGTTAAGCCGCTGTATGCTTTGATAAGCTGCTCTCTGCCGAAAAACTTTTCTTTTAGAGATTGCGATGAGTTGTTTAATGGGTTGAGCTCTGCCGCATATTCTTACGGTGTACGCATAGTGGGGGGGGATACGGTTGCTTCACCTAAACCAATATTTATCTCTATCACAGTAATTGGCGAAGCAAAGAGGAAACATATTGTTACAAGGAGCGGAGCGAAAAAGGGAGATGTGATATTTTCATCCGGTCCGCTTGGATTTTCATATCTTGGACTGATTTTATTAAGCAACAGCAAGAATAAGCATAAGCTTTCCAAAAATACGCAAAAATTATTAATTAAAAGGCATGTTAATCCTGAGCCGAAATTTGAGCTAGCGGAAATATTAGCAAAAAATAAATTAGCAACCTCGTTAATAGATTCATCCGATGGGTTGCAGGTTTCTATTAGAGAAATAACACGTTCTTCAAATGTGGGTGCAAGGTTAGACATTACGCAACTTGTAGAAAACCCTGTAATTAAATCTGTATGCGCGAAATTAAAGGTTGATCCGGTAAAGATTTGCGCGGGCGGCGGCGAGGATTATGAGTTGATTTTTACTGTGCCAAGACATAAGGCCGCGTTTGTAAGGAAGAAGGTAGCTTCTGCAATAGAGGTTGGAGAGATATCAGCTCCTGATGCTGGGGTATCGTATAATTTGGGAGTGATAAGAGTATCACCTGAAGTGGATTTTAAGCATTTTTAAGTATGGGTTGTTTATGAATTACATTCCTCAAAAATTAATAACTTTTAGTGCTAGCGAGACAAAAAAATATGCCCGGTTAGTTAGTAAAACATTAAAACCAGGCACATGGCTCGGTTTAACGGGGGATTTGGGTTCAGGCAAAACCACGTTTGTGCAAGGCGTTGCCAAAGGCCTTAAAATCGATGATTTGGTTCAAAGCCCTACATTTGTTTTAATAAGGGAATATAAGGGAAAGTATAATCTTGTTCATATAGATTTATACCGGCTTAAAAAAGGCGAGGTTACAGATCTTGGCCTTGAAGATTATAATCTATCTAAAAAGGTAGTGGTTGTCGAATGGGCTGAGAAGCTGCCGCCGGATTTAAGAAAAGATTTAATTAACATTCATTTTGAAACCGTATCTTTAAATAAAAGAAAAATAAATTTAAATATTATTCCAAAAAAGCGTGCAAATAAGAAAAATAAATGAATTTATTGGGCATAGAAACTTCCAGTAAAAGCTTCAGTCTTTCTTTGGTCAGCAACGGTAAGATTAAAGATTCTTTGGTGATGAATGATGGGAATCATCATTCGCATCATTTAGTAAAATCGCTTGATGCTTTCTTGAAGAAGAATAAATTTAAGCTAAAGGAAATTAACAAAATAGCGGTAGATATAGGCCCGGGAAGTTTTACTGGTATAAGAATTGGCGTAACGGCTGCAAGGGCGCTTGCGCAGATGCTTAAAAAAGATTTGATAGGCACAACCTCTCTGAAGAATATTGCTTCGCAATATAAACATTGGGATGGTTATATAATATCGGTTGTTCCTGCAATAAAAGGAGAGGTATACTGGGGACTCTTTGATAACAGAAAGTTAATTTTTAAACAGAAAAGAAAAGAAGGGCTTATTCGGGTAGATGCTCTGTATGGTGTTTTAAGACGGTATGCGAAAATTGGATCGAATTTGCTTTTTTGCGGGATCGGATTAGGCCAATATAAAGAAGATCTGCAGAGAGTTTTTTCTAAGAATTTTGGAAATATAGAGTTTGCCGAGGCTTATCCTATGGCTGAATGGGTAGTTAATCTGGCTTTGGATGAGATCAAAATCAAAGGTAAAAAATATAATTGGAGCAAAGTCTTGCCAAATTATATTAAATTACCTCAGGCAATGAGAAGGAATTAATCCTTTTAGCATAGTGGAGGTGATTTTTATGATGGAGGTTGTAGAAGAAACAAATTTAACAGGAGGATTTTTCTTGAGAAGGATGCAGGAATCTGACCTCGAAGAAGTTCTGGAGATAGAGGAAGCTTCATTTCCAACTCCTTGGACAAAGCATGCCTTTATGAGAGAGATGCTGCTCCCATTGTCTCATTTCTGGGTTGTTCTATACAGAACCGAAGTTATTGGTTATATAGGGTACTGGTACATTGAAGGAGAGGTTCAGATATTAAATTTGGCAGTTAAAGATGAGTTTAGAAAAAAAGGAATAGCTAAGCAGATGCTGATGTATATTTTAGATGTTGTCTACAACAATGGGGCTAAATCAATCTATTTAGAAGTTAGAAGGAGTAATCTAGTCGCCCAAAAGCTGTATAAATCCCTAGGTTTTGAAGTATCTGGTTATAGATCAAATTATTACGAACATGAATCAGAAGATGCAATCCTCATGAAAAAATAAAAGAAAACCTTTTTTAAGGTGCCTGTCCCCTTTATTAATTGATTTATAGATACAATAATGCTGCCCAGAAAACCGTGTCTGCCACTTTTTTATTTAATGATTTGAAACAAAGGTGTAGTCAAGTCGAGATCCCTATATGTTGGTGATGTCTTGGAACAGAAGTCCCAGGCCTTTTGGCTGCTTATTAGAGGCAGTGATTATAAAGGTGGAGTATCCGATTTTTCGTTCGGATTCCAAATTAATTGTAGAGAATGATCTTGCTTCGGTAGTTTGGTTTTTAAGGCCCTCGGATATTTTTTGAAACAATGATTGTTTCAGCGGTAAAACTTCAAAATAGTATTTTCCCTTAATATTTTCTGACAATTCGAGTATATCGCAGGCTTTTGGGTTAACAGCAAATATTTTGCCTTCATCATCTAATCCGATAAAACCGGATGTCATATTCTGTAATATGTCCATTTCTTGAATTCCGGGTTCATGTATATCTGCTTTATTTTCGCTTAGCTGTCTGTAAAGAATCGCCAAATTCCCGGCTGCTTCTATTACATATTTGTCTATTTGCGTAAAATTGCCTATTGATTTATTTATCATTCCGATAACTCCGAGTACTACACCATGATAAATTTGAGGAGCGAACAGGTACGAGTTGCTTTTTGGCGCGAGGTTAGGGCTGTAAGTATCTTCGATGCTGATATCAAGTATTTTGTCGTTAAGTATTATGGTTTCCCTTATCTGGTACGCCCATTGGGCCAGGTTTTTTTCTATTTTCAGTATTGAGGCGTCTTTGGTGCATCTTATTTTATTGCCGAAATAAATACTGCCCAGCTCAAGAGCGCCTGATTTCTTATCTTTTTGAAGTATAAAAGCTAATTCGCAAGGTATGATTCTGCTTAAACTTTCGAGAAGACGAGTATAAAAATTTTGCTCATTGATTGTTCCAGCAACTATTTCTTTAATTATATCATGTATAAATAAAACATTTCTATGTTCTTCAAACCATGCGTTTGCTTGAAAATCTTCAGCCATATTTATTGCCCTGGAAATTTTGCACTATTTCATCTTTTGAAAGAAGCTGTTGCGTGTTCTCTTTAAGGTCTTTGAGCATTATCTTGTTTTGCTTGAGTTCTTCTTCTCCCAGTATAAGCACAAAACGAATATCAAGCTTATTTGCCTGTCTTAGAGAAGCCTTTAAGCTTTGATGTTCGTTATCAAATATGATTTTTAAGCCTTTATCCCGAAGTTCTTTCGCAACTCGAAATGATTCTGATTGAGTATCCTTGCCTACGGATATCAGATACAAAGTGTTTTTTTGCTTTGGCAGATAACTTTTCGCTTTACAGGTAAGCATAACCGCAATTCTTTCAATGCCTAATGCAAAACCGACTGCCGGGATGTTCTGCCCGCCTAAATCCTTCACCAGACTGTCGTATCTTCCTCCTGCCAGTACAGCGTCCTGTGATCCCAATAACGGAGAAGTAATCTCGAATACAAAACTGTTGTAATAATCCAGCCCTCTTACTAAATTTTTTTCCTCAGTAAAATTAATTCCGTTTAAAGTAAGTTCTTCTTTAAGTTTTTTATACTCCAGCTTGCAGTTTTCATCCAGATGTTCGGTTATTTTTGGGGCATTTTGCAGAACGCTTTTGCAACTGCTTTGCTTGCAGTCGAGTATTCTTAATGTATTATTTTTAAGTCTTATTCTGCAATCATCGCAGAGCTCAGCGCTTTTTAATTGAGCGAATTCAGTGAGCGCCTCAACAAAATCTTTTCTGCATTCAGTACAACCCAAACTGTTTATATGAAGCGTGTATTCTGTAATTTGAAAACCGGCAAGCAGTTGAACAGCAAGCGAAACTACTTCAATACTGCTGAATATTTTGTCCGAGCTGAAACATTCGGCGCCTATCTGCCAGAATTCTCTGTATCTTCCGGATTGAGGCCTTTCGTACCTGAACATCTGACCGGTATAGAATAACCTGTTCATGCCGGGCTGTAAATCCAATCTGTGTTCAATATACGCTCTTACTATCGGGGCGGTGCCTTCAGGTCTAAGTGTTAAGTTTCGTCCTTTTTTGTCGTTAAAAGAGTACATCTCTTTGGTGATTATATCAGTCTGTTCACCTATGCTGCGGATAAAAAGGTTGGTTTCTTCAAAAATGGGTGTTCTTATTTCCTTGTATCCATAAAGCTCAAAGATTTCACGGGATTTTTCTTCTATAAACTGCTGAGCTGATACCCCATCACCGTATATATCCTTGGTTCCTCTTACAGATTTGTACTTCATATATCGATGCTCCGTTTTAATTCTTTTTGGTTAGCGTCAATAATCAAGAAACTAATTATATATCAGTTCCTTTAGCTTATCTAGCTCTGTGATAGTCACTCTTCGGTCTTGCTCGTTATAATTGATGCATCCGATTCTCTTTAACCTGTTTAATATTCTGGTAACCATTTCTCTGGCGGTTCCAGCTAATTGGGATAGATCCTGGTGAGTTAGATCAATATTAATTTTTAAGCCGGCAGGTTCTACTTGGCCGTAACGGTCGGCCATTTTTAGTATTATCAGCGCAACCCTGCCAAAAACATTTTGAAATGTCAGCGATTCAATTTCTTTATCTGCCTGACGAAGCCTGTTGCAGAGGACTTTAAGAAAATTAAGCGCCAAACCCGAGTTTGTTTTTAATAATTTCTGAAAATCCCTTCTGCGTATACTCATTACATTTGAATCTTCTAATGCTTTTGCCGATGCCGAGCGCGACTGTTCTTCAAGTAAAGCCATCTCGCCGAAAAAATCTCCCTTTTCAAGGTAAGCTAAAATCTTAATTTTCCCGATGTTGGAACATGTGTAAATCTTAACTCTTCCGGATATAACTATGAACAAACTGTCCCCGCTTGTGTCAGCTGAAAATATCTCATCGCCCTTTTTGTAGCTGTGTTCATGAGCGATTTTTACGAGATAACTTAAATCATCTGCAGGCAGGTCTTTCAGAAACAAAACGCGTTTTAAGAATGATTTCCTATCCATAAAATTCCTTTTTAAACAAAATTTTATTACTTCACAATTTCGATCCCATTATACAAAATAAGTCAATTTGACAAAAGACAATTTTTCTGTTACGATAGAATTAGCCTGCAATTTTATGTTTTTAAAATAATCTTGCAGGATCTATAAGCTTAAAGAGTTGAATTACTCAAAGTTGCTAACTTAATAAAACAATGTCTGAAATTCAAAATATCTCTCAGTTTGAAAACTGGCGCTACCTCTTAAGAAATACCCTATTATTCTCGACACTTTCTGAATCGGATCTAAAAAAAATTTATGCAAAGTTAGAGTTCATTTCTCTTCCCAGGGATTCCATTTTATACAAAAAAGGCGAGAAAATAGAATGCATGTATTTTATTAAAAACGGCAGGGTAAGATTAACTGCAGAGGAATTTAATACAGATAATTATAGATGTCTAAATCAATCAGAAGTATTGGGTGAGTTTTCCATATTCAGCGGTTATAATTGGCCGGATACATGTACGCTGGATGAGCCATCAGAGTTTTTGGTGCTATACAGGAGAGATTTAGAAATGCTTATGGAGGAGTCTCACAGCATAGCAGACCATCTGGCAATGGTGCTGTTTAGAAAGATATCTGGCCAGATTGCTGCAAATGATAAGCATTTTTACAATCCTGAAGTAATAACGCTTATTTCAACGCTTTTTATAGATGATGTAATAATGTTTTCCAGCCTGTTTGCTCATTGTTTGATATCCGAGACTCTGGCAAAAACACTTTTATTAATTAATGTTCAGGAAGAAAAAATATTTTCAAAAAGATTCGGAGCAGCGGCGCTCAGTGTCGAAGAGGCATTGGTTAATCCCGAAGATTTTAAGAATATAGGCTTGATAGAAAAGGTAATCCGCCATATGCCTAACGGGGTGGATATCATCTGTTTTCCAGAGGATTTTTGGTCGGATAAACGGCTTTCTTCACTCCATCCGCTTTTAACAATCTTGAAAGAAAGATATCAGTTCCAGATAGCGCTTATCAATGATAATTCACAGCCTTTCCAGAAAATATTCATTAATGAAGCGGATACGCTTATTCTGGTTTCAAAAGCGAATTTTCCTAAAACTATTAATATTAATGAGTCGTTAGAATCTCTAGCCTCTGAAGCAAGAAGAGAAATAATAAAAGTATTTCTTCAATGTCCTAGTCAGAAGTACGCTTTGGGAAAACCGGATATCACAATCCCCTGGTCTGATTCAGTTTCTAAGCTTGCGCATAATTTCTCATTAGAAAACCTGTCAAAAGAGGAGTTGAGGTATACCCGCAGAATGGTTGTTTCGTTAGCGCACAGGGCTGCTCATATCAGATTGGGATTGGCATTGGGATCCGGCGCTGCGTTCGGGTATTCCATAATAGGCATACTGAAAGTCCTTGAATCAGAGAATATTTATCCAGATCTTATTGCCGGGACTTCCATAGGCGCATTTATGGGTGCGGCTTATCTGGTATTGGACTCAATTGAGTTAATGGAAAAGATTGCCCTGAAAATAAACAGGCGCTGGCTATTTTCCAATATAGATCCGATATTTCCAAGGATGGGCTTCATCGAAGGTATTAAATTAAAAAACTATCTTAAGAGAGTTTTAGGGGATAAAGAATTTCAGGAACTGCACCTCCCATTTGCCTGTGTTGCGACTGATATTATGACCGGGGAGGAGGTTGTTTTAAGAGAGGGAAAACTTCATGAAGCGATAAGGGCTTCTCTGTCGCTTCCATTTTTCTTTGAGCCATACAGATATAATGATTCCTATCTGGTTGACGGAGGGTTGGTTAATCCTGTGCCTACGTCAGTGCTTATCGATATGGGCGCCGACATATTATTATCGGTTAATTTAACATCGAGCACAAAGTTAAAGAAAGTACCGATGGTTATGGGCGGGATTTTCAATTTATTCAGAAAAGATAAGCCGAACATTTTAGAGGTTTTTATGAAAACAATTTTTACAATGGAATATAAGATTGCCCGCTTCCAGGAAGAGATGGCAGATATTACTATTAATCCGAACGTAAGCAATTATACCTGGGCAGACTTTAACAAGGCTCAAGAGCTGATAGAAATCGGAGTTCGTTCCGCCGAAATAAAGATGTTAGAGTTAAAGTCCAAATTACCAAGGTTTCTTCCGCCTGCTCGTTCACCGTACAGACATCCTCTGGAAAGATAAACACGTTTAAATTACAGAAGAACAACTCAATATAATACTGGCTATTATGCCTTAATTAGTAAAAATTCCATACCGTATTGACAAATCAGAGTACTCAATTAGACTTAGGCTGTATGTGCAAAGTAGTTGGTAAGCTTTATGTTGTTAAAAAACATATGGAAAAATGCAGTTATTTTCGTGTGACCAAAGTCACATTGACAAATAGAAAAACAGGGGTTAGAACTATAGTGAGATGAAAAAGCAATGTTCGCCCTTACTTGTATTGATGATAATGTTAACAGCGAATTGTTTTATTTATGCTGCCGGGCCGGGAACAAGTGCTGCTAACTTTCTTAAACTTGGCATTGGCGCGAGGGCTATCGGTATGGGGGAGAGTTTTACGGCCGTTGCTGACGATGTGAATGCGCTCTACTGGAATCCTGCCGGATTGGGTTTCTTAAAATCAAAAGAAATAACGGCATCCCATAACGTTTGGTTTCAAGATATTAAATATGATTTTATCGGATTTGCAATTCCGGTATCCGGGAAATCAAGCGGCGGTGATATATTTGTTGATGGAAAGAGAGTTCCCGCGGTTCAGGGTATCCCCGGTGTTATAGGAATAAGCGCGACCTACCTTTACATGGAAGGGATAGAAAGAAGAAGCGGCAATACCGCAGACCCGGACGGTTATTTTGGCGCCAGCGATATGTCACTAAGCCTTTCTTACGCTCAGCAGGTCCTTAAATTTAGCAATGATTCGATGGTAACTTCAGGAATAAATCTTAAGGTCATAAGCCAGCAGATAGATGATAAAAAGGCCAGGGCTTATGCTGTTGATCTGGGAGTAATCTCACGTTTGAATCAATGGTCATTCGGCTTTGTTGTGCAAAATATCGGCAGTCAGATTAAATTTATAGAGAAATCTTATCCGCTTCCTCTCACTTACAAATTTGGGGCTGCATATTATTTGCTGAACCGCTCTTTAAGTATTTCTTTAGACTTAAATAAGCCTATAGATAATAAGATTAATTTTAATCTCGGCAGCGAATACTGGGTTGGCGGGATGTTTGCTTTGAGGGCAGGCTATTTACGAAAGGATTCGATGAGCAGAGAGGCTCTTGTAGGCAAGGGCTTAGGCTCTATGAATGACGGTGGATTGGCCAGTCTTACCGGTATGATGGCAGGCGCAGGATTCAGAATTTTTAATTACGGGGTTGATTATGCGTTCGTTCCTTATGGAGATCTGGGGGCTACCCATAGGTTTACGATGAACATGAAATTTTAATATGAAAAGGTAGCTTTTAATGAGAGATACTAATAAGATAATAATAAGCAAGCTGGGTAAAGTAATATTAATTGCTTTATTTATCTGTATTACTTCCTTTAAAGCCGCGTTTGCTGGTTCTACCCCTCCGGCAGGTGTTACTACGTTAAGCGGTCTGGTTTCCATACAAAAAGGTGTTATACAACTTACCTGGCTTTCTCCCGGTGATGACGGAACTGTGGGGGATCTGACAACCGGGTCAGAATTCAGAATCCAATATTCTTCATATTCGGTTGCCTGGAGCAAAGATAATGCTCAGATAATTATTTCTACAACTGGAGTAACCCCGCTTACCCAGCAGAATAAAACAATTACAAGTCTTCTAACATATACCACATATACATTTAAAATATGGACCAAGGACGATAACGAAAATTGGTCAACGATCTCAAATGAGGCAATCGTGCAGACCTGGGGGTTTGATGATGAGGAGGTATATGTTGGGGGATTTGCCAACAGCGGGTTGGTGTTTGGAGATGTGGCCTGGGGAGATTATGATAATGATGGCGATATGGATGTGCTGGCAAACGGCAGGGATTCTTCTATGAATTCCCAGCTGCGTGTTTATTACAATACAGGCGCTGGTCTTATGAATTCAACCCCGATAGAAGTTGGAGGCGGTTCCGATACTGGGTTGGAGTATGGAGGAGTTGCCTGGGGTGATTTTGATAATGATGGTGATCTGGATATACTTACGAGCGGTACGGATAATTCGATGCAAGAACAGCTTAGAGTATACAAAAACACGGGTGGAAGTTTTGATTCAAACCAAATAGAGGTCGGGGGCAGTTCTAATACCGGTTTATGGAAAGGCGAGGTAGCTTGGGGCGATTATGACAATGATGGAGATCTGGATGTGCTTGCCAGCGGACAGGACAGCACTACCGGACAGCAGCTTCGCATTTATAAGAATGAAGGAGATGGTTACATAAATATATCTCCAGTTGAAGTAGGTGGAGGTTCTAGTACCGGCTTAATGTACGGTGGTGTGGCTTGGGGGGACTATGATGATGACGGTGATTTGGATGTATTGGCTAGCGGAAGTGATTCAATCATGGATTTTCAATTACGCATATATGAAAATACAGGAGAAGGTATTATAAATAGTAATCAAATAGAAGTAGGCGGTAGCTCGGATAGCGGGTTATACTACGGTGATGTTGCCTGGGGAGATTATGATAATGACGGTGATCTGGATTTAGTTTCAAGTGGGTACGATAGCAGCAGCAACAGACAGCTCAGGGTTTATCAGAATGATGGAGGGACAATTAATACATCGCAAATAGAAGTTGACGGATTTAATGATGGTTTATTTAACGGTGGTGTGGCCTGGGGTGATTTTAACAATGATGGGACATTGGATTTATTGGCTTCCGGTGTGGGCATTACATCGGAAGAACAATTAAGGGTCTATGAGAATTCCGGAGGTGGGAGTTTTTACACAAATACGATAGTTGTTGAGGAAGTTGGAAATGATATGTTGGTACAGGGAAAGGTTGAATGGTGCGATTATGATATTGACGGGGATATAGATATACTGGTAAGCGGTTGGGATGGAGTCGGTCAAGAAGAGCTTAAGATATACAAAAATACTCTGGTTGAGTTTGTCGGCAGCGGGGCAGCAAATACGGCGCCAAATCAACCTGCAGGATTTTCGGTTGAAGAAATAAGTGACAAGATAGTCTTCAAATGGTCGCCGGCATCGGATACGGGTACCGGGGCTACACCTGCAGCCGGATTATATTATAATTTGGCTGTGTCAACAGAAAACAGCATAGGCAATGATCCGGCAACCTCTGTTTACGGAAGCCCTCTTTTAGGCAATTTTGTTAGACCTCCGAAGATATATGATAGCAACACAAGGTATGGTATCGCTCTTGACTTGCCGGTAGGTGTTACCTATTATTGGGCAGTTGCTGCAATTGACGTCGGACTTTCAAGTAGTTCATATTCAGCTATTCAATCTACTTATATACCTCCTAATATTCCGCCATGCGCGATAAGCGATTTAACCGCGGTTATAGGGGTTGATGAAGGAGAGATAACATTGGAATGGACAGCTCCCGGTAATGACGATCAAGTGGGAGTCGCTGATCACTACATTGTTAAATGGGATACAAATCAGATAACTACAGCAGATTTTGACAGCGCAACAACATATATACAGAGTTGGACACCGATTACCGGTGGAAGTGATGAGATGCATAATGTAATCGGATTTATTCCGGGTACGACTTATTATTTTGCGATAAAGGCTGTTGATGATGAAGCTGTTTCCGGTTATTGGTCAACAATTGGGGCAAATACTCAGAATTACGCAGCAGCAAAAATATCCTATAAAAGGTACTGGGTGGCAGCTTCAGCAGGGTTATGGACTGATACGAGTAATTGGTCAACTACTTCCGGTGGCGGGGGCGGAGCATCTATACCTGATCCAACGCAGGTAGCTGTATTTGACGGCGGCAGCAGCTCCAACTGCAGTATTGACACTGAAGCTGTAGTTGATTCTATCGTTCTGTGCTCTACTTACACCGCAACAGTTACAGTTTCTTCTCCCACATTTAAAGCAATAAGTCTAACAAAAATTGAAGGGGGAACGTTCAGCACTAATATGAGCAGTATAACAGCCGGTTCTTATTCTCAATCGGGAGGGATGTATAATGCGGGTGTATCTACAATTACGTGTGACGGCAGTTACTTTGAAATAACAGGAGGTACGTATAACTACGGCAATTCAACGCTGGTAATGGATATAAGCAACAATAATATGAATTTATTTATCGATGGATATGCTTTAAATAAGGTTATTGTCAAGCAAAGCGGAACTTTCAGCAGAAACCTTATTATAGGTTCGGGAACGATAACCATAAACGGCAGTTTACAGATTGATGCCGCCAATTCAGGCGATGTCATCATAAATGCTTTTATATATGATCCGGATGTTAATCTTAATAACAACCTGGATTGTTTAGGGGAAGGGTCCGGTTATGAGAGGCTTTATATGGGTGATGGCACCTGGACAGTTGAAGGCAATATCAATCTTTCGAGTGCAACTGTTAATTCTGATTTTTCAACATTAGTAATGAACAAGATGGGTACAGGAATAATTGTAGGATCGGGTTATCTTAATAATGTAACAATATCAACTTCAGCGATAGGGATAAATAGTGATGTTGAAATAAAAGGAACATTGACGGTTGCTTCAGGTAAAAATTTACAAATTGCCAAAGACTGTGAATTAATGATGAAACCCTCATCTGATATAGATATAAACGGCAGTATTGAAGGGCCCGGGATACTTATATTGCAGGATTACGATGAAGCCAAACTTGGGATAACAGGCACGATTAGAGCAGAAACTGCATATCAGACCTATCTTAATAATGTTACTATCCCCCCAAGAGAGTTTTTAGGCGGACTGACAATTATTAATGAAGGTGTCTCGAATAGAACCGCTATATTAGGAACAGGGACCTCTCAGGTAATAAAATCAAGCGCGAATATTGCTGTATATTGTGGAGGTATGGGCGATATAACGTTAGATGCAGCCACACTTAATCCGGATATTAATATATCAAATGGTTCTTTATTGACAGCTAGTCAAGGTTTTGGTCACGTAAATGTTAACATGGGATCGGGTGATTGGATTACATCCGGCGGTATTATGGTAAGCTCGACTACTTTAAATGCAGGCAATTCAACGGTTATAGTAAAAAGTAACGCGGGTTTTAATCCTTTAAGTACAGGTATAAACAATGATGTTCATGCGGTTGCAGAATTTAAGGGCGGTTTGGTGGCGGGAGGTATATTCACTCAAGCCGGAGGAAGCTCAAGGGAGAAGATCACTTTCTGGGATGGTGACAGCTGGGAAGCTATGTCCACTGGAATGAACGGGGATGTTCATGCCTTGATCGTTTATAACGGTATGCTTATAGCGGGCGGTAATTTTACAACCGCCGGTGGTATTACTGTTAACAGGATAGCTATGTGGGATGGCAGCAGCTGGTATGCTTTGGGTTCAGGTATAGGAAACGGAGAGGTCTTTGCGCTATCAATATATAAAGGAAAGCTGGCAGTAGGAGGGAGCTTCACCCTGGCAGGCGGGAAGTCTGCTTCAAGAATAGCGTTGTGGAACGGGTTTGAGTGGGAAGCGTTTAGTTCAGGTATGAATGATACGATATATGCTCTTAAAGAGTACAAAGATAGACTGTACGCTGGAGGGGCGTTTGTTTCTCCGCAAAGTAGAGTTGCTTATTGGGACGGTACGAGCTGGTTGCCTTTGTCCGGCGGGTTAAATAATACAGTTTATGCTATGGAAGAGCATGAAGATGAACTATTTGTGGGAGGAGCATTTACTAACCAAGGCAACAATATTGCGCGTTGGAATGGGTCATTCTGGAGTTCATGCGGAGCTGGAGTGAATAATACGGTTAGGTCAATTTCAGTATGGAATTATGATTTGATGGTTGGCGGTGATTTTACAATGGTGGATGGAAGAGTATCAAAAAGAATAGCAGGATATTATGGTGCCGGCGGTTGGGATACTTTTTATTATGGGGCAGATAATACTGTAAACGCGCTGGCTTCTTTTCAAAATTCGCTGGTATTGGGAGGCAAATTTAATTTGGTTGATGATGTCCCCAATACTATTCGCATAGCCAAATACCAGAATAATGCAGAAATATCCTTATCCAGTGAAACTCTTAATATTGTTGATATTCAAGACACATCAGAAGATGGGGTAATTTTTGAAGATGTGGTTATATCTACTTTAATAGCAACTCAGCCTAATACCAAACTGTATTTTAAGCATTATTCAACATCTGCATTTACGAATGTTAATATAAATGGCCAATCAAATGATACAAGAATAATGTTGAGAAGTACGATTAATACCACATCTTATTACTGGGATGTTGCCGGGACTCAAAATATATCTTATGCAGATATCCGAGATTGCAACGCATCATTGGGAAGTACAATAGATGCGGATGATGGAACGAATGTAAACTCCGGGAACAATGTGAACTGGGATTTTACAGCTTCGGGGACGCCTGCTGATGTTACAGACCTTACAGCATTAACTTCTGTTGATGAAGGCGAGATTGATCTGCATTGGAGTTCACCTGGAAATGATGGGACTATTGGTCTGCTTACCGGTGAATACAGGATTCAGTATTCAACAGATACCGGGGTTGTATGGTCTACGACAACGGCGCAGGTTACTATTTCCACCTCTAATGTTATACCTCTAAGCCAGCAAAACTATGCGATTAGCGGTTTGGATTTTGGAGCTACATATTATTTCCGCTTGTGGACGCAGAACGAGCTTTCTACCTGGAGTTTTGTCAGCAATGGAGCCACCAACTGGGCGCAGGTTAATCAGCCTTATTCAAAATACTGGGCAGCTACAACTGATGATCAATGGGCTAACGGATATAACTGGTCAAGAACCCCTGGCGGGACCCGCGGCGCCGGAGCTCCGGATTTTAATGACACAGCAGTTTTTGGCAACGGCGGATCTACATATACCTGCTGGGTATCAACAAATCCAGTGGTTAAAGCAATTAGTATTGAGGCGGGATATATAGGTCCGGTGCAGTTAAATGCTCCATGCACTAGTTTTACAGTAACAGAAACATTTGATATATATTCATCCACTTTTAACGGATACCCCGGAGCAGTTATAGAAATCAGCACTTTCACTATGAGCGGCGGTCAGTTTAATGCCGGATCTTCCACAGTATCTGTAAGCAATGATTTTACGGTTTCCGGAGGGAGCTGCGTTTTAAATATGGCTGATTTCAAGCTGGTTGGCAGTAATAATCAGGATGTTGCTTTATCCACTAATATTGCCATAGCCAGATTTATAGTTGATAAACCCGCTGGGACAGCTTATATGAAAAGCGGCATGACCGTAAAAAATCATTTTGAAATTATAGATGGTACACTGGATTGCGATGGAGGAATCGTTCGTGATTTCTATATTGAAGCCAGCTCTTTTACTATTAATGGAGGGGCTTCCTTCAATCCCGGTTTGTCGGAGTTTATATTTACTGATAGCGGTGTTTCGACAGTTCAGGAAATAAATATGCCGGGACAAGCTTTTAATGATTTGAGAATGGATAGAACATTCCAAACATTTCAAATCAAGGCTTTGTCGGACATAAATGTTGCGAATGATTTCAAGGTAGGAAAAGGTATTTTCGAAATTGTTGATTCTACTGTTAATGTAGATAATAGTTTTACTTATACTGAACCTTCCACCGGGACTGTAAAGGTTGGGAATAACGGATATCTGCATATAATTAACGGAGCGGTTCAGGGTAATGGAATTTTAAGATTAATGGATGGAGGTGTTATACAAGTTGACAATCAGCTGGACATAAATAATGATGGTAAATTGCAATCTGCTTACTCGGTGTTTCCCGATAAAGCAAACTTTTTACGCGGTAATGGAAGTTATTTCGTTTTTGATTTGGAAGGTGAGATAAATATATCTCAGGAGCTTATAGTATTAAATAGTGAAGGAATAGTCTGCCATAACAGCCCGAACTTAAGCGGATTTAACAATATAACATTTACCGATGTTACTCCCGGGAATGCGGCGATCATTATACAGGATGTTACCGGTGATGTTTATATAACTTCCTGTACATTCAACTCAAATGTCAGTACAAACGTATATTGTCAAAATGATATCTCACCCAGTACTGTAACAGTTAAATATGCATTTGGCAGTAAAGCAGGTCAGGATTATGAAAATGATTTTTTTGCTCGCATAGAATGGTTTGATGATTTTCTTCCAGGCGAAATTACGGATTTTATTGCAGTGACCGGATCAGCGGACGGCGAGATAGATTTGAGCTGGATAGCTCCGGGTGATGATGATTCTAAAGGTATAGTTAAATATTATGATATCAGATATTCTACATATGCAGTATCAAATCCTACAGATACCTGGGACAGTCTATATGTAGGGGACCCGGCACCGCCTGCTCCTGTAGAACCCGGGGATCCTCAAGTCCATACTTTGGGAGACTTAACAATTGCTCCTACCTTATATATATATATAAAAGCGTTTGATGAACTGGGTAATTATTCATGGGAAGAATCATCCGGTACAATGCCTGGAGATTATACGGAACCTGACAGCGGTGTTTCGCTGCCAATTAATAATCAATGGTTTAATGAGCTGATCACAATTTCCGGTACCGCATCTGACAATATTTCTCAAAATATCGAAGCTGTTAAAATTGCCGTTAAACGCAAATCGGATAATTTTTATTTTAACGGGAGCGGTTTTACGTCCACTTATACTACCATGAGTGTTACAATTGATAATGTAGACGGATACAATATCGAATGGCATTATGAAGATGTAGATTTAGATTATTATATAGAAGGAGGCGGAGTATATGAAATCTATACGTACGGAGAAGATCTGCAGGGCAACTATGAAACGGTGAATGCTACAACTACATTTAAGATAGACAGATCTACCCCAACCAGCGGTATCGCAGATCCCAACCAGTTGTTTTTAAACAGCCTTCCGATAGTATCAGGAACAGTTATTGAAACTCCGGAAAATAGTATATATTCAATAACCGCGGATATTGATATTGCCATTCAAGAAAATCCCCATATTTCGGGCGATTATTGGACCGGATTGGCGTTTGACTCTGCCACAATACACTGGTTAACGGATGTCTCTACTTCAACAACAGCCACGCTTACATATTGGAATTATCCATCTCCGACCTGGGCGGATGGCACCAAATACAGGGTATACACAAAAGCCGTCGATACAGCTGGTAATTACGAGTTAGGAAATACAAGTTTTACTTTTACATATGACGTTTCCACTCCGGTAGCCCGAATTGAAAATCCTTCCGGAAGTTTCAGAATGAAAGATACAGGTATAGTAACTATTCAGGGGACTGCCGATGATCCTAATAACGGTGAAGTCAGTCAGGTGCAGTACAGAATTAAGCAGCAAGGAGGCAACTACTGGGATGGTGCAAGCGGATTTAATGAGGCTGATGGAAATGCAGCCTGGATTGTTTCTGATACTTCAGATGGTTGGGCTAACTGGAACAGCACATTTACGGTAAGCGCATCTAATGGCTACATCAATGAAGTGAATTACGATATTGAGATACGTGTTGTTGATAGTGCGGGTAATTACGGTGTAGATTACGACACGGTTACACTGACAGCCGATTTCAGCATGCCGCAGGCAAACATTACCGATCCGGTGAATTCCTATATTAACTCGATTTCTGCAATTAATGGTACCAGCAGCGATCCTTTTACAGGTTCAATCGATAAAGTTAGGATTACTGTCAAACAGTTAAGCGATGGATTATTCTGGACCGGCGCTAATTTTACAACGCCGACTACATTTTACATAACCGCTTCAGGCACCGAAAATTGGAGTTATGATGTTATAAAATCAACACACCTTACGCATGGAACATCCTATTATATTGTGGCGGCATCATCAGATACAGCGGGGAATATAGAAATGACTCCGGATCAAATTACATTTACATATGACATCGGTTTGCCTACTTCCACAATTGAAAGCCCTGTGCACGATTCGGTCCTGAATGAACTGGTGACTATATCCGGTACGGCTGTTGATGAGTTTGGTATTGGTGTCGTAAAGGTAAGAATTAAAAGAGACGACAATAAATATTGGGACGGAGCTGCTTGGGTAGCAACTGAGACTTATTTAACCGCATCGGATACCGACTACTGGTATTATGACACGGATACCGTAAGCTGGACCAGCGGATCAACTTATGATATAAATTGCCGCGCGACAGATCTTGCTACAAATCTTGAAATTATTAGTTCTACAACAACCTTTTTATTTGATAATGTTGCTCCTACTTCATATGTCCAGTTCCCTGCAAATAATGAATTTTATTCCACCGTAAAGACTCTTCCAAATGCATATGGGGCAGGAGTTGAATCTGCTTCCGAAATTGATAACATTAAATTATCATTTAGGGATGAAACATCGGGTAAATATTGGAACGGTTCGGATGCGTTTGATTCGGATGTAGAATCCTGGCATACTGTTAATGATACGGATACCTGGACGTGGGCGGTACCTGAAGCCTATTTAGTTAATGGGAGAAATTACAGGATGAGAACAATAGCAACCGACCAGGCGAATAATTCTGAAACACCTAGTGCAGGTATTACATTTGGTTTTGACTTAACCGAACCGGATTCAGCAATATCCAACATAACAGATGGGGTAACAATAGATCCAACAGGTGCGATAATGGGAACCGCGTCAGATTCATTTGCCGGTGCGGGTGAGATTGAATATTATTTAAGACTGGATTCTGGAACTTTCAGTCCTATCCCGGATGGTGATGATCTGTACTGGAATGGTTCTGACTGGCAGGCTTCAGGTATCTGGATTAGTTCGGATGTTCAGGGCACAGCCTCTAGTTGGTTTATAGATAAAGACAGCATTACCTGGGTAACAGGTCAAAAGTACTGGATGAGCATAAAAGCCAAGGATAACGCAGATAACTGGGAGACTGCGATAACTACAACTTCCTTTTATATGGCCAAGCCGGCGACTCATCTTAAGGTTGAGGGTATAACGTCGCCTCATACCGCAGGTACTTTAACCAGTGTAACAGTTACCGCGCTGGATGACGATAATAATACTGCTTTTACATACGCCAGTTCCGTAACATTTACGGTTTTAGGCGGGCCTGAAACAGCAGGTGTAGAATTACCATCGAATTATACTTTTGTGCCGGCTACTGATATGGGTGTTCATGTGTTCAGTAATGCTGTAAATCTAAAGAAGGCCGGATCCAGAACTGTGATAGTTACTGATATAGATAACGGGAGTATTAACGGAAGCCAGAGCAGTATTCAAGTGGATTCAGCCGCGCTAACAGGATTGCAGGCGCTTGTTCCGGGAGAGACTTCGGCCCCGGGTACAACAACAGGCAAAATAGGAACACCAGCAGTACAAACTGCCGGAGCAGGTTTTACAATGACTGTTAATGCTGTAGATAACTATTTCAATGTCGTGTCTACCGATGTTTCGGTAAGTATAGATACAGAAGATCCTTATGATACGGAACCCGGTGATCAAGCGTTAACCGACGGGATAGGTTCTTTTACTCTTACCTTTAAGACAGCTAATACTTCGCCGGGATGGATAAGTACCGCAACTGCTTCGGGTTTGAGTGCCGGTGTAAGCGCTCCTGTCCCGGTTAATCCTGATGCCGCTTCAAAACTGCTTTTGCTGCTTCCCGGAGAAACCCATAATCCTGGTTCAGTTGGTGGAAAAACAGGTGCGCCCGATACTCAGCAGGTTGAAGTCAGTTTCGATGTAACAGTCAAAGCCTGTGACGCCAATTTTAATACAGATCCGAGTCAAACTCAGGAAGTTCATCTGGCTGATTCCGAGGGGAATACCATGCCTGCGGATGCAAATATGGTTGCCGGTATGAAAATATTTAGCGTGACCCTGATCTCACCAACTACACACCAGATTACAGTTACTGATGTTGATGTTACAGCGCCTGCCATGACTTTATATACAACGCCGGAATTCGATGTAACTCCCGGTATTGTGCCTAATGCTATCAGCGATTTAACAGTTCTTCAAGGATCAAATGAAGGCGAAGTAACCCTTCAGTGGGCTGCGCCGGGTGATGATGCAACTGCCGGAACCGCAACGTCCTATATAGTTAAATGGGATACTAATCAGATAACAGGCGCCGGTTTTGATAGCGCAACTACTTATAACCAATCCTGGACACCGCTTTATGGCGGAAGCCCGGAAGGGCCTTATACAATATCAGGTTTTACAGGCGGGGTGACATACTATTTTGCTATTAAAGCGGTGGATGATTTAGGTTATATCGGTAGTTGGTCTGAATCTGTAAACACATTAAATTATAATTCAGCGCAGGTAGACTTAGTGGAACCTAGCGCTGTGAGTGATTTAACCGCTTTGACAGGAGCAATAGAAGGTGAGATTACATTAGCATGGACCGCACCGGGTGATGATGAATCATCGGGGACAGCCACATCATATATATTAAAATGGGATACATTGCAAATAAATACAGCTGGATTTGACAGCGCAACGACTTATAGCCAGAGTTGGATACCGCAAGTTAATGGCAGCGCAGAAGGTCCTTATACGCTTGCTGGATTTAACGGCGGGGTAACATATTATTTTGCTATTAAAGCAGTTGATGATTTGGATAATAAAGGTAGTTGGTCCACAATTGTAGTTAATTCTCAAAATTACGCCTATGCTCAAATTGATGTTAGTGCACCTTGTTCCATAAGTGATTTAACAGCAATAGCAGGTACGAATGAAGGTGAGATTGATTTGGCCTGGACAGCTCCGGGTGATGATGAAGGCTCAGGAACTCCTGCAAGTTATATTGTAAAATATGATACAACTCAGATTACCAATGCCAGTTTTAATGCTGCAATCGAGTATGTTCAGTTATGGGTGCCTTTAGCGGCAGGCGGATCTGAGTCCCAGACTGTTTCCGGTTTTGTTCCGGGATCAACTTATTATTTCGCAATAAAAGCGGTAGATGAAATGGGGAATACAGGTGAATGGTCTGTTGCGGGTATTAATACATTAGCTGATGGCCCCGCAATGGATTTGAATCCCGGAGTACCGATAAGTCCAACCATAGAAACCGTCAGCTACTGTTCAATAAATCTTAACTGGACTGCTCCGAATAATTTGGATATAAACCATTACCTGGTTTACTACGACTCCGATGCTTCCGGTGTGCCATATAGCGGGACAGGAGCTGTGGATGGCATGTCTCCAATAATTGTCCCAGCACCGCCATATTTGTTGACGGGGCTCACTCAAAAAGTCACCTATTATATCGCAATCAAGACTGTTGATGACGGGGGTTATGAAAGTACTTATTCAACTGAAGTCTCAACAAGGACGCCTGCAATACCTCCAGCTGTTCCTACGTCGTTTGCTGGTGTTGCGCTTTCAACTGAGAGTATAAAATGGACCTGGACCGATAATGCTGATAATGAGGATGGGTTCAGAATTTTAGACGGATCGGATATATTGGTTCAGCAATTAACTGAAAATACAACATTTTGGGTAGAGACTGTGGGTTCTCCCAATGATGCAATTACCAGAAAAGTTGAGGTTTACAATGAAGCCAGTACCGTAAAGACATCAGCTGTCTTAGTTTATACTCTGGCTGCCGTTCCTGATGATCTGGGTGTGGTTGCTGTAACCTCAACTACTATAAATGTAAACTGGACAGGAAGTGTTACTGGCGATGCGGAAAGTTATATTGTCGCTGTTGCCACATATTCTGCATGTCCGGATAATCTTTATGCGGTCCAATCCGGCAGTCTGACTTCCCCAACTTATGAATACACAGTTCTCGGGCTTACTCAACAGAAAGAGTATTTTATTAAATTGAGGGTGTATAATGCCGACGATGTCGTTCAGTACACAAGTTATGTAAGTACCGTAACTCTGGATGGAATCGCGCCGAATCAAATTGTTGATCTGGTGGGCGCAGCGAGCACAGCGGATGTTGGGATAGTTGACCTAACGTGGACTGCTCCTGGTGATGACGGTACACAAAATGGGGATGCGGCAATGTATACAATCAGATACTCATCTGTTATATTTACTGCGGATCAGTTTGACTCGCAGCCGTATGTTAAGTATGTTGTGCCCGGATCAGCCGAGAGCGCGGAGTCTTTAAGCATAACTGGATTGGAATACGGTTCAACTTATTATTTCGCTATAAGGACCGAAGATGAAATACCAAATTATTCGGCTGTAAGCAATCTGGTTGTCGCGGCCGCATCAATCAAACACTGGATAGGCGGGAACGGCGCCTGGAATAATCCTTCAAACTGGCTGCCGTATGGTGTGCCGGTATCAACCCATGTTGTGCTTATAGACGCAGCGGGCTGCGATTCAAATGTTGATGCTAATTATTCAGTAGAAAAAATTATCGTGAACTACGGAACGTTAGACCTTAACGCATACGATTTGACTATTTTAAGCACTGATTCTGATGATGCTGTCAGGACTTCCGCTAACGGCGGTATAACATTAAACGGCGGGAACTTAATCTTAAATGGAGGTTTTACCAACAATAGTTTAAGTTACAATTTAAGTTCCGGTTCTGTAACATTTACCGGAGTCGGTCAAAAATATTTCTCCGGTGTGTCAACCTCGCTGGATCAATTTGTAATTCAAAACGGAACTGTAGTACTTAATTTGAACCTTGATATTAATGGAGATGTCAATATAGGAACATCTGGGAATCTTAACGTAAGCAACAGGACTGTGAGCATCGCAGGGGATTGGATAAATCAGGGCGGAGGCATGACTGCGGCAGCCGGGGCAGAGATAATATTTGACGGGACATCAGCGCAGACAGTAGGTGGCCCTTCGGATACGGATTTCGGATTAGCTCAACTTACGGTAAACAAAGCTTCCGGGGCTTTGAGTTTGGGTAAGAATATGACTGTTGCGGGTGATGTGTTGTTTGATAACGGGACAGTAAATGCTCCGGCAGGCATTACCCTCTCTTTAGGGAATAATCTTTCGCTTAATAATACAGGAATATTTAATATGAGCGGGTCAACAATGACTGTTGATGGTTATGTGCTGGTAAATGCGAGCTCAATGCTGTATCTTACCGATGGAGCTAAGGTTGTGCTTGCTGATGGGAAATCTATAGCAGTTAACTCGGGCGGTGAACTGAAATCAGATGCCTCTAATAATGTAATAACAAGCAAGACCCCGGGTGTGGAATACTACGGGTTAGTAGTCAACTCAGGCGGTACACTTTCAATCACCGGTTTGTTAATCGAGTATGTGAACTCATATGGTTTAAATATTAAAAACGGTGCAACAATTACTGGAAATGCAATAAATAATTTGACCGTACAGAATATTCAAAATGGAGGTGCCGCTGTTAATTTAGAATTTGTGGGAAGCGCGCACACCTACACCATGGATAATATTAATTTTGCAGACGCCAGCATAGCTACGAATGTTTCTGCCGCTAATCTTATTTACCCGGCAAGCATAACTTTAACTAATTATACCGGTATAAGAGGAGGGGAATCCTACGATAATGATCCTGCTGAGCCGGGGAACGATACAATTGTATGGATTCTTGAAACTAACCCTCCGAGCGGTATTACGGATCTGTCTGCGGCAGCGCATACAACTATTAACGGTGCGGCAAAGCTTATGTTCACTGTTCCGGTTGATGATACCGGTGTAACAAATTACCAAATAAGATATGCATCATATGCTGTTGCAGGGGATTCAACCGCATGGTGGAACAATGCTTCGAGCGCTTCAGCGGTGGCTGTTGCTGCCGTCGGTAATCCTGAAACGCTGAGCGTTACCGGTCTAACAGCCTGGACAACTTATTATTTTGCGGCTCGTCCCAGAGACAGTTCAGGCAATATCGGTCCATTCCCAACATATTTAGGGACACCCGATACTCCGGGGGCTTTGGCTTCGGATAAGATCAGTCCAACTATCGGTTTATTAATACAAGACGGATCTGAGGTTAACAGTTTAGCAGTTATTAACGGGACGGCTTCAGATACATTGCCTGGTTCCGGCCTTTCATCAATACAGCTCCAAATAATTGATGTCTCCGGTTCTAAATACTGGAACGGAAGCGTTTGGAGCGGTGTTGAGGTATCTTCAGTAATAGTTGCCTCCGGAAGTTGGAGTTATTCAACTGTACCGGCCTGGGAGAGCAACAAGGTTTACAGATTAAAATCTAAAGTTCAGGATATTGCAGGATTGTGGTCGGCTGAGGTTCAGGTTCAGTTTACATTTGATGATATTGCTCCGGGTGTAATAAGTGACTTAGAGGCTTCACCTACAGGCAGCTCCGGAGAAATCGAACTTACATTTACAGTTCCTTACGAAGACTCAACTAACGTAATTAGTTTATACCCGTATTATTATGACATACGCTACGATGTTAATGATTTTAGCACAGGTACATTTGTTACCAGAGCTTCCTCTATATCATATAACGGGACCACACTCCCGGGCACTAAATTTACAGCTGCAATAAACGGTTTATCCGATGGGATAATATATTACTTCCATATAAAAGCAGTTGATTTAGCTGGGAATACAAGTGATATGGATATCTCATCGCCTACCGCCAATTCCTCTTCGGGTGATTTGGAAGCTCCAGAAGAAATCAGCGATTTGACGGCCTCTTCCACAGAAGTTTCCACCGCAATAGATCTGACCTGGAGCGTGCCCCATGAAAACGGCAATTCAGGCGGGGCTCCGGAAAGTTATGAGATTGGGTACGCGACATTTATGATTGCAGGAACTAATTATGATGATGCCTCTAAGTGGGATGTAACCAACGGTAATGCTTCTGTGGGTGACACATTAACCGCAACAATTACCGGTTTAACCACCGGCAATTTCTACTATTTCAGGATCAGGAGCATAGATGATGCCGGTAATTACAGTGATCTGGATATCGGTCTTACAGCATCAGCTTATGCCGGAGATGCGCTTAAGCCCAACCAGATAACTGATTTAAGCGCATTAACACCTAGCAGCGGGTCGGGGCATATAAATTTAAGCTGGACAACACCTTATGAAGATGGTTTGTCAGGCGGGCCTCCCGCATCATATAAGATTGCTTACGGTACGGCTAGTTTCAGCTCCGAGGATTTTGATTATCAAACTGTAATTGCGATTACTCACACATCCAAATTAGCCGGTGAAACATATACCTATACTTTGGATGATCTCAGTCCACAGGTGTTGTATTACATAAGGATTATAGCTATTGATGATTCTGATAATGAGTCGGATGCATCTAATAGAGTATCCGCATATGCTTCCTATACCTCTGAGACTGATATTTCCGGTGCTGTTACTAAAGAAGACGGCAGTGTAATTACGGGTGTTATAGTTAATGCGATATTGAATGGTGAAACTGTTTCAACAGATAATACGGAAGACGGAATCTACAGATTAGAAAGCCTTACCGCGGGGACAAACTATAGGGTAGAGGCAACATGGACTGTAAACGGGATAACATCCAGTGTGTATATAGATGATATACTTGCCGGTACAGGTGATGTAGATTTTACGCTGGAGGTTGATTATGAATTAGGATCAGTAGAAGGTCAGCTTGCCAGCGTTGCAGTCGCTTCAAGAGGAAATGTAGGGACATACGTGGCATCTGCGGTTCCCAGCGTAAAGGCATTCATAGAGCTCTTGCAGAATGGCAGGGTCGTGGCTAAAAAGTATACAGACCTTAATGGTAATTATTCCATAAAGAACCTTCTGCCCGGAGAATACCATATACGCGCTTTTAACGGGATAGGTTATTCCATTCCGCAAAAGATCACGATTGGAGAAGGCGCTGTTGTTCAGATGGACTTTAAGTTCTCACTTCTTCTGGAGAAGAATGTTTATAACTATCCGAATCCATGCAGAACTCAAACTACCATAAGGTTTACTACCGATTGCCTGAATATTGAGGCTCAAATACTTATTTTCACAATTTCCGGTGAGTTGGTAAAAGAAATCAAAGGGCCCGAGTTATCTTTACAAGGGAACGAATACAGCTATGAATGGAATCTAACCAATTCTGGCGGGGAAGAGGTTGCAAGCGGTGTTTATCTGTATCAGATAAAAGTTAAGAACAAGGATACGCAGGAGAAGACTACAGTTATAAAGAAAATAGCGGTTATAAAGTAATAAACTGTCTGGTTTATTGTTTTTATTGACAATTTGGAGTTTACGGTTAGACTTATATTGAGGTAATTATGTTTAACAGGGTATCAGGAACAGCTTTATTAATATGCTTGGTTTTTAGCTCGGTGAGCTTTGCTCAAGTTGCTGTGACTAATTTGGAGGCAGTGGATGAGCTGTTGAGCTCAAGAAGCAACTTTTCTTCTGCCGAAAAGATCGGTTTTAAGATAACAGCTAATAATACCTCTGCGAGTTCAAGCAGGATTCAGTTTGATTTTACAGTTAAGAATCCCGCCGGTAAACAGGTGTTCAGCCAGAGGGGTAATTCTGTGCCGGGAAGCGCCGGGCAGAGCGGAACATCCATAAGAAATGTTCTTGTAAGCAAATTCTTTACCACCTCAGGGGCTTATACAGTAACCGGAAAAGCAACCCTTAATGGTATAAGCTCCCAAAAGAGCGCTACATTTATAATTACTGCCCCGATGTTAACCCTTTCTTACCCATCAAACGGAGCAAAGAATTTATCTGATAAGCCTTTAATATTCAGATGGGTCGGGACCGGAGCGTCCAAGTATAAGATTTACGTAGATGATGATAGGTCATTTTTTAATGCCCTGTTTGTTGCTGAGACTACCGGTTTAAGTTATACATATCCATCCAATCCCGCCAATCAGCAGCAGAGGCTTGTAAGCGGTCAGGTTTACTACTGGAAGGTTGAAGGGTTAGATGCTTCAGGCAACAAGATCAGTGAAGCCAGTATACCGTATTCATTCAGTCTATCTGCTGATGCCACTTCATCTTCTACTAAAGATGCCGGCATTACAAACATCAGGCTTTCTAACATAGCCGGTTATCCCGGACATGTACCTATAGGCGTTACAGTAGAAAATAAAGGCGGGAGAAGCATAAGTAATATAGATGTGGTATTAAATGTTAATGGATTATCTGTAGAGCCTTCGCAAAAGATCCCATCTCTTAACAGCGGACAGAAAAAAGAACTGATCTTTCAATACAGAATAGTGAACTTCAATGAACCGTTGATTTGCGTAGCTACTTTAGATATTTATGATGATGATGTTAATAATAACAAATATGTTAAACGCTTGGCTGTGCCGGATAAACTTGTAGAAGGTAAAGCTAAAATACATGGAAAGATTGTTGTTAAGAATACCACGCCGCCTAAAAAGGTAGAAAGGGCTCAGGTGTTTTTTCACGGGCCTAAGCAGGGTTATGAAGCAAGCGTAAACGGAGTCTACAAAATTGAGAATCTTCCTCCCGGTGAATATTCTTTATGGGTAAAAGCTGAAGGATACGAGGAATCGGTTAAGAGAACGGTTAATATTGAAAAAGAAAAATCATATACCAATGTGGATTTCGAATTGAAAGCTTTATCTGAAGAGACAGGCTCTGAACCAAGTTATATAAGCTTTAATCTGAATGAAGCCTGGCGTAAACTCAAATTAAACTTATCCGCAAATACGCTCAAAGATCTGGAAGGTTTTATTCCTTACTGGGTTAATGATAAAGAACTGCTTAAAAATGTTATTGAAGGAAAAGCGGAAATTAAGAAAGAGAGTATAAAATGAAATCGTTTAGGATTATTGTAAGTTTTATAATTTTTTTATGGATGGTTTTTGCCGCTAATAATGCCCTGAAATCTCAGGCCTCAAGGGGAGATATGGCAGCTGTAATCACAATGTTGTTAGGTAAAGTCTATTTGCAGCAAGCGGGTGCGGAGGAATGGGAAGTTGCCAAAAAGGGAGATTTTCTTTATGAAGGAGATTCCTTGAAAAGCGATGCCGGGTCAAAAGCGGCCATAACATTTGTGAATGGCATAGAAGTTAAGATGAATGAAAACTCCCTGTTTACTATTGATACTTCTAAAGCTTCAGAAAAAGGCAAAGGGAATACTGTAAGCATGACAGACGGTCAGATATGGTCCAGAACAATGAGAAAGGGAACCCAGTTCGATATAAATACTCCTGCGGCTACGGTTGCCATACGCGGTTCTACATTCGATGCAAAGTCTTCAAAAAGTCTCTTAAAGGTTAAGTGTTACGACGGTCACGGATATGTGGAAAATAAATATGGCAAGACGGATCTTAAAGAGGGTGAAAAATCAACGGCCTCTTTAGGTAAGCCCCCGACGCCGGCAAAGCAGATTACTGAAAAAGATAAAGAAAAATGGCAAAAGGAAGTTAAGGCGAAGGGCGGCATATATATTGAACCGCTGGATAATGTGTCCCCTAAGAGTGAGGAAGCATTTAAACTGTCTATTGAAGCACTGGACGACTCAGGTGAACTTATAGAGGATTTTGCGGAAATAATTACATTAACTACCAATAACAGGCTTATAAGTTTCTCCGGCAATCAGAAAACCTGGAAAGAAAGGGTCTCATTCAAGCTGCGGGGAGGCAAGGGAATCATATATACAAAGGCATCCAAAGCAGGTGTGTATCTGATTAATGCTGAGACCAATAAAGATTACGCGCCGGGTTTATTAAGATTAAATGTGAGAGCTGATAAGATAACCGAAACGGCTGCTGAAGAAAAGACGCTGGAACTTAATGTAGAAACAAAAGACGGAAAGCAGGAAACATTAAAAATAAAGTTAAAAAAGTAACAGTAGTTGCCGAGAGAACAGGGGAAGGTCATCAGTAAGAAGTCATTATCAATCGGTGCGATAGTATTGAGCCTGGTTGGGGGTTGGGCTTTCTTTTATCTAAGGTATTCAACAGACAGGGTGTCATTAGTAATTGGTACCGCAAAGAGCAATTACACTCCTGGTGAGACCGTAAAATGTGATGTGCAGCTTACCCCGCTTTCGCCCATACCTTACAAAGGTCTACTTTCTGTTACTATCGTTGCGCCCGAAAGAGAATATATTATGCCTGCTTTATTCTATGATTTGAAAAATCTGGCGACTCAGAACAGGGTTCTTGAATTCGATATACCGGAAGATGAACCCTTCGGCAGGTACATAATTATGAGCAGATTTAAGCTTATACTTGATGATGAAGATATTCAGGACATTATCCAGCAGCAGAATTATTTCTATGTTAAAAAACCGGAGGTGCATGTTGAGAAATCTCCTGTGAAGGTTAGATCTAATCCGGAACAGCCTAAAAAAGCGAGAAAGTTTATGCCTTTGCCGGATTCAAATAATAAAGAAGGTTTGAAAATGGCGTTATATGCTGATGATATACTGGGCCAGTTTGCATTCGATGAAAAGATAGATTTAGGAGGAACAATAAAGAATTATTCAAAAAATAAAGTTAATGTGAATATTGAGCTTAGAGTTGTTCTTCCGGACTCAACAAAAAAGAGTTTTTCCGCGTTAGAAACCCTGCTGCCGGAAGAGACCAAGCATTTTAATTTTGTCTATGTTCCAAGCAAGGATAAATCTCCGGGGCGCTACACGGCAAGTTTTGAATTATACAGTGACAACATCAGGCTGGATGCAACAGATGTAAATTTTTATCTCTTTGACAGGGAGCCTCAAGTAACATTGAAAAAATTTCCTTTTAAATCATTGGTCGGTAAAAAAGAAACAATAGAGATTGAAGCAAATGATGATAAGGAGATAAAAGAGGTAAGCATATTTTATTATCTGCCCCGTCAGAAGAAGATGGAAAAAGAAAATATGATCCTGATAAAAGGAGACAGGCTCAAAGGGATCTGGAAGTACAAAACCAAGGAGTTTGATGATACGGGAAAATATAAGTTCTATATCCTTGCAAAGGATAATTTTAATCAGGAATATCAAACAAAGATGTATTCGATGAAAATTAAAGAGGATTAAAAAGTTGAAATGAAGGGTAATTGGATGGAAAGATGAAGATAAAATCAAGATTTAATTCTGTGCTAAAACTAATATTTTCAGTGAGCATGATAATTGTATTTTACTCACAGGCATTTGCTGGGGATTCAGGACGCATACAGCTGTCGATTCCCAGCCCGGATCCTACTTTAGCAGGCGAGAAGATGACATTCCAGGTTATAGCGGTTAATACCGGAACAGAGAAATGGCTTAAGAAACAATATTTTATAGAAGTTGAAATATACGATGTCAATAAGGGATATGTGCTCAAGTCAAATCCATTGAGAGGCGGGGTGGATGTAAATCCTTCAAGCAACATACTCGCATATCTGCCTGTTGTTATACCGAACTATTTTGCGGGCCTTTATTATTATAAAGTTTTTTTAACGCACAATAAAGCACGGCTGGCTCATACAGATTATATCCCGTTTAACGTGAATCCTCTGCCCATATCACCTCCGAAGATACCAAAGTTTAAGGTTGGCGGTAATATGGCGGTCTCGTACGAGTCCAATGATTCCAATGATTGGAATGATTACACGGCAAATGTCAGCCTTAATTTAATAGGCAGGGTGATGGATAGAAGCTTTCTTTTTAACATGTATACTATTTCTGATCAGAATGACGGGCTTGATATATATACTATTCTTTTTAGTTTTTACGGAACTAACACCACAATAAACGCGGGTGATATTCAGCCTGAATTTTCTACTCTTTCTCTTTACGGCGCAGGGATGAAAGGTGCCGAACTGCTCTATAATTACGGGAAGTTCACTACAGATATAATCAGCGCGCGCATAACGGATTCTGAAGAAGGAAGCGGTGAAACGGATGGTATATACCGGAGAATGCTCTATGGTGTACGCCAGGGGATGGATTTGCCATTCAATATTAATGCCGGTGTAAATTATGTGCGCAGCGAAGATGCCGAGAGTTCATTGGATGTTACAGGTCCAACTCTTACGCCCGAAGAGAATTCTGTGGCTGGAGGTGATGTGACATTCCAGCTTATGCAGGGCGTTAAACTCAAAGGTGATTTCCAGAGCAGTAAATATTTTGCAAATACAAAAAGCACAAACTCTGCACTGAGTGACAGCGCGTATAGAGTGAATCTTGAGATTGAATATCCTAGGGTCTTAATTAATACATATTTTGAAAACATAAATCCCGAGTTTTACGCATTTGGAGTTCCGGATGCGGATAATGACCGGCAGACTTATGATGCATATGGTGAGTCAGACCTGTTCGATTTTCTAAACCTTTCTCTCGGTTTCAACCAGTATCATAATAATCTGGAAAATACAGAGGAATACACAACTACCCAGAAAACATCAAACGGCGGCCTTGTATTCACCTTCCCCTGGAATGGGGGAGCCTCCGTTAATTACAGTAAGAGTGAGGCCTTCGCTGACGACAGCACATTGCTGGATAACTCTTCATTAAGCATGACTTACGGGGCGAATCAAAGTTTTTTAGGGCAGAGCGTAAGCGCCTATCTTCAGAGCACCGAGTTTGAAGATATGACGGACAGCTCCGATGATCTGGAAACTCAGACTATAGGCACAACATTAAACCTAAATTTTAAAGATATTGTTACAGCTTCTCTGGGAGTATCGTTGACCGAGATCACAGATATAGTGCAAAATACGGTTGAGGATACAAATTCATTCAGCGTTTCGCTGAGCTACATCGTATTAAAGGACAAGCTGAGCTCCCAGTTATGGGGATACCTTACAACCGATGCAGATGATACTGAAACAATAAATACCAGCGAGCAAAAGATCAATCTCGAATTCACGTATCAGCTTAATCCGCAGACAGCTGTTACTTTGGGCGGCGGCCAGCTGGATTATAAAGATGAAATTGAACCGTTAAATGACAAGGATGAAGTTAGCGCAAATATCAGAGTTTCGTACAGTTTTTAAAAAAATATTATGAAAGCACAAGAATACTTGAAAAATACTTTAATATGCCTTAGGGGAGGAAAAGTGAGAAAATTAATTATTGTTTTATGGATATGTGTGTTTGTCGCGGGGTTCTTCGATTATGTATTTTCTGAGATAAACGAGGCGAGTATAGAAACCCGCATCGCGCTCGAGACAAGCCTCGAAACCAGGCTGAAGAATATTATTTCGGAGATTGTAGGTTCAGATAAGGTCATAGTTGTTGTTAATGCCCTCTTGTATGCCGAGAAGCAGGAAAAATCATTGAAAAATATTGTAAAGAAGAAAACGAAAGAGGCTGCAATAATACTGCCGGGTGTGCCTGTAGAGAACAAACTGGATAACAGCAAAGATGATATACCATTGTTGGCTCCATTAACATTTCAAGAAACCAGAACATCAATTAAACGGATAAACTCCACCATTCTTTTAGATAAATCCGTAAGCGCAGCTACGGTGCCTGTTGTTGCTCAAGTAGCGGGATCTATGCTCGGCCTTGATCCGGATAGAGGCGACACGCTCGAGGTCAAACGCATATCATTCGGTAAAGCTATGTTTGATTGGAAGAGTTTGCTTAAAACACCTGATATTTATATTGTAAGCGCTATAGCGCTTGGTGTGCTTGTTTTCTTCTTTGGCGCCGTATTTTCATTCGGCCCGTTAAGAAAGTTTTTCTCGAATCTTATTGCCTATATGAAAGCAAGAAATGAAAAAGAAAGCGGTGAAGGGGCGACTCTGAGACAGGAATCATCTGCTTCCAGAGCAGCCGTAGGGGGTGTAAGCTTCGGTGGAGGTGCTTCTCCGTCGGGCGGCGGATTATTTGGCGGGACAACTGGAGGAAAGCCATTTTCGTTCATTAATGAGAGCCATATAAATGATTTGATTTATTTAGCTAAACAAGCAACACCGGAGGAGATCGCTACAATAATAAATTATCTAAATCCCGCATTCACAGCCAGGGTGATGGTTACGCTCGAAGAAGATGTACAGGAGAAAGTAACCGAACACTTGGCTGCCGTAAAAGAATACTCAAAAGAGGATATAAAAACACTCGAGGATAAAATAAAGAGTAAACTTGATTATTTAGTTGGCGGGGAAGAGAGATTGACAGCCATGATGGGGTTTTTTGATAGAGAGCTGCAAACAAAGATGCTAAATCAGTTAAACGAATCTCATTCGGATATGGCTTCGAGGATAAGAAAGACTATATTTAATTTTGAAAATCTTGTAAATCTTGAACCAAAGATAGTTCAGATGATTATAAGAAATATCAATCCCGGTGTTTTTGCGCAGGTATTAAAATCAACTCATGGAAACTTTCAGGAAAAGCTTTTATCCATGCTGCCTGAAGGCCAGTCCGAAAGGTTGAAACAGGAGATGCTGCTTGCAAAACCGCTGTCCAAAAAAAGAATTGAGGATGAGAAAAGGGTTATCGTTAATCTTGTTAAGAGTTTTGAACAGCAGGGTATTATTGAATTGAATAAGTAGGTTAATATGATTCTTTGCAAAATAGTTTTTTAGGGGGAATAAATTTATGGATTTAATGACAATATTCGGCTTCTTGCTCGGAGGCGGAGCTGCCGTCTACGTAATGTGGAAAGGCGAGATTTTATATCTGTTAATCAATTTAGACGCTGCTATTTTGGTTATAGGAGGGACACTGGGCGCTACACTAATCACCTATCCCTGGAGAATACTGAAGCAGGCATTTATCGCGTTCTGGATGATATTTTTCCCAAAAAGAAGACAAAGCCCCGCCAAAACTATAAAGATGATGGTAGAGCTTGCGGAAAAAGCAAAAACAACCGGTATTCATTCTCTCCTGGATGATATGACGGATAAAAGAAATGCTTTTTTGCAGGAAGGTATACAGATGCTCGTAGATGATCTGGAACCGGATATCATACGGGATAATTTAGAAAAGGATATTACATTTATCAGGAGGAGACACCAGCAAATTGGCAATGTATTCAAGACAATGGGGACATACTCCCCAATATTTGGTTTATTAGGAACACTTATAGGTGTGGTGCAGGTCTTGAGGAATTTAACGGATCCTTCAAGTATGGGCCGTTCAATGGCTATAGCTGTTACGACCACATTTTACGGTATCTTCTTGGCAAATTTTGTGTTTTTACCGATTTCCGGAAAACTTGGCACTCATACTGAGGATGAACTATTGGTAAAAGAAGTAATAGTTGAGGGGCTTCTTGCTATACAGAAAGGCGATATACCTATGATAGTAAGCAAGAAATTGGAGACATTCCTGTCTCATGCCGTAAGAACAAGAGAGATAAAAAATAAAAAGGGTGTGTAATATGATCTTAAGAAGTATTAGATTTTATCAGCAGAAGATTAAGGAAGATGCAATCTGGCTTACAATATACTCTGATTTAATGACTAATCTTATGCTCTTCTTTTTGTTGATGTTCGGTCTCTCTAGGATGCCGCCTGAGATGAGGGCAAAGATTGCGGAAGGTGTGCAGAATAATTTTAGGGCTCAGCCTATGGATGCAAACTTAAAAAGAATAATAAAGAGGTTCAGGGAAGAGGAATCAGTATTTCAAATGAAAGAAGTGATAGAGAAGAAAGAGTTGGAATCTTTTACTAAGTTAGAGGTTGATGAAGAACGCATTAAATTAACCTTAAGGGACCCTGTGCTTTTTGCGCCGGGTGATGCAAAAATAAGTAAAGAAAAAGCGGGTTCCTTTATGCGGGAGCTGGCCGCTATATTTCAGGGGCTGCCCAATCAAATAATCATAGAAGGTCATACAGACAGTATGCCGGTTAAATCAGGAAAATATAAAAATAATTGGGAACTTTCAGTTGCCAGAGCGCTTAGTGTTGAGGAAATATTGGAGGAGAACGGGGTAGACCCGCAATTCTTAGGGGTTGCGGGTTACGCCGAGTATGCCCCGCTCTTTCCAAATGCAACAAAGGTTGGCAGGTCGTTTAATAGAAGAGTTGAGATATCGATTGTTCGGTAAAGTATTGTTAATAAAGATAAAAATATGAAATTATCAGTGGATTCGATTCGCAAATTAATAAGAAGAAGATTGTTCGAGGCGCAGGAACAGGACGTGGATCCAAATATGTGGATGATCCCGTATGTGAATCTCATGACAATACTGATGATATTTTTCCTAATATTATACGCTTTTAATAATTTAAATAAGACAGCTTATGAAAAAACAATACTTACAATTAAAGCTAATGTCGCGGATAAAGAAGAGCAGGCTAAAAAGATAAAGGAGCTTGAAAGCATAAGCAATTTTGAAAAATATATCTGGAATAACAGATTAAATAAGTTTATTGAACTGGCGCTGGATACTCAAAAAGTAATAATAACATTAAGGGAGCCTATTTTGTTTGATAAAGGTAAAGCAGAACTAAAAGATACTGCATTCGACCATTTAAGGGAGGTTGCGGAATTCATAAAAAACACTCCCGGTAAAGTAAATGTTGAAGGACATACAGATGATCTGCCGATTAGAACGGGTGAATATAAAAATAATTGGGAGCTGGCCGCGGCAAGGGCGTACAGCATAGTGGAGCATTTTACAGGAGAAGCATATAAGGATCCGGTTACCGGTGAAGCATATTTTAATCCGGGCAGGTTTTCGATACTTTCCTTCTCTTATTTTCAACCGGTGGCAGTGAACGATTCGGACGAGAATAGAATCAAGAATAGAAGGATAGAGATAACTATAAAGAAAGATGAACCGACTATAGATAAGCCGACTACATAGGAGATGTTATGTTGTTAAAAAAGATACTAATAATGTCCAGCATTGTTTTTATAATAGGTATAAATATTAGTTTTGCGCAGGATAGCGGCATGAGCCCACAAGAGAAGCATGCAAGGTTGGAATATCTCTACAGAACCGCGATGGATTACTTTAAACAGGGAAAGTATTCAAATGCGATTTACTACTGGCAGGCCATCTTAAATCTCGATCCAACTCAAACCCAGCCGGAAAAACAAATAAAAGAAGCACGTAATATGATTAAAAGCCAGACGGACCCAGTATATGAAGAGGTCAGAAGGCTTTATAAAAAAGGAGAATATGTGCTCTCTCAGGAGAAAATACTTGTCTTGCTGGATATTGATTCGGCTAATCAATACTACCGTAAGTTATATAACAAGCTTCAGGAAGTAGTGGAGATCTTTTCGGTCTTAAACAAGGATGATAAAGTTTCAAGTTTACTCAGGAAAGCAGTAGTTTACTACTTGGACAAAAAAACAAATATACGCTATTCATATATTTTCTGCAGATATGCGGCTGAATTATCCAAAGATAACCAGGCCGCGCTGGAATTTAAAAGGATATTGGAAGAAAACTATACTGAGATTACAGAAAAAGAAAGTTCAATTGAAGGCATGAATTTTATCGAACAATCGCTTTTTGTAGCTCTTGACCATATACGAAAAGGACGCTACGATTTGGCCATAGGTAAATGTAATGATGTACTGCTGGTAGAACCGGACAACATACTCGCCTTAAAGAGATTGGGCTCTGCGTACTATATGATGAAAAAGAAGGACAAAAGCAGTGAGATTTGGGAAAAAGCCCTTAAGTTAAGCCCTAATGACGCAGAATTAAAGAAATTCCTTAATAAATGAAAAGAAAATTTTTAATACCATTGATTATTAGTATAAGCATTGCATTTGTAATCAGTATTCTATACTATTTCGGACTAATTGACGGGTTGGAGCACAAATCATATGATTCCAGGTTTCAAATTCGGGGCGGAAAAGGTGTAAGCATTAATGAAAATCTGGTAAAGGAGTTTAATGACAAAGACAAACAATTCAGTGATAATGTAGTTATTGTCGCGGTGGATGAGGAATCTGTCGATAAATTCGGCAGGTGGCCGTGGACAAGAAATTATCACAGAAATTTGATCAAAGCATTAAATGAACTGGGAGCCCGCTTAATAGTTTTCGATGTGCTGTTTGTTGAGCGCGACAAAAATCTGCCTTTTTTTGATATCGAATTAGCAAAAATAACAGAACAATACAGCGGCAAAATAGTGTATGCCAGCTATATCGAATATGAAACTGTGCAGGTTGTTGAAGGTACAGAATTAGTGAATAAAAGGGAATCGCAAATAAAGAATCCTTATCCTGAATTGGATTTGGCAACTATGAACAAGGGATTTTCTAATACTGATCCCGATAATGATGGAGTCTTAAGAAAGGCTATATTGCAGCTAGACGTAAATGGTACAACTCATTATTCGCTAAATGCTATAACAGCGGCTCTTTATAAGAAAGTTGCACCAAAGGAGCTAATTAAGTCGCTTCCTGAAAAATACAGAAAGATGCTTTTGGTTAATTACCGCGGCAATGAGAAAACATTTAAGAGCTACCCATTCCATAAAATAATTGATCCGAATATCCCAAATGTTTTCAAAGAGCGCTGGGTAAAAGACAAGATAGTATTAATCGGTTCAACTACCATCGGGACGTTTGATCATTATCCGACGCCTTATTCGAAACATTTTCCAGGTGTGGAGTTTCACGCGAATGTTATTGATAACTTAATTGAGGGCGATTATATGCGGCAGATTGATTGGATTATAACTATTTTAATCATTTTTATATTTGCTCTGCTTTGCTCAATGCTTCTGCCCTGTTTTTCCGCGCTTTTAGGAAGCTTTATAATTATTGGGATTATCTCTCTTTATGTTTTGCTGGCTTATTTTTCATTTTCGCGCTTTAACCTCTCAATAGATGTTGTAGCTCCGCTTTTAAGTCTGGTATTCTGTTATGTAGCAGTTCTGATTTACAGGTTCATGACTGAAGAAAAGGAAAAACGCTGGATAAAGAAAACATTCGGTACATTTGTCAGTCCTGCGGTTATCGAGCAGATGGTAGCCGATCCAAGCAAACTGCGGCTCGGCGGCGAAAGAAAAAACATGTCTATACTTTTTTCAGATATAAGAAACTTTACAACCCTTTCCGAAGGTTTAAGCCCGGAAAATATAGTTGAGATATTAAATGAGTATCTAACAAAAATGACTGAGATTGTATTCCAAACCGGAGGCACGCTTGATAAATTCATTGGTGATGCGGTAATGGCTTTTTGGGGCGCTCCTATAGCCCAGGAGGATCACAGAAAACGGGCGGTTAAATGCGCGGTATTAATGTTAAAAGAACTTCAAAAGTTAAATGAGAAATGGCAGAAAGAGGGAAAGACTCTGCTGGATATCGGTGTGGGTATAAACTCCGGTGATGCTATTGTAGGAAACATGGGATCGATAGAGAGGATGGATTACACAGTTATCGGAGATAATGTTAATCTTGCATCCAGATTGGAAGGGCTTAATAAGGAATTCAAATGCCATATTGTCATTTCAGAGGATACGTACGAATATGTAAAGGATATGGTTAGCGCTGTGCCGCTTGGGAACGTAAAAGTTAAAGGTAAGGAGAAAGAGGTAAAGATCTACAAGATAGATGAGAATTCTGATATTTCTAAGTTATTGTAAATCAGAATTCTTAACTGGGATAATATGGAATTATTTTGGCAGCTCATGCTAGCGCATTTTTTGGCAGATTTTTCTCTGCAATCTGCAGCCCTGGTATATTTAAAAAAAGAGAATTTATGGGGTATTTTACTGCATACCTCAATATTCACATTTACAAGCTGCGCTATATCCTGGAAAATTCTCGGTATTGAATGGGTTGTATGTGGAGTTCCTATATATGGGTGGATTTTTGTTGGAATTCTCAGTATTTTTCATTTCTTTGTTGATTGGCTGAAGGTTGTAATCACAAATAAACACCCAAAGCTAGATAATTTGTTATTATTTGTAGTAGATCAATTTCTGCATGTAGTATTAATATTTGGATTATTTAATTATAAAGATTTTTTTAATTTTTACGAGTACAAAGTATGGATTCTTTTGCTGATTTTCATAGGTTTATCGCATTTCCTTACAATAGTCATATTTTATATTGAAAAAGATTTAAAGAGGGAAAAGCATTTAGATAGAGAAAAGAAATATATATTAATCGCGGATCGTTTAGTGGTAGGATTGGCTTTCTTAATAACCGGCACATGGTGGATCGTATTTATCGCAGGCTGGATGCTAAATACATTTTTAATGAGATTAAAACATAAAGTTGAATATTCATATTTTGAGCTCATTGTAGGATATTTAGCGGCAATACTATTAGGCTTTTGCGCAAGAATCGTCTACTTCAATTAAAAGAGTAAAAGAGGGGACGTTGCTGTCAGTATTGACAGTTTTAAAAAGCGATAATTTCCTTAATAGATTTGTCGAAATACCTATCAAATTCCTTTTTGTTGCGTGTAAGCATTTTGCAAACAGCAGAATTACTCATGTTTAGCAGTTGTGACACTTTTGTATTTGACATACCTAGTTTGTTTACTGCGATGTAAGCAATCAACGCCCGTGCATTTTTTGTGCGGCGGCTTATATTCCCTTCCAATAAAATATTTTTGTTAACACCATAGTTTTTTGTTACTCGTTCAATTACTTCTTGTATGGATACATTTTCATCTTTTACTTCTATAGGGGGTTCATGATTATCAACCTGTAATAATGATATTTCTTTAATAAAGTTTGAATTTCCCAAAATTTGGCCATCAAACGGTTGATGGGGCTTTACATTAACCGATAATTTATCCCTGTTCTCCATTTTTTTACTATTAATTAACTCTCCTCCCTCAAATTCCACATTATCATGAATGCCATCATTAATGAAATCCTCATAATTTTTGAGGGCATCTTGTTTTGTTTTTCCGAATAACTGCAGTATAACATCACGCTCATACCATGAATTATATTCATCACTCAACATAGCTCTATGGCTTGTCCATGGGAATGATCCGAGCTCGTTTAATGATTTAACCAACTTTGCTTTTAATGGATTAAGATGGACGTAACGAACTAGTGGCAATAAATACGTGTCGCTATCACATAATATTGATTTATATCTGTTTTGAAATAAATGTCCTTTACGCTTATGCTTTATATTATAATATACCGCATACCCAGTTAAAAGTGTGCGCATCATATCTGATAATCCACTTTTTCCGCTTCGAATTATCATATGGGCATGGTTCGGCATGAGCGCCCACGCAAAACATTTTCCATCGCTTTGAACAACGACATCCTTTAATCGTTTAAGAAATTCTTTGTAATCCTGATTATCCCTATATATTATCTGGCCCTCAATCCCTCGAATTATTATGTGGTAAAGATATCCGGGTATATCAATACGTGGCTTTCTTGGCATATGTAAATTTTAGTAATTCATCAGAAAAGTGTCAATAGTGACAGCAACGTCCCCGGTAGTTAAAGGATATTTTTGTTTGTGGGTTTTCTTCTGTCTTTGCCGGAGCGTCTTTCTTTACCGCTTCTTCTTTCCGGTTTTATTGGGGCCAAGTCCTTAAGCTTCCTGCGGTCACCGCCCAGTCTTCGGTTTTTTATTACTCGCCTATCAACGAAACTCATATTTTATTTCTCCATTAAAAAATTAGAAAAAACATAAAAATTATACTTTATTATAATAAAACTATAAAACCAGTACAAATAAAATTTAAAAATATTCAATACTTAAACTGCCGCACTTTTAGGGGATAATTTATTTATTATTACATGCTGGTAGTGAGTTGTCTTTTCTTGATAGGCGCATCATTTGTTTGAGCAACTGTATTTAAAACAGAGGTGCACTTTGCGGTCAATAGTTTGCCAATCTCTTCTATTCTGGTCTTTATGATTTTCTCAGCACCGTTGTTTGAGAATTGCGTAAATCCTAGAATCTTGGCAAAATCCATGTATGCATTGACAATTTTGCCTAATTTATTGCCGTTATTAAGATACATGGATATTAAGCTTTCATTAATATTCAAGAGCAATTTTGTATCTAAACCAATTAATCTTTTCTTGATAGTCCCCATCTGTTTCTGATACTCGCTTTCAAGGGGGATTTGAAGGGCAAATTCGATAGTGCTTATAAAATTCCTAACTTTAGTCCTGTTTTTAATATTTTGGATGAAATTTTTTGATTTAGAATCAAAGTATATTTCCGCGCTGACCCATATTTCTGATAGCCAGGGTATGTTTGGAGATAATTCATTAAACCAAACCTCATGTTGAGATCTTTCCTTAAATACCAGATCAAGCTGGCTGACATTTGCGGGGGCAAGCGCGTGCGATGCGTTATAGTTGAGGGTTAAAGGTGTTTCCCCAGCTATTTTTATATAGGTGCATATGCTCCCATAGCCGACAATGCCTATAAACACGACAAATATTATCAGCAGTTTTTCGTATAAAAAAGTTTGAGATGGTTTTTTCATAGCTTATGTTCCTTTCCATATTCTTACAATCATATTATACAAACCGAGTATGATGTCCTTGTAAAGTAAATGTTAAAATTTTGTTAAAATTAAAATCTTATTTTCTCAGTAAAAAATGATTGTTTTATATACGAATAAGTGCTATAATAAAACCCGGAAAATCAAAATTTAGAACCAAAGAGAAATGCTAAAGAAATTATGTGTTTCTGTTGCATTATCCATGCTTTATATTCCATCCATAGGTATGTCTGTACAGTCAAGGTCTGCACAGACTCTGCTAACTTGGCCAGAGGACTCTACTTTACTTGTACTTGAAAGAGCAGACTCTCCCTTTTATATTCAGGATGATTTTTTAGTAAAACCCGGTAATGTTATGGTAATCAATCCCGGGGTTAAGCTCATATTTAATGAAAATACAGGCCTTATTGTAGAGGGAAGGTTAATTGCAACAGGAAGAAGGGAAAGCAGAATTACATTCACCAGCGAGAGTAATAATTTTAAATGGAAAGGTATATATTTGAATAATGCTGAAAAAACAAATAAATTTCAATTCTGCGATATATTTTACGGTAAAGGCCAAAATATGGATGTAACAGGCAAAAATGAGTTTGATACAGTTGGCGGAGGTATTGCTATAAGCAGCTCTTCTGCAATCATAGAGTACTGTTCTATAAAGGAAAATGAAGCAAACAAAGGCGGCGCAATTTTCGCGCAGGACTCAGAGCTGTATTGCCGTGGAAACAGCATAAAGAAAAACTCAAGTATTGAAGGGGGAGCATTATACAGCGTGTTTGGGAAAGCAGTTTTCATTAATAATAGGATAGAGCATAATGAGGCCAGCAATATTGGAGGCGCAGTAATCTCTTTCGGCAGCAAATTGGAATTTGTCCGTAACAGAATTGTGGATAATAAAGCGCAGGTAGAAGGCGGAATATATCAGCAGGGCTCTTCGGTAGAGTATAAATATAACAATATATCCAGAAACAGCGGAAAAGAAGTTAAGAAGGAGCTGATCAGCGCAATCATTCGTGAAGTTCCCTATTTGTTATCAAAAGGGGAATTAGACAATAAAGAGTTAGAAGTTGATGCTAAAATTCAGGAAAAAGATACAGGTGAACAAATAGTAAAGGAACTTACAAAGGAGGATATATTAGAGTTAATTAAAAAAATAGATACAAAATTTATACTTCCTGAGGAGTTTTCTCCTTACACTATAAAGGAAAGCATTGTTATCACGCCCAGCGGCAGCCTGACTATTCAACCCGGCGTAGTATTAAATATGGCGAAAAATACCGGCATTATTGTAAAGGGTAAGCTGGTTGCCAGGGGAGAAAAAACAAACAAAATCTATATAAATTCATTGGATGAGAAAAAGCCTTGGAATAATATTACATTTTGGAAGTCAGATAGGGGTAATATAATTGAATATTGCGTAATAACCGGGGGTTTGGGAAGAATGATGAAGGTTAACGGTGATGCGGCTTTTAAGGGAGGGGGTGCGTTAGCGGTAGTGGACTCGGAACTGAAGGTAAGCAACTCGATGTTTGAAGTAAATACTGCTTCTTACGGAGGAGCAATATTTGCGGAAAACGCTGATATAACTATCGAAAATAATTCGTTTCAAAAAAATAAGGCGCAAACGGATGGAGGTGCGTTATTCGCCAGATTGTCTTTCTTAAGTATTTTAAACAATGATTTTCTGGAAAATGAATCCAAGCATGACGGGGGAGCTATATATCTGTATCAGTCCGATCCAGAAATAACCGGGAATAATATTTACAGGACGGACTCCCAAGCAAATAAAACAGTTATTATGTGCCACGGCTCTAAGCCGATAATTAAGAACAACCAGATACACAGCGAAGGAAGAAAAATTGTAGTTAAACCGGATAACGAATCCCGAGTGAAGAGGACGGTTATTCCGGTGTTTTAGAGCTAAAAAAACTTTACAGGAATTTTACATGGACTTTACATCAACTTGGTACAATTTATCCATTCGAATTCAAAGAAAAGTAAAATGCAAAGAAAGGGGTTTTTATATTCGTATTTTTATAATTTTAATATTTGCATCTTTGGCAGGTATTTCAATTGTTAAATCAGAAAATATTGCGGAACAATATATAAACAATGATCAACTTTATGTAGGGCTGGTACTCTCGAACGGAGACAAAACAATGATTGTTGATGTCCCAGAAGGAAGTATTGGAACCGATGCAACCCTAAAGGTAAGCTTTGCGCCTCTTACCGATAATCTTACACAAAGCATAACAGAACTTCAGAATTCGCTTAACAATCTGCCTTCAAACTTAAAATATTTTACGAACTATTTGTATGAAGTAGCCGTATTCACCGGCAGTGATCCGAGAACAAACGATTTTTTAATTTCTTTGCGCATAAAATTAAATTTTGATGATTCAGATAATGACGGTTATATAGATACATCTAATCCATTAATTTTTAATAATAAGTTAGAAGCATATTTTTTGTCAGATAACGGCAGTTGGCAATTAATAGAGGACCAATCAACAAATACCTCTGATAACTCAATAACTCTGTTTATTAACGGCCCTGTAACTTTAGCCCTGCTTGGTGAAGCAAATTACTCGGATAGTGTGGATACGGTTGTAATTTATCCGAATCCTTTTAAGGGAAATAACTCTGGTAAATTCAGTTCTTCGGTTATGCGCTTCAACAAAATACCGACTGATGCCGTAATCAAAATTTATAATCTGGCGGGTGAGCTTATTAAAGAACTCAGGGAAACAGACACTGATGGTTTATTGGAATGGGATGTGAAAAATAAAAGCGGTAAAGATGTTGCAAGCGGGGTATATTTAGCATTAATTGAAGGAAGCAACAAAGATAAAATATATAAATTTGCGGTTGAAAGATAACAAAACTCAGGCTGTTTAGGATTATTAATATTATTTGATTAGAAAAGGAGAAAACTTATGAAAAAAGTTTTTAAGATTATTTTGGTTTTAGGTCTGATAAGCTCTGCTGCTTATATTTATTCCGCTGATGTCCCGAACATTATCAATTATCAGGGGCTAATAACAAATGATGGGATTCCTCTAAACGGGGAATATACTGTGGAATTTATATTTTTTGACAGCGAATCAGATGGAACTGATTTAACTGGGAAAATAACAATATCAAATCAGCCAATTAGTGATGGTGTTTTAAGCGCTACAATTAACGTCAGTTCTGCTGTATTCAAAAATAATACTAATGTTTGGCTCGAAGTTAATGTAGATGGGCAGATCTTTCCCAGACAGCAAATAGCTAGTGTTGGTTACGCGCTCCGCGCTCAAACAGCAGCATCGGTAGACGCAGTAGATTTTACTCTCGATCCAGGAGAGAAATTATATTTGGATGCTGGCAGTGATACCTATATTCATGAGAGCGCTGCCGACCAGATACAGCTCACTACCGGGGACAGTCCAGCGCTTACTGTTAGTTCCACAAAGGTGGAATTAGGCCCTGAAGCTGATCTGTCTGTTGATCCAGAAAGAAAACTTTTTCTGGACGGAGGTGATGATACCTTTATTCGAGAGAGCGCTTCGGACAGGATACAGCTTACTGTCGGGAATACACCAGCGGCGACTTTTGCTCCGACAAAGGTGGAATGTGCTCCCAATGCCGATTTCTCTGTTGACCCGAAGAAAAAAATATTTTTAGATGGAGGCGGTGATACATATATTAATGAGAGCGCTCCCAACCAGGTACAGTTCACTGTCGGAGACAGCTCCGCAGTTACCGTCACCCCCACACAGGTGCAGTTAGGAGCCGATGTTAATCTCTCAGTTAATTCGGATAAAAAACTTTTTCTTGACGGAGGCGGTGATACCTGGATACAGGAAAGAGCCGGAGGCAATGTCATTGATTTCTATGCTACTGGTTCCCGTATGCTTGCTCTAACCGGGGCAGGGCTTCGTGTCTATGACTCTAATATAGAAATGGACTCGGGCAGCAAGTTGTTTCTGGATGGCGGTGATGATACATATATATTAGAAAAATCAGAAAATGAGTTTGGCATATGGACAGGCGGCAGCGAAGCCATGTCTTGTGATCTAAATGATTTTGATATTACCGGTGATCTTAATATCATCTCTGGCAGGAAAGTTTATTTGGATGGCGGCGGGGATACTTATATCGGGGAAAGTTCAGAAAATTTATTGAACTTTACTGTAGGTGGTAATGAAATATTAAAAATGAATCAATTCTCAATTTTAGCACTTGATGGGAAAACAGGTAATCCAGCATATTCATTTAAGAACGATGCAGATACAGGTTTTTCATGGGCAACTATAGATGGTGTAATCAATGTAGTTTGCAATAATACTGTACCACTTCAGGTGTCTCCGACACAACTAGGTTGTTATACAGATATTGCTCAAAAAGCTTTTGTTGGTGCAGGCTTAAATATAGGTAGTGGTACTAATTGGTTCAATACTGTTTATGCATCTGCTTTTACTCAATTGAGCCGTAAATCTCTAAAAAAGGATATAGATTATTTATACCCGACAATATCAGCAGATACATTTACAGATGATGACTATGATGCTTTGCCGAAAATGGCAAAATATCGGTATAAAACTGATTCATCTGATGCGCCTTTAAGACTGGGGTATATATTGCAAGATGACAATGAAACTGTTTTCGGCAACCTGCCTTATGTTTACAAAAACGTCGATTCAATAAACGAGGTTTCTCAAGCTTCATTGACCGCATATATGATAGAAATGATACGGCATTTGAACGAGAGAGTAAATGATCTTGAAGAAAGATTAAGCAAATATGAAAAGGCAAAATAAATTATGTTCGCAAGTAAAAAACTAAAATTATTAATAGCTGTCTCAATAGCATTTACTGTCCCAACATTTATATCGTTGGATTTAATTCTTGCTGATTTTGAACTCAAAACCAGTTGTTTCCCTTCGAGCAGTTTGGTCTGCAAAGAAGAAACCGATGCCGGAGAGTACAAGTTATTTTCAACTTGCGGCCAGCCTATTGCAAATTCAAAACAAAAGAGTGGATTTATTCATATTGTCAGCGAATATCTTATTCCTTATTTAAGTGACAGCCCGAAAATATTATCTATGAAAGCTCATTATGAAACAGATGTTACAAAAGAAATTAAAGATCAGTATCCTACCAATCATTCAACACCTTATTTTGAGTGGGAAGTTGCTGAAAGTACAAGTCCGATATCAAAATATGAATGTAGTTGGGAAAAAGATTCGGAAATAATTAGTACTGAAGAGATAAAGGTAAAAGAAATAGGTTTTACTGTTGTGGAAGAAGGCACATACATTCTAGCAGTTCAGGCTGTGAATGAAACCGGAAACTGGAGCAACAAGGTTGAATTCCATTTTGTTTATGACAAAACAAAGCCTACGCCCTTAAATGTTGTCAAACTTCAAGAATCTTCTTTTCATCCTTTAACAATGAATCTCGATTTTGAATTTACCGAGGATCTGTATGAGCCCGGTCAGTCTGCGATTACCCTGGAAAAGAAGAATTGGGAAGATGATTATACGCCCGTCTCAGGCGAGGTAAAATATGAAAGCAGCACCAGAATATTAAGTTTTGTACCGGCAGAACCTCTTAAAGCTCTCTCGCAATATCGAATTTCATTTAATGACGTAAAAGATTTTGCAGGCAACTCTTATTCCGGGGAGTTTGTGTTTTCTACATATTTGGGCACCGCTATGAATGCGGAAATATTTTCTTCCGATGGGAAGGCAAAACTTAATGTTCCTACCTGGGCGCTGCAAAAGGATGCGCTGATAACTCTGGAGAAAGTCGAAGAATTAGATGAGGCAACATTGAAAGCAAACCGAAAGATTGAACTTCGAATGAACACCAGGCTTACCTATAGCGGAATTTATCAGATAAATGCCGTTGACTTGGAAGGAAATCCCATCGATGTTTTTGACAGGGATGTCACCCTGTCGTTTTTTATACCCGATGCGGATGATGACGGCATTTGGGACGGATCCGATGTGCGTCTGAAATATATTGTAGTCGCATCTCTTAACCAAGATATGAAGGATTGGAATATGCTGAAGGGCATTAATTCCACTGTCACTAAAGCGCCTAGCAAGGCTTTAAGCATGGCGCTTAATTTTGAAATAAAAGAGGCAAATAAATATACTCTAATTTCCTATCTTGCGCCGTCGGATAGTATTGATAATGTGCTAATCTATCCTGTGCCGTTTCGCCCTTCATTGGGCCATACAGAGGTAACATTTTTGAGATTGCCTTTAAATACAGAACTAAAAATACTGAATATAGCAGGTGAGATTATCAGGGAGTATTCTGCTCCCGATCAAGGTCAGATTATCTGGGATGTTAAGAATAACAATGGCGAAGAGGTGGCAAGCGGGGTATACCTGGCGCTTATAAAATCTTCAGGATCTGCAAAGATTTATAAGATTGCTGTTCAAAGATAACAAGGAGAGATTATTATGAGATACAAAGTGCTTTTTCCCGGTATTTTGGCATTAACAATATTAAACATTTTTGCGCTAAATTCCTGGGCAAATTTCAGCATGTCCGATTCCGGCACAACAACAGCCCAGTTTCTTAAGCTCGGTGTCGGCGCAAGAGCCATAGGCATGGGTGAAGCTTACTCTGCGGTAGCAGCTGATCCAACCGCCATTTATTGGAACCCTGCAGGCCTGGCCGCAATTTCAGAGCATTCATTAAGTCTTATGCATGCGGTCTGGTTTGAATCTATTTATTACGATTATTTCGCATATGCCCAGCCTATAGGCGCTTACGGTGTAATAGGGCTAGGCATCCAGTATCTTTCTGCGGGTGATATAGTGGAAATGGACAATGATGCTAATAAAATTGGTAATTTTAATCCTACTGATACCGCGGTTACAATATCCTGGGCTGAGGATTTCCAGGATATACTAATCGGTTTAAGCATAAAGTATATAGCTGTGGAAATAAAGGATGCCGCTTCTACAATATCTTCGGACATAGGCGTCATCTATCCTCTTTTCTTAAATAAAGCCCAGGTTAGTTTTTCAATGCAGAATTTAGGAGGAACAATAAAGTTTGACACTGAGAAGGAAGATTTGCCGTTTAATGCCAGGCTGGGCCTGAGCGTTAATGTGCTGGAGAGCCTTATAGTTGCCATGGATGTGAATACTCCTATAGACTACAATCCTTATGTCTGTTTTGGCGGTGAATACTGCTTGGGTAAACAAAATGACTTTTCTCTTGCGCTTAGGGCCGGATATAATTCGCATACCCTTAAAAGCGAACTCGGAGGAATTTCCGGCTTTTCCACAGGAATAGGCTTTAAGTTGTGGGATATCTCCACGGATTATGCTTGGGTGCCTTTCGGTGATTTGGGAACCACTCACAGGGTTTCTTTAGGCTTTAAATTTTAATTAGGGGCAACCCAGGTTTTATTAACGGTTTAAATCTAATGAAAGTTGTAAAAATACGCATACCTATTAAGATAATAAAAAAACAATTCGCTTTATCTGTAGCATTAATACATCTATTTTCCTCCATATCATTTTCTTCAATGTCAATGTTCGAACCTCTCTATCCTGAGGGCTACGGTAAGGATATTGAAAAAACAGATTATTTTAAGCCTGAAAGCGTAAATAAGAGAATAAAAAGTAAGCAGGAGTTTATCAATAATAAAAATGCAATCCAGAAAAATGCCCTCAAATACTCGAATAAAATCCGTAAAAAAATAGACAAGCAGCATCAAGAAAATATCGCAGAGCTGAAGAATACCGCCCAGGAGATAATGAAGCATATTGAACTTATCAGGCAGAAGCGCTACAAAATTTACAGCCAAAAAGAAGAGTTCAATTATGTTAAATATTCAGATGGAAAAAAAGTATGGCTCAAGGACGGATTGGTTAGCTCTGTTGAAAAAGAGAAATTGATAGATTCTTTCGGCAATGTAAGCTATCAGAATAAATACAACATGCAGTATAACCAGAAAAAGCTTCTTTCGTCATATGAATCCGAGGTTGTTGATTATAAAAACCATAAAACAGAAATTTTTTGGTCCGGCGCGGTATACACCGACGATTCAGTATTCTACGCATCGGAAGATACCAAAGCCGCTCAGAAACTTGTAAGTTTTAAGGAAGTTATAATAGATCCGCAGGGTAATGTAACCTCCCGTATCAGAAATGCTTCAGAATATAACGAGAACAACCTTATTACCGCATATACCGAAACAATTATAGATAAATATGGGAATGCTGAAAAAAAGATATGGTCAGGCGCCTCATACGATTCAAATAAGCAGCTTACGGGCTATAACGAAGTTACTGTTGATTGTTTCGGAAACAAGACTACGCGTACCTGGTACGGCGCCAAATATAAACTTAACCCGAATTATAATCCTGATGATCCGTACAGCCGCCGCCAGGAATATCTTTTAACAGAATATCATGAAGATGTGGTTGATACCAACGGCAATGTCACAAGCAGGGATTGGTACGGCGGCGAGTATAATGAAAACGGTCTGCTTGTAAGTTATGAGGAGAGCCGTATAGATGAGCTTGGGCTTTACAGCTGGGTGCATTGGGAAAACGGTTCGTACGACACCGAAGGCAGATTGATCGGTTATACTGAGACTACAAACGACACTTTCGGCTACGAAACAGAAATCTTTTGGAAGAACGCTTATTACGACGCGTTCGGGAATCTCAAAGGATATGAGGAGGATAAAAAGGATCCATTCGGGAATCTAACCTTTTACAAAAGGTATGATTCAGAATTTAATTCACTAGGACAGATAGTTGCATTTAAGGAGGATGGGACCGATGTGCATGGATTAACTAAAAAATCAGAAGTGACAGAAATTAAATATGATGCCTATAATAGAAAAATAAAATCTGAAAAGATAAGTATTGATCATTTTGGCGAAAAAACAACAGAAGAATTTATGGGCGGTGTTTATGATACTCAGAACCGGATTATTGGTTTTAAACAGATAAATACTGATTCGCTGAATAATACAGCTATTAATGAGCGAGTAAAGACTGAATATAATAAACTCGGACAAGTTATCTATTCAAATGACAGAAATACGGATAATTTTGGGGCAGTTACTTATGAATCATTAGATGATGCTGAATATGATGATTTTGGAAGGATTAACTCCTACAGAAAGAATTTTATAGATCAATTTTCAAAAAAGTATTCATCCGAGCGGTTAGAAACTAAATATGACAGCTTTGGCAGGGAGATTTCCTATGCTGAGAACTCGCTGTCCTATGATGGTGTTTTATCAAAGATTAGGTGGGGTGGAGGACAATATAACAGGAAGGGGCTTTTAACCGATTATACGGTAAGCGTTTCTAAACCAGGATCAGTTATTGTAGATGTATATCATGATATTAAGTATGATGAAAATGGCCGGCAGATTAGCAGCAGTTTATCGAAGGATATAACAAATAAATATAAAAAAGGCGACTATATACTTCCAGAGTGGAGTATTTGGTACAACATCCCTCATGAAGACCAGATAAAACTGTTGAACGGGGAGACAATAAAGAAAGGAAATAAAGAAATATTCCTTCTAAAAACTGAGGAGGACATTGTAAAAACAGAAAACCATCAAATTGAAAACAGCAACATTAAATACGATAAACACGGCAGGCAAACCTCAAGTCAAGAAAAAGCCCTAATCTATCAAGATGGTGAAGAAATTCCTTATTCATCCTACATAAAAACAAGTGTAACCCAATATGCAGATAATAATAAAGCAATGTTAACTTATGAGACAAAGACCGAACAGTTCAATGACGGAAAGGAAAAACGTACTACGAAGAAATGGACTGCAGAAGGTTATAATGAAAAAGGACTTATAGATGGTTTCTCAAACGAGGAAAAGACCATTTTAAAGAATGCTGTAGGCGATGAAATACTTTCAAAAGAGAATAATACCGCAAGGACAGATATGCAATATAATATCCATGGTCTACTGGATAATTACAGCGAAATGGCTTCAGACTCTTCTAATTCTCAAAAGAGATATGTTAAGGTAAAAGATATCGCTTATAATGATAAATATCAGATGGAGTCCTCAACCACAGAAACTACTTCAAAGGCCGAAGGCTACAAAATAACCACTACTGCCAAAAGAACCGGCATAACTTACGACGAAGCCGGAAGGATCTCTTCCTACAGGGATAAAATAACAGATTCAGAAACGAATGTAACAGAAGATGTTTTCTGTTTTGGCATTATCCATGATTCTTCAAGTGAACAAATAACAGCTCAAAATCATTTTACAGTTAAATCCGGTGAGGATGGGGCAGACAAGCTTTATCAGGCTGAACTGAAGCAAATGAGTGATATGAGATATGATAAAGCGGGCCAGATGATTGGCTGGGATCAAACTGTATTGAATAGCAGTAAAAGAGATTTAGAGAATGTATCAAAAATTGAGCAGGGGTATGATATTAAAGGAAGGCAAAGCTTTTACAAAGAAGATGGAGTAAATAATAGCGTAAAAGGTATCGGATACAATATTGAATACAGCTTTTTAAAGGATAAAATTCAATATAATGCTCAGGGTCTACCTTCAAGCTGGCATCAGATGTCACAGGATAATCTTGGTATCGATATGATAACTGAAAGCATCATAAATGTGCGCTATAACAAACATGGTCAGTACTCATTCTATCTGGCTGTGGATCAAAAGTATGATTCCTCAAGGCAGCGATTGGGTGAATCACACAGTTTAAGAAAAGATAAATTCAACTATAATAAGTTAGGACAGGCTGAGGGGTGGCGCCAGATTAGTTCGGATTCATCGTCCCCAGACCTGCAAACTATAGTAAATGTTACTGTAGTTTATCACATAAACGGGTTGCAACGTTCCCAGAAGCAGAAAGGTAAAAAAATCTCCGTTACAGGAGCCGGCTACAGCGAATCAATCGGAACTGCTACTACCAATTGCAAATACGACAATTACGGTCAGATGGTGAGCTGGGATGAATCTTCATGGAGCTCAAAGGCGCCGGATCTTCATACAACAGAACAAATATTCGTTGCATACAATTCACAGGGGCAGAGGATTAAGCATGTCAGGGATGGTGTCCATCAGAGTAATGTGGATGGTCAGCTCAACGCAGAGTATAGAATTACTCGTACTAATATCCAGTATAATGATCTTGGACAAGAGATCAACTATCAATTGGAAGAGCTCTCCTCGCAAGAGCCTGATGCTGTTGCAAAAAAGGATGTTTCTTTAGAGTATTATTATAATGGGCAAATAAAGAACAATATTCAACATATAAGAAATGCAAGTTTGGATGGGTCAATACTTAATAATGAGCAATATTTAGCTAAAACCGAAATTCAGTATGACAGATATGGCCATGAAATAGGATATAACAAAGAAGAGATTAATTCCTCAGCACCTGATAGAAATAAGCAATCAAAAGTAAATATCGGGTATTCTGATAATGGGCAGATGGTTTCGTATTTAGAAGATGGTAATGAGTCAGGTATTAATGGTGCTAAGTATGAAAGAGATTATATAATCAAAAAAACAAACTGTGAATATAACAGTCTAGGGCAGATGATTGCGTGGATGGATGAAACAAATGATTCAGATGCGCCGGAGTTTACTACAAAAACAGTATGCGTTGCAGAGTATAATGCCAATGGTCAGCAGCGGAGCGTTATAGAGAAGCTCCATAAATTTGGTACAGATGGTGATGAGACGATAGATGTGCGCGAAGAAAACCGGCGTGAAGATATATCTTACAACACACTCGGTCAGACGATAGGCTACAAACAGACAAAATGGAGCGATGCCGCACCCGGTGTGACAGACGAAATCCAAGTGAGCATCAGCTACGATCAGCAAGGACGGCAGTCATCATATGACCAGGATGGCAAACATTTAGATTCCAACGATAATGTTATGTATACATACCGTTACACTAGAGATAATATAATCTACAATAATTTTGGTTTGATGGAACATGCGACTGATACAAATTGGGATTCAAACAGCGCTGATGCGATTACTAAAATAACATTAGATATTGAGTATAACAGTGCATGCCAAGTAATTTCGGACCATAAAGACAGACTCACAATTAGTATTCATGGGAATCGAGTAATTAAGCATATCACAGAAGATCGTAAAAATATTCAGCATAACCGGCTAGGACAGATTTTAAGTTATGATAACAAAGAATTCGATGCCTCAGTTTCAGATAAAGAAAAAGTGGCAACGGTAACAATGAGTTATAACACTAATGGACAGATGGCTTCGTATTATGAAGACGGTGTGGAGGTAGGAATAAACGGAGCTGATTTAGACAAGTCGTATACTATAAGTAAGACAAGTTGCGAGTATAACACCCTAGGGCAAATGATTAATTGGGTAGATGAAACAAATGATTCGAGTGCATCAAAGCTTACTACGAAGACAGTATGCAGTGCAGAGTATAATGCCAACGGGCAACAGCAGAACATTATAGAAAGGATTCATAAGTACGGTATTGATGGTGATGAAAAAATCAATGTGAGGGAAGAAAACCGGCGTGAAAATATAGTTTATAACACTTTCGGCCAAACGGTGAATTACAAACAAACAAAATGGAGCGATGCCGCCCCCGATACAAAGGATGAGATACAGGTGAGCATAAAATACGATGGGAAAGGCCGCCAGTCGTCATATGATCAAGATGGGAAACATTTAGATGCTAATGATAACGTTATGTACACGTACCGCTGCACAAGGGGTGATATAGAATACAACGATTTAGGTTTTATGGAGCATGCAAAGGAGACGAGTTGGGATTCCAATGCTCCTGACGCGATCACGAATACAACGCTGGATGTTACCTATGACAGCGCAGGAAGAGAAATTTCTAGCAGTAAAGATAAACTCACAACCAATATTAATGGCACACGTGTCATTAAACATGTCAAAGAAGATCACACCAACATTCAACACAACGCACTGGGGCAAATTACAAGTTATGATAAAAAAGAGCATGATGCCTCAGCTCCCGATAAAGAGAAAGTGGCAACGGTAATAATGAGTTATAACACTAATGGACAGATGGCTTCGTATTATGAAGACGGTGTGGAGGTAGGAATAAACGGAGCTGATTTAGACAACTCGTATACTATAAATAAGACAAATTGTGAGTATAACTCCCTGGGGCAAATGATTAATTGGGTAGATGAAACAAATGATTCGAGTGCATCAAAGCTTACTACGAGTACAGTATGCATTGCGGAGTATGATGCCAACGGCCAGCAGCAGAGCGTTATAGAAAAGATTCATAAATTTGGTACAGATGGTAATGAAACGATAGATGTACATGAAGAAAACCGGCGTGAAAATATAGTTTATAACACTTTTGGCCAAACGGTGAATTACAAGCAGACAAAATGGAGCGATGCCGCCCCTGCTGTAAAGGACCAGATACAGGTAAGCATAACATACGATGAAAAAGGCAGACAGGAATCATATGATCAGGACGGCAAACATTTAGACGCAGATGGCAGTGTTATGTATACGTATGAGTACACCAAAGATGATATCAACTACAATAATTTGGGATTTGCTGAGAATTGGGATGAGAAGAGCTGGAATTCTAGCAGTTCTGAGTTAATAACTAATACTTATGTTGAGGTTGATTATAGTGATAACGGCCAGATCGTTTCAGAATATAGAGATATTAAAGAAACCAGTAAGGATGGTATTAGCTTAAATAGACAGAAAAGAACTGATAAAACTAAAATTGATTATAACAATCTTGGGCAGGTTATTTCCCAATCTATTTCAGAATCGGTTTCTGGATCAACCGATTTAACAACCTCAATGGATGTTACTATTACCTATGATGAAAAAGGCAGAGACTTAAATTATGCAATAGATAATGGAATAGAATCTGGGAAATATACGGAAGAAAGTATAGAAAGTCTAAAATCAGAACTTCTTGAAGTCATTAATGATGCCACGAATTCTCCAGAATCCATTGAGGCAGCAAAAAAATTATTGGAAAAAATTGAAACAGGTGGAATAAAACCGGGAGATGGATATAAAAAGGAATTTACTGATCACACAAAAAATAAGGTTTACAATAATAAAGGAGAAAATGTCTCTTATGACCAGGAAAAGACTGATTCAACTCTGGGGCCTTTAACAATAACAAATCATGTAGAGCAGGAATTCTATCAAAACGGACAAAAGATGAATATTACAGAAATTGGCACCGAAGTGCCAAAAGAAAATAGCAGCCAAATTCCAGCTAATTTTACAAACATTAAAAGTAATATGAAATATGATACATATGGTAATCTTGTTGGATATAATTCTAAATCTGAACATGACAAAAATGGAAAATTGATAACTGAAAGCGAAGTGAAATTAATTTATGATTCAAACGGAAGGCAAAAAGGTTCAGAAGCTACGGTTATTCGCAGCGGCACTTACACAGAAAGTATGGTTAAAGAGCTTACTTTAAAGCTTAAAGAATTCTTAAGCTCGTCTGAATCTGGTTCAGATGATGCAGAAGCAGCAGAGCGGATGCTTGACATGATAAATAATGGTGAAATCAAGTCAGGGGATCATTTCTCAGAAAAAGAAACAGAAAAAAGCGAAAATTTAATTTACGATTCTCTGGGAAGGGTATTAATTTCAGGAAAAACACAAACTAATAGTGAAGCGCCACAGTTAACCCATTATACTGTTACTACTCAAGTGTATGATAACAATAACCTGACATCATACGAATATCAATATCAGACTAAAATGCAAACAGTTGACTCCGCGTACATTGATCAGTTGGTTATACGCCTGAAAGAGGCTTTAAATAATGCGGTTGATGAAAACCAGAGAAATATTATTAATGATAAACTTAACTCAATTAAAACCGGAGAAATTGCCCCTGGCTCAGTATTTAAGTATTCCAGTATAATCGAAAAACTGAATTTCGAGTATGACAAATTTAATCGGGTAATTAAATATGAAAGTAAAGAAAAATCAACAGATACAAATCCTTTAACTACCACTAAAATAGTAGAAATGGATTATGATAATTTAGGCAGAGTGATTCAATTGCGGGAGGATAATGAAATAGTAGCGCAGTATGATGATGCAAATATACAAGTAGCCCAATCCTGGGCAAATGAAGTAATTTCTGATCCCGGATCTACTGATGACGAGAAGAATGCAGCCAAAGTATTGCTGGAAAACATAAATAGCAGCATGGATGGATCGGCTGTGTACAAAGCTGCAAGTAATAACAAAATTAATTACTTAATGTTTGACGGCTTTGGGAGAAGTGTTATTGAACAGGAAGCTATTAAGACCTTAAATCCGCTTCAAAACGATAAGATTATTAAAACAACAAATCGGGTTCAGCTTTCAGTATATGGCAATAACAATAAACAAAGTGATGTTTATTCGATAGTTAATGAATACGATCCGAATAAAAATGAATTATTGAGAGCATATAAGCAGCATAAAACAATCCAAAAATATGACAGCTCAGGCAGAATAGCTCGCCAGAACGTTACCACCAGGGAAGGTGATCTTATTACCGTAGAATCAGATACAGCTGATAGAATGTATGATGCTACCGGTAAATCCCAGCTCATGTACTCCGATGTGCGAGTTTCCGAGCAGGATATTTCAGGCGGTGGTGCGGTGTACAACAAATCATACAACAAACAATTCAATGCTTTTGAACCGAACGCCTATAATAATTGCGGTCTGCTTTCGCAGTACACACAAATAACATACAGTGATACCGCCGCGCCTGATAAGGTCAGCGTACTGCAGATAAAGCAGTCATATGACGGGCAGGGCAGAGCGGTTGTTGTCCATACCGCTTCAAACGAATCCGAACGCAGGATTAACGAATCCGCATCTGATCTAAATGGTGACGGTGTAGTTTATGATATGTCCAGAAAAACTACGCGTATCAGTACAAGTATAGATGCTCTTGGTCGGGTTTCCGATTATCTGGTTTATGATTATGCATCTATTGATAATCTTAACCAGGGTATCGCTGAAATAGATACGAATCTTGATGACCAGCTTAAACGTATAGAAGACGAGATTGCTTCAATTACTTCAGATTTATCTGCTGTCCAACAAGAAGCAAGCAAAAAACTTGAGGATTTAATTGAAAAACTCGATAATGAAGTGATTGAATTGTTTTCAAGCCTTAATCAAATAAAATCTTTTGAACCATATTCAGCTGATTTAAATAATTATGATATATTATTCTATGGTTCATCTGAGGAATCACAAGAATATCAGGATATTTTAACAGCTACTATACAGAGTATTACAATAAGATATCAATTCGATCCTAATGTTTTTATAAAGTTATCGTTAACTAAATTGCTCAAAAAAGTAGAAAGTTTCATAGTTGAGAAAGGAGAAATACTTTTGTTTACTGATGATCAGTTATCGCAGGATACGATATCAAAACTCAGCAATTCAAGAAACGATCTAGTCTCTCAGTCAGAAAGCGACAAGAGTGAGCTTAAACAAAGAATTTCTGAAATTATATCAGAAGGAGCAACATTAAAGGTAAATAATATAGAATATGACAAGACCGGCAACATGCTCTCACAAAACACTTACGACATTGAAAATCATATCCAGACAACATATAAAAATCAAACCTACAATTATCTGGGGCAGAAAATATCTGCAGAAATAAGCACCAAGCAGATTAATGGAACAGTAGAAACAACTCAAAATATAAATTCGGACTACACTTATAATATAAATGGTCAGTTAATTCTAGACAGGTCCCGTACAGTTTCGGAAGTTCAATCTGCTGATGGAGATAAACAAACAGAAGAATTTATCAAAGTAACAGAAAATTCAACATTTGATACGTTAGGTTTTGTGATTAGCTCCAAAAATACTAGAATCAATAAATCTCAGACTGAATTTGGGCTAGATGAACCCCAATTGGTACAGGAAATAAGTGAGCTCGCATTAAAAGAACTTATAGAGATGCTGGAAGACAACTCGATAGAGGCGGATAGAGAATCAGTAATTACTCTCATTCCTGGTGAACAAGAAAAAGAATTATTTGCGGATTTATTTCAAATAGGCCTCTCATATGAAGATCAAGACTCGGAAAAAACGGGTACAAACATTTATATGAATTCTAATATACAATCGTTTTATATCATAGAGGAAGGTGATGCTAAACTCAGTAAAGGAGATTTCAGAAATGCATTAAAATTATATCAGGATGCATTACAGCTAATGAATAAAAACATGAATATGAAGGATAGTAAATATGCTTTAACCGCTATGTCCAGAATAGCTGTTGCAGCATTTCTGGCGAAAGATTTTACAGCTGCTGAAGAGGCAGCCCAAAATATGCTCGAGGTTATTAAAAATAAAAGCAACTATTTGCAAAATGATAGATTTCTAGACAGTTTTGCTCAAGTCCGAAAAATTATACCTGATAAATACAACTTCGATCAATTTAGCTTTGCTTCCAACATTTTACTTGGTAGAATCAAAGAACTTACCGGGAATTCCTTTAAAGCTCAAAACTACTATATGGCTGCTCTTAGCAATATAGATCTGCTAGAAGACACTAAGTTTAATGTAGAGTTAGTTAATAATCTCATATTTCAAACAGTAAATATAAAGATTAATAACTTAAAACCATATGAACTAAGGGATCAAATACATGTAATCGAGAATATGATCAATCGGCTGCCTTTTCCAAAGAGAAACGAAGTTCTCGGTGATATGTATTATAAAATTGGTTGGTATGTGTCGGCAGACTCTTATTTCAAAAAAGCATTAGATAACGAACCAGGGAATTATAAAGTACTTAAAAAATTAGCATTAAGCCAGTTTAAGAGTGAAGACTTTTCATTAGCTTTGGGGAATATAAAAAATTATATTCTAATAAAAGGAGATGATATAGAAGCTAAAGCTTTATATTCATACTGTCTGGCTAAAACGGATGGTGTTTTTTCAAAAGAAGCAAGCAATGTGATGCAGAAAATATTTACAGAAATTGCTAAAACTTTACCCAAAAAGCAATATGCCGAAATAAAAGCCTTGATGGATCTTGCTAATGAAGTTGTAATAGTAGAAAATATTCAAAATTTGTCTTCTGCAGTTTCTAAGCTGGATTTATTGCTGCCTAAGTATTCAGACAGTAGCAATATTAAGCAAATAAAGTCAAAACTTACCAGGCTTGTAGGCAGCAAAACTATCTCTCAGTACAATGAATCATTTTTCTATAAAGACACAAAATTCTCTGATTATAAAAATGCATCAGATTTATTAAATGCAACAAAAGTATTTGCAGATTCCACTGAAAAAACTAACTATATTTTGAAGAAATCAGGTGATAACACAGTTTTGCAGTTAGGAAAACTAAAGTATGAAGATATAAGCATCACAAGGGACTCGCAAGGCAGGATTAAAGAGACTCACTCAGACATTACAGAACTTGGTACCGGTTTAGAACATAGTTATAAGTTAAACACAGTTTATAGCTCATATAGTTCACTAAACCAGGCAAATAAAATTTACACGGCAATTTATGATGATACTCAAGCACCGGGCAGAAGGATTGAGCAGACAACCGATACAGATTATTTTGGCAGATCGCTTTACACAGAAGAATTTACAAAAGATTCAATAAGTCTGGATATACTTTCCTCGAGCAAAAAATTTACTTTGGATTTTAATGAAGCAGGCTATATAAATAAATCACTGAATATAAGAAACGAATTATCAGCTGCAGATAAAACCATATATGAGTTGACCAATTCTACGGAGTATGATTCTCATGGTAACATAGTTGGCTCAAGCGCCGATGTAGTAGAACTTGGAGCAGGTCTCCTCCACAGCTATACAATGAATATAACTAATACTTCGTTTAACAGCAACAACCAAATTACCGGTCAAATTGTTGAGATATTAAATGACAACTCTGCAAAGGATAGAAAACAAAGATATTCAAAAACGGATATGAAATATGATATTCAGGGGAATCTAGATACTTATAAAGAAACAGGCGAAAACTACTCTGTTCAGCGGCATTTTACTCAATACGATGCTTACGGTAGAATACTTAATTTCTCAGAATCAAGAGGTTGGGAAAATCATGAGAGCGGTATTACAGGTCTTGATAACAGCTGGAATAGTGGATCAGCTTCAGTGGATGTTTCATACAACTATGATTCAAGCGGAAGGATTTCCAATCTGGAAGTAAACGCTCAAGGTAATGGCAATCATGATACTCAGGGGAACAGAGGTATCTTACTTAATTACACAGCCTATAATTACCAATATAACCAGTTGGGCCAGGTATTAAGTTACGACTCAACCGATTCCCAGTTTAGGGAACGTACGGAATCTAGAAAAGTAAGGGAAAAATGGTACAAGCGGAAGAAAACGGAAACATATACTGTTTTTGATAGAACTACTGAAGATAAAGAAACCAGTATGAGCTATGATTTCTTGGGCAGGGTATCAGAAAGTACAGGTGAGAGTAGTCAAAGAGTAACAGGTAACTATAATAAAACTCATGAAACGGATATAGTTTATGATTCTAAAGGAAACAAGATCTCAGCAAATGTTGAATCGGACGGAAACCTAAATACCAGGGAATTCGGTGCAACTTTCTCAAGCAGTAAAAAATACAATTATACATATGATGAATCAGGCAACCTGGCCAGAACCGATACGGAAGCGATTTATCGGGACTCTCAAAATATAAGTTCGGGTTCGAGCAAGAATTTCTTCAATACAGATTTGTGGCAGGCATTAAAAATAATAAGGTCAGTAGTTATCGGTATAGTTACAGGTGGCAATCCGTATGCCTTGGCTGCTGTAGCAGCTTTTGACAATGCTATTGAGTTATACGCTTTAGGAGGTACAACTGAGCAAATTTTAAGAGGTTCTCTTATTGCGGCAAGTGTTGAGTTAGTCAGCGGGGGTGTTACCAAAGGTACTGGCAGCAGTGGAAAAGCTTCGGCCGGCGGAGAAATTGCTAAAAAAAGTGTTAATCAGTCATTCAAAGAAGGCTTTAAAAAATTACTTTCTTGGGAAGGAGCCTTTATTATCAGTAAGAGTGTTGGCATGTATTTTGGTTTGAGAGAAGTATCTAAAATTGTCAACAAGCGTTCAGGCAGTACTACAGCAACAGTTTGGTCTACTGTTTTGGGGTCAATCGTCAATACTGCTCTTAAATTTGTTCCGAAAGATAGGGATGGAGCAAGTAAAATAATTTATAGATCGCTTAGGAAAACTACGCTTTTAGTTTCATTTAGAGTAGCAGTTAATGAATATTACAATCGTCAAATCGAAAAGGGTGCTAGAATTTCCAGTCTTTTGCATGGGACACAGCAAATTTTAGATGCGTTTTTGACTACTGTAGAAGGCTGGGATATTAAATCTGCTGTTAATGAACTTAAAACGAAACTTGTAATGAAATTGAAGACTGTATCTCAGGGTTTTAGAAGATTCTTTATAAGTAAAACCTTAAATAAAAAGATTAGCCGCATGAGAGAATCTGGAGAGAAAGAAAATCTGAAATTAGGCGAAAAAATCAAATCAAAGCTTGATAGTAAAGAATCTTCAAATTATTTAATTAAAGAATGCATAGTAAGAAGCGCGAAAAACTATAATAAAGGGGATTATGAGCAATCGGAGAAATATTATGATATTTACAATATAGCTTGTGCAATTTCTACAACTGAGGAGATCCATTCATTAATGGGAGATCTACAACAGTTCCTTGCCCAAGAGCAGTCTGAAGATAAGGAGGTAGGAGAATTTGAGACATTTTATGTTTCTTTAGAAAAAGAGTTAGAAAATATTTTAAGTAAGGATAAAATTACCGAAAAAGATGTTCAACAGCTAGTAAACGTGGCTCAGCAGTTAGTCGAGCAAACAATTAAGTTTGTTGAAAATTCTTTAGAACAAAGCTCACTTAATAGTAAGAATTCAAAATTAGTTAAGAAATCAATGAGAAAAATTGCTAAAGAAGTATCAGAAAAAATAGGGAAACGTGAAAATCCGGCAAAAACACTCAAGTTACTAAGAGATTTCATGCGGATTGTAACAAGCACTGGACTTTTATCAGAATTAGTTAATTTATCAGAAAATATTGATTTCGAAACCGGTATGCTGATGGCAGAATCTTTTGAACTGAGTATCAGCAGTGAGTTAGCTGAAGTAATTAAGTTCCTTAAAAATATCTCTGATGAGGATAAAGATTTAATTGAACTCAAGGATTTAACCGAATATCTATCGAAGATATTAGATAAAGCAGCTGAGCTTGAACCTGATAAGGGCCAGTACACGATGCTGTTATTTGATAAAGGTATTCATGTAGGTATTGTATGGGAAGGAACTGTTTCTGAATACAGATCTCTTTTTGGAACAGAAATCCCGAATCATTCTAAACATATTGGTGATAATAAATTTGCATGCATAGTTACCAAAGAACAATTTGGTTTAGTTAGTAACCCGGAAATTAAAGATCTTTTTGATGAATATACTCAGTTAAAGCAGCAGATAAAGGGTTATGATAATAATTTAAATCCAATCTTAGAGTACCTTCCCAATCAAACAGAGAAGATGAATTTATTTGGCCAGAATATAACTGTCGGTACAGATAAGACGGGCAAAATATATGCTAATGGCCAGTTAAAAATTCCTTTTACATCAGGTCCTGCAGATTTTAATCTTACAAATTTAATGATAAAAGGTAATAATGCTGTGCTGTACGGTATGGCAACAATTGCAGGACATGAATCAGTTACAGTTACGCTCCCTAAACAGGGTGATGGCAGCGGTGCAGCTTCAGAGACATCTTTTAACCCGGGCGTGAATGCATCGGAAGGAAAAATTGAGCAGCTTGATTCCGAGCATTACCGTATTAGCGAGGGCAAATTTGCTTTAGCTCTAACAGTTGATTTAAATAAGAAGGCAGGGATGGAATCAATCGATGAAGCAGAGCTGCTCTTAAAACCCGGAATGCGTTTAAGACCTATTGGTAACATAACGATATACGAACAGCAGCTGAACGAAGCAGATGGCGTGTATATCCTCTACAGCGGATTGGGATTTCTTTCGATAGAGAAAATAACAAATGATGAGATTAAAAATATTATGCAGTTAGATAGTTTAGAAGAAAAATTAATGGAGTTAATCGGGCATGAGGGTCTGGTTTCTAATGAAAAAGCAAAGCTGTTTGCTGCTATAGGTGATTCCATTAAACAAAATAGGCTCTTATCCAACAACACAATAGATTCATTGTACAGTGATGTGTTTAATGATTCAGCGGCTGGTGATTTCTATAAAAGTTTATTGGTAGCACAGGCTATCGGTGAGCTCTTTAGACTTGTTGATGGATTAGTTATGGCTGATCATGTTGAAGTTTATGGAAATGGAGTGCTTGGAGAAGAAAACCTGCCTGAACAGTTTGTTGAGCACTTCAAAAAAGGATTAGCATATTTTTCTGACAACCAGGTGCAACAGCATTTTGCCGACCGGGGTGAGGTTATCTATGAGTTCTGCAAGGAGCTGACGATTCGGTCGAGTGCTGATATAACGAGGGCTTTAGTAGAGCTTGCAAAATATACCCAAGACAGTAATAAGCTGCTTAAGGATACGCGCAAAAATTATATAAAGCTAATGTTTATGGCAGAACATAAGAAAAGCTTGCAAGAGAAAAAAGTGCTTAATTCAATAAAAGGTCTTATAATAAGGAAGCAAGCATATGTTAATGATCTGAAGGAAAAAACTGAAAGACTGCTGCCCTGGAGCGGGACTGCCCGTAATGTTGTTGAAATTGCAACACATGCAAATCCGGTTGGTGCGTTGGAATGGAATTTTAATGCGGTACGCAGTTTGATTACAGGAAAAAAGAGTTCAGAAACAATTGAGAGTTGTATGCTCGGATTTATAGATTCTAAACTTAGCTTACAGGAAGAAGCATATGCAAGTTTGGATGCGTATGACAAGATATTTGATGATGCTTTTATAGCTAAACTTGGTAATACATTGGGTGAGCAGTTTGTGGAAAATGCAGCTTTCAGGCTGAAGGAAAGCCTTGAGTCGCTTACCGCATTTGATCAGGCGGTAAATGTTGCTGAACGCTTTGCATTTGATACTGCATTGGTAATAGGAACAGCCGGTGCGAGTCTTGTGCTGCAAAGTGCGTTACGAAGTGTTGAAGGGGCGCAATTAACCGGGCGGGCTATGCGTACCTTTTTCGGTGTTGCCGGAAGGAGTAGTGCAAGCAAGATTATGCATATAACCGGTGCTTTAGGGAGTGGGGCTATAGAAGCCTTTGGAGCAAAGCTTCAATATGGTGATGCTTTTAGCGCGCGTGACTTTACGGAACATATGTTGAGAGGCGGTTTACATTACCTGTCATTGAGTAAAATTTTAGGCTCATTCGCAGGATTCAGTAAGCTGAATCTTGCTGGTAGTATAGATAAAGCTCCTTTACTTTTTAAAGAACGAGGATTATCCTGGATGCAAAATATTGGTAAACAGTCATTGCTTATGAGTGAGGATGCTGTTGTTTTTATGCGCAATTATAGTCAGCAGGGAGTCATGTTTAGTGCTATTGAGCGGGGATTTGATTTTGTGTTTAATCCGGGTGGCAATCTGCAGATGCTTCAGGATGGTGGTATAAAAGGTTTTATTAAGCAGCAAACCGGGCGGTTTCTTAGTGGTTTTAATAGAGGTGCTCGGTTGGGAATGTTCTTTTATGTTGCGCAGGCTCCGGCAATAGTTTACTCCGGCAGCAATATATTTAGTGTGATTATGGTAAAGTTAGCTAAATATGCCGAGAAACACCCTTTACAGCATATGGGATTAATCATAGGTGTACCGTTAGGTGTAGAGCGATTCTTTCATATCATTGGTTTCCCAGATGGTTTCTCACACATAGTAGGCATGGGTCTTATCTTAGCAATGCCCCGCAGTCGGATGGGTGATATAAATGGTAAGATGCGTCAGGATTATGTTCATGCCAGCAAGATAGAACAGTTTAAAAGGGTTTCAAGCGAAAATAACTCTTTTATCGATCTTAAAGTACAGGGGGAACCCGGGCTTGTAAGGATATACGCTAAGGGAGGCTGGCGGAAGATTACACAAGCAGAAGGTGGCGTAGTTGAGGGTGTTGTTGTAATGCAGGATCTGACAGAGGGACTGATGCAGAATAAAGGTTATGCTCCTGAGATCGCCAAGATTGAGGAGTTTGCTGCCAATACCTATAAAGAGCGTTACGTAAAGTCAGCGCAAGAAGAGAGCATGCTGGCAAAAAAGATTAATACTGCAAAAGTAAAAGAAGCGGAGCTTGCCAAGAGTATAGCAGACGATACAATACAGCTTAACAAAATAGATAGAGATATATTAACTGATTTAGAGAAAGTTAGACAAACTAATGAACGGATTATGCAAAGTGATAAGGAGATAAGTCAGCAAGAAAGTAGTATCAAGAAGTATGACAACAGAATAACCAAACTTGAAACAAATACAAAGAACATTGATGATAAGATAGCCACAGTAGAAGGAACAATCAATCAATATGATGGAATTATAAAAAGATTGGAGGAGCAGCGTGACAAAGGATTACTCACAGATGTCGGACGAAGAACTTACAAAAGAATTCGAAAAGCTTCACAAGAAGAATCAGAAAAACTTGAAGGATTTAGAGCAGCAAAATCAAGAAGTCATCGAGAGCTTGAAGGACTTAAAACAACAAGAGAAGGACTTAAAGCAACAAGAGAAACACTTATGGAGCCAAGATCAAGCGATCAGGGAGAGCTTGAAGGACTTAAAGCAAAGATCCAAGGAAAGATCGAAGCAGCTGAAAGCATTAGAGGATCTCGAGCCGGAAAGAGCGAAGCAGCTGCAGGAATTAGAGACACTCTCGCAGGCGACGAGGCAGCACGTGGAAGACTTGGAGCGGCGCGAGAAAGAGGGAAAAGAGATTATCGCGAAGCGGCGCGCGAGTTATCCGAGGGAGAAAGCGGGAACGCACGAATATATAAAGAGCAAATCGCTGATGTTGAACAGTTCGAAGAGCGCATCGAGCGTGCTCTCGCAGGTGGAACG
>JBDROU010000034.1:0-7924 GCA_043809745.1 bacterium
CTTTTTTGCTCAATGATTTTTGTTATCGTCTTAGTCCCTGCCATATTATAGTCTGCTCCTTTCAAAAACCAACACCCAGCATGGTCTACGGGCTGCCCTTTTGCTGCATCATAGTGATTTTCTTTCTTCGGTCTACCCCGCAGATTGTTTAATTTTAATCTCTGAAGTATACTCTGTATCCACCGTCTTGTTACTGTTTCTCCTGACCGGGTTTTTATCCTTTCCTTTATCTCTTCCCCTGTGATATCCGGATTATCCTCTTTTTCTCTCTTTATATAATTTATCATCTCATCTTTTACTTTATAGCCACCCTCCCTGCCTCTACTATCTATTAATCCTAAAAATCCTTTCTTTTGATATTTCTTTTTTATTCTGCTCCAGGTTTCGGCACAATATGATAATTCTTTGCCTACACTTTTCAGGACTTCTTTCAGTTTTTCTCCCTGTAAAAGCCGTAGAACTATTTTTTGTTTCTCTCCAGCCTTTTTTACTTGCTCCTTTTGTGTATCAGTAAAACCTTTTTCCATTGTGTAATAATTATACACAACAGAATATTTCTGTCAAATTATTTTTGACTTTTCATAATTCGCTTTTCATCTATCGTGCTTTTTTATTATTATCCTTCGGTATTCACCCACCTTATTGTTATTTTGCGTCCGAAAGTCCTGTAATTAATTAACAATACATAAATACTCATCGGATATACTGCTCATATATTATTCAAAAATTCAATTTGTAAAATATCAAGACACACCCACATTTCGTTTTGAATAATATTTTTGTTTTGGGCTGTTTGGCTTATTTGGTATTGTTGGCGAAAGCAATCCTTTTTCAATTAAAGGATTCAATATCCTTTTTCTAAAGTAATCTCTATTTTGAATTTCAATAAAATTTTGAATTTCTTCTCTGGTCCGCGGTTTGTTACAGAAAATTAATATTTTTTTTATACGTTCATCTTGCATGGTGGCTTGCGGAGGAACTTGCATGGTGGCTTGCAAAGGAACTTGCATGGTGGCTTGCGGAGGAACTTGCTCGGCTAAAGGAATAATCATTTTAAAAATATCCCCTTCAATCAATTGAGGATTTGCTCCGGAATAATCTTTGCTATACTTAAAAAGGTTTTTAACACCTGAGCCGAGTTCATCCGCACGTCCTATTTCCTTAAAAAAATGTGCTATTACCGGATTCTTTGGAAAAGGAGAAAAATTAGCCGGGTCTATCAACCCGTGTCCATGCGGTTTATTGCTGTTTTCCGTATATACCCTGTTTTTTTCAATAATAAATTTGGCAGGGAAAGGATTTAAGTATTCTCTGTGAATAAGAATATTTCCTGCAACTTCTCTAAATATATGGTCTCTTAGATTTATACGCTGACCATTTTCTAAATAAAACTTATCCGACAAGTGTTTTGCCGTAAAAGCCATTATTCTGTCATAACTTTCAATAAGATTGGTCCGTATATCATCCCGATCGTCATATCTGTCTAAATTCTCTATTCGTAATATTGCGTCTGTACGGAAATGCGGCAGAATTGATAAAATTACTGCATCTTTACCAAGTAGAAGAACAGAAGCCAGCGTAAAACCTTTTTCCCCATTCTGATAGTCCTTCAAATATAGTTGCGCGCTTTTCAATAGTTCGAAATCGTTCATTTCTATCCAGGGATGATCCGGCTTTTGATTTCCAGCCAACTTTCTGGCTCTAGCAATCAGGTCCTTTCTTAAATCATTTATAGTTACAAAAGGATAAACTTTATTTTCGGAATAAGTAGTTTGTTTTCGTAAATAGAGTGCTGTAACAAGATTGGAATTGTCAGTAATATCTAAGTCACCATCTTCGTTGCGGTCATATATTTTCCCAACGCACTTATGAACCTGCGAGCTTTCAGGTACATAGATATATAAAATAGTTTTCCCGTTAATCTCTATTTCTTCTATGGTTAGATAAAATGCAGGTTTGATTTTTTGTGAATTATTAACAGTCGTTATAAAATCTTTTTTTATTTGTATTATATAATTTTTATCTATTCCGGTTATTTCCCCATTATCATTGACACCAAGAAAAAGTTCTCCGCCAGATCTATTTAAAAATGAGCAAATAGTTTCAAAGACATCTTTACTGAGACTGCTTTTGCACTCCTTGAATTCTACCGAGATTCCTTCACCTTGTTTTATAACTCGACTTTTGCAGTGTCCCAAATAACCTGAAAATTGGTTATTAGCTGTTGGATTTATCTATTTTGAGGGGAAGTGGCAAGACAGCAGGCAGAGTTCTCCCGTCTCACTTAGCCATAGTGTATCGGCCAAGCTTCTGCACTGCTTCGCGAAGGCAGATGAACCTATTGGGAAAATGCAGTAAGTAAAGGTGCCATTACTTTACTGAGTGGTTCTCCTTGGGAAATGCCGGTAGCGATAAATGTGGCTAAGGCCCATAAAGCCTGAGCCTGTGTGTTCCGACGCCAATATCCCAGCGAGCCAGCAAGAGTATCCTTGACAGTGCGTTGGAGTTTGTGAATAAGGGCTTTATCGTGTTGGGCTACTTTCAGCAGGCTATAGGTGACGGCGACCAGTGCGATATGTTTATTTATCGCCCCAAAGTCACGTACCTGGTACTGATCGAGCCCTTCATCTTTGCCCTCTTCGTGAAAGACTTCAACGGGCCAGCGGTGGCGACGGATGCGTGTAATTCCTACTGAACTCCAGTTCAGTTTGTTGGAGATGAAAAAGATTCCGGCATCCGAAAGGTCTGCTTCACGATGGTTGATTACCAGTCGTTGCTTTCCAAAGTTTTTGATACGATGAGTTCTACAGTAACTATAGTAGGTTTCCTTTTCTCCTTTGTAGGGAATCGTGATTTTTTGAAAGACCGGCGTGCCTCTTTTCTCGACAGCTTCTTGATGTTCTCGTTTAAGGTGGAGAGCAAATTCATCTAAGCGTTTTTCTCCTGAGGCAAGGATAATTTTGTCAGCACCAGCTAAGGTCCCCACATATGGAACTTTTAAGGTCTTATGCAAAAATGTGCAAAGGGAGGGTTGTGTATACCAGTTGTCGAAAGTGATAGCCAGATTAAGATATTTATGTTCGGCATAGACCTGGGTAAGTAGGTCTTGAGCGAGGAGTAACTTGGATTGATATAGTTTTTGTATTTCAGGGTTTTTCTGATAACGTGCCCACAGATGAACCAGGTAACTGCGCCACTTTTTGGGAGCGTTCTCTTTTAGGAGGTATTTATCTGCACGGATAGGTATGCCCGCGGCCTTAAAACCTGCCTCCAGTACCTCTGTCTCCGCAGGCTCCCATAAGCGGAAATTTACCGGGAAGTCGGTCTCGTCGTCACTGTAGTGAAGATTGACCAGGTTGTGGGCATATACATAGTGCTTCTTGGTGTGGTCCCACAAGTAGGCAATCTTATCGAAATCCTCACCCACATGTTCCAACAACGTGTCATCCAGACTCAACACTCCCATTGGTTTCAGCCGTGTAGCAGGCTGACTGCTGAGCATGTTCAGGCGGGCACGGTTTAACTTCTCCGGAGAGAACGGACTTTCCGTCAGAAATCGATTCAAACTGCTCTGATTACGCACATCAATCACGAAGAGCTGGTTAATCCCTTCCACCGTTTTGTTTTCTGAGACGAGCAATCCACTGATATAACGTTTAAACTGCTCAAAAGCTTCTGGAGAAAAGACAGACACAAAAAACGATTCATAGTGCCGCACAATCTCTGGAATCTCAACTAAAGGAATCATAATATCACCTCCATATGGTTACTGGATATTTCCTTTCCTCTCTTTTCCTTCCGACCTTTATCTTTTGCTTTTGACATTTTTCCCTCTGATAATACAAAGTTGTTTGGTACAGCCAGATTTTATATCTGCTTTTTTATTATCTCTATGTTTATTTCGGACAATTCGTTTATGCATTTAATCATTTCCTTGTAATTCCCCACAGCATTTTTTATCTGCTTTTCTATAGCTTTTGGTATGTATAACATTCTGGGTTTGCCATTTGCAAATTGGGACAGGTAGAGAGATACATGTTTTTCACCCCGGACACATTTGCAATTGGGATGTCCGCATACCCTGCTCATTATTACAAGAGAGCCTTTAATAATTTCATTGGTGCTGGAGACCTTTCTGAACAATTCTTTTTTTGCTCGTTCTAATACTTTTAATGTTTTTGGCATATTACCTCTCTTATTATGATATTATTTATACTATCAGATTATACAAAAGAATTTTTTATTGTCAAATTATGGCATAACTTTTTTTACTTTATTTTTTTCAGATTCAATGTTTTTCGGGTTTAAGGAGTGAGAGTGGAAGTATTAATCTCTTACAACTACAAAAGTCTTACCTTTTTTTGTGGCAGGTGGGTGGTGGATATGGTTTTTCCTTTTGCAAGGCTACTTATAAATCAATACTTACTGCAAAAGTCGAGGTATAACTAATAAATATCTCTCTAATCTGATTATAGTAGCCAAAAAATTCTGTGATGATTATGATATATATTATGCCAGCGGAGTTTATGAATCCAGGTTCTTCAATTCGTTATATTGCAACCATATTTGTCTGATCATATTCAAGAAAGGTGATACTGATAAAGGATGGATAATTGATCCTTCCCTCAAGGAATTTATAAGATGTTTTAAGGAACCTAATCGCTATAAGAATATTCTTAATGATAATGAAGTATTTACAACTAATTCTAAGCATTTATATCTTATCTCAGCCGAGATTGGATCCGCTATCAGGAAAGAACTTGAAGTTAAAAAAAATTCTTTTACTCATTTCAGCTCAGCTTTTGATTCATATCTCCCATTATTCATTTATGAGAATAAGTCACTGGTGCTTGTGAAATTTCGAAGAAAAGAAGATAAGGTGGAAGCCGAGTATTATGAACAAAAAGAAAATAGCGATTTTTCTCAAAAAAAACTTATATCTAACTATACCCTGAGATACCAGGAGCTATATAATTACAATAATATTTTTCCCATTATTGAGTCTTTGCTTAAAAAAGTTTCAATAATAGACAGTTCCGAGTTAGAGCAGCATCAAAGATTAATTTCAACAGAACTGGAAGAAGATTACATGCTGCTCCTTTATTATATAGAACTTGCTATTGTTCAGACTTTTCAAAGAAATACCGATTTGACAGACGGGATAGTCAGTAATGTATTAAATGAATTAATCTGCAATGAAGAAAACAGACTCTACCGTCTGGAATATTTGAAACCAAAAGCGGAAAAAATACACCAGGAATTATTAAATCAAATAAATTCGTTCAACCTGAAATTTAAATACCCGAAAAGAATATTAACTAATGCCTTAAAACAGGTTATGAATTCAGTTGAAACCTTTATTAAACGAGATGTATCAAACGATGCCTACTTAAAATTTATTGTTGGTTATTTCAAATAGTATTTTGTTTAAGCTTTATTGTGTGTTTTTGTTATGTAAGAAAAAGACAGCTTATCCTTGCTTTTCTTTACTTATCCATTGCTATCAGTATAATTGGTCTAACATCACGCTTCAGCCGACAAAATCGCTGTGCGATTTTGCAGCTGAACTTGAATAAATTATTAGTAAATATTCAGTAAATACCGTTGTCATTCCGAGTGAAACGAAGGAATCTTATTGAGATTGCCACGGACTTCGTCCTCGCAATGATGCCAGAGATGACGTACTTCAATGAATAGTTACTCAGGAAGTCTGTATTAGAAAAGGATATTGTGATATGTATCAAAAGATATTAGAAATGTTGTTAGCAAAGTATGGACATCTGCCGTATTCTGAATTAATTGAAGCACTAAGGAAAGATGGATTAGGAGAGTTTGTAGACATCATTGAAAATGATTCTAATTTTATGAAATCGATTTCTGAAATAGATAAAGAGTTTCCTACAGATTTATTAGACGATAATGGTTATTGGGTAATGCCTTCAGTTGAGCAGCAAATAAGAGGTATTCCTGTAGATTATCATGAAACTTTTAAATTCGATCATCAGGCATGTTTAAAAGGGTGTACAGGAACTTGTTGCAAAAATAAAAATTACCTTATGATAAGCATGATCGATATATTTGATATTTTATCAGCGAGTGGTGCGAAAGTTTTAGGAATTCACTCGACTATCGATCTATTCGATCGCAAGCCCCCGTTACTAGAGTTGTTTTATAACGAAGAATACAGGATGTATCTGCCATACATAAGATATTTACCTTTAGGTGTTGACTTAAATACCCGGCCGGAAGATGCAAAGGGTAGTATTTGTCCTTTTTTACGTCCAATTCACGAAGTATATTCATACCACAAAAAAGAGTTACCACACTGGTCCGGCAAGGATGCGTTGGGCTGTATATTGATGGAGGATAAACCTGCTATTTGTCGTTTATCACCTTTAGGGAAATCTACCGGGATGATGACCGGTAAAATTACATATGAGTATTTGCCTCCAGCCATTGATTGTCCGGCTTGTGAGTCTGATGTTGATGTGAAAGTTTCTGATTATGTATCTTCCATAATTTCTTCTTCTGAAGAAGAGCAACAAAAAAATTTTCACAAGATGTTGATGATTATTAATGCAAAAACTTCCGGACAGTTTGATCAAGACCGTTTTAATGAAATTATCAAACAAGTTTATAACATCGATGGAGTACTATCCAAATATGGTCTTGGATTAGAACATAGACCGCAAATTGATCTGTTGGTAGAAATAGTTTTTAGGGTTTCAAAAGGAGATTTCACTTTATATGAGCATTTTATTAAAGGTTTAAGTAATAAGTTTAGGTAGGTAGAGGAGTTGTAAGTATTCAGTCATTCCCCGTGTCATTCCCGTGTAAACGGGAATCTATTATAAATATAGATTCCGTGTCAAGCACGGAATGACACACGGTGGTTTACTGAAACCTTACGAGGAGTTGGAATGGTTGACATAAAAAGAAACCTAATACCATTTTTACTTAGACGATTGCGGAGTGAAGCTATTTACCTGATAAATAGCTGAAGCTTACGGCGTAAACTCCGTAGATTAGCTCAATCGTTAGATTAATAAATATTTACTATGGAGGAATCAAATGTTGGAGAGTAAAGTTATAGGTTATTTTTCATATTTTTCAAAAACACTGGTATTTTGTGATGGGGATGCCTGTATTATTGCAGGATCTGAACAAAAAATGAGAGAATATATTTCTAAAATGAATAGCCAGGAAGTCCCTGAATATACCATTAAAAAAACTAGATTTGGAGAAATTATGGCTGGAGTTAATTTAGGTGCAGCGTATTGCTTTGATGAAGAAGCATATAATAGATTTTATCCTCTTGCTCAGAAACAAGGGTTAGATATTGACCCGGAACCTTTCTTAAAGAAAACACCAACGGACTTACATTTTGTAAGAGTACAAGTATCAGCAAATAAGAATTAATTCAAAATAAAACAATCAAACAACTTAATCCAGCGGACTTTTTCCACAGCTAAACCGGCATAAAAAGCTGCTGATTTCAGATGTTATCTGGATAAACAAAGATTAGTAAAAGGTCGGTGAACGGTGTCATTCTTCGTTCAGTATGTCATTCCTGCGAAAGCAGGAATCTATAGATTCCCATTTTCATGGGAATGACTACACCATTGACTGAACTTTTACAAAGATTAAGCGGTTTGATACATGTTATGAGGTATTAACATGGAAATTGCAGTAGTTGGAGGGGGAGCGGCTGGTTTCTTTTCGGCAATTACAGCAAAGGAAAATTATCCGGGTGCCAAAGTTGTCATTTTTGAAAAATCAAAAGAGCTCCTGGCCAGGGTTAAAATATCAGGTGGAGGAAGGTGTAATCTTACCAACGGTTGCACCTCCATAAAAGAATTATCTGAAGCTTATCCCAGAGGAGGGAAAGCTTTGAAAAAAGCCTTTCAAATCTTTAATAATAAAC
>JBDROU010000035.1:0-2274 GCA_043809745.1 bacterium
ATATACAGGAGCCAAAGAAGCTGTTTCAACACAGAGTGGAACTGCCGCGCTTCATATTGCATTGCATGAATTAGGCGTGGGCCCAGGCGATGAAGTCATTGTTCCTGTTTCAACATTTATCGCAACAGTTAATCCAGTTAAATATGTAGGTGCAAAACCTGTTTTTGTAGATGTAAACAGTCATACATGGAATATAGATACTTCAAAAATAGAAAAAGCCCTAACTAAAAAAACGAAAGCAATAATGCCAGTCCATCTTTATGGCAACCCCTGCTATATGGATGAAATTATGTGTATTGCGAAAAGTAATAATCTTTTTGTCATAGAAGATGCAACACAGAGTCTCGGCGCTACATACAATGGTACTTATACAGGAACTTTTGGAGATTTTGGATGTTTTAGCTTCAATGGTAATAAAACAATAACAACTGGCGGCGGCGGGATGGTAGTAGGAACAGTGGAAAAGCGTTTGAACCATATAAAATTTTTAGTTAACCAGGCGCGGGAAGAATCCAAAGGATATTATCATCCAGAAATCGGATTTAATTACAGGATGACTAATCTCGAAGCTGCATTAGGCCTTGCCCAGATTGGACGATTGGAGGAATTTGTATCTAAAAAGAGAAGATTTAACCGCATTTATAGAGAAGAATTAGGCAAGCTTGATTACATTAAGTTTCAGGAAGAATATCCAGGAGCAGAAAGTTCTTTTTGGTTGTCGTGCATCCTTATTGATGTCGATAGGGAAATTGAGGATATAAAGAATGCACTGCGCACCAAAGGAATCCCTACGCGAAGAATTTTTATACCAATAGTGGAATTTCCTCCTTACAAAAGATATAAACATACTGATTATAAAAATTCTTATCATATTTATAACATGGGATTGTGTTTGCCGAGCTCTGTATTGAATTCAGAAGATGATATATATGGTGTTTGTAAAATATTAAGAGAGGTTATTTAAATTGAAGGCTATACTGTTTATTAAAAAAGATAAACCTACCGCAAGAGAGGTAGTCGAATACTTGCATACCCATTTTAGAGAACTTGTTGTCTGCCAAGGAAAACGGGGAGATAAATTCCCGAAAGATGCTCTGAAGGGTTGCCCTGATATATTAATTTCTTATTTATCTCCTTGGATAATTCCAGATAATGTCCTCAATAAAACAAGACTGTGGAATATAAATTTTCACCCTGGCCCACCGAGATATCCAGGCATAGGCTGTTTTAATTTTGCTATATACAATAAGGAAATGTTTTATGGTGTTACTGCTCATTTAATGAACGAAAAAGTCGATGATGGGAGAATAATAGCGGTTAAAAGATTCGCGTTATTGGAATCCGAATCCGTATACAGTTTGAGCATAAAAAGCTATGAATGTATGCTTTCTTTATTTTTTGAAGTTATGAATTTTATTTTGAAAGATAACAAACTTCCTGAATGTAGCGAAGCATGGAAAAGGAAACCTTATACACGTAAAGAATTAGAAGAGTTGTGTAAAATAGATAACGATATGATAAAACAGGAGATAGAAAAAAGAATAAGAGCTACTTTATATCCTAATATGCCTGGTGCTTATATAGATATGTTTGACTTTAGATTTGAATATAATCCAAATAGAAAAGTAAAATAGGGATGCACAAAGTTTTTATTATAGCCGAAGCAGGAGTAAATCATAATGGCAGCTTAGAACTTGCCATGAAAATGGTTGATGCTGCATATGAGGCTGGCGTTGATGCAATAAAATTCCAGACTTTTAAGGCAGAACAATTGGTTTCTCGCTTTGCCTCTTTAGCGAGATACCAGATTAAAAGTAAGCTTCGTGTTAAAAACCAATCTGAGATGCTTAAAAAACTGGAATTAAGTTATGAAGATTTCTCTAAATTAAAAAAATATTCAGATGAAAGAAATATTATTTTCTTATCAACTCCGTTTGATTACGAAAGCGTTGATTTTCTTATGGATTTAGTCCCTTTGTATAAAATAGCTTCAGGTGAAATAACCAATATTCCTTTATTACAATATATCGCAAAAAAAAACAAACCTATTATTTTATCTACCGGAATGAGTACGCTTGAAGAAGTGAAGAGTGCTGTCGATGCGATCCGAGGTGTTTTTTTTGAGCCTAAAGATAAAAGATTTTCTGGATTAACTTTATTACATTGTACTACAAATTATCCTTGTGATTACAAAGCTGTGAATTTGAAAGCCATGATAACAATTAAAGATACTTTTAACCTCGCTGTAGGATATTCAGACCATACTTTGGGAAT
>JBDROU010000036.1:0-44798 GCA_043809745.1 bacterium
GCGCCAAAACTAAGGAGCATGGAAATAATAAAGGAGTTAGAGAATGAGCCGCGCGGCGTGTATTGCGGCGCTATTGGCTTAATATCCCCAAACAATTCGGCTGTATTTAATGTGCCTATAAGAACGGTCGTAGTTGAAGGAAGCAAAGCGGAAATGGGTATCGGCAGCGGCGTATTATTTGAATCAAATGTAAAAAACGAATATGAGGAATGTTTATTAAAAAGCAAGTTTCTAACTAATGAAAATCCTAAGTTTCGTCTTATTGAAACCATTCTTTGGAAAGATGAATTTATTTTTTTGGAAGAGCACTTAAAACGACTGAGAAATTCTGCCGAATATTTTGATTTTAATTTTAATGAAAAATTGATAAAAACAAAACTTCATTCGGCGGTTGAGTGTTGCAAAAAAAGAATCGAACTTAAAATCAGATTATTATTAAGTAAAAACGGTGATATAAATGTTGAAAAAGAGAAAAAAACTGAAGATGTTGATAGAAGAGATGTTATTATCTCGAATATCAGGGTAAATAGTTCGGATATATTTTTATTTCATAAAACAACAGAACGCGCATTATATAACAAAGAATATAAGAAATATTCACCGCTCGGATATTATGATATTATCTTTATGAATGAGAGAGGGGAATTTACAGAAGGTACCTTTAACAATATAATAATTGAGGCGGATGGCAAATTCTATACACCTCCGGTCAACAGCGGTTTGCTGGCAGGTATTTACAGGGAATGTTACATAAAGAAATATAAAATTAAAGAAAAAGTACTATTCATTGAAGATCTGGAAGATGCGGATAAAATTTATCTTTGCAACTCAGTTCGAGGCATAAGCAGTGTTAAAATTAAAAAGGATTTAGTTCGAAAAACTGTCGGAATCGGTTGTTAAATTATGTCAAACGACCGTAGTTTCTGCAATTGGGCGATAAGGTAACTTAATTGATTATAGTCATGCAGGTATTGTTTTATGGAAAAAAGATTAATTGAACTGCTGGAAAAAATAGTCGGCGAGGATAACATAATTCATAATGAACGGGATTTGTTTGATTACGCTCATGATGAATTTCCCTTGCCGAATATTTCCCATATGCCAGATGTTGCGGTTATGCCCAGGAATGCATTGCAGGTTTCTAAGATACTCAGGCTTGCAAACAGGGAGTCTTTTTACGTTACCCCTCGAGGGGGCGGGACCGGTTTGTGCGGGGGCTGTGTTCCTGCAAAAGGCGGGATCGTTTTAAGCCTTGAAAAAATGAATAGAATAGTGGAACTGGATGAGAAAAATTATTTTGCTGTTGCTGAAGCCGGGGTAAGACTTATGGATTTTTATAAAGAAATTGAGACCAAAGGCTTCTTTTTTCCACCCCATCCCGGCGATGAATCAGCGATGATTGGCGGTGTTATAGCCACTAACGCTGGAGGGGCGCGTACGGTTAAGTACGGCGTGGTGCGAAATTTTATAAAGGGATTAGAGGTGGTGCTTCCTCAGGGTGATATTGTGACATTGGGCGGTAAATTATTGAAAAACTCAACCGGTTACAATCTTTTACATCTTTTGATAGGATCTGAAGGGACATTGGGGATTATCACCAAAGCAATTATTCATCTCCTTCCGCCGCCGAATTCCATGGTTACATTAATTGCTCCTTTTGATAATCTTGAAAAAGCGATTGATACGGTGCCGAGGATTTTAGGCGGCAAGATTATTCCTATGGCGGTTGAGTTTATAGAGCGGGATACTATTGAAGCAGCCGAGAACTTTTTACAAAGGAAATGGCCATGTAAAACGGGAGCTGCCTATTTAATGATTATAATAGATGGTTCAAGCGAAGATGATGTAATGAGGCAGGCTGAGGCTATCAGTGAGTTTTGTGTTGATAACAAGAATAATGATATCTTTATTGCTCAGCAGAGTAAGGATCAGAAAGAGATTTTAGATTTTAGAAGTCAGATTTACGAAACTATGAAGAAGTATATTATTGAGGTGCTTGATATAACGCTTCCTCCTTCCGAAATTCCGCATCATGTAAAAGAAATACATGAAATCTCCAAGCAAAACGGTATATGGCTGCCAACATTCGGCCATGCTCTGGACGGGAACGTTCATACGCATATTATGCGTGCCTGGTTTAGAGATGGGCAATGGGAGGAGATGCCCAGAGAAGAATGGCAGAAAAAATACCCTATAGTCCGCAAAGCGCTTCATGCAGATGCCGGTAAAAGAGGCGGGATAATCTCAGGAGAGCACGGTATCGGTATTATAAAGAAAGAATATCTTCCTGATGTTTTAGGGGATGTCCAAATTGAACTTTTTAAGAAGATTAAGAAATCATTTGATCCAAACAATATTCTTAACCCGGGTAAGATAATTGATATTTAAATCTTAAAATTACGATTTCGGAATTTAATTAAAACCTGCGAACCCGCACCGGGAAATCCACATTATCTTTAATCCACTGAAACAGTTTTAATTGTTTTTCTACAGGCACATCTTTTTCCAGTTGGTTCTGCCAGCCGTTCATAACTTCCGTGTCCTGGGTCCAGATTCTTACTCTTTTCCAATTAATAAGTTTATCCCAGTGGCCGGCGATTGTCGGATTTGGATAAAGCAGACGGACAGTAATGCTTCGGGCAAGGTATTGCATAGAAGCTATATCAATTCTTTTTATGCGGTCTTCAATTTCTTTTACGCCCTCTTCAGCGATGTCCGGTATCCCATCTGATATCATCACTATCTCTATAGGCGAGAGTGTTAAATTTTGCTTTTTTACTAAATTCGCAATTTTTTGAAAGAATATATTAAAGTCAGTCAGTTTATTGCTTTCAGGAAACCATGTTCTCAAGTCTTCCTCTATTTGCTCTACGGATTTCTCTTGAAAATCATGTATTGGATGGAATGATTTAGGTTCGTCTACGGAATCGCCGCCTATAGAACCAACAAATAAAGCTCTGGGTTCTCTTAAGTCGCCTAATCCGTTTAAGTGGGCATATATATAGTAAGCAGTAAATTTAATAGCGCTTTCGAACGAAGCATTGTTGTAAAAAGAGCCGCTTACATCAATGCCGATAAATAAACTTTTTTTATTAAGCCTGGCATCCATTGAAAAGCATCCGTTCATTAGTAAAGAAAGCAATAATATTCCGATACAAGACAATAAGGGTGTGATAAACAATTTCCTACGGGTACTTGTTTTTTTATTTTTATAATTTTGTTGTTTCATATTATTCATCCTCTTCTTTTGATTTTTTTCTTTGATTTTCAAACATTTTAACCAGTTCTTTAGTCTCCATTACTTCTTCTATGTGCTTAAAAGGAAGACTGAATATTGGTTTGGATGATATAAAAACCATGCAGAAATTAATGGCGCTTGCCATTACCTGCAGAGCCGGCAAAGCAAGCGCTTCAAGAAACTCTTTGCCTGCATTGTGGAACCAATTAATTTCTGATTTGAAGTCCCCGATCAATGTCTTTGTCCAGCTTAAAGGAACCTCTATGGGTTTTGAATCGAATTCTCCATCTTCTTTAATAGGTTTTCTTGCAATAATCGCTATCAAAGTAGATGTTCCATATTTAGCAAATAAAAACCATGTCATCGCTCTGATACCCACCCATGCAAAAAATGCTATACTGATGGTTCCTACAAGTCCAAGTTGAATTTGTTCATTTGTTTGCTGAGCAAACCACGGAGCAAGCGCATCTACAAGATCTCTGTAAAGGAATAAAACTTCAACAAGGACAACAAATAATTCCCAGATAGACATCTGTATTATGGCTAAAATATTTTTCTTCTTTATTGCTTCTCCCAGATTTAACAGGCAGGCAAAACTACCTCCAATAAGAAAGAGCAGGAATAAAAAGAGTATCGGCACTAATAATGAATGTACCTCAGCGCCTGTGAGTCCGCTTATAACCTCAGTCATGGTTGGAGCTAAGACATATGTGAATATAGTAGCCTCAAGGAAAATCCAGAGCACTGTTAACATTACTGCTATCCAGGGTATACCTGCTCTAAAATATTGACGGCCCATATTGCTGAACAGTAAAAAAGGATAGTAAAATATTTGGCGCATTGCTTCAAAGATTACACCAATCGTTATTTTGATTGCTCCAAGAAACCATCCAAAAGCCAGCCAGACGAATCTGAAAGCCCCAACCCAGAACAACCATACAGATCTTATGCTGTCCCACCAAGTAATAAATAAAGTTACTACAAAAAGGTTTCTGCTTCTTCTGAATGGATAGGTATAAATACCAAGCATACTGCACCAAGCGCCAACGATAAAAAGAAGACAGGGCAAAAATATGAAGATCCATATGAATACAGCTAAGACTGAATTGCTAGAAAACAAAGAAAAATTAATTAATGCGCTTTGTACTTTCGGGATCCAGCTAATTGGTGTTAAGAGCAACTTGATAGGAATTTGCCATTGCGGCGGGAATGCTTGTTCGATTGCTTCAAACATATACGCTCCTTATAAAGTAAATTTGACTACTCTTAAGGTAATTATAACTCCTAGCCTTAATTTCCGCAATGGTTTTGTTTTTACAGTTAATTATAGTTTGAATTGGTTAATTAGCTTCGGATAAAAAGGTTGAACTAAAAACATTCATGAAATTATTTTTCGAAATAATTTAAGCAAATGTTGCAAATCATTTATTAATTGTTATAATATAAAGCTGTAAAGCGATTTTATTTTACATTTTTTAGGTTTGGAGTAATTATGGGATTAACAATAGGATTTACTTATGATGCGAAGGAAGATTATGCGCTGGGCATTCAAGATAATCCTGATAAATTTGCAGAATTTGATGAGCCTTTAACAATTCACGAAATTAATTCTGCGCTTGAAAGCGGCGGGCATACAATTATAAAGATTGGTCACGCAAAGAACCTGATCAAAAGGTTAGTCGCCGGCGAAAAATATGATATTGTTTTTAATATAGCCGAAGGTATTACAGGACGCGGCCGTGAAGGGCAGGTCCCGTCCATACTGGAACTTTATGACCAACCTTATGTAGGATCAGATCCTGTTACTATGGGGTTGACGCTTGATAAAGTGCTTGCGAAAGAGATTGCAAGATATCACGGCATATTAACGCCGAATTATTTCGTAGCTAAACAAAACGTGCCATTCATTAATCCGGGAATAAAATTTCCTGCATTTGTAAAGACAAGCTGTGAAGGTACTAGTAAAGGTGTTACTAAGGATTCACTGGTGAAAGATGAAGGAGCAATGGTTAGTTACATTAAGTACATACAAGGAAAGTATAAACAAAATGCCTTGGTTGAGGAATTTGTAGTTGGACAGGAGTATACGGTAGTTGTACTAGGGAATGAAAGTCTAGAAGCACTGCCACCAGTGCAGGTAAGGATAAATGAAAAAGGCGATTTAGGAGAAGATTTTTATACTTACGATAGAGTATTTAATAAGGAAGTATCTTATGTATGTCCTTCTGATTTAGACCCAAAACTTGAGCAACAGCTGAAAAATTCAGCGATAAATGTTGTAAAGGCGCTTGGATGCAGGGATTTCAGCAGGGTTGATTTCAGGGTAGATAAAAACAACCAAGCCTATTTTCTTGAATGTAATCCGCTCCCAAACCTTGGCAGCGGTGATGTGTTCCCGATAGTGGCTGTAAAAATAGGAAGCAACTATAACAAAATAATCCTAAGAGTGCTGGATAATGCTGTCCAAAGATATAACCTCGCAATTAAAGTCTAGTCAGTTTTATAAAAAAATATCTGAAAATAACTCTTCTCAGTACAAAATAAGTTATCCACAGGTTGTTAACATTAAGCACAACCCCCTTATAACTTCTCATATTTTATCTATTTATAGGCTATTTTCTACAATATAAAGAATAATTAATAAATCCAAATTTTAACAATAATTTGACATTTCCTTTAAGGTTTCTTTACATTCATTTACTATAATTTGCTTATTAGAAGGATTTAATCAAGGAGGCGTTAAATGAAAAAGAAAACATTAGTTGGTTTATGTGGCTTGATAGTAAGCGGTTTGCTTATTTCTCCATCAATTCATGCAAGAGCATTTTCTGATGACGATGCTGGGACCTGCGGAGCTGAGTTCCTAAAATTAGGTGTTGGAGCAAGGCCTATAGGTATGGGTGAAGCATTCGTTGCTGTGGCTGATGACGCTTCCTCTATAAGTTGGAACCCTGCGGGTTTAAGGGAAGTCAATAGAAGGCAGCTTGCCGGTATGCACGCCGTCTGGCTTGAAGATTTCAGCTATGAGTATATAGCTTATGCACAACCGTTGAAATCAGGCACATTAGGTGCAAGCATAAATTATTTGCATATGGGTGATATAGACAGTCTAGATGAACAAGGTAACACAACTGGCTCACTTTCTTTCCATGATCTTGCGGTTAATGTTGCTTACAGCAGCAGAATTAGCCAATTACTATGGGGTATAAATCTTAAGCTGATACAGGAGGAACTTGCAGGCTCAAGCGCTCAGGCTTATGCAACGGATATAGGGGTTATATATAAAATGGATGATAAGGATAAGCTTAAACTGGGGGCAGTTGTGCAGAATCTCGGTACAGAGATTAAATACGAATCAGCAGGGGATCCGCTTCCTTTGTTAATTAAAGCAGGAGCAGCCTATAGGCTTAAATCTAATTTGTTACTGGCAGCAGATATTAATACTCCAATAGATAATGATCCGAGTCTTCATTTGGGTATTGAATATAAATTTAATAAATTAAAAAACATAGATTTAGCAGCACGAGCAGGTTATAAGACGACCACGATAGTTGATTTGGATGCCTTATCAGGGTTATCGGCAGGGTTAGGGTGCAAAATATCAGATATAGGTATAGATTACGCATGGATACAGTACGGTGATTTGGGGAATACGCACAGGATCTCGTTTCTGGTGAGTTTCTAATTTGCTAATAGTGAAGATTAAATATTACGGGAGGATTAAATGAAGATAACAAGAGATGCGGTTAAGTTTAATTGGCTGCTGGTTGGCTGCTCAATGTTGTTGTGTGTGCTTACAGTGAGCAGTTATGGGTCAACACCTTTATTAAATATAACGCGCATGCTGGATGGTGGTGATTCGCACACCGTAGCGCTGAAAGCTGATGGGACTGTATTTTCTTGGGGATATAATAGCAATGGGGAGCTGGGTGATGGTACGGAAGTCAACAAAACTAAACCTGTACATGTAATTGGATTAGAAGGAAAGAAGATCGTTGCAGTTTCAGCTGGAGATCAGCACTCATTTGCCTTGGCCGATGACGGAAGCGTCTGGATGTGGGGGGATAATGATGCTTATCAGCTGAATAATGGAACAGTGTATGATAAAAGTATACCCGAACAGATTAGAGGATTAAAAGATAAAACTGTAATTGCGCTTTCAGCTGGGGAGGACTATGCGCTTGCTTTGGCCGATGATGGGAGCGTTTGGGGGTGGGGAGAAAATTCTGATGGCCAGCTGGGTGATGGTACAAAAATTGACAAAAACATTCTCGTACAAGTTATTAATTTACAAAATAAAAAAATAATTGCAGTTTCAGCTGGCAAAATTCACTCACTTGCTTTAGCCGATGATGGGAGCGTTTGGGCTTGGGGTGATAATGGTGACGGTAAGCTGGGTGATGGGACAGTGAATGATTCAGCCGTACCCGTAAAGGTGGCTGGATTAGAAGATAAGAAAATAGTCGCAATTGCAGCCAGTTATGTTCACTCAGTTGTCTTAGGTGAGGATGGGAGTGTCTGGGCTTGGGGTCATAATGTCAATGGTGAGTTAGGTAATGGTACTAAGACTAATTCAAACATACCGGTACAAGTTATTGGTTTAGAAGATAAAACAATTATTGGAGTTGCAGTTGGTTATGATCACACGCTTGTACTAACAAGAGACGGCAGCGTTTGGGCTTGGGGGCGTCATGACAATGGTGAGCTGGGTGATGGGACAAAGGATGATAAAAGCATACCTGTACAGGTCATTGGGGTAGAGGGTAAGCATATAATTTCAGTTTCAGCTGGGGAGGAGTTTTCATTTGCTTTGGCTGATGATGGAAGCGTCTGGGCTTGGGGTGATAACAATTTTGGTCAGCTGGGTGACGGCACAAAGAATGAAAGGCTAAATCCTGTTCGAGTTCTGGGCCTGGATGGTGTTGGATTTATTGATCTTGGCCCTTTTATAACTCTAACCGGTATAGAAACAAATATCGGGGCTCAGGGAGAACGGTTAAAGTTAAAGATAACAGGAAGTAATTTCAGTGAAGGGACTAGAATATCCTTTAGCGGAACAGGGATCACGGTTAATAAGATTACTTTCGTGAATTCTCAAGAACTCGAAGTAAATATTGCCATAGATTATAATGCGCCTTTAGAATCGCGAACAATAATAGTAACCAACGAATATAACATAAGTGCAATTTCTAAGGATGCATTTACTGTTACAACGGTTCACCCTCCTTTAGTAGAAGGATTATCAATAGTAGAAGTTGAACAGAAGCAAATCCTTGATTTTACTGTACACGGGAACAACTTTTTTGGAGATATGCGGGTTTCTTTAAGCGGTACTGGCATAACGGTTAACAGTGTAAAAGTAATAAGTGAAACGGAACTTATTGTAAATATAACAGTTGCTATCGATGCTCCGGCAGGCCCCAGGAGCATTACACTAATCAACGAGTATAACATAGAAACAAATGTGGCAAATGTGCTTATTGTTAAATCTGCCTACCGAGGAGTAAATCAAACCAGAGCATATCCTGTGCCGTTTAATCCTGTTAAAAACGCGGGAATTACATTTGATAAGTTACCCAATCAGGCAACAATAAAGATATACACGATTACAGGAAACCTGGTAAAAGAAATAAACAAGAATGATGCTTCTGAAAAATTCGTATGGAACGGTAAAAACTCTGCAGGCGGCACAATAGCAAGCGGTATATACATAGTATATATTGACAGTCCGGAAGGATCAAAAAGCATTAAGATTGCAGTAAAGAAATAGAACTTCGCAATCGGAAATCATTTCTAAACTAAAAATAAGATTAACCTTAGTCCGTGTATTTTATGCTGCGTGCTCATCTTTAGCGTTTGGTTTGGAGGTCGTTTCTTCTTTTGATTTAATAACGGTGTTGTTCACTTCTATATATATGATATGTTTTTCGTAGAATTGCTTCTGCACCTTGGGGTCGATTTGAAAGAATTTTTCAATTGTGTGAGGGTGGTAGGGCTTTACGTTCTTCCTTCGGTCGCCTTTTAATCTAAAAATTATGAAATAATTATAAGAAATCCAGATAATGTTCAACATAAAAATAGAAATAATCACCAGGCCTCCGTTTCTTAAAACGCTTACTATTTCCATGAATGTAATTTCGGGTATAATGATATATAAAATAAATTCCAGGCCAAGGAGCCATAACAAGAGTGTGAGTATTGGCAATATCCAATATAACCATAATGTCCAGAGGGCAAGTGTTATGGCTCCTTCCATTATATAACGAAATGGTGATTTCAGTTCGTGTTTATCAATTATTCGGGAGTGCGTAGGCCTCTGTCCGGACTTTTCCATGTCGTTTTTACACCTCCTTTCCGTACGAATATATTAAATAGCGCCGCATATACAGCAACCGCGTTAATTATCCAGTAGAAGACCGGATACCATATTACCCAGAAATAATATTTAATTAATGATTTCTTTTCGTAATGAGAATCAATAAACAAGCTGGTCATGAACTGGATAAGACATATAAGCGCGAGTATCGATCCCGTCCATGCCGGCGGTATAAAAGGCCGGGTCGGCGGGATAATAAGGATGTTCATATAATATAAACTATAAACAGTGATCCACCATATAAGCAAAAACAGGAAGCAGCAGGCCCATAGAACGCTCATTATAGATTCAGTATAAACCGGCAGCAGCCTCCTTTGCCTCCAATCTCCCCATATCGAGGCGTGTTTCTTTAGAACTTCCAGGCCGCCCTGCGCCCAACGGATTCTTTGGGTCCAGAGGCCTTTCAAGGTTTCCGGTGCAAATATCCAGCACATGGCCCTTGGTTCATACCGCACATCCCAAAAATTTTTCTGCAGCTTCCAGGTTATATCAATATCTTCGGTAACAGTATCAGAGTCAAAGAGCCCGCAATGGTATAAAGCGGCTCTTCGGAATGCGACAATAACGCCCGATACGGTAAGCACCTTGCCGAGGCATCGCTGGGCTCTTTTGATGAGACCGATAATGCTGGAAAACTCACCGACCTGGATCTTTCCTAAAAGCGAGGTGCGGTTTATTATGCGCGGGTTGCCCGTTACAGCGCCAACCCTAGGGAAATTTACAAAATGCCATGAAATGATCCTCAGTATATCTTCTTCTATAAAGCAGTCGGCATCAATGCTGAGTATATACTCGCCTGTGCTGAAAGCTATGCCGACATTTAGCGCCTTTGCTTTCCCGCTGTTGGGGCTTATGTGAATGACCTTAAGCCAGCTGAAATGTTTAACAGCCAGTTCGTCGAGGATTTTAGGGGTATTATCTTTGCTGCCGTCGTCTATTATGACAACCTCGTATGACGGGTAATCAAGATGCTCAAGATTATTAATGGTTTCTTCTATAATTTCCTCCTCATTATGAGCGGCGATTAAAATAGAATATTTAGGGAATGTTTTTGGGAGTATTACCGGTTTTCTTTCTCTTCTGAAATAGAATAACAAACCGCCTATGCTCCAAACAAAGCTCATAAAAAGCGGGAACAGGAAAACATAATTATTAAGTATTCCCCATATAAATTCCATAATCGTTTATTCCCTTTTAAAAGGGAAATCCTCCGTTGAAATCATTAATCGAATCGTATTCATATCCGGTTTATTATCTATATAATTATCCGGGTAATAACCTACATGAGAAGCTCCGGCGGCAACTAATGTCCGAAGCCATTTATGGAGTTCCTGAGAATCTATCCAGCGTTTTTGCTTCCAATCATACGCCTGTATTTTAAAGATTGTTTTCTGAATTCCTTCCGGGTAAGTCTTTGCCAAGGTTATGAGTTTCTCAAGCCATTTCTTAGGACTGCGGACACCTTCCATGTAAGGATAAGCCATAATCATTACATAATCGTATGCTTTCAAACTGTCAGCATAATTCTGCGCAAACCATTCCTCGCTTTCGGGTTTGGATAGAACAGGCGCATAAAGCGTACGAACAAATTGAGAATAAGGACGGAAACGAAGCACCGCGTTTTTAAGTTGGTCGGTGAGTTCAATGAGTACTCTGGTTTTATGTTCAGTCCATAATAGCTTTTGATCGGGGGTGAGTTCCTGATACGGCACAAACTGCTTGCCGCATATGGAATGGTAGTCATCGAGCGCGTCCGGATGGAAGTCTTCGAAGTCATTTAAGTATCCATCATCCTGAAATACCACGCCGGAGATTCCCGTGGTGGCCGCGAGGTCTTCATAGAGCATAACGAGTTTCTTTCCAGCCTCTGGGCTGAAGGGCGACAGGCGCTGATACCATGACGTAGAGATCTGCGTTGTCCCGTTTTTATGTTCCATGACCCTAAGCGGAGTACTTGCGTTATCTGGTAATACAATACTGAGCATCGGCATCCAGGCGTATACGCTTATTTCCCGTATTGAGAGTTGGTTTACTACTCTATTGAAGAAATCGGATTTAACCGGGAGAACCCTGTTGGGGAAATATACGGATAATATATTGCCGTCGCCGTCGTCATCGCAGAATGCCTGCAGAAATACTGTTGAAGGTTTTATTTTATATATTCGCTCAATAAACTTGTCGAGATTTTTTTCCTGCTGGACAGGATCCGGGTCATAAAGCAAATCCAGGTCAGCTTGAATAATTCTTAAAATGGGATGATCAATAAATTTTTCCTTGATATCGCTGACAAATTGGCCTATAGGAGGATTCTTTTTAATCATGTAGCGGGGCGTTGTCTCAAGGTTATTTGCGAAAGCAACCTCATTTTCAAGCGTGAACATTATTTTGTAACCGGCTTTTTTGGCTTCTTCAAGACTGATAAGTGAATATTGACCGTACGGCCAGACAAGTGTCTGGACACTGATCCTCAGCTTGTTACTTAAAATTTTTCGTGAAAGCGAGAGATCCTTTCTAAGCCGCTGGCGGTGGTTATCTATTGTTTCATAGGTTTGTTTTTCTGTGTCGTATACCCGGCTTATAGCGGCCGCAAATGTATTTCGCTGGGGATTATAAATGACGCCTCGATGCAAGTTGTGCGAGTGGCTTGCAATAGTCACGAGATCGCTTTTTGCTGCCTCAGCGAGCTGTTCCCAGCTCATTAATGTTTCCTTAACATTGGGCGGAGGGTTGTCTATCCAATCTGTGACTACCGCAAGTACGCACGGATAACCGTATAATGCAAGCATAGGCATGACAAATTCATAGAATGACAGGTACGCATCATCAAATGTAATGAGGATAGCTTTATCAGGGAGTGTCTTTTCACCTTTATTGGTTTCCATTATATCCTGAAAGCTTATGATGTTGTATTCGTGGACGCGCAGATATTCGAGCTGTTCAACAAATGAAGCCTGATCGACACTGTATTCATTGAGTTTAACTTCCTCAGGTATATCGTGATAGCATAACACCATGAATGAGTTGTGTTGTGAACCGAATGCCCGTTGAATATCACTTTTCGGCAGTGATATCATAAACAACAATATTACTGCTAGTATTGTTCGTTTCATAACTCTTTGCCAATTAAAACCTTTTTGTACATGTTGTGTAGAAATTCCAAACATTAGTATCCTCCCCATCATAATTATTGAGGTCATAAGCCGAGCCGATAATTAAAGAGAATGTCTTTGAGAATCGGCAATCAAGCTCATGCCGTATATTCCAAACTTTTTGTGTATCAAATCCTTTTTCTTTCTGTATGCCTCCTCCTGCAAAACATCTGCTCGTTAGAGTTTTTTCTTGACGTCTGTGCCAGACATGTTCAACCATTGGTGTGATATAAACGGATTGCATCAATTCAGGGCTGTAATAGAAAACATTTGTTTTTGAATGTGTTTCAAGAGAGCTCTCAAGCGAAAGTTTGGTTTTCCAGAATGCTCGGGTGAGAATTGATTTTTCCAGCGAAATGCGGTATCCTAGTTGATTATTGTTATCGGATATTCTTAATAGCCGCACATCTGCTTTTGCCGAGCAAGACTCATTCAAGCGGAGCATACCTGTAACGCCTGATTCCGAAGCATTCAGCCCCGAAGCCTTTGACCTGATTGGCGTTGAAAGGCTGTATGAGTTGTAAAAGAGATTGCATGATAAATAGTCACTTGGGAATATATCTATTTGGCCTGATATGCCGGCATCATCTCCATCGTTGTTAAAAGAGAGTTCACCTCTGATCGACAGTGATCGATAAAGATCCCAGTTAACCCCAAACAATGCGCGTCTTATGTTGTCTTCAAGATTTTGTGATTCACTATTATACGTTGTGCGGCGTTCCATATAGCCGGCAGAAATCTTACCTTTATATGCGACTGGTTGGTTAAAAATGAGCGACCAATTTGATTCATTAGCGCCTGGATTTTCATCTGTATAACTTGTGTTGAAATTTAGAGTACGCATTTCCCGAACCTTAAGATCCTTGTAAAGATTCCGCACATGCATATTTTTTGGGTTCAGCTCAAGAAGGGATCTTGCGGTCAGAGATGCCTCACGGGCCCTGTTATTATCCGCAAGAGCGTAACAATACCCGATACTGCCGGTTACATTTTCAGGGTCCATGGTCCTTACTATCTCAAGTTCTTCTAATGATTTTCTGGGTAATCCGCGCCAGAGATAAGTATATGCGAGCGCGATACGGATATTGGTATTGAAAGATGATCTCTCCAGCATATTGCTAAAGTACTTATTCGCTTCTTGCAGGCGGTCCTGGCTTAAAAACCACCATCCCTGGTTTAAGGCTGCGTCAGCTTTTTGCCAGTTGTCTTGCAGTACGCCTCTCACGACAGCGCGGTTAGGCATAGAGGCAATCAGTGAACTAAGCAATCTTTCAGCATCTTCATAGCGATCAAGCTTAAGCAGTGTTTGATAGATTGACATTTGTGCGAGAGGCCTGTCATATTTATCAAGCTTATCAGCGATTTCATCATGCAGTTGCATCGATTTGTCAGGTTTTGCCCCGGCTGAATATGCTTCAGCTGCATAGAGTTTTGTCCAGGGATTAGGGATAATTTGTGACTGCAGAAGATTTTCATATTTTTTAATTACATGATTGTATTCTTGTTTTTTATTCAGTACATCTATTAAGTCGGACTGCGTGCGGTTAATGAAATCAGAAACCATAATTGGCGAGAGTGTTTTATTTTCTTTTTGTTTGGTGAGATCAAGTATATTTTGTTCAAGCATATACTGTGCTCTATCCAGTTCGTTCCAGTGTATGAGCGCGGCCGCTTCATTGCCGCGTAATATATATTCCATGTCTGGGTCAATTTGATCTTTTGTTCGGTTAAGTTTCTCTCTTAAAAGGCTGTAAGCGCCCAGCTGCATAACCGCTTTGTATTGAAGGCTCCTTGCTTTTTTGTTGGAAGGTTGATGTTTTAATATATTTTCGTAAATGTAATAAGCATCTAAATAGTTGCCTGCGGTTTCGAACAGCTCTGCTTTTAAGAACAGATCCATATCAGGATGCTCAGCGGAATATTGTTTAATATAATTGCGAGCAGTTTCACGCTGGTTATTTTGAATATAAGTGAGTATGAGGCCTTTAACGCCTTCTTTATCATTATCATTTTTTGTTAAATATTGTTTGTAAAGTTGTATGGCTTTTGGGAAATCACCCGTTATTCGGTAACATCGGGCTACCTCATTTATTACATAACCGGGAATATCCTGCTGAAGTTTAAGAGTAGTGTAGAGTTTAATATGGGTATAGAGCTTAATAGCTTCCTTGCATTTATTCGCCCAGGAGAGCATCAAAATATGGTCATAGAAAGTCTCCGGAGCGTTGTTTCTTTCCTTTAGGGATTTGTTCATAAGCTGTAATGCTTCATTAAAGTTACCCTTCCGTGCTTCTTGTATTGCCATTTCATGAAGCATGGAACTGCTTGATTCAGCGTATGCAATCGGCATAAAATTAAATGAGAAAGTAGCGATAAAAATACCCATTATGCATAACAAGGTGTTTCTCAATGTGTTGTAAAAACTCATTTTTCTTATACAGCTAAACATGTTAATTCCTTTACAAATATTTTTCTGCCGACCATACTTTAATCCTTGAATTTATTTCAAAATTCTCTGCGCCTAGATATATGACTGTGCCTTTCTCGATATTTAAATGATCAAGGCATCTGGTAAAACTTTTAAGTTCATTTTCTGAGATTGTTTTCGATGCTGTGATCTTGTAAGCTTTAAGATGACCTTCCAGCTCAATCAGAAGATCGATCTCGTATCCCTGCGAAGTTTTGTAGTAATAAGTTTGTGCCGGCACAGCGGAGTTTCTGGTGTATTTTTGTATTAGTTGTTCAATGACAAAACCCTTAAAACTGCAATCGCAAAGCGGAGAGTTTTTAAGTGATTCCGCCGATTTTATTTTCAACAGATAATGAAGAATTCCGCTGTCTCTAATGTACAATTTCGGATGTTTTACTAGCCGTTTGCCGTTATTTTTCTGGTATGCCGGAAGCTTCCTTGCCAGAAAGAAGTGCTGCAATAGATCCGTATAGGTGTTTACGGTGTGATAACATATATCAAAAGATTCTGCTATCTGTGAGGCATTCCATGCATGTCCGTTTGTATTAGCTATGCTTTCTAGCAGTTCAAGCTGATTGTGCCAGTTAAATGAGGTTTTGAGATATCTGGATGTGTCCTGTTGGAGAAAGTTTTTAATAAAATTCTCAATCCAGTTGAAATGTTCATCTTCATTCCATGTTAAAGGTTTAGGAAATCCGCCAAAAAGCCAGAGCTTTTCAACATCCAGGCTTCCTGCGGTTTTAATTTCTTTGTAGTTAAAGGGCGTTATCTCAAGGAGTTTAACGTTTTCCCCCAGCATTTTTACAATCTTCTGAGTAAACGAATGATTAACCGAGCCCAGCAGAACCACCCGCGCTTTTTGCTGTTTATCGCCGTTAAGTTTATCTCTGAGCGCTGGAAGCAGTGAAGGATTTTCTTGTGCTTCATCTATAATACAGCGGTTGCCGTTCTCCTTAAAAAAATTATCAATATTTTCAGTTAAATGGCTGTAATCCGCAGGGGTTTGAAGGTTGTAATACTGCCAGTCAGGCAGTTCCTCTTTAATGAATGAGGTTTTTCCGGATTGACGAGGTCCGGTTACCACCACCACTGGAAAGAGGGTAAGGTAATGATGAAGTTGTCTGGCTATATGGCGGCGTATTCTGTCCACAATGTAAGTTTAGAGCCAGAACTTCTATTCTGCAATGCTTTATTTAGACTGTAAAATTAATGCAAAAATGATTTTGCAAGTGAAAAAGAAAGGGTTGGGAATAAAAACAGAGGGCCCCCTTTTTCTTACAGCTTGTTTAAAGTAAATTGGAATTCTTTTGCCAATAAAAAACAGTATTTATTATAGAAACACTGATAGATTAATGAATAATGGGTTTTGTATACATGCAGAAAATGCAAAAGATCTCTGGATTTTTTTAGCAGAATTTACAAAGATTTTACTTCATATTAACATAAGGTATGTATAATAAATATATGCGAAAATCAATGGTCTTATTTCTTATAGGTGTATTCATTACCGGGCAATTGACACCTCATGTGCGGGCAGAATCCATTCTGGCACCTCCGTCCGCATCCAGGATATCGTTCACAAGGATTTCCGATACATTTACTGATGAGGATGTCATGAGCGCTATCAACAATTTTCTGAACACACGGAACGCGACTAACATGACGATTCAGCCGCATGCCCGGGCAGTAATAAAAAGAGAAGCAGAGGCTCTGGGATGTTTGAATATCGAATGGATTTTGCGAAGCATCCTTGGTAAAGCTTCTCATCAAAAAGTTACTGATCAGGAAGCTTTTGAGTTAATACAGAATGCTGCTATTACACCACAGATGATGATCTACCCGCCAATAATTCGTGACGGCCGGTATTCGGCAGATCGTATTCGGAAAGGTGTGCCCAGCAACGCGGCAAATTTGATATTCTCGCCAGTTATTGCCGAAGCGATGGCAGACGAGTTGGTGCGGCAGCTTTATTCCTTTGATGCGGTTCGATCGAGACTCAAGCAAGGCACATCTGACCGTAAACTGACTGTTATCGGCAAATACCTGTGTGGCCTGGTGCCGGGACTTTTGGTTGCGCTTAAGTTGAACCTGCCGTACACCGTGCTTTCAAAAAAAGCCTTTAACTTCGAAGTACCAAAACCTAAAAAGATTGCTATGCTCAAAGAGCTGCATAATCCGTCCGGGAGTACAGAGTTGTATTCATATGGTGCCGTATACCCTGACAGCGATGCCATTATCGTGGATGATGAGATAACGACCGGGTTTACACATCCCAGCGTGATGCGTGCTTTGCGATCTGTTGATGTTGAGTCCCTTGCGCTTGCAGTCTTTCTACAGACAATGCCATCCGCTCGGGCCATGATCGAGAAAGAAAATATCCCGTATGCTTGTCTGCATCAAATAAATCTGGAACAGCAGGAAATGCCGGTCAAACCCGAGTTCATGAAGTTTTGCAAACTTCAGGTAAATCCGCGGCAACGCTTGTGCGACCAGACGAACAGTCCCATGCCATTGGATTCGATGCCGTATGCAGCCCGGCCGATTAACAGTGAATTGTTGGAATCTGCTGTTTTTGTAGATAATCCTCTGAAGGGAATGTCAATGGAGCTCGAACCGGCACTGGTTCCAGGGCTCTCCGCGCGGTTGGTGGCTGAGATAGAGCAGGATGTATCGATACAAAAAACACGGCAACGCTATTATTCGAACGGCAAAACCCTATACATTTTAGCGACTGCGCCATCCGGTTTGATGGCAGGAACAATCGCTTCACTCGCAACGCGTATTCCCATGCTGGGCGCAGTGGACCGTACAGAGCCGCTCGGCCTGCGGCACATCATAAACTACATAGGCGAAAATGGATTCAGCAGCATTATAAGCTGGCTCAACCCGGGCGACGGTGTTATACTCGTAACCGGAGAAATCACTGATGGGGAGGAGGAACAAAGGATCATACGAGCGCTCCGTGATAATGATGTGGACGTTTTAAGCGTCACCTCTGTTTTTGAAAATACCTATTATGATGGAAGATCTGTAGTCGAGAATGCTATCGGAAACTTCGACGCGCCCGTATCTGCACTGCAGACATACATATATGATGAGGATCTGCCCAACGTGAACATTACAGAAAGAGTCTGGGCCAGTCTTAACTATGCCGTTATACAGCTTGAGAGGGAGATTCAAAAAATAAATCCTGATGCAAAAATAGAACGTATCAGCGTTACTCCGTGTTCGCTTACGCGGGGTATTATGATGAAAAATGGAGATATCGATGATATGTTCGTATTCGTGAATGGAGTGAGCCAGTTTGAGTTAAACTGTATGCAAGAGAAATTCTTATCCTGGCTTGCCACTGAGGGGTTGTCTTTTATGGATGATAATGCCAGGCCGCATCTTCTATCGGATGATAACCGGGAGGCTAACAATGCAAAATTTTGTTTAGATGAACAATCCCTGCTATGTATTTATCAATACGGGAAATTCCTTAAACGACAAAGTATCGCAAAAACCGGCAATGAGCTTGTGCCAATGCTTTATGAAAAACAAATCGCAAGGATTAAGCTCTTATATTTACTAGGCGAAATTACAGAAGCGCATGTAACCAATCTTATGCGGGCAGAGGATAGCAGAGATGAGTTTTACCGCGACCTGCAACAATTTATTTCGCGGCGCGAGATAAATTCCTTGACTACCGCTGCACGCGAACTTGCCCTTACGCTTGATGATCTATATTGTGCAGAGAATTGGGAATATGTGATCACTGAAGGAAGGGAACAGGAATTCAAAGAAGCGCTCTATGAGCTATGCAAGGATGGCATTGTCAGAATATACAATGGGAAATTGATTCTAGTGTGGCGGGCACATATGCTAACATGGTCAAATCGATTTTACGAACGACAAATCCGGATAACATCAAAATCAATCGACCCTGCAATTCTCCTTGAATCAATAGAAGAGCGCCTGACATTTGCGGAAGATTATTCTGATTTAACTTTTCTCAGCCAGCAGCTAAAACAAAAGAATCCCAATCGTGCAGAACAAGCCATACGACACGTTGCAACGCTTAATCCTATACCGATGCATGCAAGCGAGCCTATCAGTTATATTGTTATTAATGCTCTTTCTTCTCCATCTATTTTTGTCACTGCTGCTGCCTTCGAAACCATACGACAACGACGAGATGATTTCATATTGGAGTTATTGGGACTCCTCCATACTGCAAACCGCCCTTCGGCTAAAAAAAAGAAAAGCATACTCATAATAAAACTCCTCTGCGCTATCATAAACGATGACCACCATTATGCAGATATTGTTATGCAAAGGATGTACGAAGATGTCCTTTCTAAATACTCTTTTAGCTTTAATATTATTGTTGAAGAAGCTGTGAAGCACATAGGTGGAGTATTCCAACATATTACAGATGATGAATTGAAAGATATTGTGTACAGAAATATCTATGTGCGGGCACACAGTCATATCGAGCGGGAAGCGCGCATAGCTTCCCAGGCGCTCGAAAAGGTAACCCCATATTATGATGTGAGCAGACTCCCTAAAAGCATACAGGAAAAACATGCATCGCCTGATGCAAAAATCCTTGAACACGAGCGCCAGCTGCTTTTCGAAGAATGTGAGCGTCGCCGGAAATCCGGCACACCAATCACAACAGTGGTGGCCGATGTAGACAATACTTTAGTTAGATTCTCCCGAGAAAATCCTAGAGCATTGCAAACAGCTCTAAGCTATTGGCTCAACTGGCTGATGCAGAAAGGCATTCCTGTTCTACTAACAACCGGAGCAAACTATGAAAGTAATTATGCGAAATGCCTTGGTGAGCAGCCACAAATTCCATTGCGGCAGAAAAAAAACCTTCACATATTCACAGACACATCTTCGTATTATAATGACCAGCGCAGAGAATTCCCGTCTCTTGAATCTGTTTTACGAAGTAATATTCAATCCAAACTGGCAAATCTTGGATGGCGGGTAATTAAAGACGGAGTACAGCCTCGAATGCGGTTTCGCCAAGAAAATCCCGATCTTGAGCTTACAGCAAAGTTTATCAGTGAAATAAAAAGAATATATGGGAAAAGCCTTTTTATCACCCTCACCCCGTCATCCTTGCTGAAAAACATGTACGAACTAAAAATATTCACCACGACCAAAGCCGATGTATTTTCAGCTTCATCGCTTGGAGAGATCGATACACATCAGTGTATGATTCTTTTTGATGAGCCCGGACCTTTAAGGATAGACTATCCGCTTGCGGAATGCGGTGTCGGTGCCTTTCAGGTAAATGTGGGAGAAGATGTTTCTGATGCCAGCGCAATGCATCAGCTAACAACCAAGAACGAAGATGGAGCGCGCATTGCCATAGAAGCCCTTGCGGCATCCGTAATAATGGGGTTAAGTGGTGAGGAGAAAGAGAATATTTGGGTTAATATTGAGCAAGATTTTATTAATAAGAGCCGATTGAGTGGGGAGGAAATAAGAGCAATAATCATGCCTGTTAAATCATTGGTTGAATCTGACATACGCAGCAGCACCATGAGAAGAAAGCCCATCCCTTTTGCCGATGCCTATTTGGAATCTAACTAAATAATTTGAAGTCAAATAACTTGAGGTCAGATCCCGACTTTTGACAAGCCATAAACAGTGCAATACCGAGTTGTTTAAATATATAATAGCGATTCCCCGAGTATAAATTATTGGACAAATAAAAAAAGGCCTTAAAAAACGACTAGTAATTAAATAATTGCTATTATATCTGTAGTACTTAGCTAAAAAATATTTCTGACATTTCCGACCAACCGAAAAAATATTTATCTCATTAACATTTTTTCTTCTAAAAAACTTTAAGATAAATCAAGAAAATAAGAAATATTGGCTAATAATATTTGACATTAAATGGTAGAATTTATATAATTCCAACAGAAGATGGTAGAATAAAGTAAAAGGTGGAAATGTGAAAACAGATAAACCGACTGAGGATTATAAACAGGTAATGGATATAAGGGAACTGACGAAATATCTCGGGATTGGTAAATCTAAAATTTATAATCTAATAAGGCACAAAAAGATACCGGCATCACGTATAGGAAGACAATACAGATTCTCTAAAGATGTTATAGATCAATGGCTTAAGGAGAAGTTAATAACTTCAAAGGAAGATTCGCAGATTAATCTTTTTAAGGAAACAAGAAAAGACTAATACTTAAGAAAGGAGAAATTTTTTTTTCATGACAATTACTTCAAAAGGTAAGAGGATCAACGGGAATGGGATCCTTGAATCACTTAAAGGGATAACACCTCAGAAACAGGACCAAAATCATTCAATACCGCCTGCAAGATTATTTCAGACAACATCAATAAAAGAAAAAAATTTAGAAAATTGGGATAGTTGGCAGTGGCAGATAAAAAATAGGATCACCACGCTAGAAGAGTTGGAAAAGTGGGTGCAATTGACACAACAAGAAAAAAAAGCAATTCATTATTCCGCCGGTAGATTAAAAATGGCAATTACGCCTCATTTTGTGTCCCTAATGGATAAAGTTGATCCAGGTTGTCCTATTCGAAGGCAGGCTATCCCCTCTTTGGCTGAATTTCGGCTTGGCAGTAATGACCTTTCAGATCCTTGTGGTGAGGAAAAAGACACCGTTGTCCCCGGTATAGTTCACCGATATCCGGACAGGGTGCTGCTTATAATAACAGATGCATGCGCCATGTACTGCAGGCATTGCACCAGAAGAAGGATTGTCGGCGGGCGTGAAGAAACGCTCACGGTTTCACAGATAGAGCAAGCCATTCAGTACATACGCAAGAATGATCGTATTCGCGATGTTTTAATTTCCGGCGGGGATCCGCTGATAATGTCTAATGCTCGTCTGGAAGAAGTTTTATCTTCATTGAAGTCCATACCTCATATTCAGATGATTCGTATAGGCACAAGGCTCCCTGTAAGCTGCCCTCAGAGAATTGACCAGAAGTTATGCAATATGCTTAAGAAGTATCATCCTTTGTACTTGAGCATCCATTTTAATCATCCAAGAGAAATTTCTCAGGATACTATGAATGCCTGCGATATGCTTGCCTCGTCAGGTATACCTCTGGGATCACAGACTGTGTTGCTCCGCGGTATTAATGATAAAATTTCAACTATGAAAGAGTTGGTTCATAAACTGCTTCATATAAGAGTTAAACCATACTACCTGTATCAATGTGACCTGGCGTTTGGGACGGAGCATTTTAGAACCACGGTCCATACAGGCGTCAATATTATAGAATCTTTACAGGGTTTTACTACCGGGTATGCGGTTCCCACTTTTGTAATTGATGCTCCCGGCGGCGGAGGAAAAATTCCGGTAAATCCTAATTATGTGATTACCGAGAATGAAAAAGGCGTCATATTGAAGAACTTTCAGGGTAAGGTATACGTTTACCCCGATAAGAATAATTGCGTGTCATTGGAAACAGCGCCTGCATTCTCGAGGGAAAATAAGTAATTATTTTGTTGACATGGCCTGTTAAAGAAAGTTATAATCATTAAACATAAACAATCGACGACAGGGGAGGTGATTGAGCATGGCGGAAAAAGTGGAAAAAGCTGGTGTAAAGAGAGAGGACGGATATCTTTATTTTATCGATAAGCAGGGTGATGTTTCCCGCGCCAAAATGGCTCGCGGCGGCAAAAAAGGTGGTAAAGTAGAAAAGGTTAAGAAAGTAGGAATTAAAAAGGCAAAAGGTTATCTTTACTTTCTTGATAAGTCGGGAGATGTTTCACGCGCAAAGATGGTAAGACGTTAAATAATTTTAGTAAATGAAGAGAGTTTTAGATTAGATTTTTGTCTAAAACTCTCTTTTGTTTTAAATTAAATGCACAAAAACTTTAACTTATTGATATTGTTTTTAATAACGTTCACGCCCTGCGCATTGCTCGCTGAATTCAATCAGGAAGATCTGTCAGTGAGCGGTTATGTGAGAGGTATTTATCTAAACCAGGAGAATGGAGTTCTTAACAGCACCGATACATTTACTTTAAGGGAAGTAGCTCTAAGAGCCGATTATACTTTTAATACTTACTTTTATGCTTCTTTGGAATTTGATTTGAAATCGGATCAAATTTGGGAGGCGTATTTAGAAGCCCTGTATCCGGATAATTATGGTGTGAAATTCGGCCAATTTATTATTCCTTTCGGTATAGAAGTAGTTAGAAGAGGATTTCAAACTAAAACTATCGATCGTCCGTTAGGTCTTCAGGAATTATTTTTTGATTATTATAATGCGCGAGATATAGGTGTAGCAGCATCTGCAAAATATAAATACTTAATAACGGATATCTCATTTGTTAATGGAAGCGGATGGGAAAACAGGGATGATGATGCAAAAAAGACAACAGCTGGCAGGCTTCTTTTCTCTGTTAAGAATTTTATTTTTGGCGGATCTTTTTACGATGGCAGCTATTTCGATGAATATTCAAGGGATAGAGATCGTTTTGGCGCCTCGCTTATAATTAAAGGAGAGTTCGATACCTTAGAAGTAGAATGGTATAGAGGAGAGGATGACAAGATTAAATCAGAGGGCTGGTATGTACAGGGAGGAATGGGGGTGCCGCTTTTATCTCCACAGGCGCTTCACTATGTGCCTATCAGAGGTTTATTCAGATTTGAACAGTGGGATCCCAATAGGAAATTAGAGAGAGACAAAATCAGTATACTTACATTTGGCCTTGAATATAAACCTTATAATTTTCTGGCGGTACAGCTGAACTACGAAATTCATCAGGAAGAGGTTAAAGAAGCAGAGATAGACAACGATATATTTTTAGCTCAAATCCAAATTGTTTTCTAATCGGCAATCATAAATTATTTATTTAGTTATAAGTGATTTGGCTACATTAACGGCTTCCATGGCATCTTTTGCATAACCGTCCGCTCCTATCTCCTGAGCAAAGATTCGTGTTACCGCAGCACCGCCTATAATTATGGGGACTGAAAGATTAAATTCTTCTTTTGTTTTTATAACTTCCTTCATGGCTATCATTGTTGTTGTCATTAATGCAGAAAGGCCTATTATGTCAACTTTATGTTTTTTAGCTCCCTCAATTATTGTTTTTGTTTGCACATTTTTTCCGAGGTCAATAACCTGCCAGCCGTAGCTCTCCATTACAGCAGCTACAATATTTTTGCCAATATCATGAATATCGCCCTTAACTGTGGCAAGCAGTATCTTTCCGGTAAATCTTATCTCGTCTTTAGAGAGTGAGTTTTTTAAATAACTAAACCCAAGTTGCATTGTTTCTGCAGCAAGGAGCACCTGAGGCAGGAATAGCTGCTTTCTTTCAAATTTTTCTCCAACTTCAGTTAATGCTTTTATAAGTATGGTATTATTTATTTGCAGCGGCGGCATATTTTGTTTAAGCAATGCCTGTATAGATGAGACTATTAAGTCTTTTCTTCCTTCAATTATACTGTTATAAAGTATTTCCTGTTGATTGAGAGGAGCCGTTAATCTTTTCTTTTGTTGTGGTTTCTGAACAGTCGAGCCATATTTTTTTATATAAGACAAACAGGATTTGTCTTTACCTGTAAGCGCTTTGTATGCATACTCATTAAATATGTTCCATTTATGATACGGATTAATTATTGCGAAATCCAGACCTGCCTTCTTTGCCATTTTTAGAAAAGTAGAGTTTATTAATTCTCGGTTGGGCAGTCCGTAGCTTATATTGCTTACTCCAAGAACAGTTTTTATTTTGAGTTTATTTTTACAGATTCTGATTGCTTTTAGCGTTTCTTTAGCCTGGTTTTGCTGTGTGCTTAAAGAGAGGGTAAGATTATCTATAAGAATATCAGTTTGAGGAATTCCGATTTTTAATGCCTGAGTGATTATTTTTTTTGCAATTTTTATTCTGTCTTTAGCGCTTTCCGGTATACCTGCATCATCCATAGTTAAGCATATTAATGCGGCACCATATCTTTTAGCCAGTGGAAGGATTTTCTCAAGTTTTGAATCCTCACCGTTTACAGAATTAATTAATGGTTTTCCTGTAGATTGTTTTAAGCCTGCTTCTAATGCTTCAGTTGAACTTGAATCAATGCATATTGGCAGATCAACAAGCGATTGAACTAACTCACAAGCTTTTGCCAGGAGCTTATTTTCGTCACCTCCCGGCAAGCCCATATTTACATCAATTAAATCTGCTCCGTTCTTTGCTTGTTCGCGAGCATCATGCATAATTGTAGTAAAATTATTATGCCTTAACTCTTCTTGTAGTAATTTTCGTCCTGTTGGATTAATACGCTCGCCTATAATAGTAATTTTCTTTAATGAATTTACCTCAATGGTTTTAGTTCTTGAAGACAACCTGAGAGGTATATTTATTTTTCTTTTTTTTGATTTAGACTTTTTTGCAAGTTCAGCAAGAGCTCCAATAAACTCCGGAGTAGTTCCGCAGCAACCGCCGAGAAGATTCGCGCCTAGTTTAATAAATTGCTTTGAATAATATATAAACTCTTTGACAGTGCCAGGGAACACAGTCTCATTATTGATTAGTTGTGGTAAGCCTCTATTTGGTTTAACAGAAATAGGCAGGTTTGTGTATTTTACTAACTTTTTTAAGAGCGGCAAAAGATGTTTGGGACCTACACTGCAGTTAAAACCTATAGAATCTGCGCCCATAGATTGAACCACGTTTGCAAAAGTGCTTATATCAGTTCCTGTTACGGTTCTGCCTTCTTTAGTAAATGTAGCAGAAACAATAATAGGACCCCGAAAGTTATCTTTAGAAGCTAGTAGTGCAGCTTTGATCTCCCTGATGTCTGACATTGTTTCAATTACTATAATATCTGCATCAGCATCGGCAAAAGCCTTTGCCTGTTCGGCAAAGTGCGCATAGGCTTCATCAAACTCTATTGTGCCTATAGGGGTTAAGAAATATCCTAGCGGTCCCATGCCCCCGGCAACAAAGGCCTCATAGTGCTTCGCAGCTTCTTTGGCAAGTTTAACGGCAGATGTATTGATTAAATGTGTTTTGTTTTGTAAATTGTACTCTTTTAATTTATATGAAGTTGCGCCGAATGTATTTGTAAATATTATGTTTGAACCTGATTCAAGGTAAGCATCGTGCACCGATTGAACAGCTCCAGGATTTATAATATTAAGTTCCTCAGGCGCTTGTCCGGGGTGTAATCCGCAGTCCTGAAGCAGTGTTCCCATAGCACCATCTGTAATCAATATCTTGTTGCTTATTATTTGCTTGAATAACTTTTTATCTAGCATATTAGGTATCTGTCATTTAGTTTTTGATTTAAGACCTATCAATGCGCTTATAGATTTTTCGGGGGTCATTATAAAATTATCGTTCAGTTCTACGCCGATTTTTTTTGCGCTTAGAAGTCCTAAAAAGTTTTTCTGGGCGCTTATGTGCCAATCGCCATAACCAGGAGAGTATCTCTTTGTTAAGATAAAGTCCTTTTTGGCAAACTCACTTTCTGCTGACTTATTTAGCTTATCAGCGTATGTTTCTATGGCTACAGAACCGCAGGCATCCAGTAACATTGCCTGGGTTGGTTCATTCTGCTTAAAAAAATGATCTCTCTTATTTTCGAGTTTAGGCCCTATAGTTATAACAAACGAGAAAACCTTACTGCAGCACTGCAAAAGATTTGAAACATTCTTACTCTCTATAATAAATCCATTATCCAATTTAAGTGAGGATTCACTAAACTTGTCAATATTTGATATATTAACTATTTGTTTAGGCTGTATAAGCATATGGGCTAAATCTAGAATAGCAGTTACAAGCCCTACAAAGCTCCTGCTCACTTCCTGTTTTTTATCAATATAGCCTAATCTTTTCAGCAGGGCTTTCCTGTCAATTGCAATATTTTGGATCAGATTAATATTATACATAGAATTAATTCACCTAAGTTCCGCTTAATAAGTCAAGCAGACATAGTATATAGTAATAATTAAGAATTGTAAATCCCGATATAAATTAGATTGATTATTTACTTGCCTAAGTAGTATTATATGGATAAATTTCAAGCCGTAAATAATGGAGATTTTGTGATAGTTAAAGAAATAAAATATAAACAATATTCCTTCACCGGTTTTGAAATTGAGATGCCTCATGCCCCATTAATCCTGGTTAAGGCAAAGAATGGTTATGTTATGTGCGGGTATTTGGATATCACCGCAGCTGAAAAGCTGGGCGACTGTGCTGCAATCGTTAGAGGTGTTAAAAGTATTAAAGAATTAATTAAAAAAGAAGTTACGGATGTGACACCAGCTGCGAAATTAAAGAACGTAAAAATCGGAATAACCGGCCTTCAGGCGCTCATAAAAATGGCCAAATAGTAAGAACAACAATGCAAAAAATTAACTTAAAATTAGCGGTATTAACTCTCATCTTTTCGTTTATGTTTTTAAGGCAAATCACATGTAATGATGAGATTGAAAAGATAGAATACTATAAAACCGGGCCTTATGCTGTCCAAACAGAAGAATTTACTGATTTAATTGATCCTGATCGGGACAATAGAAATGTTCCGTTAAAAGTATTTTTTCCCGAAGAAGGTGAAAATTATCCGCTGGTAATCATGTCTCATGGAGCAATGGGGAATTTGGAATCTATGATTTACCAAGCAGAGCATCTCGCCAGTCACGGATACGTAGTTATTTGTACAGAACATGTATTTAGCAATAGTAAGATTATGAAATATTATAGAAGCAGGGCAGGAGGAAGGAAAAGTTTAAAACAGATTATTCAAATTATGCTGAGAGATACCCGAGAAAGGCTGCAAAGGCCTAGAGATATCAGTTTTGCTATTGATAAAGCTGAAATATGGAACAAAAGCAATAAAACCCTTAAAAATAAAATTAATGCAAATAAAATAGCTGTTATGGGTCATTCGTACGGTGCATATACTACGCTTCTAATTTGCGGTGCACAAACTATTTTAGATACGCTTAATCCATCCGTTGACCCGGGAAAAGGATTAGCCGGTGATTACAGCGATGTCCGCGTGAAATTCGGGCTTGCATTATCTCCTCAAGGACCTGGACTCTTGTTTAATGAAGATAGTTATAAAACAATTGATCGTCCTCTGGTTTGTTTGTCCGGCACAAAGGATTTGCAGGAATCAGTTGCTTCAGGCAAGCCTTTACCGGCTGAAACGAGGTTAAAACCGTTTTTATTGGCACCTCCTAAAAATAAGTACTGTCTATGGCTTGAGAATGCTGATCATCTTTCCTTCGCTCAAAATAAGGCGACAGTTTTTTTACCTTCCCGGGTTCGTAAAGATGTGCAGCGAATAACCAAAGCTATGATGGTAATATCTTGCGATCATTTTTTGAAGGGTAAAAAAGAAGCGTCAGAAAAGTTAAATAAGGAATATTTTAATTCTTTGTGTGGAAGGGTTGTTGCTAAAATAAAGTGGTATGAGAAATAGATAAGTGGATTCACTATACGACAATGCCAGTAATTCTGCATACCTGATATGTCTTGTAAACACACTAAATTAATAAAAATGACTCTAGTCTTTTTTTTATATAAAATATTAGCATGAACATTAAAATCGGTCATAGGATAAGAGTAACAGGCGAAAAGCTTATTTACGGCGGCAGCTGCTTAAGCAAATTAAATGATTTTATTATTTTTACGCCTTATCTTATTCCCGGCGAACGCGCGGAAGTTCTTGTTGTTAAGAAAACTAGCAGTTATGCGATAACAAAAATACTTAAGTTAGAAAAAGATTCAAAATACCGAATATCTCCACCCTGCCCGTACCATTTTAAGATTCGCCAAAATGAATTTAATGTATGCGGCGGTTGCGCCTGGCAGCATATTGAATATAATCATCAGCTTTTCTGGAAAAAGAAGATTTTTCAGGAGATATTCTTTTCCATTAATAATACTGTCATTAACGATATTCAGATTGAAGGCATGAACGAACCCTGGGATTTCAGGCACAAAATACAAGTGCCGGTTGAATACAAGCATGGAGATGTAAAAACAGGGTTTTATAAGCCTCAGTCGCACAACGTTGTTGACATAGATAAATGCCTTATTCAAAATGAGCTGGGGAATAGGATTTTTCAGACTATAAGAGGTTTGCTGAATGAATTTTACAGGAATAAAAGTTTTGGATCATATTCCAATTTTTCGCGTCATATTCTTATTCGCGTTAGTTCTAATGAACGCGAAGGATTGGTATGTTTTATAACCAGGGGCAGGGAATTCCCAAAGAAAGAGATATTTATTAAGAGAATAACTAAATTCTTTCCGGAAGTTAAAGGAATATCCCAGAACATAAATTCAAGAACAACGAATGTAATTTTGGGTGAAAAGACAAAACAGCTGTGGGGCGATGGATTTATTAAGGATGCCATAGGACCGGCCGTATATTATGTCTCGCCGGAATCATTTTTCCAGACAAATCCAAAGCAGACGCTGGTGCTTTATAATTATGTAAAATCTATTTTAACAAAGGGCAGGATTGTATTGGATTTATACAGCGGCAGCGGCGGTATAGGGCTTTTCATAGCTGATGCTGCAAAAAAAGTGATAGGAATTGAAGAAAATATCGCGGCTGTTAAAAATGCGGTTCATTCTGCAAGAATGAATAGATTTGACCATTGCGTTTTCATACATGGCAGCGTTGAAAAAGTATTGCAAAGGCTTGCGGTGGAGCTGCATAGCGAGGGTGAACCGTTAAATGCAATAGTTAATCCGCCCCGTTCCGGTTGTTCTGTTTCCTTCTTGAAGTCTTTAGTAACATTCAAACCGGCAGAGATCATATATGTATCCTGCAATCCCATTACATTAATGCGTGATTTAAAGATTCTTCTGACTCATTACAAAATTGAAAAGGCAAAGATTTTTGATTTATTCCCTCATATGTATCATATGGAATCAGTAGTTAAATTGGTTAAGAGATAATTAATTAAGGAGAAGGTAAAGATATGCAAAGCGGAATAATAGTTTTAAGCGAATCTGCAGAGGTTGCATTTTGGAACAAAGGCGCGGAGAGTATAACAGGAATACAAAACTCAGAAGTAGCAGGTCAGGATGTTTGGAGCAGCTTCGTTTTAGACTTGGAACAATCAAATAGCAAAAAACTCTTTGAAAATAAAAAAATGTTTCTAAAGGAACTCGGAAGCAAAGAGGAGATCAATTTTGAGGCATTTTATTATCACAAAAAATATATGAGAAGGCTCTGTCTCAGACTTACAATATTCCCTTATTGGGAGATTAAGGATGTTCTTAAGGGCAGCATAGTAGTGTTCCAGGATGCGACAAAAGACCAGGAAACTCAGGCATTGCAGGACAAGTGGCGCAGTATGGTTGTTCATGATTTAAAATCACCGCTTACTTCCATAATGGGATCCAACCAGATATTAAGAAAATCTAAAAATATAAGTGTTCGCTCGAAAAGGCTTTTGAGATTAAGCGACGAAGCTTCCAGAGAAATACTGGATCTGGTTAATATGTATTTGGATATATCGAAGATTAATGCAAGTATGTATTCCGTAAAGAAAGCAAATCTAAAGCTTAAGCCATTGGTGAAGAGGTGCGTAAGAAGGCACAAATATATTCAGGATAAAAAAAATATAAGAATTGATATTTTTGTGGATGAGAAACTAAAAATAAAGACGGACATACAATTATTGGGCAGGGTGCTCGGGAACTTAATAGATAATGCCATAAAATATACACACAAAGGCGGAAAGGTAAGCGTGTTTGTAGTTCATGAAACGGCAGATAAGACCCTGTTCAGTGTTTCGGATAATGGCTGCGGTATTGAGAGAAAGTATCTGCCTCATATTTTTGATAGATTTTTCCAGGTGGAGTTTAAGAACAGGGCTTTACATCAAGGGGTGGGGCTTGGTCTTTATTTTTGCCGTCTTGCGGTTGATACCTTGGGCGGAAGTATCTGGGTTAACTCAAAGAAAAATCAGGGGACCACATTTAGCTTTATCCTGCCAGATAAATAAAGATGCTAGAACAATTCTTAAGTACATTTCATGAAGATAATAATTACAAAGTAAGCGGCCTGCCTGGCGGAGCCAAGGCTTTTTTTATTAATAACATAATTAAACTGGGATTTAATGTGGTTATTATTGAAAAAGATGAAGATGAAGCTCTCGTTCAGGAAGATAATATAAAAGCGCTTCAATATTTTTTCCCAAATAATAAGAATGCCCAAGTGGTATTATTTCCCGAGAATGATATTTGGCAGCAGAGTTTAGTATTAGGACTTATTACTTCTGCTGATATAATGAGCGGCAAAAGCGGGTTATGTCTTGTTGCCACAATGGAAGCCTGCAAAAAACCATTGCTCGATTCAAATGCGTTCAAAAACAAAACTATTAGAGTTGCAGTAGATGAGCAAACACCCTGGAGTGATTTTGTAAAAAAGTTGGTTGAAGCCGCTTATCAGAGGGTGGATTTTGTTGAATCTAAGGGTGAGTTTGCATCCCGAGGTGAAATTGTGGATGTTTGGCCGTCACATACGGCAAATCCGATGCGAATTGTATTTTTTGAAAATAAAATCGAGTCAATTAGGGAATTTGATGTATATACGCAAAGATCACATAATATACTGATCAACTTGCAGATTTTTCCGTTTAATGATTCCGGTAAGAATACGCTTGAAGATTATATCGAAAAATATCTTAGCAAAACCGTGCTTTTTATAGATGAAGAGTCTGAAAATAAACCCGGAATATTTAATAAATATATTCTTTATAGTGCAGTGGGCAATCCGGATGCTGTTGATATGGGATTCTATCAAATGCAACCATTCAATAGAGATATCGAAAAATTTTCAGAGCAGCTAAGTGAATGGCATAGAGATGGCTCCAAAACTACTATATTTTCACATACAATTGGCGAGGAGGAAAGATTAAAAGAGCTGCTCTTTTCTAAAAATCCTTTATTAGAAAAATACCCTGTTTGGGAGAGAAACAATTTAGTTAAAGGCTTTATCTATCCTGCAGAAAAGATGATAGTAGTATCCAATGGTGAGATATTCAACAGATTCCAGAAGTCGTTCAGGAATGTAAACCTGTTTACAGGAAGAAAATTAGATAAGGTTGGGCAGCTTAAAGCAGGCGATTATGCTGTACACAAGATTTATGGGATAGGTAAATATTTGGGCTTGAAAAAGCTGGAAACAGATGGATCCCAAGGTGAATACATTACCTTGTCATATAAGAATGATGATAAGCTGTATGTACCTGTAGATGACTTTAAGCTAATACAAAAATATGTTGGGGTAGAGGGTAAAAGGCCAAGGATATACTCACTGGATGGGTTCTCATGGGAAAGGGCGAAACTTAAAGTAAAAAAAAGCGTGGAGGAGTTTGCAAAGGAATTATTAAGGACTGCTGCATTAAGAGCTTCTCAGAAAGGCATGTCATTTGGAGAGGATTCATATTTAGAAAAAGAGTTTGAGCATCAATTTCCGTACCAGGAAACTCCGGATCAATCTAAGAGTATCGATGAAGTAAAGTCTGATATGCGGTTAAATAAACCTATGGATAGAGTTTTATGCGGGGATGTAGGCTACGGCAAAACTGAAGTTGCGCTTAGAGCAAGTTTAAAAGCAGTTGTAAATTCTACACAGGTGGCAATTCTGGTGCCAACCACGATTTTGGCAGAACAACATTTTCAAACATTTAGCGATAGGTTTGCGGACTTTCCTGTCAAACTTGAGATGCTTTCAAGGTTCAGAAAGGCCTCCAAACAAAAAAAGATCATACAAGATATTAATAAAGGATTGCTGGATATTGTTATTGGGACGCACAGATTGCTGCAGAAAGATGTAGTTTTCAAGAATTTAGGGCTTTTAATTATTGACGAAGAACATAGATTCGGTGTAAGCGATAAAGAAAAAATAAAAAAGTTTAAAGAGAATATTGATGTGCTAACCATGACTGCTACTCCTATACCAAGGACTCTCTATATGGGTTTCGCGGGTGTTAAGGATTTATCAATTATTGAAACACCTCCTGAAGGAAGGCAGCCGATTCATACTTTCGTTGGAGGATTCAGTGAAGAAGTTGTAAAAAAGGCATTTTATCAGGAGCTTAATAGAAACGGGCAGATATTCTATGTTTATAACAGAGTAGAAACAATGCACAGTAAGCTTAAATATCTGGAGAATCTTTTGCCGGGTGTAAGATTCGCGGTTGTTCACGGACAGATGAGAAGCTCTAAAATAGAAGACGCTATGTACCACTTCTTAAAAGGTGATTTTGATTGCTTACTTTCTACAAGCATAATTGAGTCGGGGCTTGATATACCCAGGGTCAATACTCTGATTGTTGAAAATGCTCAAAATTTAGGGTTGGCGCAGCTTTACCAGCTGCGCGGAAGGGTAGGCAGGCAGAATAGGCAGGCCTATTGTTATTTGTTTTACACAGATGGGAAAGGGCTTACAGATGAAGCGAGAAAGCGATTAGAGGCGTTGAGAGAATTTACAGAATTAGGATCAGGGTTTAAGTTAGCATTAAGAGATCTGGAGATTAGAGGCGCCGGCAACATTCTTGGGAAGCAGCAACATGGGGCCATAAACGAGATTGGCTTTGATTTTTACGCTCAATTATTAAAGGAAGAAGTAGAAAAATTACAGGGGAAAAGGGTTCTAAAGGAAGAAGAGCAGTATCCAGAACTGCATCTTTCGTTAACAGCATACTTGCCGGAGGAGTATATCCCGACAGACACAGAGCGAATTTCATATTATAAGCGTATTCTAGCATCAAAGAGTGAAGACGATATCAAAGCAGTTAAAGAAGAAATGTTGGACAGATTTGGCAGCTGGGGAGAGGAAGTTGAAAACATATTTAAAGTAATTATATTCAGAAATCTTGCTGCAGGATTTGGTGTAAACTCAATTATACAACAAAAATCACAGTTGATTATTGGCCTTAACGCATCTAATAATAAGCTAAATGTTGATAAATTAATACAACTAGCCCAAGAGAATCCTGCGGATATCCAGTTACAAGAAAAAAAGGATGTATTTATAGTAAAATATGCTAATTTTTTTAATAGATCTGACAATGATGTAATTACCGATATAAAAAACTTCTTGTATAAGTTGGTTTAATTTAGTAAAATTCCGCAATGTCTATGACAGCTAAAAATTTAAGTATATTGTGCGTATTTACTCTGTTTTTAACCCCTTTTTCGTGCCAAAAAAAAGAAAATATAATAGCTAAAATGGGTTCGGAGACTATTACTGTAGCGGAGTTTTTAACTAATCTTAGGGAGGCACCGGATTATTATACTGATTTTTTAATGACTGATCATGGCCGAAAGCGTTTTATAGATGTGCTTGTTAAAGAAAAGCTCATGATAGCTGAAGCCAAGAAGCTGAAACTTCATAAGAAGGCTGAATACAAAAAACTAATCAAAGAATACAGGGCAGATCTTGAAAGGCAGTTTATTGAGTACAAAAATAATATATTAATTCAGGAATATTATCAGTTGTTAAAGGCTGGCGGTATTCACGTGACTGATAGTGAAATTGAAGCCTATTACAATAAAAACATCGATAAATACAAAAAACCTATGACGATGGTATTTAGTCATATTCTTGTTTCCACTCAGGAAAAAGCTCAAGAAATAATTGATAAATTAAATAAAGGCGAGAGTTTTGATCGAATTGGTAAAGAAAATACTGAGGGATTCTGGTCTGATACAGAGGAAGGAAAGCTTACTTTTAATCAGCCTGGCAGTCTTATCCCGGAGCTTGAAGAGGCCGCTTTATCACTGAAACTTAAAACTTTTTCCGAACCTATCGAAACAATAGATGGATATTACATATTAAGGAAGGATAGTCAGACATCGATTAAGCCGATCTCAATAGAGGAAGCTAATCCGGTTATACAATCAATACTTGAAAAGAAAAAATTTGATGAAATTATGGCCGGATTAAGACAGAAGTATAATGTTTTGATTTATAATGATATTATAAATAAATATTTCCGCAGTCATGCCATAGAAAAAGCGCAGCTGGAAGATAATGTTGAATAGAATAAATCGGCCATATTTGCGTTAATAAAACACGGGTGGTGAACTTATGAAAAAAATATTGGTTTTAGGATTAGCAATTTGCTTCGGAATATTGGAAGTTTGTGTTGCGAAAATACTGGATAAGACTATAGCTAAAGTAAATGGTGAGGCTATATTCCTGAGTGAATTTCAAAAGAATACAGAATCGGTCATAGCTTTGCAGAAGAGATTGATTCCTGTTAAGGAGCAATCGAGTGAATGGATTCTAGAACAGAAAAAAGCGGTGCTGGATCAAATGATCGACGATAAACTTCTTCTTCAAGAAGCAAATAGACGTAAGATAAAAGTAAATAGGAGAGATTTGGAGGAGGGTTTAAACCAAATAAAGAAGAGATTTGAGGTAGATCAAAATGGGCAGCCAGTCCCAAAGGAAGAATCTGAAAAGTTGTTCCGCGAAGAATTAAAAAAAGAAGAGTTAATCGAAAGTAAATTTGAAGAACGCGTGAGAGATCAGTTAAGCGTTATGAAGCTTATAGATGAGGAGGTAAAATTAAAAGTAAAGCCTCCAACCGAAGATGAGCTTAAAGTAGTTTTTAATAATGTGCAAAAGATAATTAAAGGGGAGCCAGTAGCAGATTTAGATTCCGAAGATGAGCTGGAATACCAGCAGGTAGCAAGGTTTTTTAACGAAGCAGTTGCAGAACGAATAACCGCAAGCCATATTTTAATAATGGTTGACAAAGATGCTTCAATGAAGGATAAGAGTGATGCGCTTAAAAAAATTAGAAATATTAGGAAGCAAATTAATGAAGGCGGGGATTTTGCCAGTTTGGCGGAAAAATATTCTGATGATACGCAAAGCGCCAAACGCGGCGGGCTTTTAGGGCCCTTTATTAAGGGCATGATGGTCCCGGAATTCGATGAAGCTGCGTTTAAGCTCAATGTGGGTGAAGTTTCTGATATTGTGGAGACTGAGTTTGGATATCATATAATAAAAGTTGAGGAAAAAAGAGCCGCTCAAAAGCTTAGATATGATGATGTAAAAGATAGAATAAGTGATTTTGCATTCCGGTTATCTGCTAAAAAGAGATATAATTTCTGGCTGCAGTCATTAAAAGATCATGCTAAAATAGAAATTCTAGAAGCAGAATTAAAGTAATCTTGAATTAATCACTGTTTTAAAGTTGTAGTTGTTTTCACTGCGCAACATGCCAACATGCCTATCATAAAAAAGATCATAGGAATTACCATCGGGGATATTGCTGGAATAGGTCCTGAGGTTGCTATAAAGGCATTAAGATCGAATAATATCAGTCCGCTTTTTACTCCAATACTAATCGGCCCTCGTGAAATTTGGAACTCGTATGGCGCAGCTAAACTGAATTTCACTATAGTAGATGTTCCGTTTAAAAAAAGAGGTCGGTATGTATTTGGAGCCCCATCCCGTATTGGAGGGGAGATTGCCTACGATAGCTTGTCAACGGGCATTAAATTAGCCCAGGAAAATATGATAGATGCTCTAGTAACCGCTCCGCTTTCAAAAAAGTCACTTTATTTAGCAGGATTCGGTTTTAATGGGTATACAGAAATACTCGCAAGAAAATGTAAAGTAAAGAATTTTTCGATGCTAATGACATCATATAAAATATTTTCACTTATAATAACAAGGCATAAGCCGTTTAAAGACGTATCAAAAGGCCTTAAAATTAAAGACATTGTTGCGCAAACTGCGCAATGCGCGCAGTTTATAAAAGATAAAGTTCTGAAAAGAAAAGTAAGAATAGCAGTTTCAAGCCTTAATCCGCATTCAGGAGAGGATGGATTGCTAGGCAATGAAGAAGAGAAAATTATCAAACCTGCGGTTGTACAATTAAGAAAAAAAGGGCTTAGTGCTGAAGGCCCAATTGCCAGTGATCATACATTTCCGCTTGCTTTATCAGGAAAATTTGATTTAATTGTGAATCACTATCATGATCAATCTATGATACCTCTTAAACTTATCAGCAAAGGCAAAATTGTCAATATTACAGTAGGCCTCCCTTTTTTAAGGACTTCTCCAGGGCATGGGGTTGCATTTAATATTGCAGGCCAAGATGCTTGCGATCCGACCGGTATGATAGCGGCAATAAATTTTGCTGCAAATTATTCTTAATTCATTAACTGCACAGAAAACAGGAAACATATGGGCAGACATTTAGGACAACATTTTTTAGCAAACAAGGAATTTGCAGCGCGTATTGTCGAAGCTGCCTCCCTGACAAAAGATGATATAGTGCTCGAGATCGGTCCGGGCAGAGGTATACTAACTGAGCTGATATTGCTTCGTGTAAAGAAGTTAATTGTAGTGGAAATTGATGAAAAGCTGGTCAGGCATCTCTACGTTAAGTTCCCAAAAGCTAAAAATTTAGAGATAATTCATAAGGACTTTTTGAAGCTGGGTCAGCTTTCCGATAAGAATATCAAATTCATTGCCAATATGCCTTATTATATTACCTCACCAATTATTCAAAAGTTGATTTCATGGCCTAATTGGAAAAAAGCCGTAATTACTGTGCAAAAAGAGGTAGCAGATAGGATTTCTTCTAAGCATGGAAGCCGTGAGTATGGTGTTTTGACTATCAGCATAAATATAAAAGCAGCTGCGGATAGATTATTTATAGTGCCGCGTCAAAACTTCATGCCTCGACCTAAAGTTGATTCTGCAGTTGTAAGGCTGACCCCGCTTACTGAAAAGATAATAGATCCAAATGAAGAGAAAGAATTTTTTAAGCTAGTTCATGCTTGTTTCCAACAACGCAGGAAGGTAGTTGCCAATTCGATTTCGCATAACTTAAGTATCTCTAAACAGGATATATTAAAAACACTGCAAAAATTAGATCTCAGCCCTCAAATTCGCGGCGAAGAGATAGATCTTCCAACCTATTTAAAGCTATTCCAAGAGTTAAGGGGATACATTACTTAGTTATCAGGGCATACTGCTTTATTCTTAAAGTTGAGTAATTTTTTGCAGATGGGCAAGCCTATTTTGGATATGTTTACTGTTAATTTTGGTTAATGAATTCAAGCTAAAATCTTCTACAGTAAAACTTGCCATTATTGTGCCGTACATGAGGGCTTTCTTAAGGTTTTCTTCAGTAAGCCTGCCTTTAACTTTGGCAAGATAACCGAAAAATCCCCCGGCAAAAGTATCACCGGCTCCTGTTGGATCGAATACCTCTTCTACAGGAAATGCCGGTAAAGCAAATATTTTACTGCCGGTAAATAACAAAACTCCATGCTCACCCTTCTTAATTACGCAAAGAGAAGGGCCTAACTTGAGTATTTCCCTTCCCGCTTTAATCAGATTATCCTTTCCAGTGAGCATCTTCGATTCCATATCGTTTAATATGAGTATATCAATCTTTTTCAACAGGGTAAGCAATTCCTTCTTTTTTATGTTAATCCACAGGTTCATAGTATCACACGCGCTAAGAATGGGTTTTTTTATTTGCGATAGTATCTCTATTTGCAGATCCGGTTCAATATTTGCAAGGAAAACAAAAGGTGAATTGCGGAAATTATCCGGTATCTTCGGCTTAAACTTTTCAAAAACATTCAGCGCGGTATTAATCGTTTGAGCCTGGTTAAGGTCTTTGATATAGGATCCTTTCCATCGAAAGGTCTTGCCGGGCTGCATCTCAAGCCCTCTTAGATCTATTTTTTTGGATTTTAATAATTGTATATGTTTTTTTGGAAAATCTTCTCCCACAACACCAACAAGCCTTACATCATCAAAAAAACTGGAGGAGTAGGAGAAGTAGGTAGCAGATCCCCCAAGAGAGTCCTTAACTTCTCCTTTGGGCGATTTTATCCAATCAAGCGCAATAGAGCCTACAACCAGTATTGACATAAATAATTATGGGGACACATCACTTTAAATTTGTTAAGAAATATATTAGTTTTTTGGTTCAAAACTGTCAAGATTAATTTGTCGAAATTTGCTATATTTGTATAATATGAAAATAAAGTATCCCAGGGAGGCAATATGTCAAAAAAAGAAATTTCAGCAGAAGAGAGTTACAAACTTATAAATTTTGGGCCATGTTGTTTGATTACTGCAGGGAATATGCATATTAAAAACATAGCGCCGGTTGCCTGGCTCACTCCGCTGAATGATGAACCTGCACTTATGGCTGTATGCGTAGCTTCTTCCCATTATACTGCTCATTTAATAAGGAAATACAAACAATTTGTTGTTAATGTGCCGTCAGCAAAACAGCGCAATCTTGTTATTAAAGCCGGCAGTATAAGCGGCAAGAGAAAAGATAAAATAGAATGGCTTAAAATTCCAATTGAGAATGGAAAAGTAATTAGCACAATACACATGAAAGAATGTGTTGGTTTTTTAGAACTAAAATTAGTATCTGAAAAAACATTTAGCGGTGTGAGTCTTTTTATAGGTAAAGTAGTTTTTTGCGAGGTTGAAAAGAGCATGTACTCAACACATATACTGCCTGATAGGGCAAAAACAATTCACCATATCGGCAGCAATAAGTTTTTTGTTTCATCAAAGATAATCAGATAATATTGAATTTCAAATTTGTTTTTATAAATGAGATCACTCAACATTTCGCTACGGTTACACTTTTTTAAGAGATCTCATGAATATTAATTAGACTTTTTGAAAGGTTTATCTAATTAATTAAATTTAATCCCGCCTGTTAATCCAAAATGAATTCCTCCTCCTTCAACTTCCACTTCAGGAGCAAAGTCAAGGTTAGCCATAGAATATCTAAGCAGGCCGCCAATAAAAATATCTTCATTAATCATCACATTTAGCCCACCGGATAGCCATAGCCCGATTGCAGAATCGCTATATTTGATAGTTCTATTATTTATTGTCGCATCTATTTCCCCATAGATAGAGGCTAACCCACCAGAAATATATGGGAGGATTTTTCCATTTTCATCAACATCAAAATACTTTTTTACACCGGCATATATTTCTCTTGTTGAGCCATCAACGGAAAATCCATTCTCAGTTCCATCATCGTTTGAAAATAAGACTCCAAAAACACCGGAAACAGGCCATACTTCTTTTGTAAAATCATATTCTGCGCCAAACTCAAGCTGGGAATCAAGCGTTCCCCAATCATCACCATCCAGCGATTTCTGGCCAATCATAATGGAAACTTCGTGTGTTAGATCGTTTCCTGCATTAATATTTGTTAATCCGCAGAACGCAAAGATAACACAAACAGCCACAGCATTACTTACTAATTTTCTTAACATTTCCCCCCCCTTAAATTTTACAAGTATTTTACTTCAATGTAACACGGGTATTATATAATAAAAGCTGGGAACATACAATCTTAACTATGAAAAGAATTACCTCAATTATACTAAGTGCAATATTAATGAGCAGTTCCTGCAGGTTTGTATTGGGGGACAGTCTTGCGCCTATTGGAATGAGCGAAATAGGATTAAAAGGGCCCAGGGAAGTTGAAAGTAATTATAAAATTAGGCTTAGTAGAATTGATGATTTAAGGCGCTCTGCGAAAGAAGTAAAAGATCATGATTTAAGAAGAAGAATTTTATTGAATGCGTTCTCTAAATGTACAAATTTTATTCCAAACAGAGAAACAGAAATAGGCAGATTGAACTGCAGGGGGTACTGCGCAAACGAAATTGCCAGGGTATCGCTATTTAAGCTGAGGGATTTGGAGAGGAGTGAATTCAATGAAAACGCTGAAAAAATAACAGCTCTCGGTAAAGAAATGGATACCTGGATTCAAAGTTGCGCTATTCCTGATTTAAGAGATGTGCTAAACATAAATAGGGCTATTCAAGAAAGAAATGGAACCATGAGCGGATATTTCAGAGCATGTTCCGGATATAGTTTTGGCATGAGTTTGATGGCTGAACGCGATTTTATTTTCTCAAAGTGTTTTCCTGCCGAAAGACGAAAATGGATAAGAAATGCTCTATTAAAAGTGGCTACCGCAATAAGTTATGGTGTTAAAGGAGCTAAAGGGCTGAAAGTTCCGCAAGGTGATCAAGTGGGTAAAGAAAATGAAGAGGAGAAACATATCAGAGATGCGTTGGTAGGGGCTTTGAAAACTCTCGACAAGATTCTCTTGAATATAGAAGAAAATTCTTTGCCAATAGAGGACCTGAATCAGGCTTCTCACAGGAGAAATCAGTTTAAGGACATTATCAATATTCTAAATGATATCGGTGCAATCAAAGCAATAAATGAAAAAGATAAAAGTTCTGCAAAAACTGTTTTAGAAAAGACAAGAAATATATTTGTTGAAGCAGACAAATTAATAAAGGCAAACAATGACCTTCCTGCAATATTTTTGGAAGTTGCAACGTCCAAGAATGAAAAGGATTACTACAAAGATCTGGAAGAATTTGCATTGCTAATTGAATTTGAAATACAACAACGTTTTGATAAGGATACAGCAGATCTGCTAAAGCAATCAATTACATTATCGGAGGATGGTGAAAAAATTGAGATCAGCGGGCACAAGCATGATTTTAAGGATATTGCAATAATTAGAGCACTTGCTGCAGATGATGCTGTTGATAGCTGGGAAATAAACGCTTTATTGAATAAGGTTTGGCAGAAGAATACAGCAGTTACATCTTTTGATCTTGTACAAAGAATACCTGTTTCTCAATACAGGTGGTTGGGATTAGAGCCAAGGCTTGAAAAAAAGATGCTTCAGGATTCAGCCGAAAGTAAGAACAACAAAACACTCGGTGCAAACAAAGCTGGAACACAACTTGATATAGATGAGAAATGGTTCAAAAAATACGAGTATTATTTAAAAAAGCTGGAGGTTTGGATCAGTGCAGATGAGTTTAGCAGGTTAAACTCATTTTTTTCTACGGCTGAAGGCAGATTCCAAAAATTTAAAACAAAATTTAATGAAGTCAAAAGAAAGGAAAAAAAACAGGGTAAAGGAAAAATACCGTCAAAAGATTTAGAGGCCCTTTATGCTCTTTTTGAGGGAGGCAAAGAATTTCCCGGGTACAAAGCAGCTTTTATTATAGCAAGGGCAAAGATTGACAACAGCTGTGATCGGGTGATAAATAGTGTTATAAATGAGTTGCAGTTGAACTTGAAGAACCTTGCCAATAGAGCTGATGCTGTTGTTAGTACTGTGAGGAACCAGGAAACGGAGGCTCTTAGGGATGATGTTTCCTATGAATTTAATAGATCACAGAATCTTTCTAACAGGTCGAGCGGTGATTTTTTATCGGAAATACTTTACCAGGAGCTTATTAATGAAAAAGAGAATAAAGAATCAGAAATAAATGCCCTGGAATCAAGGGTGAATTTCTGGGCGTTCAACCGAGACCGGATACTTAAAGCAAGGGAGTCGTTGGATGGTGTTACAATATTGAAGGAAGATGTAAAAATAGTAATGGAAGCAGCCGAAAAGTTACTGGAGGAGTTAGATAAAGAGCTTAATAAGCCGAAATTTACTGAGAATGAAAAAAATAATATCCTCACCGCAATAAATGCTATGGAAATATTAAGCGAGCAGGTTGCTTCTACTTACAACGAATTAATAAAAGCTAAAGAGGAAAAACTAAAATCGATAAACAAAATTTTGGAAGGCTTAGAATTTTATAAAAAAAATCTTGAGAAAAAAGCTAAAGCAGATTTCCAAGATTTGGAAAATAATTTGAAAGCGCTTGTGACCAGGTTAAACGGTCTTATCGGTCCCAATTGGAACGAAGAAGATTGGGGATTCTATATGCAAGAAGCTGAATTTGTGATCGAAAGATTTGGCGAATATGCGACATCAATCACTGAAAGTATTATTTTGTTCAGGTCTGGTGCGGGCAACGCGCCGGTTTTATTTAAGAAAATGGATGTGCCTGAAGAATGTTCAGAAGTCGGAGATGAGGTTAAAGCATTTCTTAAAGAGCGGATGATTAAATCTAATATCGATAATTTATTAAATTATATTGAAAAAAAGAAAATATTATTCTATCGAAGAGATTCTGTTAAAGATAATATAGGGGAGGGTAATAATAAAGCTGTGTTGGAAGCCGTGTTAGCTAAGTTCCAACTTAATGATCCCATAGGGCTTGTTTCGACAAAGCTGTATTTTTATGGAGCCGTAAAGGACAATTTGGTAGAAATCCTGGCTTATATTTATTTAATTGTACAGTTTGATGAAATGGTTAACAGGGAGGAAATAAAATCTGAACATCTTGAGGTTTTAATGAATAGCGGATATTTTCAAACACTTTCGTACCTGGATGTTGGTGCTCTTATGGGCGACATCGATTTTAATGAAGAAGAAAAAATTAGGATTGGCTGGGAGTTGATAAAAAATATGAAAAATATATGCGGAAGAAAATCAAATTTGAGCAAAGTACAGTCTCTCCTTATGCCTGACAAATATTTATTTGACGACATTTTCAATCAATCGATCTTGAAATATAAAGAAATTACGGACAATAGATTGATAAAAAGTATCTTCAAAGAACTTAATTCTAGCTATAAGGAATATTTAAAGATGACTTATTCAGAAATTCCTGGATATTGGTCCCGTTTTATGATTAGATTGGCACTGGTTGTGGTAGGCACTATGGATAAAGACATTATGTCAAATTTATATATTTCACAGAAGGAAGCCAGCATTTTATGCAAAGAAGTATGCGATATGTATAATTCTCATGCGGATGAAAGAACCCTAAACTCTTTAAGCTCGTTCATCTCTGATGTGCCCGCAATTATGGTGTGTGAATTGACTGCGCAGTGGATCCAAGAAGAGCTTAATTTGCCATTAGAAATTGTTCGGGAAATCATAAATTCTGTCAGTCTATGGCTGATAAAAAGTGATGAGGGGCATAAAAAGAATCAAGAAGTTCAAGCAAGTCAAGAAGTTGAAGAAGGACATGTGATGGAACTTTTCGAACTTTATATCAAAGAGTCAAAAAGCTTAGACACATCTCTTTAATAAAGTCGAGAGGTTCAATTAAATGTTGTGCCGCGGCATTTCAATATGATATAATCAGAAACTGTTGATAACAACTTTTATATTTACATAAAAAATGCGTAAAATTCTTATTTTTTCCTCACTTTTCTTTGTCTTTTCCTCAAGTATTTTCTGTCTTGAAATACCTAAGTATCAGGGTTGGGTAAATGATTATGCAGGTGTAATAGATACTCAGGTTGAAAATCAATTAAATGTGCTTATTACCTCACTTGAGAAACAAACAGGAGCAGAGATTGCCGTAGTTACGCTAAAATCACTTGAGGGTGAGGAATTAGACACATTTACAAATGATCTGTTTAGCAAATGGCGTATTGGTAAGAAAGATAAAGATAACGGTGTTCTGATACTTTTTAGTCTTCAGGATAGAAAGGTCAGAATTGAAACTGGTTATGGGATTGAACCAATAATCCCGGATGGATTAGCCGGTCAGATAATTCGCGAGCTTATGATACCCTATTTTAAGCAGGGCGGATATGCACAAGGTTTAGCCCTCGGGACCTATCAAATTGCTCAAATTATCGCTAAAGATGCGGGAGTAACATT
>JBDROU010000037.1:0-52777 GCA_043809745.1 bacterium
TCGGGTTTTTAATAACAAGTTTGCCTGAGATATTTTACGATTCGCTTGTTTATCATTTGGGAATACCGAAAACTTATCTGATCGAGCATTCACTTGGTTTTCTTAAGTACAACTTTTTCCAAACACTTACCGGAATTTGCGAACATATTTTTATATGGCTTTTAGCTTTAGGGGAAAGCCAGCTCTGCAGGATGTTTAACTTGTTATTGGGAGCAGTTATTGTTTTGGCAGCTTTTAAAGTATTAAAGAAAATATTTTCTGATTTTGCCGCGGTTTCATTTTGTTTGCTTATGGCTTCGGTCCCAATGTACTTCATCACGATAACTTCAACAGGTTCAGAAACGCTTGCTATGTTTTTTATGTGCGCAAGTTTCATAAGCATGATTGAGTCTGAAAAGGCAAGCAAATATAAAGACATGTCATTTTTACTGTTTGGACTTGCAGCAGCAACAAAGTATACCGCATTTTTTGGGGCTCCCTTGTTGTTTATATGGGCAATTTCCAAAAAAGATGAAAATCAAAGTTATTTAACTTTATTTATAAGATATGGTTTAATTTTTTCTCTGCCTTTGCTGCCGCATTTTATTAGAAACTTAAGTTTTACAGGAAATCCGTTTTATCCTTATCTGTATGGAATATTTGGATTTATCAAACCTGATCCGGATCTTTTTATGGCCTGGAAAAATGATCTACTGGCAAATACAAGATGGGGAGTTTTTGGTTTTTTTGGAGTGGTATGGGATGCCAGTTTGCGGGGTGTAGCAAGGCATGATTTCCTGGGACCTATTTTCATTGCCTTTGCTCCGTTCTTGTTGTTCTTGAAGAATGAAAAAAAGCATTTATTAATACTTTATTTTGCAATTGGGCTCTATGTTTTTGAATTTCAGTTTACCAATATTTTAAGAATGTTTTTACCATTTCAAATTGTATTTATCTTGCCGTTCGCTCTGACTTTTGATGAGTTTATATATAAAAGACTGCTAAAAGTATTTTTGATTATCTGTGTATTCTTTAATTTATGCTGGCAGGGCATTCTTTGCATAAGTTCTTTCGGCGGTTTTGTGGTTAGAGATTTAGGGGATGAAATCTTGTACCTATCCATTCCGCATGAAACACTTTATCCTCCTTCTTGTTATCCCGCATATGAGTTTTTGCGGAACAATCCCAAATATAAAAAAGTCTTAATTATCGGTGATGCAAGAAATTTTTACTGCCCTATTAAATCACTTACAAATACTGTATTCAATAAACCGCCGCTTATTGAACTTTTTGAAAAATATGAGGCTAAAGAAGTGTTAGGCTTGCTAAAAAAAGAAGGGTTTGACACGTTACTTATAAACAGATCGGAGCTAGGCAGGACATACTCATACAAATATGATAAGGAAAAATATTTTGATGATATCAGGGCTTTACTGGGATTAGACTTTAATCTGATTTTCGAATATGAGTCTTTGTTATTATACGAGTTCCCAAAATAAACCTTTAATCTATTGAATAATATTGAATCTTCGTTTAATGTTAATAATTCTTTTATAGGATTTGTTTATTCATTTGATTGGGATGATGTTCTCTTTGGCGGCTATTCCAACCGGGTTTTGATCTTAGTTGCAATTCGGAATAGGTTTTCGCTTGACAGAATTCCATTATATTTGTATTTTTTTAATACAAATTTTGTTTTAAAGGTGCTGTTAAAACACATAAAAAGGTATTTCTTATGAATAATAATTCAAAAAAGGAATGTGTTCTTTTTTTTGTGAAGTATCCTGAAAAAGGTAAGGTAAAAAACAGGCTTTCTTCAGCTCTCGAACATGCGTCAGTGGTTGAGTTGTATAAGAATTTTGTTCTTGATATTTTAGCGACTCTTGATAAGAGTAAAATACCATTTTGGATTTGCTATTCGCCAAGCAGAAAACTTAAAAAACTGGCGCAATGGCTGGGTAAACATCATACATACAAACCGCAATATGGAGAAAACCTAGGAGAAAGGATGAAGGATTGTTTTTCACATTCTTTTTCTGAAGGGTTTGAAAGGGTTGTTGTTATTGGCAGCGATAGCCCTGATATTTCAGAAAATCTGATAAAGAGATCTCTTAAATCTCTCAGAAAGAACAATGCTGTTATAGGTCCTTCATATGATGGCGGGTATTATTTATTAGGTTTCAGAAAAGGCGATTTTAATCCAAAGATATTTGACAAAGTCAGGTGGAGCAGCTCCCAGGTTTTTGATCAGACTGTTAACACTTTAAGAAAAAACAAATCTTCATTTAATATTCTTCCAAACTTAAGGGATATAGATACTTATAGTGATCTTAATAGTTTCTATAAAAAGGCTGCAAAAGTCAGAGGAAAAGAATCGCGTACATGGAATTATTTAGTGAACAATAAAGAAGCGCTAAAATTAAAAACTTAGTAATTGCGAGAAAAGTATTGGGGAATTGCAAAGGTATAAGGTATTTAAAATTTAATTGGTTATTTTTCTCATGCGCCCGTAGCTCAACTGGACAGAGCAACTGCCTTCTAAGCAGTAGGTTAGCCGTTCGATTCGGCTCGGGCGCGTTTCTTTTTGCCAAAATTTAACTTCGTTTTAGTAAATGTTACAGATGTTTTAATCGAATTCCATGCCTCGTAAAGGGACGTGGTCCCAACGGAATTTTACGTCCAATTGCGGTTCTGGGGGTGGAATTATTCGGGATTGACATGAATTGGTAATTCTGGTATAATTTGGCACTCGGAACAAAAGAGTGCTAATTTTGTTTAACTATAATGTAGAGGGTAAAAATGAGGTCATTAGATTCAGATTTGCTGGAGCAGCGCAAGAAAAAAGTACTGCAGATGGTAATACATCAGTATATAAGCACAGCAAAGCCTGTGGGCTCAAAGTTTATAGCTAATTCCGGAGGGTTGGATCTTTCACCTGCAACCATTAGAAATGTTCTTTCTATTTTGGAAGAAGAAGGCTATATAACACATCCGCATACATCTGCGGGAAGGGTTCCTACAGATAAAGGGTACAGATATTATGTAGATTCGATCATTGAAATACAGCGCCTTGCCAGAGATGAGGAGTTAAGGATAAGCAGGGGTTATGAAAAGAGGACGAATGAGCTTAATAATCTTATGCAGCAGACAACTAAGATACTGTCTTCGCTTTCTCATTATTCGGGATTTGTAATTGCACCTAGCATAAAAAAAGACAAATTTGCGCATATGGAATTAATTAACACCAGTAATAAGCGAGTGCTTATGGTGCTTGTGACTGAGTCCGGCAGGATTAAAAATAAAGTCATTCTGGTTGATAATGAGATTTCTCAATCCAACCTGAATAAGATTTCAAACATGCTGAATCAAAAACTCAATGGTTTGGATTTTTCACAAATAAAAGAAGAAGTGTTAAGAAAAATTGATGAACTTGAATCTGAAAAGAAGGAACTTATATCTCTTGCAAGGATAGTTAGTCAACAAGCATTTGATTTAGATGATGAGGGATTCTATCTGGAAGGAGCAGGAAATATACTTGATCAACCTGAGTTTGAAAATTTTGATCAGCTGAAGTCTATTTTTAATTTAGTTGAAGAGAAAAAATTGCTCGGACATATTCTTGAAGAGGAACTTGCTCAAGATAAAGTTAAAGATCATATTAAACTGAGTTCGTATAGAAAAAAGGGTAATATAAAGATAGTCATAGGAGAGGAGAATACCTATAAGGAGCTTAAAGGGTTGAGCTTGATTTCTTCAATCTATCAGCATAATGATAATAATGTTGGGATTTTGGGTATAATCGGACCTAGGAGAATGGAGTACTCTAAAATGATTGCGCTGGTGGATTATATATCGTCTGTCGTAAATAAAATTATAGGAAGGTCTGTAGATTATGGGAAATAGCGGTGAAGAAAAGGAAGGTATTTCATTAGCTGATTCTGCCAGAGAGCAGAAGATCGCAGAACTGGAGATCTTGCAGCAATCTTTGAAAGATAAACAGCAGGAGATTGAGAACTATCATGACCAAATATTGCGGTTAAAAGCTGAATTTGAAAATTATCGAAAGCGCGTAGAGAAAGAAAAGCAAACAACGTTTTTGTGGGGCAAAGAAGAGATTCTTCTTAAATTTATATCGGTTATGGATATATTCCATCAGGCTGAACTTCAGATACAAAAGGCTGTGGACGTAAAAAGTATTCAGCAGGGGCTTGTTATGATTAAGAAGGAGTTGGAGAATTTTTTAAATTCTGAAGGCATAACTGTTATGGATTCTTTGGGTAAGAAATTTGATATTAATCTGCATGATGCTGTGGATACAACTGAAGATGAAACAATAGATGAAGAAAAAGTGACAGATGAGATTCAAAAAGGCTATTCTTTTAATGGTCGTGTAATTAGGCATGCAAAGGTAAAAGTTGCTGTGCCAAAAAAGAAAAAACAACAGGAACAAAAAGATCAAAATAAGGAGGATGAAAATGGGTAAAATTATTGGTATTGATTTGGGGACGTCAAATTCCGCCGCAGCTGTAATGGAAGGCGGAAAAGCGACTATTATTGCTTCCGCAGAGGGGACAACACTTGGAGGAAAGGCGTTTCCTTCTTATGTTGCGTTTACGAAGGATAACCAGCTTTTAATAGGGGAACCTGCAAGAAGGCAGGCTGTTACAAATCCTGAAAAAACACTTTCTGCTTTTAAGAGAAAGATGGGTACGGATTTCAAATATAAAGTAGGCGATAAGGATTATGCGCCTCAGCAGCTTTCTGCTTTCCTGCTTCAAAAGATTAAACGCGATGCCGAGGCATTTTTGGGAACAAAAGTTGAGAAAGCTGTTATTACTGTTCCGGCTTATTTTAATGATAATCAAAGGCAAGCTACAAAGGATGCCGGTGAGATAGCCGGCCTTGAGGTTGCCAGAATTATAAATGAGCCAACAGCTGCCTGCCTTGCCTATGGGTTAGATAAAAAGGGTAAAGATGAAAAGATCCTAGTGTTCGATTTAGGCGGAGGGACGCTGGATTGTACCATTATGGAGTTCGGCAGTGGTGTATTTGAGGTGATATCAACATCAGGTGATACTCAGCTTGGCGGTACTGATATGGATAAATCATTAATAGACTTCATTGCGGAGGAATTTAAAAAAGAAACCGGTATTGATTTGAGAAACGATAAGATGGCTGTCCAGCGTTTAAGGGAGGCTGCTGAAAAAGCAAAGATAGAACTGTCGAATGTTATGGAAACGGATATAAATCTGCCGTTTATTACTGCGGATGCATCAGGTCCTAAACACTTGGCACAGAAGTTTACCAGAGCCAGATTAGAGCAAATCATTAAGCCGATAGTTGACCGTTGTCAGGGGCCTATTGAAAGAGCAATTGAAGATGCTAAGTTAAAAACTTCTGATATATCAAAAATTATTCTTGTGGGCGGACCGACAAGGATGCCTATTATACAAAAGTTTGTTGAGGATTTTGTAGGTAATAAGGTTGAACGAGGTGTTGATCCAATGGAGTGTGTTGCTATAGGCGCTGCGGTACAGGCTGCTGTGCTTACCGGTGATGTAAAAGATGTTCTTTTGCTGGATGTAACACCGTTGTCTTTAGGTATTGAAACTTTAGGAGGTGTGTCTACAAAGTTAATTGAAAGAAATACCACTATTCCTGTAAAGAAATCGCAAATATTTTCTACTGCGGCTGATAGTCAACCAGCGGTTACTGTGCATGTTTTACAGGGAGAAAGGCCAATGGCTAAGGATAACGTAAGTTTAGGTCAGTTTGATTTGGTTGGTATACCGCCTGCACCGCGCGGTGTGCCTCAGATTGAGGTTACATTTGATATAGATGCTAACGGTATACTTCATGTCACAGCTAAGGATAAGGGAACTGGAAAAGAACAGTCTATTAAGATTACCGCTCCAAATAAGTTGTCAAAAGACGATGTGGAAAAGTATGTAAAAGAAGCTGAGAAATTTGCTGAAGAAGATAAAAAGTATCAGCAAGAAGTTGAGGCAAAAAATGAAGCTGATACAGCAGTTTATTCTACTGAAAAGGCACTGAAAGATTACGGTGACAAGATTTCCCAGGAAGAAAGGCTCAAAATTGATCAGGCTCTTACTGATGCCAAGGAAGCATTGAAGGGTAATGATATTGAGAATATTAAAAAGACTAAAGAGAGCTTAATAAATGCTTCTCATAAGCTTGCCGAACAGGTATATAAAGAAGCCTCTCAAAAGCAGAAGGGCGGCCAACAGGGTGCCCAAGATGGAGCTTCTCAACAGCAGGGCAGCGCAGAGCAAGCGCCTAAAGAGGAGGCTGTTGAGGCTGAAGTAGTTGATGAAGGTAATAAAAGCTAATATAATATAGATATATATATAACGCTGCGCGCTGAATTAAATTTGGCTCGCAGCATGATTATTGGGTATTTATGACCACTCAAAGAGATTATTATGAAACATTGGGCGTTTCTAAGAATGCAACTCAAGATGAGATAAAGGCTGCATTCAGGCGTCTTGCTATCAAATTTCATCCTGATAAGAATCCTAACAATGCTGGCGCGGAAGCCAAGTTTAAAGAAATCAATCAGGCGTATGAGGTGTTGTCTGATTCAACCAAAAGACAGACGTATGACCAGTTTGGTCATGCCGGTGTTACCGGTAATGGCGCAGGGGGCCCTTTTAGCGGCGGATTTGAGGGATTCCAGGATTTTGGAGAAACTTTCGGTGATTTGGGAGACATTTTCGGAAACATATTTGGGGGTGAAAGTTCCAGCGGCAGGAGAGGCCGAAGATCTGTACAAAAGGGTGCCAGTATAGAGTATGAGCTGGAAGTAAGTTTGGAAGATGCTTATTTCGGCAGGGAGCAAAAATTAAGCCTTAACAAAAATATCATATGTCCTGAATGTAAAGGCAGCGGTACAAGATCCGGTACGAGCATGAAAACCTGTCCTGATTGCAGAGGATCCGGTGCTTTAAGAGTTAACAGAGGATTTTTTTCGTTATCACAGACCTGTTCAAGATGCCAAGGCGAAGGTCAGATTATTGAAAAACCATGTTCTTCATGCCGAAGTCAGGGTTATGTCAGCAGTCATCATGATATCAGTGTAAGAATCCCGCCCGGTGTTGACAATGGAACAACGCTCAGGATAAATGGAGCGGGTCATGCGGGAAAAAGAGGATCGCCGGCAGGTGATCTATATGTAGTCATAAGACTTAGATCGGATCCCAGATTTGACCGCAAGGGTGAGCATTTATACTACTCAAAACATATAAGTATTACGCAGGCTGCATTAGGCGCAGAGGTTGAAGTTCCTACTGTTGAATCCAAGATGAAAATAAGGATACCGGCAGGCACCCAATCAGGTGCTATGTTTCGTTTGTCAGACCGCGGTATGCCGCGTCTTGGTACAAACAGGAAAGGGGACATTTTAGTAACCGCTATTGTTGATATTCCCAAAAATATTAATTCTAAGCAGAAAGAACTCCTTGCTCAACTGGCTGAATCATTTGGTGAAGAAGTAAAATCTCAAGATAATATATTCAAAAAAGTATTTAAATCGAAATAACATTTATAAATGCCACAATTTTTTCTCAAACCGGAAAATATTGAAGATAATACATTTTCACTAGATAAATCTGAATCCTATCATCTGATTACAGTATTTAAAAAAAAGCCTGAAGATGTAATACAGCTTTTTGACGGGCTGGGGAACGTATATGAAGGCGTAATTAAATATGTTAAGGATGAACGTGTTTTCGGTAAACTTCAGGTAATCAAAAGGTTCAGTACTAACGGTAAGCTTAAACTATTTGCGCCTCTTATAAAAGGTGAGCGTTTCGATTGGCTTGTAGAAAAAGTTACTGAGATAGGTGTTCATTGCATACAGCCTGTAATTACGTCGCGGACAACGGTTAAATTTAAATCCAAAGAAAAAAGAGACAGATGGCAGAAGATAGCTATTTCTGCGGCAAAACAGTCAAAAGCGCCATTTGTGCCTGTAATAGAAATTCCTGTGAATTTTGATAAGGCAGTTAAAGAAAATTCCAAGGAGTATAAGAATATATTGTTCACCGGGAATGAAAACGATCCGTATCCTGGAAATATTATTGAGCGGTTAAAGAAGGATTCAAACAGCAGTTGTTACGGTATTTGGATCGGGCCCGAGGGCGGATTTAGCCTTCAGGAAATTGCCCATGCAAAAGAAGAAAAATATTTCTTCTGTTCTCTGGGAGCGCAGATATTACGCGCTGAAACAGCATGTATAGTAAGTGCGGCATTAGTAAAATTTGAAGTGGAAAAGAAATGAAGATATATTATGGCACCTTAGGTTGTAAAGTAAACCAATACGAAACGGAACTAATACGGGAAAATCTTTCAAGATGGGGAGAGGTAACCGTAAATGATATTTCAAAGTGTTCTGTTGCTGTTATTAATACCTGTGCGGTAACCGCTGAAGCTGAGTCCAAAAGCAGAAGTTATATAAGAAAGATCAGGAAACAAAATCCGGATTGTAAAATAATTATTACCGGATGTTATGCGCAAAGAAAGAATAATGATCTAAAATTGATCGATGACAACAGTGTGGTTGCTGATAATGTTTTTAAGTTTAATTTAGGAGAGTACTGGAGCAAGATTTTTTCAAAAAATGCTGCATTTAAAACTGTTAACACAATAAGTTCTTTTTCGGGACATTCGCGCGCGTTTGTTAAGATTCAAGATGGTTGCGACAGTTTTTGCAGTTATTGCATTGTCCCGTATTTGAGGCCTAATTTAAACTCGAAACCTGTAAGAGAAGTGATTGAAGAAATAGAGTCGCTGTTAAAAAGCGGGTACAAGGAAATAGTTCTTTGCGGGATAAGAATGGGGAAGTACTCATTTAATGAAAATGGCAAGAATTACAATTTAACGGATATGTTGAGAAGCATCGTTAAAATAAAAGGTGATTTTCGAATTCGTTTATCTTCGTTAGAAATAGTTGATATTACAGAAGATTTAATTAGCTTAATTAAGAATTCGAATAAGATATGTCATCATCTGCATCTTCCAATTCAATCCGGAAGCGATAAAGTACTTGAAAAAATGAGACGGCCATATACTGTGAAAAGGTTTACTCAAATAACAGAAAATTTATACAAAAAATTACCGAAACTCAGTATATCTACAGATGTCATGGTAGGATTCCCCGGTGAAACTGATAAAGAGTTTAATGAAACATATGAAACAATCAAGGGGTTAGGTTTCTCGAGACTGCACATATTCCCTTTTTCTGTTCGATCAGGCACAGATGCGGAAAAATATAAAGAAAAACCTAATCCTGAAACTGTAAAGGTTCGAACAAAAAAGTTAAGAGAGTTGCACAAAAAACTTGAAGAGCTTTTTATTGAGAAGCAACTTCCGTTTTTGCAGCGTGTGCTGCCGGAGAGTTCAGAGTCAGGTTTAACCGACAGCTATATTAGGGTTAAACTGGAAACTTCGAACCGTAAGGGTTTTTTGAGAGGCTACTTGAAAAGAGAGCATCTATCCAATTTGCTGCGATTTTTCAATGAGTCTTAAAAAAACTGCACAAAATATCAATTCTAAATAGGATAAATTAAGAAAAATAGCATTTGCCAAAAGTTTTTTAATATTGTATATTTACTGTTTATAAATTAGGGAAGTATTTAATATAGGATGGATAATTGTCTATTTTGTAAAATTGCTGATAAATCAATAAATGCGAATATATTAAAAGAAACGGATGATATAATTGCATTTAGCGATATTAATCCTCAATCGCCGGTACATATACTTGTTATACCAAAGAAACATATTGCTTCTTTGAATGATGTTGCCGGCGAGGATTGTGATTTGCTTGGTAAAATCAACGGTGCAATAAAAGATCTTGCTAATGAAAAGAATATTAATGCTACAGGATTTAGGGTAGTAGTAAATTGCGGGAAGGATGCGGGGCAGGCTGTTGATCATCTGCATTTTCATCTGCTTGGCGGAAGAAAGTTAAATTGGCCGCCGGGTTGATATATTTCATGGATTTAGTGCAAAACTGATGTAATATGGTGTTTAAGAAAGGCGGTGTTATAATTCGATGGTTTTAATAAGAATAAGAGATAATGAGCCTATAGAGGATGCACTTCGCCGGTTTAAGAGGGAATGCGAACGCGACGGCATAATGCAGGAAATTAAAAAGCGGGAATTTTATGAGAGTCCGAGTGTTAGGCGGAAGAAAAAATCCGCTGAACTTAAAAGAAAAATGCGCCGCCGCATACCAAGGTAACTTTTAAACTTAAGGAGTTTTTTAGTGAGTTTACTGGAACAGATCAATGGAGATCTTAAGACTGCGCTTAAAGCGCGGGACAAGGTAAAAACAGGAACAATCAGGTTCCTGCTTGCTGATATTAAAAACAGAGTTATCGCGTCTAAGAAGGACCTTGATGATGGTCAGGTAATTGATGTAATAACTTCTCAGATTAAGAAAGCAAAGGAATCGATTGAGGAGTTCTCAAAGGGAAACCGTGAGGATTTAGTAAAGAAAATAGAAGAAGAGATAAAAATTCTTCAGCAGTATTTACCGCCCCAATTAAGCAAAGAAGAGTTAACCAAAATAATTTCCGATGTTGTTGTAAAAGTTAATGCGAGCAGTCCAAAGGATATGGGTAAGGTTATGGGGGCTCTTATCCCGCTCGTAAAGGGTAAAGCTGACAACAGGTTGGTAAGTGAAATAGTTAAGGAGCGCTTGAAATGAAGCTTAAAGAGTTTTTTAATTTCATTATTCAAAAAGGCATAGAGGTTGATCCGAGAAGTAAAACCGAGATACAAAGAATTTTACAGGATGAGAATAAAAAATTTAAGGAAGTCCCCGCTAAAGAAAAAGCTTATTTCGATAATAACAGACTTGCAAATCCGTACTCTGATACGCGCATATTATTTGGGGATGAGAATACTCAAATTAAAACAATAGCAGTAGGAATAGATGTCGAAGGCCAGGAGCTGCTGCTTATCGATAAGTTAAGAGAAAAAGGCAAACGGGTGGATCTGGCTTTGGCTCATCATCCTGAAGGCAGGGCGTTTGCGACATTCTATCAGGTTATGCGTTTACAGCCGGAACTTGTTAGTAAATTTGGTGTTCCCATAAATATAGGCGAAGGGCTTATGGAACCTCGTATGAAAGAAGTTTGGCGCAGGGTTATGGCGCAGAACCATAACAGGCATGTTGATATTGCAAAGCTCTTAAATATCCCGTACATGTCATGCCATACACCGGCAGATAATCATGTTTCTGATTTTCTTCAGAAATTATTTGATAAACGCAAACCCCAAAAATTAGGCGATATTATTGATATCCTGCTAGATATCCCGGAATATAATTCTGCCGCTAAACTTACGCAGGGGCCGGAAATTATTGTGGGGAGTAAGGAAAAAAAACCGGGAAAGATTTTTGTTGATATGACCGGGGGCACTGAGGGGCCGTCAAAGTATGTGGAAAAGCTTTCACATAGCGGTGTCGGTACGCTTATTGGGATGCATTATAGCGACGATCATATAAAAGAGGCAGAAAAAAACAATATAAATGTTGTAATTGCCGGACATATTTCTTCGGATGTGTTAGGCATTAATTTGTTATTAGACAAGGTGCAGAAAAAATTCGGTGATCTGCAATTTCTTGAATGTTCAGGTTTTCGTAGATTTCGTCGCAAATCCAGTTAAAATATTATATAAAAACTTAAAATACAGAAACAACTTATCCTGATCGGAATTGAAATAGGGTATTTAAGACGGTCTCAATTAATCAAATTTAAGCGCTTCAATTATTATGGCACAATATTCTTCAGCAGATATAGTAGAAAAAATACGCTCTTCAATCGATATCTACGATTTAGTTAAGGAATACGTTCCGGAACTAAAGCGTGCCGGCAGAAATTTCAAGGCAAACTGTCCTTTCCATCACGAAAAAACGCCTTCATTTTTGGTAAGTCCGGATAAAGGTATATTTCATTGTTTCGGATGCGGCGTGGGAGGTGATATATTCCGATTTTTGATGAGTATAGAGAATATTGATTTCAAGGAAGCTCTTATTAAGTTAGGGCAGCGTTCGGGTATTGAGGTAAAACAGTTTTCTAAAAGCGGTGATTACAAAGAGCATTTTGAGAGCAGGAAATACTTTAAAGCGCTTGATGAAGCAAAAGAATTTTATCATAAAAGGCTCCTGAGCAGTGAAGGTGAAAAAGTTCGACAGTATTTAATAGGGCGTGGTATTAAACCTGAAACTATAAAGAAGTTTGGGTTGGGGCTTGCCCCATATTCCGGGAATGGACTATTGGAGTGGACTGCCAGGCAGGGTTTTTCACCTGAGGTGCTGCAGAAGGTGGGTTTGGCAGTTTACGATCAAAATAGAAAGCGTTTCAGGGATTATTTCTGGAACAGGATTATGATCCCGATTGTAGACAGTCAGGGAAGAACTGTTGCTTTTGGCGGCAGGGTTATAGAAAATGGAGAACCAAAGTTCTTAAACTCACCTGAATCTGTAACTTTTTCCAAAAGCAAGATTTTGTATGGGTTATGGAATGGCTCTAATTCCCTAAGACAGAAGAAAACAGCGATATTAGTTGAAGGATATATGGATGTAATGGTATTGCATCAAGAGGGTGTAGATAACGCTGTTGCTACCATGGGGACGGCGCTTGCCCAGGAACAGATTAAACTGCTAAGGAGATATGTAGAATATATAGTTGTAGCTTATGACCCCGATAATGCCGGACGTTCAGCTAGCATACGTAATGCTGAGATCCTGATAGATGCAAATTATTTCCCCAGGATTGCTGAACTGCCTGGGAATATGGATGCGGATGATTATATATTAAAACATGGAGTTGCCGGTTTTAATAAGATAATCGAGAATGCATCCGAGATAATAACCTTTAAGCTGAATGTGTTGTTAAAATCCATCGAGCCGCGAAAAATTAAGGATTTATCTTTAGCTGAAAAAATTAATCTGTTAAAGGATTTGCTGGCTACCATAAAGAGTGTTAAAGATTCCGTATATCAATCTGAATCTATTAAGTTGATTGCTGAAAGAATAATGGTTGATGAGAGAGCCGTATATGCCCAGATGCATAAATCCTTAAAGGATAATAACAAAAAATCTGTAAAATTGAGTCTTCCGTCCACAAAATTGTTGAATGTTGAGGAAGAGATAATTGGTTTAATGTTGAATCATACTGATTTGATAAGTTCATCAGAGATTTCAGAAAAGGACTTTAATGAAGAACACTGCAGACAGCTTTATGATAAGATGATTCGGGCGCATAAAGTTTATTTAAAACATAAAGAATTTGTAAGTCATATTTTAAGCGACCTTGAGCCTAAAGCGGCAGATTGGGTTACTGAGAATTTACTTGCAGACGTTGAATATAAAGATGATTATGAAAACTTTTATTTTCGTTTGGTAGCTGAACTTAAAAAAATGCGTTTAAGGGAACGAGAGCAGTTTCTTGCCGGTAAGGTTAAAAGAATGTTGAGCGGCTTAGATCCAAAGGACGATGATACGATTTTGCAGTATCAGCAGGTTACACAGCGTTTGAAGGGTGTTAATAGCAAAGTAAGCGGTGTAGGCAGTAAATAACTTGTAAACTTAATATATATTTATTATTAAAGAGGTTTAGATATGGAACAAAGAGATGTAATTAAAGATTTGTTGGACAGAGGAAAAGATTCCGGATCACTTACGTATGAAGAGATAAATCAGCAGCTGCCCATAGGATCGGTTACGAGCGGTGAATTAGATGAGTTGTTTGGCGCTCTTGATGATATGGGTATTGAACTTGTAGATAAAACAGATCAAGCACGCGGGATTGCAGATAAAGAGGAGGAAGATTCACAGATACAAATTGCATTTGAGTCTGATACAAATAACTCTATACGAATGTACCTTTCTGAGATGGGGAAAGTACCACTTTTATCCCGAGAAGAAGAGGTAAATCTTGCCCGAAATGTTAAGGAATATGAAAAGGAGTTAAGATTGCTGGTTTTGGAATCCCCGGTAACAATGGGTGAAATAAAGAACTGGGAAGCGCTTATAGCTCAGCAAGAGATGACTCCTAAGGAGCTGATGCCGAGAGGCAGAAAATCTGATCTGGAACTTGCGCGAATGAAGCGTAAGATGCGCTTTGTCGTAAAGTCAATTAACAAAAGTGAAAAGAAAGTTGAGGGCCTTCAAAAAAATCTTAAGAGAAAGGGGATATCCCTAAAAGTAAAACAGAAACTGAAAGATGCGCTTATGGGGCAGAGGAAAAAGATTATTAATCAGATTGTCGGATTAAATCTGAATCAGGAGAAGATAAAACGCCTAACAAATAAAATTAAAAATTTGGCTCACAAAGTAAAAGAGTGTCAGGATGAAATTACAAGATATGAGCGTAGATTGCATATGCCGTTTGAGGAGGCCATGAAGCTGTATAAACAGGCCCTTAGAAAAAAGATAACCTCATCCGCACTCAAGAGAATAACAGGGTATACTTTGACAGGAATAGAATCTACGCTTAAGAATTTCGAATTTTCAACTATGCGAATGAAAAAGCTCAAGCATAATTTACCTATCGCTGCGGATAAGCTCATTGCGCTTAATGAACGCATAACAACATTGGAAGAACTAATATTGACTGATAAATTGAAGTTGATAAAAGCTAACCTCAGATTAGTGGTTTCAATTGCTAAGAAACATGTGAATTCCAATCTGCAGCTTTCAGACCTTATACAGGAAGGTGGATTAGGCCTTATAAAGGCGGTTGAAAAATTCGAGTACAAACGCGGTTTTAAGTTCTCAACATACGCGACATGGTGGGTAAGACAGTCAATTAATAGAGCGATTGCTGACCAGGCAAGAACTATCCGAATACCTGTTCATATGAAAGAAATTATATCTAAAATTACAAAGATTTCCCGCAAATCCCGTCAGGAAAAGGGGAGAGAACCTACGATAGATGAATACAGTAAATCACTCCGCTTGTCACAGGACAAGGTGCGCGGTATATTAAAGATAATGCAGGAACCGGTTTCGCTTACTACTCCCATAGGAGAGGAAGAGGATTCATTTTTAGAGGATTTTATTGAAGATAAAGGGAATCTCACACCAACACAGTCAGCGTATGATTTTTTGAGAGGCAAGGAAGTGGAAAGGGTTCTGGCGACTTTAAGTGATAGAGAAGCTCAAATAGTCCGCTTGAGATTTGGCATTAGTACCGGCTATCCGCGTACGTTAGAAGAGGTGGGAAAGATATTTGCTGTGACCAGAGAGCGTGTGCGTCAAATTGAGGCTAAGGCAATAAAGAAGCTAAGGCATCCTTCAAGATGTAAGACATTAAAGGAGTATTTAGAATAACCGGCAATTTTTCTAATGAAAATACCGCTGTAAAAAAATTAAATAACTAAATTATCTTAATTATGCCTATCATAAGGAAGTAAATTCCTGCCAGCAGAGAAGTGATCTGTCCAATTGTTTTTATTTTTTCATATTTCAATACAGGTTTTAGTAATATTAAAGGGAACATGTAAAGGGAAGTTCCTATGAAAAATGAGCTGAAGAATACTGTCGACCCTAAAATGTTACCCAGATCAGCAATTCTTGCAAGACCTACTAAAAATGGAGGGCAGATGTTAATCCCTATTAGAAACCCAAATGCAAATGGTATATTCTTGGAAAATGCATTCTTATCTAGTGTTTTACATATTTGAAAGTTCGGGAAATTCTTTACTAAACCATAAATTAAAAGAATAACAGCAGTAATAACAATGGAATAACCAATAAATTTCCGGGTAATAACATTAGCGAACTCCTGACTAATCCAGCTTGCTGCTAATGCAAACATAATATAAGCGATGAATCTTCCCAGCAAAAACTGAACGATGTCCCAGTTGAGCTTTTTGTAGGTGGTTTTTCCCTTTGTAAGCATAAAAGGAATGAAAATCGGCGCGCAGGCCCCTAAACAAAACCCGCCGGTTGCAAGCCCAAGTGAGAAACCCTCGATAATTATCCGCATCATATTAAATACAGCTATTTTCTATTGAAATAATTTTAATAGCGCTAAAGGAACGAAAAACATAGATATACTTCCGCCTAAAAGGATAGCCATGAAGATGTATATAACCCTTATATTAGACAGTTCCATCAAGATCCCAGGCCCTTTACTTAAGAGAGATGTTTTTTTGTTCAATAATGAATAACTAATTGCTTCAGTAGGGCATACATCAATGCATTTCCCGCAAAGGTTGCAATAAATGGATATCTTTCCTTTTTCTAAATCACTTTTGTTTATAACCATTGTGGGGCAAACTTGCTCGCATTTGCCGCAAAGAGTACATTTTTCCTTATTTATACTTACCCTGAACGGATGAATCCTGCAGACAAATGATTGCCAGGCGCCAAAAGGACAGATCAATCCGCAAAAAAAACGCTTCTTTAATATTAATGGGAGTAAAACTATGAAAAAAATCCCTATGCTTATAAATGATACAGTTTGGATGGTTCTTGCTAATTGTTCCGGGCTGAGGAACTCAGATGTCATTTTTAACGGGCATAACCATAAACAGAAAAATGGCAAAACATTAATAAAAGATAATATTATAGACAGTAAAAGTATTGCCGCAGGCAGATCCCTCAGCTTTTTAGGAAGTGTAAATTTGCTGAAAAATCTTTTTGGATTAGCCAAACTAAAGCTTTCATCCAAACCGCCGAAAAAACATCCCCAGGAACAAAATCCCGAACCTATTATTAAGGTAATTAACAGCCAGAGAATTCCCATGCTCAGCGGCAGCCACAAAAAAGTCTCTTCACTTGTTAAAGCGAGATATATATTGCGAAAATAATTTAATATCGAAGAGGATTGAGCTATATGGCAGTAAGGGCTCTCTAAGCCGGCCCCAGTAAAAAATAAATTTTTTATGAATGGCAGATTAGTTTTTGTTATTAAAAGGAATCCCCACGCAAATATAATAAAGAGTGCTGCCCTGAAAGGATAAATTTTTCCTGTAAAAAAGATAAAAAAGCATAACAAAGAAATAATAAAGGCCCAAATAATTTTTGCAGCGGTAAGCGAATCAATTGCATTTGAACTTAATAATATAAATCCGGTAAAAGTGATTAAAAGAGTTAAAGAAACAATAATGCTTGATGTAAGAGATATTTTGCGGGACATTATTTTTTATTATTTATTTTATTCTTAAAATTAATTGTAGTATAATGCCGTATTGATGTAAACTCTATTTTTAGGTAATATCTAAGAAAGTAAAATTTAGCTTTTTTATGGCATATCCAATAATATTTTATTACGGATTTTTTAGCATATTAAGTCAGATTATTCTTCTAAAAGAATTAGCTGTCCTTTTTGCCGGTCAGGAGCTTTTTTTTGGGTTTAGCCTGGCCAGCTGGTTGTTATGGACAGGAATAGGCAATTACTCATTTTCATATCTAAAAAGATCAAAATATTCCGCAGCATTTGACAACAATATATTTTTTTCAACTTTGCTTATTCTAACCGGTTTGTTATCAATTTTAAGTTTAATTTTAATAAGATTGTCAAAGTTGCTCATCCCTGCAGGCCAGCTTCCAGGATTAACTGACATATTCCTTTTTAGCTTATTAACGCCTTCCCTGTCTTGTGTAGCAATAGGATTTTTATTCAACTATATTTCGACAACTTTTTTTGATAATGATAAGAAAACATGGGTATACATACCTTATATACTTGAAACTTCAGGTGCGATATGCGCCGGGTTAATTTATACATTTTACATCGCGGGCAGATTTGAGAACTTTGAAGTTATGGTTATGATTTCATTTATTATGCTTCTACTTGCATGGTTACATCACCGTCCGGCGATGCGCTCTTCCTATAAATTTCCCTGGGTATTTTATTTGTTTGTTTTTATCTTTATAGGATTTTCGTTTAAGGCAAAGGATATATCAAAAATCACTAAAGAAATTAACTGGAAGGGTTATAACGTACTTCTATCTAAGGAATCAAAATATAATGATACACTTTTAATAAAAAGGGCAGGGGCATACAGTATAGTAAGTAACGGAGTTATTACGACCACATTTCCTGACATACAGAGTTTTGAAGAAAAAGTTCATTGGCCTATGCTTGCTCACAGTGATCCCAAGAGCATATTAGTTTCAGGCCAGCTGATTTTTGGGTTAACCTCGGAAATACTAAAATATCCTGTAAATAGCATAAAATTCGTAGAAAAGGATGATGTGCTTCTTGATATGGGCCGGCTCTCTGAAAGTTTTATTAGCCGTAAAACAGAGGCAAAAGATAAGTTGGAAGTCGTAAACCAGGATCTAAGGAGATATTTGAAAACATCCCGAGAAAGGTTCGATGTAATTTTGTTAAATCTTCCTCAGCCTTTTAATTTGGAGTTTAATCGATTTTATACAAAAGAGTTTTTTCACGAGGTGCGTAATAGGCTTAAATCCGACGGTATACTTTCGTTTCAAATACCCGCACAGGAAAATTATCTAACATTAACTATGCAGAAGCAAATTAAATCAATATTTGGAGGGCTTTCAAGTGTTTTCGAAAATATTGAATTAATACCCGGTGATGCAATAACAGTAATAGCATCAAACGATAAAATTGTAAGTGTTGATGGAATGGCAGAAAAATATAAAAAGCTTGAATTAAACAATATCTATTTGAATCCAAATAGTATCTATTTAAAGTGGAATTCTAAAACACGCAGGGATAAACTTGATGATTTATTGAAAGTTTCCGGTATAAAACCAAATTCAGATATTGATCCAAGTATGTACAGGTACTCATTGAAACTTTGGCTTGAGAAGTTTAGCTCGCCAGTTTTTCTTGTTATTTCAGGAATTATTCTTTTTATTGTTATTAAATTTAGAAAAAAGCTTAATTTGAAGGTTTTAATAGAAAGGCGTTATTCAATATTTTGGTTTAGTTTGGTTGGGATAATAGTTGAGGTAGTTTTGATACTTTTGCTCCAGTCCATATATGGTTATGTGTATTACTATTTGGGATTATTATTTGCAATTTTTATGACTGGAATGCTTTTTGGAAGTATTATTTTGAGCTTTATTTTGGAAAGGGCTGAAAGATTTAGGAGTAAATCTAATGATTTACTGTATATAGTATTTGCGTTTTTTTTGATGTTGTTAGCTCTTAGTATGGGTAAGTTTAGTCAAATACATCACAGTGTATTGCTTTTGATTTTATATTTGAGTATGTTTTTAGATGGATTCTTAATTGGAGGTGCTTATTGCGTTAGTGGTTTTAGTTTCCCGGAAAAAGACGGGATTTCTCAATCTATTGGCAGGCTTTACAGCGCCGATCTTTGGGGCGGATGTGCAGGCCTGTTTCTACTATCGACTCTACTAATTAATATATTGTCCTTTCAATATATATTTGCGCTTTTAGCTATCTGTATAGTCATGTTATTAGTTAAATCCAGACAATTCTCGGCTTGACATATCTATTTATTAGGTCTATAATTATTACTTAATATCTAGTATATTTCACTAATTAGGAGGATATCTTGACACAAGGAGTAATGGAAAAAGAGGTATTAGAAATACGTTGGCATGGCCGGGGAGGTCAAGGGGCAAAAACAGCTGCGTTATTGCTTGCTGATGCTGTTTTAAGCATAGGGAAACATGTTCAGGCATTCCCGGAATATGGGCCGGAAAGAATGGGCGCGCCTGTGCAGTCATATAACAGGATAAGCGATAAACCAATCCTGCTTCATTGCGGTATAACATCCCCGGATATTGTAGTAGTGCTTGATCCATCATTAACGGATGTGGTTGATGTTGTTCAAGGTTTGAAGCCAAACGGGATGATACTTGTAAATACCGAGAAAACCGCAAGGGAGATGAAAGAAAAACTAAAGATAAAGGATCAACAGCTCTTTACTGTAAATGCCAGTCAGATTTCCAAAGAGACAATTGGCAGGGATATACCGAACACCCCTATGCTGGGTGCTCTTGTAAAGGTATCTGGTATGGTTGAGCAGGAATCTTTCATCAATGATACTAAAACTAAACTTGAGAAAAAATTTCGTTCAAAGCCGGAAATAATTGAAGGTAATATTAAAGCTATAGAAAGAGCATTTGAGGAGGTAAAAAGTGAGTAGCAAAATAACTAAAGATAATTGTTGGCAGGAACTCCCTATGGGTGGACTACTTCCAGAAGGGGGAACCGCAAAAGAATATTATACAGGTGGTTGGAGGAGCCAAAGGCCTGTATGGATTAAGGAAAAGTGCATAAACTGTTATGCATGCTGGATTAACTGCCCGGATTCCTCTATTTTGATGGAAAATGGACGGGTAGTCGGCATAGACTATGACCACTGCAAGGGATGCGGTATATGCGCGCATGAATGCCCTAGTAATGTTCAAGCGATTGTTATGGAAAAGGAGGGCAAGTAAATGGTAGAAAAAAATAGAGTAGCTAAAACCGGGAATGAGGCAATGGCTGAGGCGATGCGGCAGATTAATCCCGATGTAGTTGCGGCATATCCTATAACACCTGCAACCGAAATTGTCCAGATATTTTCGCAGTTTGTCTCCGATGGAATAGTAAGAACTGAGTTTGTTGCCGTAGAGAGCGAACATAGCGCTATGAGCGCTACTATAGGCGCTTCAGCGGCTGGTTCAAGAGCTATGACTGCAACTTCCTCACAAGGATTAGCTCTCATGCATGAGATGCTTTACATAGCAGCAGCGCTAAGACTGCCTATTGTTATGCCTGAAGTTAATAGAGCGCTCTCTGCACCCATCAACATCCATTGCGATCATTCCGACACAATGGGATCAAGGGATGCGGGCTGGATACAACTTTTCTCTGAAAACTCACAGGAAGCTTACGATAACCTCATACAAGCTGTTAAAATAGCTGAAAAGGCTTATTTGCCGGTTATGGTTACAATTGATGGATTTATCATCAGTCATGCTATGGAAGATATAAAAATATTGACTGATGATGAGGTTCAGAAGTATATCGGAGAATTCAACCCAGCGTACAAGTTGCTTGATACAGATAAGCCTATAACAGTTGGTGCACTTGATTTCACGGACTTCTATTTTGAACATAAACGTTCACAATCTGATGCTACGCGCAAGTCAAAGGAAATAGTTTTGAAAGTAAGTACCGAGTTTTCACAGAAATACGGCGGGAATTATTCATTTTTTGAATCATATAAATTAGATGATGCGGAAATGGCGGTTATAGTACTTGGTTCCACAGCAGGAACCGCTAAAGTTGCAGTGGATCGTCTGCGCGACAAGGGTGTAAAAGCAGGATTGCTTAAGATCCGTATGTTCAGGCCTTTCCCTGAAGCTGAGATCAGCCAGGCGCTCTCAAAATTGAAAGCTGTTGCTGTAATGGACAGATCAGAATCTATGAACGGTATAGGCGGGCCGGTGTTTGAAGAAATAAGATCTGCATTATATGACAATGAATCCAAGCCTCAGGTTATGAATGTTATCTATGGTCTGGGCGGCCGTGATATTTTTGTAGAGGATATTGAAGGTATATTTTCAACTTTGCAGGACATAATATCAACCGGTAAAGTTAGTGAGAAAGTACAATATGTCGGTGTGAGAGATAATTGTAATATTAAGGGCGGTTCAATTCTGGAACCATCAGTTAAGTAAATATTTTATTAGCAAATTAAATTGGAGGAGATGAAATGGCTTCGTTAAAACAATTAGCAAAATATCCAGAGAGACTTACCGGAGGACACCGTGCATGCGCTGGTTGCGGTGCTATGGTAATAATGCGTCAGACTATGATCGCGATGGAGGATAAACCTGTTGTAGTAACATCTGCAACCGGTTGCATGGAAGTGGTTACAACACTTTTTCCATATACAGCGTGGAAAGTTCCTTTCCTTCATTCTGCATTTGAAAATTCTGCTGCTTCCTGCAGTGGCGTAGAAGCTGCATACAAATCGCTTAAAAAGCAGGGGAAGATAGACAAAGATATAAGATTTATCGCATTTGGAGGGGACGGCGGGACCTATGATATTGGGTTACAATCCCTTTCAGGCGCTATGGAGAGAGGTCATAAACTCTGTTATATCTGCTATGATAATCAGGCTTATATGAATACCGGTATACAGCGTTCAGGTGCGACCCCTTTCGGGGCCAGTACAACTACCGCTCCGGCAGGTAAGAAACAGCAGGGAAAAGAACAATTCAAGAAAGATCTTACGGCAATTATAGTTGCCCATAATGTGCCTTATGTTGCTCAATCAGCGTTAGGAAACTGGAACGATTATATGACTAAGGTTCAGAAGGCTACTTCAGTAGATGGACCTTCCTTTATCAATGTATTAGCCCCATGCAGGTTGGGCTGGCCTCATGAATCTCAATTAACAGCGGATTTAGGACGGTTAGGCGCTGAGACTTGTTTTTGGCCTCTTTTTGAAGTTGTTAATGGAAAATATAAGATAACGTTTAAACCGAAGCAAAAAAAGCCGGTAACAGACTGGCTTAAACTGCAAGCTCGTTTTAAGCACTTATTCAAGCCTGAAAATGCGCATTTGTTAGAAAGCATCCAGAAAGATGTGGATGAGAGATGGGAAAAGCTTCAAAAACTAGAGGCTATCAGTCAATAATTATTTTTTTGCTTATAACTTTTTTAACTCCACTGGTTAAAATCGAATATGAAACAAGATTCGCCGGATTCGCAATATATTGAAGTAACTTATTTCGTTGAAAGCGAACTTTCATTAGAAAAGGCCGCTAATCATATAACCCGCTTCAAATCAACGGTTAATTGGGATCAAGCCGCGGATGAGTTTGAGAAAGTTAATAATCCGTTTGCAGGCAGGCTCATTGAAATAACAAACCAAAAATTCGATAAAAGCTCAAAGACTTACGCCGGACAAATACGAGTTGCTTTTCCCTGGAGAAACTTCGGGCCGAGAATACCTAATCTTATTTCAAACCTGTTTGGCGAACTATTCGAGCTTAAGATGTACAGGAAGCTTAAGGTTATAGATATATTACTGCCTGATAAATACATAGAGCAGTTCAGAGGTCCGCAGTTTGGGTATCAGCGTATAAAGGAGTTGATTCGTTTTGAGCAGCCGAGGCCTTTAATAGGCGCTGTGTTTACTCCATCACTCGGGTTGTCTAACCATGATCTAGCTTCACTGGCATATGAAGCTGCTTCTGGAGGTGTTGATTTAATAAAGGATGATGAGGTAATAAGCGACAGCTACTTCTCTTTAGTTGAGGACCGTGTAAAGCAGATATCCAGAGCATTAAAAAAAGTTGAATTAGAAACCGGCCGCAAGGTGCTTTATGCGGTTAATATAACTGATCGGGTGGATATGTTGAAACAGCTTTCTGATGTTGTGCTTGGGGCGGGCGGGAACTCGGTAATGATAAATGTTTCTGCTGTTGGACTATCTGCGTTAAGGGTTATTTCGGAAAAAACCAAGCTTCCAATATTTTGCGACAGGGTTTTTACACCCGCTTTTACCCGTTCTTCTGATTGGGGCTTATCAATGAAGGTTTTCATGAAACTCTGTAGATTAGCGGGCGGGGATATTATCTCTTGCGGAGGTATTAACGGTCCGTATTACGAATCTAATGAAGAAGTTATAGATAACTCAAAAGTATGTCTTGAGGTTATGGGTAATCTGAAGCAGTCTTTACCCGTAAATTTTGGTGATCACTGGGCTGGTTCAGTATCAGATAGTTTTAAGGCTTTTGGACATAATAAGTATCTGCATTTGTTCGGGAAGGGCATATTTGCCCATCCTGATGGAGCCAGGGATGGCGCTAAGTCAGTTATTCAAGCTTATGAAGCAACAATTAATTCTGTCCCGCTGGCAGATTATGCAAAAACTCATAGTGAATTAAAACAGGCAGTTAAAGCTTTTGAAAAATAGAAAATATTTGTTGAAAAAGCATAATATTTTTATAAAATATAAAAATAAGTAATAGAGACGGTTTAGTTAGAACTAATTATATATTCCCCGGTAGCTCAATGGTGGAGCATTCGACTGTTAATCGAATGGTTGGCGGTTCGAGTCCGCCCTGGGGAGTAAAGTTTTTCATTATGTCAAGATCTCTGCTGACTTTCGTTTTGGGACAAAGCCAGGTAACCGCCATGTAAAGGGAATGGGGTCAGGCCTCAACAGTTGACAGGAAGCAGCTAAAATACTATATTAACTACATGGCAAGACCACTTCGAGTTGAATTTCCTGGTGCGTTGTATCATATTACTTGTCGTGGCAATGATCGAAGAGCTATATTCCTTAATGATACTGATAGTGTTCGTTTCATTGATGTGCTTAAGTTGGCCGTTGATTTTTTTAATATAGAAGTCATAAGTTATGTGCTTATGATCAACCACTATCATTTGCTTATAAGAACAAGAGAAGCAAATTTGAGCAGATGTATGCAGTGGATCAATACGTCATATACAAGATATTTTAACCTCAAGTATAAACGAGTCGGGCATGTTCTTCAAGGTAGATTTAAGTCAATTGTAATAGGGTCTGACGATTATGTACTGAAACTCAGTAGATATATCCACCTCAATCCAGTTAACGTCATGAAGTATAAAAAGAAAAGCATATATGAAAAAAGGGAATTTCTCAAAAAATATAGGTGGAGCAGTTTGCAGGAAATACTGCAGCCAAAGAAACGTAATAACTGTTTTAATTGCGCTAGTGTACTGAAGTATACGGGAGGAGATACTGACAAAGGACGAGCTGCATACGACGAATTTATTTCTGATGGATTAACAGGAATTGAGAGTTCTCCAATGGATGAAGTAAAGTATCAAACTATGATGGGAAAAGATGATTTTATATCATGGATCAAAGAGAAGTTTATAAAAGGAAAAGACATGAAGCCGTATACTCAAATACGTGGCTTAGAGCAACCTCGAGCAATACGAGATATTGCAAATGCAGTATCAGCATATTGTAAGGTGGAAACAGAAGGACTTCTTAGACAGCATTCACCGTACCGGGAAGCACGACAGTTGTTAATTGAATGTACCTATCTATCAAATAGAGGGAAACAATCGTTAACGGAGATGGGTAAAGAACTAGGAGGAATCAGTGGTTCAATGGTATCACAAACACATAAACGAGTGTTGGAGAAAGTCAAAAAAGAAGAATCATTCAAGAAAGCATTGCAGTATATTGCCCAACATCTGTTAACTGTTGAGGCCTGACCCCATACCCTGACCCCATACCCATGACCCCATACCCACTGTATACCTTTATACCTTTATATTGTTAGTGATGACAAAGGCAACAAAAAAAGTGGGAAATTGGCTATTATCCGGCCATAATTAATGTTCTTTACGCCCGCGGATGGAACCGGTCGTATGAGGTTTTGAGCACACCGTAAAAATGGAACATGTTGCTTAAAAAGGACAAGTAATTATATAGAATATGGCGACTATACTTTCTAAAGATAAAAACAAGCTTCTTAAAATAAATGTGTACGACAAGACACTCATATGTGTTCTGGCTGTGCTCTGTATTATAATTCCTATTACGGTTAATTATGCATCTTCACCCGGACATAGCGCGCAGGTTATATATCGCGACAAATTAATCAAAATAATAGATATAAATAAAGATAGTGTGTTCAAAATCCCTATAAACAAAGGCGATGTAAAGCTGGAAGTAAAAGATAAGAAAATACGCATCATTGATTCTCCATGTGCTCAGAAGATATGTGTCCGTTCAGGTTGGATTTCCGCTGGCGGTCAGTGCATAATCTGCGCGCCGAACAGAATTTTGATAGTTATAAAATCTTCGGAGCAAACAAATTATAATGCGTTGAGTTATTAAATTATGACAGATTTAGAACGTCAAGAAATAATAAAAATAGCCTTACTAGCTTCCTGTGCCAGCGTATTACACCTATTGGAAAGCTTTATTCCTTATCCTATACCTGGATTGAAACTAGGGTTGGCTAATATAATAACGCTTATTGCCATGATAACGATGGGGTTTAATGCAGGTATCTATGTTGTATTGCTCAGGGTTATTATTGGTTCAGTGTTTGCTGGTTCTTTATTTTCACCGGGGTTTATATTAAGCTTCTCGGGCAGTTTAATGAGTGCTTTTGCGATGGGGTTTGTTTTGTTTGTTATAAACCGGAAAAAAATTATATTCAGTATTGTTGGTATAAGTATAATTGGCGCGCTTGTGCACAATTTTACGCAGCTTTTTATAGTATCAACCATATTGATAAAAAATGTTTTTGTAATATGGTTAATCCCTGTTTTATGGGCGGGCGGATTAGTCATGGGTTTTGTAAGCGGTTTTTTAGCTTCACGTGTGTATAAAGAGCTTGAATTATCAAAGCGGAAAAAATATAATGCCGTTAATAAATTGAAACTGTTTGAACCGCATAATCAGTATAAAAAATCCGATTCTGTTTTGCACCGCCTGTCGGGCGGATTCAAAATATTGGTTTTTCTAGTAATTGCAATTATATTGTTTACAACTAACAACACCAATATTATGGGGGCATTGGCAGCAACGGCCATTTTGCTTGTAATCTTTTCAAAAATGCCGATTTCGATAATTTTGAAAAATATAAAACGTATTAGTTTTCTTGTTCTGTTTTGTTTTATGGGAAACCTGTTTTCTTCTTTTGGAGACGTTCTGTACAGTTTCGGATTTATAATTATTACTAATCAGGGGTTATCGGCGGGAATATTGGTGGCGATACGGCTTGTTTTATTTGTTACTTTTGCTTCTATAATAGTATATACAACAAGTGTAAAAGCTGCGCTGAGAATAGTGAAGAAAACAGCATCTCCATTAAGGCACATAGGCATGAATCCTGAAAAAATAGCAGTAATGATTAATTTATGCTTGAGAAGTATTCCAATAATCTATGATGAAATTCATAAAGCGTTACTTGGATTAAAAAAGAAAAAGGGAGGTAAACGGTTTGTATATTCGATAGCCATTGCTATAAGGAATACCGTATTGATTTTCCGCGAATTTGAAAATATTGGGAATGAGCAGCTTGTTGCAATTAATGAGGATGCTGCTATGACAGCAAAGGCCTAATGTGAAAAATAAGGATCTGAAACAAGGAACTGGTTATTCGAATTTATTTTATACCTTTTAATTATTGGACTTCTATAAATTAGTGGAGAATTTTGTTGTAAACCTTAATATAATTTGAAGTCATTATTTCTTTTGTGTAATGTGATTTTACTATCTGCAAACCGGTATCCCCTAATCTCTGGCGTAATGAGTCATTATCAAGCAACTGTATAATTCGCATAGCGAGTGTTTCGGTGTCTTTAATAGGTATAACATATCCGTTAATTCCTTCCTGAATAATTTCAGGCATTCCGCCTGAGTTAGTTACTATCATTGGGCGCCCGGTTGATAATGCTTCTAACATGGTTAATCCGAACGGTTCCGGAGCAGAGGAAGGATAAAGGCATACACTGGATAGCACATAAAGGCTTGCAACCTCATCCATATTAAATGCATCAATAAGCAAATTATTTTCTAAATTCATGGCTTTCGACAGGCCAATCATATATGCGATATCTTTTTGCTGAGTAGCACCCCAATCAATAATATTTTTAGTGCCGGCAAGTACAAGAAGGATATCTTTATATTTATTTTTAATTAAATTTATTGCTTTTATACTTATGTCGCAGCCTTTCGCTAAACCCATACGCGCAGGATGGAATATGATGCGCCTGTTTTTTAGAATGGGATATTTTTTAAGTGTAGATTTAGTGGAAACATGAGGATTATATTTTTTCATATCTACCCCGTGATGGATAACAGTAACCTTTTTATCGGGGCAGGATACGGCAAACAACTCCCGTTTTATAAAATGACTTACCGCTATTATATGATCCCAATCAATATTTCCGATTAAATCCAGAAACAACATATCATCCCATACATTATGAGCCGATAAAACAAGCGGTATTCCCTTTTTCTTGGTAATGGATCTCAGTAAAGTAATATGCATTTTGCTGAAATAATGCATATTGTGAGCGTTAACAATATCGGGTTTTTCGCGGTCTATCACTTTCTCAAAAATTGCTTTGATTTCAGGTTCGAGACCTTCAAATCCGCGCTTGAAAAGCCAGTTCAAATCCATTATGGGAGTTCTGTAGATTTTTGCCCCTTTATACAAATAGCTGCCTTTAGTACCCTCGACGGAACCTGTTATAAGAGAAACTTTATGTTTGTATTGAACCATTACGGGCAGCATAGTAGCCAGATGCGTCTCGACTCCGCCAATTATTGGAGGGAACCCCCAGTGAAGATGTAAAATGTTCATATAATACTAATCCTTTCTGTGAAAGCAGTTCGTTAAATTAGCGCGAACCGTCCTTAGCCTGTTGTAAACAATAACTTTAACTGAATTTATTAAGTTGGATTTAAAATACAGTTCAATATCATTTCTAAATACCGCTACATTAATATCAATGCCTTTCCATTTTAGGTTGAATTTTATTGAATTCCATTCTGCCGGCAGTTTGGGATTAAGCGATAAAATACCTCCTTTGTAGACCCTCAATCCGCCGAACCCGTATACTACAGACTGCCAAACACCCCCGAGACATGCAGAATGCATTCCATCTGGTGTGTTTCCGTAAATGTCTTCAAGATCTATAAAAATAGATTTTAGAAAAAATTTATATGCAGCAGCGGTATATCCCACTTCGTTAGCCATCAGGGAATGTATGGACGGGCTTAAAGAAGATTTATGCAATGTCCGCATAATATAGTAATCATAATTCTTTTTCTTTGTTTCAATATTAAATCTGTCTGATAACAGATATAACAGCATAAGAACGTCAGCCTGCTTTACCAGCTGAGTAGCCTTAAATTTGTTAAGAGGTATTTTCTTAGGCATCTCAGGCAAGATTTCATTTTTTTTCCAATATAATTTAACATAACGTTTTTTGGGATAACCGTCAAATGCCTTGATTATGTCGTTTTTGCCGGGTGATGTATTTGAAATATGGTTTAATATTTGGTTCATATGATGGATTTCATCGCGAGTTATTTTAAGCTTCAGAATCAGTTTTTTTATATCGGCAGGATATTTTTTCCTGAATATTCTCAATAATTTAAGAGCGGTGCTTATATTCCACTGCGCCAGCAAATTTGTGTATGCATTGTTGTTCACATCTTCATGGAATTCGTCAGGTCCAATTACATTTTTGATATCAAAATGTTTAGTTCTTGAATTCAATTGCATTCTGCTTACCCAAAATCTTGCTGTTTCTAAAATTATCTCCATTCCATAACGAAGCATGAAATCATAATCATTAGTAATTGCGTAGTAATTATGAACAGCAAAAGCGATATCAGAAGAAATATGATGTTCCCTTTGCATGGTAAAAATCGGTATTATTTGGCCGTCATAATCTTTATGCCATTTTGGGGTGCAGTCGAACCCGTCATCCGCAGACTCCCATGGAAAAAGAGCGCCTTTGTATCCTTTATCGGCCGCTATTGTGCGGGCTTGAGGGAGCCTGTTATACCTATAAAGCAGCAGGCTTTTAGCTATATATGGCAGCGTCCAAGCAAAGAACGGCAGTAAAAATATTTCTGTATCCCAGAACACATGCCCCCTGTATCCTTCACCGCTTAAGTTTTTGGCGCCAATAGATGAAAATCCGTTGTCATGTTGAGCGGCAATGATCATATGATATATATTGAAGCGCAAAGCGCGGTCAATTTCTGTATTGCCGTTTATTGCTATATCGCAGATCGACCATTTTCTATGCCATGCATTGGTATTTTCCCGTAAAAGATTATCAAATCCCTGTTTAACAGATCTTTTTAATGTTTTTATTGTCCGTTTTTTAAGCGCATGTTCGCCGATATGATGGGATGTGTGTATTGAAAAGTACTTCGTGAATACCACGGTTTCTCCTTTGTTTACGGAAAGGCGAAAGACTCTATGAGGTATGGTTTGATTCTTATAGTTCTTGTACAGTTTAAGCTGACTGGCATATGAAATAAGAATGTTTTTTTCGAATGTCTTAACAGCCAGATAATTGATTGAACCAAATTTCGAGAATTCATATATATGAAAATGTTTCTTACTACCCTCTGTAACAAGGCCTTTGTTCATAATGGATTCGTTTACGGAGCTTTGTACGCTGATTGTGGCTTTTTCATCTAATGGAGTAAAAAAAACCTGATATACACCGATATGTTTTTGCTGCATACTCACAAAGCGAAGAGATTGGTAGTTGAAGCGCCGTTTGTGAGCGCTCGAGTAGATTGTTTTTCTAACCAGCAAACCCTTGGACATATCCAGCGCTCTCTGGTGGGAAAGTACGTCCATAGCGGTAATATCAACCTTTTCCCCGCCGAAACTTATTCTGAAATCAATAGGATTCGGGGCGTTAACCAATTCCGAAACCTGGGAACTTATTGAATCAAAAACACCTGTTATAAAAGTTCCGGGTTGGGATCCGTTGGGTATTTCTTCATAAATACCTCGAATTCCGAGATAGCCGTTGCCGATTGTAAAACGTGTTTCATTGGCGGCTTGCTTATCTATGTTAAGCCCTTTTTCCCAGATCAGCCATTTATTTTCAGCCAGATATTGTTCAAACGGTTCATTCATAATGTTTTATTATACATTATATTTTCTGAATTTCATCAAAATATCTTTTTAAAAAGCAAAAATTAAAAAATGCCAATTATTTCTAAAAAATAACTTTACAAAAATTTTACTTCTAATCTAACAATACTTTGTTATACTTAAAGTATGAGGAAAGCAGAATGCAGATCGGTTTTAAGATCCGCTTTTTTTAGCATATGTTTGCTGTCAGCAAGTTTAACTGCTATTCTCAGTTCAGCTAAAGCTATTGAATACCTTGCTCCGCCGGGTGTTAATATGGGGTCTTACTTAGGGGCAGGAACACGCCAAAAGGTTCATCAATTCATTAGTGATGATAAGCAAATCCTTGATACTGGTTTGCTTCAACGTGCTTTAAACAATAAAATCTTTAAACTCAAAACGGAGTTATCTCCTAATGTAGTTATCAGGATTCATATATATGGTGGCGCATGGGATAATATGGATGAGCAAAATAAAATTTCATTTAATGCTTTGGAGGATTTAGATTTTCTAATTATTACTAATGGTGATCAAAATTTGATTGAGAAAAGAATATTTGAGACATTAAAAGATCTTTTTTATTCACAGGGATTTGACTTAAAATATATTGAAACTGCAAAGGAATATGAATTTACTGAATATGTCACCCCTTTTTCAGGCGATTTTAAGGTATATCTGGATCTGAGAACCGTGCAATCAGATATGGTAAATGAACCTTATCTTGTGTATGCAATAAGATATCTTAAATCTATAGTTGATTTTGTGTTCCTTTATTCAAAAAATCAAACATATGATATGAAAAACCGAGCCCCTGAATTATATGAAGGATATAAAAGAAAATTCCTTCTAAGGTACATAGAGATCGAAAAAGTATTTAGTAAATATTTAAGTAAACTTGACGAAGAGGCACCCACATTAATTATTAATGTCAAGGAAGCTGTTGCCTCAAAAGATCCAAAAGTAATTGATGCGGCAGTTGAGGATCTGCGCGCAAGCAAACGCTTTGACTTAATCGAAACTATTGTGTTTGGAGATGCTTTGAGAAAAATTCGAATAGATAACCCGGGAAACAAGAACTTGCTTTTAAGAGAGAATTATGAAGCCTTTGTTAAAAATAAAAACTTGATTAGGCCAACAGCGAGTATACCTTTAGAATTATTAATTGACCATTTAATTCAAACAAGGCAGAAGCAAGAAAGAGAAGCGGATAATTTAGTTGCAGACAAAATATCAGGAATGTCAAAAAAAATAAGATATATAGAAAATGCATTATAAAAAGAAGTTTTTGTTTTCCGAATGTTTGTATTTTAATAAAATACAGTGTTTTGTTTTCTTAATCTATTAGGGGGTTAAAGTTATGTTTTACAGGTACTTTTGTGTTTTGTCGTTAGTGACAGTTCAATTTATCGCAGGAATAATAACTCCTGTCAATATGCTATATTCATTTGAACGCAAATATAATGAAGAGTTGAAGCTGGCGCCGGCTGGTGTTTCTATGCTGATTTCTATGCTTAGCGAACTAAAAGGCAATCAATTATGGGAAAGGAATGCTTTTGGTTTATTAATGGCAAATATGAAAAGTCAAAAAGATATAACGATATGGAATAAGCATGTAAATCAACTATTGAGTGAAGCAATGAAGCGTAGGGGAACTAAGGAAGTGGGTGTAAGTATTTTAGGTAAGGATGAATATTCCAATGCTATTAAAAGACAAGGTTTGACGGCGGATGATAAAGGCTATTTCGAAGCATATATGCTGCCCGGATGCGATTTTGATTTGCTGAAGGGAGGTCGTTATGCGGTTCTATTTGGAATTGATAAATCTGATGTAGTTGATGGTGTGTATAAGGGGAATGACTTACAGCGGTTCAGCGTGTATGGTGAAAGTGATCAAGTAGTACTAAATTCTAAGGATTGGATAAGTGGAAGAATTCTCGATACTGAGATGCCTGCTGAAATAAGGAAGATATTTAGGGCTTATATGGAGCATCAAGGAACAGAATCATTTTTATTGGAAAGAACCGCTGAAAATATATGGAAGTTCATTGTGTTTCTTGATGCTATGGTAAATGAAAGTGACGCAGATCATATAATTGATGCTTTTGTTAAATGGGATAGGGGTATTGCTGCTGAATCTGATTCTTTAACAGCTGCTCAGATTAATGATGCTAAATATTTGGCACTGTTAAACATATCAAGCGCATTATAGACAATTCGCGGTTTTAATAATAAATAAAATTAAAATTGTAGATATTGACATGCTAATCAATTTTATGTAACATTAATGATACAAATTTAGTATCATATAAAATTATGGAAAGTCATTATAACTAAAATTTGGTTCATCTTAAACTATTACAGGTGTAATTTGCGGCATGTATTTATAAATTAGCTTTATAATTATTAGTTTGCGAATATTGCATGGAGATTATTTTGGTTAATAATCAAAATAAAAATTCAAAAAAGTATAAAAATATATGGAAACCGTTAATATTTTTAGGGATACTTTTAATTATAATCTTACTAGCTAGAATTTTTAATATAGGGGAACAGCTTGATAACTTGAGAGATTGGATTGAATCTTTTGGTACACTGGGCATATTTATTTTTCTTGGAATTTATATAATTGCTGTAGTCGCGGCTATCCCCGGTTCTGCACTGACGATAGCAGCAGGTGCTTTATTTGGTTCAGTTATCGGGGTAATTACGGTCAGTATCGGGTCTACGGTAGGCGCGAGCCTGGCTTTCTTAATTGGAAGGTATTTTGCGCGTGATGCGGTAGCTGGTTGGCTTGCCAAAAGTGAGAAATTCGCCAAACTGGACCTGATGACTGAAAAGCATGGTGCGTTTATTGTTGCGCTTACAAGGCTTTTTCCTATTTTTCCCTTTAATATGCTTAATTACGGATTTGGATTAACTAAGGTTAAGTTTTGGACTTATGTGTTATGGTCCTGGCTTTGCATGCTGCCGGGGACAATGGTGTATGTTATTGGATCTGATGCGATTGTTAAAACTACAAAAAGTGGGGTTGTTCCTCTGGAATTAATAGGAATATTAGTTGGGGCTGTTACTTTACTAGCTGTGCTTGTTAGATTTGCGAGTAAGAAACTTAAATCAAACAGTTGAACTGTGAAGAGATGTTAAGATCAATACAAATTGAGTTTAAAAGATTTTTCAAATAATGAAGGAAACAGGGAGATAAAATATGAAATGTTTTTGCGAGTATGATATAGCGGTACTGGGCGGTGGATCCGGGGGTCTTGTCGTGGCATCTGCTGCCGCGCAGCTAGGGGCTGGGGTTCTTTTGGTGGAGAAGAACAAGCTGGGCGGGGATTGTTTGTTTCACGGATGTGTGCCCAGCAAGACTTTTATAGAATCTTCCAGGGTAGTATGGCAGATGAAGAATGCGGATTTGTTTGGGATTAAAAAGCAGAATGTGGAATTTGATTATACCGATATAATCAGCAGGGTTCAAGAGGTAATCAAAGATATCGCAAAACACGACACCCCGGAGCGGTTCGAGAGTCTTGGATGCGAAGTTGTGTTTGGCTCTCCAAAATTTGTTTCTGATCATAAGATAGAAGTCGGAGGTAAGATATTTCCTGTAAAGAAAGTTGTTATTGCTGTCGGTGGCAGGCCGGCAATTGCGCCTATACCTGGTTTGGAAGAAGTTGGATTTCTGACAAATTTGAATTTTTTTGAAAACACTAAATTCCCTGAGAATCTTATTGTATTCGGAGCAGGTCCCATTGGAATTGAGCTTGCGCAGGCAATGAATAGACTGGGTTCAAAAGTAGATGTGCTGGACAAGGCTGATTCAATACTCACAAAGGAGGATGAGGAAGTCAGAAATTACATGGAAGGACTTCTTGCTAAAGAAGGGCTTAATTTTCATTTAGGTGTTGATATAAAGGAAGTTCAGCGAACGGCAAAAGGCAAAAAAGTGATTTTTAGGAAAGAAGGAAAGGTTTTAACCTTAGAGGGAGATGAAATTTTTGTTGGATTGGGTCGCGCGCCTAATGTGGAGGATATGGAGCTGGAAAGAGCGGGGATTAAATATTCAAGAAAAGGAATAATAGTTGATGGTTATCAAAAAACCTCGGCTCCCAATATATATGCTTGCGGTGATTGTACTGAAGGCCTCCAGTTTACGCATGCAGCGAGCTATCAGGCAGGGATAATAATACAAAATGTGCTTTTCCCTTTTAAGGCAAAAGCGAACTACGATGCATTCCCCTGGGTTACATATACAGAGCCTGAGGTTGCGCGGATTGGACTTACAGAAGAGGATGCTAAATCCAAATTTGGGAATATTAAAGTATATCATTTTAATGTCGGCGATAATGACAGGTTCAAAGCTATGGGCAGTAAAGGAGGATTTATAAAAGTCGTAACGGATATTAAGGGGTATATATTGGGTGCTCATATTGTATCAGCGCATGCAGGTGAGTTTTTACCCCAGCTTGTTATTGCAATGAAAAAAAAGATGAAGTTTGCTGAGTTAGCGAATTTTGTCGTATCGTACCCGACCGCCGTTGAAGTAATAAAACAGGCTGCCTTGATTGCGCGCAAGGAGGCGCTTAAGCCCTGGGTAAAGAAGGTGATTAAGAAAGTTGCCGGTTTAAAAGGGAATTAGATTGAAAAATTCTTTACTGATTTTTTAACAACAGCTGATTGTCTTATCAGATGTCTTTTTTGAATTCTTACCAGCTTCGGTTGTGCTGCAGGATTCAAATAACCCAAAATGTTCTTGAAAACTGCCTGAAACCGAAAAATATTTCTCGAAACGGGTTTGAGAAAGCATCAAAGCTGTGTTGCCGCATACGCGCTCTGGTTTATTTTTGTAAAATGTATGCGAATCATCGAGCTCGAACTTAAAAGGGGATTCTGGTATCCCTCCGTTGTAAGTCGCAACATGTCCGTAATCCTCGCAGGCATCCTCAAGCCCTTTCAACTTCCACAATCGGTATGTTATAGAGCAAAAGGTAATGTTCCCTACAAGTTTCTTTATTTCAGGATCAGTTATAGGAATCATTCTCTGGGATATAATCCTGGGATCAGTAAAACCCACCCTTTTTGCTATCCGCTCAAAATCCTTATAATAAAGAGCGCCGCCTAAACATTCCCCGTAGAGCATGGAATTTTTCCGTATTTCGTCAGGTGAGCGTCTGTCCGCATAAACATCAGAGAAATATAGTTCGCCGCCGTTACGCAGTGAGGTGTATATCTGCTTTAATACAGCTTCTTTGTTCTCTACGAGGTTTATTACACAGTTTGATGTTACTACATCCAGAGATTCAGATTTTATATGGTTTGAAATATTTTCGAGATAATCTAATATGAATTCGGTATTCGGTTTATTGTAGCCGAATCTGGACATCTGATCGTTTAAGTGCTTTTTAGCTATGGTTAGCTGGTTCTCAGTCATATCTATCCCGTAAACAAACCCATTTTCTCCAACTAATTGAGACATTATATAACAATCCCTGCCTGTGCCGCAGCCGGCATCAAGCACGGTTAATCCTTCCATGCAAAATGGTATAGGAGAGCCGCATCCGTAGTATTTCATCTGGATTTCCTCATGTATAAGAGTTAGAGCCTTTTTTATGTGTAATGGTATGCCTTCTATTGTACAGCAGGCATCAGTCTTTAAGTCGCTTGTTTTCTGAACATCCTCCCCGTAATATTTTTTAACCATATCAGTAACAGCCGTTTTTTTATCTTCTTTGACAAGCACCCCGTGACAGCTTGATCCCAAGTTAGCGGTGCAGGTAAAGCAATGGAGGTCAAAAGATATTTCTGGATTGAATTCCTTAAAATCTATTTCCCAAAATTTTATATTCTCGTATCCATTAATTCGCCTGCCTAACGCAAGGTTAAAATCGCAGTCATAGATGTAACCTTCATAATCCACGGATAAAAGATGTCTGCACATGATATTAGCTAAAGTTTGAGGATTATATTTGTCTTTTAATAGTTTAATATAGTCATCAAATTTACCGTTCTTGACCAGTGAATTCTCGAATCTGTTTATCGGGGCATTTACTATTGTAGAAAGGTTATTAAAAGTAATTCCATATTTTTCCCCAAGGATGCTCCGGTATTTTTGTTCAAGCTGGAATTGGTCTGGCGGCAGGAAATCGTCCGATGGATTATAAACCAGATCAAGCAAAAATCCGTTGTTCCCAAACCCAAGTTGATTAAGTTTCCTAATGGCATCTATGCTGGCAGAAAAAGTTCCGGGACCGCGCTGTTGATCAGTGGTGTCTCTGAAAACATCCGGCAGCGAAGCGATAATTTTGACTTTGTGTTTTTTATATAAATTCATGTAAAAGGCATACTCGGGAAAAAGCAGTATTGTCAGATTGGTTCTTACAGAGATGTTTTTATTCGCTTTTGAAAGTTCTTGAATAAAATATTTTAAATTGGGATTCATCTCAGGCGAGCCGCCGGTGAACTCAATATTTTGCACGTCCATTTGAGCTAATTTGTAAATAATTTTTTTTGCGGTACAGGAAGTCATGTTTCTTTTGCCGTATGGTGAAGCGTTTATATGGCAATGCCCGCAGTTCTGGTTGCATCTGTTGCCTAAATTGATCTGTATTATTTCAAGCTGTTTTCTATCGATCTTCTTGTTTAGTATCAATTGAGCTTCTTGCATGTGAATCTCCCCGGTTGATTTTAATAGTATATTTTCTTTAATTTTTCAGCGCTAACTCCAAATAAATAAAGGGTACGTATTAGATTATTTAAAGCTGTCGTTTTAAGCATGCCTTTGGCTGTCCATCTGCGGGATGAAGTAACAACAGACTCTTTTAATATCTTTATTCTGCCGCCTGATCTTTTTATGCTTTTCATTAATTCTACATCTTCCATTAGTGGAATCTTCTTGTATCCTCCAATCTTCTTGAAAAAGTCTTTAGCAACGAATATCGCTTGATCACCGTAAGGTATCCTGGTTATGCGGGACCTGATAGAAGTAATAAAAGCTATTAAGTTTAACCATGGATGAGATACATCAAATCCTAAATTAAAAGCACCCGCGACACAGCCGTCAGAAATAGTCTGGCTTATTTTATTAGAGGCCATTTTCGGCAACATTGTATCTGCATGAAGGAACAAAAGAATCTCGCCTTTTGCGTTTTGAGCTCCTTGATTCATTTGAATAGCTCTTGATGCTTCTGACCGTAAAGTTGTTACTCCTTTTATTGATATTTTATTCAATGTATTAGCGTTGCTGCCGCCATCAACAATAATGATCTCATATTCATTGTGAGTAAAGGTGTTAATAATATGCTTTATTGTCTCGTTAATGATATTTGCTTCATCTAATACAGGTATAATTATAGATAACATATTTTGGATAAAAACAATAGAATATACTTTTAAAGAAGTCAAAAGTATACAAATCCAGCCAGGATTATGTCAAAATCTAATGCAGTGAGGCTTTTGTGAAAACATAGATTTATATAAGAATACTAAGATGGTATCATTATATAGTAAACTGTTCACTAAGTCAAGAAAATTTATTAAGCTTTAATTAGAAAAAATATAAATTTAAAAAAGGCTGGCGGAAATTACAATTACGGTTATAATAATATTGGTGTTCAAATAAATATGTAAATTAATTTAAAACCATAATTATAGTTTCATTTAGTGAAGCGGGGATCTAAAATGGATTCGGAAAAAGACAATAACTCTGAAATAATTAAGAAAATGTTTGTTGAACATCACATATCGGCAATGAAGGAAATAGATAATTTAGAGAAAGAATTAAAACCTGGTGGAAAAATTAATATAGCAGATTTAAAACAGCTAAATGCTTTGGAAATATTGTTAAAAAAAATTGAATATGGTTTTTATGTCGAAGAAAAAGCTTTTTTAAGGGATATTGTGGTTAATCTTCGTGAAAGGGTTAATGAGTTAAATTTACCTAAAATTGAGCCAAGAGATATTGAACCGCCTAAAAAGTCCGCAGTTCAATCTCAGGCAAAACTTCAGCAAAAACAGCAGATGCAAGAGTATGAACCTAAGCAGCCCGAAATTGAGGACCAACAATCAACGCAACCTGTGGCGCAGCAACAATCAGATGAGGAAGTCAAGCAGCAAGCCCAACCGCAACCAACATTACAACACTCTGCTCAAACTCAACAGCCTGAGGCTAAAAAAGCAGTTACTCAAACATTTGAGCATATGATAAAAACAAAAATTAATAAATGCAGTTTGAAAATTGTATTAGGTGATTTGGTGCAAATAGGTGTTCAGGCTATAGTAAGTCCGGATTCCACAAAATTATCAATGGATCGCGGAGTCCCAGCTGTAATTCGTTTAAAAGGCGGAGAAAGCATCTTTCAAGAAGTTGAAGGGAAAGGAAATATTGCTGTAGGAGCATCATTAGTGACAGGAGCTGGAGAACTTCCTTTTAAGCACATCATTCATACAGCAATTACAGAAGACCTTGAAGAGATAAACCGGAATAATATGAGTAAATCAATAAATGAGGTGTTCAGGGTAATTGATGAGCTTAAAATAGAAAGTATAGCGTTACCGGCATTTGGGACACCGGTAAGCCGATTCCCTTATGATATCTGCGCTAAAATAATGCTTCCATTGATTATAGAAAACCTGCAGAAACGCAAGGAGTCGTCAATGAAAGAAGTCTTTATTTCACTTTTCAATAAACAATCATTTGAAAGCTTTAAGAATCAATTGGATGTGCTTAAGGATTTATATTTGCTGATAATTGATAAATAGCATTTCTAAAAGCATAATCTAACCTTAAAAAAATTCCAAAACCTTTAATCATAAAATTATAGTTAATTAAAATTTAATTGGGTGGAATCACTAAAAATATGCTAAAATATCGACAATCTGGTGGAAAAAATGGAAAATATTAATACTCCTTCTAATTTTATTAAAGAAATAATCGATCAGGATTTAAAAACAAATAAATATAAGGGAAAAGTTCATACGAGATTCCCGCCCGAACCTAACGGTTATTTGCATATAGGACATGCAAAATCCATATGCCTAAACTTCGGTATAGCTAAAATTTATAATGGTTTATGTAATTTGAGATTCGATGATACAAATCCCGCCAAAGAGGATGTTGAATATGTAGATTCTATTAAAGAGGATGTAGGATGGTTAGGCTTTAACTGGGATGATAGGTTATTTTATGCATCGGATTATTTTGAACAGCTGTACGAATACGCTAAGAAACTGATTAAAAAAGGCAAGGCTTATGTTTGTGATTTGAGCCCGGATGAAATTAGAAATTATAGAGGCACATTAACAGAAGCAGGAAAAAACAGTCCTTACAGGGACCGCTCCGTTGGAGAAAATCTAGATTTTTTTGAGAAAATGAAGGCTGGAAATTTCGAAGAAGGTTCTCGCATCTTGAGAGCAAAGATAGATATGTCTTCACCGAATCTTAATATGAGAGATCCTGCGCTTTATCGTATTCGAAAAGAAGCGCATCACAGGACCGGCGGTAAATGGTACATATATCCTATGTATGATTTTGCTCACTGCATTTCTGATTCTATAGAAGGTATAACGCATTCTATTTGCACGCTGGAGTTTGAGAATAATAGGCCTTTATATGATTGGATACTTAATGAATTGGATATTCATCACCCCAGGCAGATTGAATTTGCCAGATTAAACTTAAGCAATACGGTATTAAGTAAAAGAAAGTTGATTGAATTAGTTAAGGGGAACTACGTAAAAGGGTGGGATGATCCCAGGATGCCTACTATTGCGGGTTTGAGAAGGCGCGGGTATACCCCCGAGTCTATAAGAAGTTTTTGCGAAGAGATAGGAGTTGCCAAAGCAAATAGTATGGTTGACATAATTCTTCTAGAGAATAGTATAAGAGAAGAGTTAAATAAGAAGGCTCAGAGGGTTATGGCTGTATTAAGGCCTTTGAGAGTTGTAATTAGCAATTATCCAGAAGGAAAGGAAGAGGAATTGGATGCTGTTAATAATCCCGAAGATTTGAGTTTAGGAACAAGGAAGGTTCCTTTTTCACGTGTGATTTATATTGAACAAGATGATTTTAGAGAAGATGCACCAAAAAAATTCTTTCGATTAACTCCAGGCAGAGAGGTTCGTTTGCGTTATGCGTATTATATAAGATGTGACAGCGTGATTAAAGATGAAAAAACCGGTGAGATAGTTGAGTTGCTCTGCATCTATGATCCTAAGACCAGAGGAGGGGGGTCACCTGACGGCCGCAAAGTCAAAGCTACATTGCATTGGGTTTCAGCTTCACATTCGGTTAAAGTTCAGATCCGGCTATATGATCATTTATTCATGAAATCAGATCTAAATAACGTTGAAGATGGGGCTGATTATAAAGATGTTTTGAATAAGAATTCTTTGCAGATATTGGAATCAAGTTTTGTTGAACCATATATAAAGGAAGCTAAACCTGGAAGCAGATACCAGTTTGAAAGGCAGGGTTATTTTTGTGCGGATCCAGATTCGACCGATAAAAAGCTTGTATTTAACCGGATAGCTTCACTGCGCGATAGTTGGGCCAAAATCGAGAAATCTGATATAAAATAATAATTAATTAGTTCCGCGGTGCGGTTTTTAATAATAGAACAGTCGCATGAGGTTATATTGACATGTGGAAGAATTTAAAAAAACAAATATGTAACGGGTATAAAATTACCCGCGATGAAATAGATCATATTATAGCATCACTTGACAATCAATCAGAGTTGTTTAACTTGCTGAATCTCGCATATCAAATTAGATTACGTTTCAAGGGGAATAAGGTTCACCTGTGTTCTATAGTGAATGCGAAATCCGGTAATTGCACTGAAAACTGCGCATTTTGCTCTCAGTCAAGCTTAAGTAAAGCGAAGATAGACACATATCCCTTTATTGGCGGAAAAAAGATAGATGAGGCTTTTAACAAAGCCAAAAAGAGCGGGGCGCACGGTTTTTCTGTTGTGGTGAGCGGACGTAGCATAGAAAAAGAAGAGTGTATGGAAATGGCGGAAGTAATTAAGGCGCACAAAGGGGACGATCTGTATTTTTGCGCATCTCTAGGCGAGTTGGATAAACCAGAGATAAGGAGTCTTAGGGATTCGGGTCTTAAGAAGCTGCATCATAATTTGGAAACATCCAGGAATTACTTTCCATCAATATGCTCTACTCATTCTTATGACGATAAAATCCGGACTATACTTTCCGCAAAGGAAGAAAACTTGAAAGTTTGTTCCGGCGGGATATTCGGTCTGGGTGAGAGCTGGAAAGACCGGGCAGATTTAGCATTTGAATTAAGAGAATTAGTTGTGGATTCTATACCTATTAATTTTCTTAATCCTATTGAAGGCACTGCTTTAGAAAACAGTAGGACATTACCTCCTCTAGAAGCGCTGGCAATAATCGCATTATTTCGTTTAATACTTTCTGATAGGGATATAGTAGTTTGTGGAGGCAGGGAGATAACGTTAAGAGATTTACAATCCTGGATATTTTATGCAGGCGCTAACGGCATGATGATAGGCGGCTATCTGACAACTTCCGGAAGGGACATATCGCAGGATATGCGGATGATTAAAGATTTGGGGTTAGAGGTATGAGAAAAAAAGTTCTTGTCGCTATGAGCGGAGGGGTAGATTCATCGGTTGCTGCTTATTTGCTTTTAAGGGATGGTTTTGAAGTTGTGGGGGCAACTATGTGTTTCGGAATCAATTCTGATCAGGATGAGTACAGTAAACCAAAATGTTGCGGAATCCAGGCATTAGATGATGCAAAAAGGGTGTGTTACAAACTTAATATACCGCATTATGTTTTTGATTATTCAAAGGATTTAAAAGAGCAGGTTATTGACAAATTTTTATTGGAGTATACCCAAGGCCGAACACCTAATCCATGTGTTGAATGCAATAGATATTTGAAATTTGGGTCGCTTCTAAAAAAAGCACGATTACTGGGTTTTGATTTTCTGGCTACAGGGCATTATGCTAAAATTGAAAATAATAATGGCAGGTTTTTATTGAAGAAAGCAAAGGATAAGACAAAAGATCAATCATACTTTCTTTACACTTTGGACAAAGATAAACTTCCGTTTGTGTTGTTCCCTTTGGCGGATCTTACAAAAAAGGAAGTAAGAAAAATTGCTTCGGAAGCCAAATTGCCGGTTGCGGATAAGCCCCAGAGCCAGGATATATGTTTTATTCCGCAGAAGAAGTATCATAAATTTTTAGACGACAGAGTAGCTGAAATTCGGGCAGGAAGGATAGTAGATAAAAACGGAAAGCAATTGGGAGAGCATAAAGGAATTGTTTATTACACAATCGGTCAAAGAAAAGGATTAAATATCAGCTTTAAGAGGCCTCTTTATGTTGTGAATGTAGATGCGAGTAAAAATGAGATAGTTGTAGGTGATAAAAAGAATCTTAACGCAAAAAAGTTTGAGGCGAAAAATATAAATATTTTGGTGAATCAGTTGCCCAGGAAAGCCTTTTGCAAAATTAGGTATGCTAGTAAAGGAGCTAAATGTGATGCGGCAGTTGTAGGCAGCAAGCTTAATATAACATTTGAAAAACCTCAGGAAGCTGTAACACCCGGCCAGTCTGCTGTTGTTTATGATGGTGAGATAGTTTTGGGCGGCGGTATAATTGATAAGGTTTATAATTAGTTTGAAATTCTTCTTTTAGCAGCCTTACAAATAATCCGAATTTAAAGAACATTTTTGCTTGACAAGTAGTTTGTAAATGAATATCATACTACTCATATAGGACATAAGGATAATATTATGAAAATTTCTAATAAATTTATTTATGCTGTTAAAGCTCTTGTTCATATGGCAATGCAGAAATCAAGCGAATACATATCAATTAAGGATATATCGCTGTACCAGAATACGTCATTGAAATATTTAGAAGCTATAATGGTTCAATTACGCTTTGCTAATATTGTAAAAAGTATAAAGGGGTCAAAAGGGGGTTATAAATTATCAAAATCTTCAGAAGAGATTTCACTTTATGATATATATAAAATATTCGAAAGAACGGATGAGAATAGTAATTATATAGAAAAAATAAGGAAAGCTGATAATTCATTAGATTCTCTAATAACTGAAACATTGAAAAAAGTAGATGAATCTTTTTATAAAGCATTAAAATGTGTTACAATTAAAGAGTTGGTAGAAGCGCAGGAAAAGAAGTTATTGATAAAAAACCCTATATATTACATATAATGTACTTGCGAGGTTAAATGGCAAAAATTGCGAATGACATAACTGAATTAACCGGTAATACACCATTGGTAAAGTTAAACAGAATAAAAGTGAAGAATGATGTAAAAATACTACTGAAGCTTGAATCATTTAATCCTATGGCAAGCGTTAAAGATAGGATTGGAGTTCACATGATCAATGAAGCGCAAAAGAAAGGACTCATTAATAAGGATACTGTGATAATAGAGCCGACAAGCGGTAATACAGGAATAGCTTTAGCGTTTGTATGTGCTGCAAGAGGTTATAAATTAGTTCTAACCATGCCTGATACTATGAGCATTGAACGCAGAAAACTGCTTGAGATATTCGGTGCTGAACTAATATTAACACCTGGAGCAGAGGGTATGACGGGTGCGGTGAAAAGAGCAGAGCAAATATTAAAGGAAAGAAGAAATGGATTTATGCCTCAGCAGTTTAAGAACCCTGCAAATCCTGATATTCATAAAAAAACTACCGCAGAGGAGATTTGGAATGATACCGGCGGTGAGGTAGATATGATTGTTAGTGGAATAGGAACAGGAGGTACGATAACCGGTATAGCTGAGTTATTAAAGGAAAGGAAATCATCTTTTGAAGCTGTTGGGGTAGAACCATTTGACTCTCCAGTGTTATCTGGCGGTAAACCCGGCCCTCACAAGATTCAAGGAATAGGAGCAGGATTTATTCCGGATGTGCTTAATACAAAAATAATTGATAAAATAATTAAGGTTCGTAATGAAGATGCGGGTATTATGGCGCGCAGGCTGGCTAAAGAAGAAGGAATTTTAGTGGGAATTTCAGCCGGAGCAGCTCTTCATGCTGCTTTGGAGGTAGCTGAAGTTGAATCAAACAAGAATAAGACCATAGTTGTTATTATGTGCGACAGCGGCGAGCGTTATCTATCTACCTGGTTGTTTCAGGATTAGTGAAAATTTTAGGAGGAAGTTATGGGTAAAAAAGATTGGAAACTGGAAACTTTAGTTCTTCACGGAGGCCAAATTCCTGATCCTGCAACAAATTCAAGAGGGGTGCCGGTATACAGAACGAGTTCATATGTATTTAAGAGCACCCAGCACGCATCCGATTTGTTTGCGCTAAAAGAACTGGGAAATATCTATACAAGGCTTATGAATCCTACACATGATATTTTGGAGCAAAGATTAGCGGCTCTTGAAGGAGGTATAGGCGCCTTGGCGGTTGCTTCTGGGACTTCCGCGATTTACTATTCAATAATAAATATATGTTCGCAAGGGGAGGAAGTTGTATCCGCTAATAATTTGTACGGCGGGACATATACCATGTTTGCCAATATATTGCCGCAGTTTGGTATCAAAGCAAAATTTGTGGATTCCAAGAATCCGGATAATTTCGAAAAAGCGATAACCTCAAAAACGAGGGCTTTATTTATAGAAACTATAAGTAATCCTGTGCTTGATTTTATAGATATAAAGGAAGTAAGCAAAATTGCAAAGAAGCATAATATACCGCTTATAGTTGATTCAACATTTACAACGCCTTACTTGTTAAAGCCTATAGATTACGGAGCGGATATCGTTGTTCATTCATTGACTAAATGGCTGGGTGGACACGGTTCGGCTGTGGGAGGTATTGTTATTGATTCAGGTAAGTTTAATTGGAAGGATGAAAAGTTTAAATTATACAATGAGCCCGATGAGAGTTATCATGGTGTTCGCTACGCGCACGATCTCGGTGAGCTTAATCCAGCCGCATTTATTATGAGGATGAGGCTGGTCCCGTTACGGAATCTGGGAGCCTGCATCTCTCCTGATAATGCTTGGATCTTTTTGCAAGGCATAGAAAGTTTACCGTTAAGGATGGAGCGTCATTGCGCTAACGCCCTTGCGGTGGCAAAATTCCTTAAAAATCATTCCAAGGTTAGCTGGGTCCGTTATCCGGGACTTAAGGATGATCCGTCATATAAAACAGCTTCAAAATATTTAAGAAATGGTTTTGGCGGTATGGTAGTTTTTGGTATTAAAGGAGGAAAAGAATCCGGATCAAGGTTTATTGAAGGTCTGGAATTATTTTCTCATCTTGCAAATGTTGGTGATGCAAAAAGTCTTGCGCTTCATCCTGCTTCAACATCGCATTCCCAGCTGAATGAAAAACAGAGGCTTGAATCCAATCTTACTGATGATTTGGTAAGGCTTTCAATCGGCATTGAACATATTGATGATATTGTAGAGGATATCGAACAAGCACTAGATAAAATCTGATAGTAAACAAAAGAATTTCTTCGTCTGTTTTGTTTATTTCTTATCGGAGGGTTTACATTTCTTTTTCAGAAATCTATTCTAAATAAACCAATCAATAATTTGTATATAGGCATAGTATTTTGCTGAAAATGGCATTAGAAAAATACCCCCCTTGACAAAAATAATTTCACAGTTAAACTCACAATAGTTACTCTAGGGAAGGTTTGATTCTTAAGATGAGTTTTAACAAAAATCAGGGAAATTGTTATTTCGCGAGTGAAAAATATTCTAAGAATATTTTTCGCTTTTTTTATTTGCCAATATCCTTTAACAGGATTAATAAAAACAAGGCGTTATACGCCTATAATTTGCAAGGAGGAAGAAATGGGACTTAAAAAGATTTTCAGCAGTGCATTGGCAGTATGTTTTCTTTTTACTGGGATGAATCTATCCGCGGCTACCTTAACGGTAACTGTAGTAGATCAGGATGGGAGTGCGGTTTCAGGTGCGCAAATTGTTATTAATAAGGAGACAGAGAATAACGATCCTTCTCAAACTACAATTGCTACAACCGGCGGTGATGGAACCGCTCAGATTTCGCTGGATGATAATGCTCATTACGGGTTAAACGCAACTGCCCAGACCAAGATGCCTTCATGGTATGAGCATGTATACACCGATAATAGTGAAATTAGCAGAACTCTCACAGTATTCAATGCGCCTGAAGGTACGGCGGATATTAAGGTAAGAATAATTCACGATGGCAAGGATGATACCCCTGCAGGGACCAGGCTTATCTTCCTTAATGTAAAAAACCGCGGAACAGGTGAGTATGTAAGTTTTGGAATTGGGGAACAGCTGTCCAATACCGATTATTATATTTACACGGTTCCCGTAGATCCGAACAACAAATACAACCTTGACATCTATAGCCCGGCGGATAATAAAGGAACAACGATATCAATCGAACATGCGGTGTCTGGGCAGGAAACGGATGCTGGGACCGTTGATATTTCAGGCAACAATACATTCGCTCCGCCGACAAAACAAAATGCATCCGGAAGTGCTTTGGGTGATGTGGTGTTTGAAGGTAGGGTTGAAGATACAGAAGAAGATGCCATTTCTGATGCTAATGTAAGCCTTCATGGAAGCGGTTTAAATCTTGTCGCAAAGACAGATGATAATGGCTATTTTGCATTTTACGAGAACACTGCCGGAGATATGTTTTCGGCAGGAATGTACAATATTGATTTTATGAAAAATGGTTATAAAGGGAATTTTATTCAATGGAATTATACTGTAGGTAATTCAAGCAAAACGGTGGTACAGCTTCAGGAAGCCACGGGGAAAATCAAAGGTATTGTCAAAATCGACGGTGTGCCTATGCCCAACGCGTGGGTGAATGTCTGGCCAGATTGGGAGAGGGGTGATCATGAATCTGTAAATGAGTACGAAAGACCCGGGATGGGACACGGTAACATGAGGACCAGTTCCGGTATTTTTGAGATGACCGGGATTGCTTCCGGCAGATACAACCTTCAGGTGTGGACAGAGTTTAGCAGAGAACCCGGTGAGTATAATATTGGAGCGTCCAGAGCAATATCAACAGATGATTTAGTTATTCAGGTTAGAGAAGGAGATAACGGTGATTATGCCAAAGTCTATAAAACATCAGATGGTACGAACTTTGATGCGGAGGCTACGGATGAGACAGTGTATACTGATGTTGATGATGACGGAAAAAAAGATGTGATCGTAAATATAACCTCCGGTAATGATGGGGAAAATACAATTTCTGGAGTAATATCATTCGAAGGTAATCCCCCGCCGGATCCGATATCGAATGTCATAATTATTGCAAGATCGGATTTCACAGAGGCCGGTGAACAGCCCAGCTCGGGATTTGCGGTATTAAGTGCTGATGATCTGATACCAAATACAGTTCAATATTCATATACAATTGAAAACCTTCCGGACGATACGTACCGCTTGGAAGTAAAAGCACCGAATTTCGGCATGAAGTTTGATGGCGGTGATCGGGATAACGAATGCATTACGCTTGCTACAGCGGGTAAGAACTCAAAAACAGTGAATATTAAACTAGCTCCTGCCGGGAGTATAAATGTTACATTGATAAAACCTGACGGCTCGATATTCAGACGGGTTGAGGGTGAAGGCGGCGGAATGAGCGCAAGCGTTAACGCAGAGAATTGGAACAGCGGCAGTCACGGCTGGAGCGAGATTGATGACGGCGGGAATTGTACCATTGAAGGATTGCTGCCCGGTGAATATTCTGTGAGCGCGAATGGTTGGGGAAGAGATTACCCGTACGCAACCGCTAAAAAGTCAAACGTAGTAGTAGAAGCAAATAAACAAACGACCGTTACGATGTCTTTAAAAGAAGGTATAGCGGTCTTTCCTGTGCTTTCTGAAGATCTCCCGGAGGCGATACAGGAGTTGCTTGCAGCTGAGGGAGAAGGTGGCGGTGATGGAGAAGGAGATTGTGGTCGGATGCGGCTGGTTTATACTCCAGCTGATGTTACAATTTCGTTTAAGAATTTTGATGATTATTTTGGGGATGACGAAAATGCACCGTTCATCAGCTATTGGAATAACCAATGGAACATAACACGGTTAGAACCCGGTATTTACAATTTTTACCTGGTTTTTAGCGCCGAGAAAATGGATTCAAGCCATTTCTACAGAACTATAATTGGTAAGGCTTTGAATGTGGAAGTAGCAGGAGAATTTAAGGATGATGATTATTTGCCGCCCTGGGCTATGGGGCCGGGAGATAGTTTCAAAGTTCAGAATATTGAAATAACACTCACTCTTGGTGAGGAGGTTTTCTCGGGTACTTACAAAGGGGTTAATACTATAAGAGCAGCTGATATGAGGGTTATCGGTAAGAACTTTGATAGATTTTTGGATTACATACCAAAGATAATACTTACCAGCAGTGACAATGAATTTTTGGGCTGGGCTGAATGCGTACCCAATCCCGCAAAAATGGCGGAACTAGACCAGATGCCTGATTCAGAGATCATCAACAATGTAGGCCCGGAAGAGTTTGCAAACCTTGTTTTTGGTGTACACTGGCTTGCAGCGCAGGACAATGTGAAAGCGCTCATTAAAACACAGAACTATCCGCCTAATTTCAAGAAAGTATCGGTACCCGGAACCTGGGCTGTGGATATGGACCTGGATATTGGACAAGGAGCGAAAATAATGGGCTATGTTCGTGTTGGGGAGACTGCTATAGCAAATGCTGCGATTAGCATTAAGGGAAGACTTGTGGAACGCAGCGTGTTAACTGAAAGCGATGGTTCCTACATTATTCCGGGATTAGCATCAGGCGTGTATCGTATGGTGGTTAGAGCTGAAGGATATGCGCTGGATGCAGAAAAGGTAGTTATATACGGACAACAGGATAAGATAGTAAATTTTGCTTTAACAGCCTGCACCGGAAGTATAAAGGGAAAAGTCTATACGCGTAAATTCCCTTATCCTTTAACAAGCGCCGGTGATAAGGTTGTGGCTTACGATGATACCGCTAACGGGGAAAACCCTGCTGATGAAATAGCTTTATATGAAGCAATAACTGAATCTGATGGGAGTTATATTATAAAACCATGTATCCCCGGACATACCTATAAGGTAGCTCTGGTTGTACCTGGTAAGGCTGTTCAAGTATACTCGCCATCACCAGTGATACCGGATGATAGTGCCCAGGTTACAGGTATTGATTTTACATACAAACAGAAAGATCTGGAATTGGATATAGTAGCCTATCCTTATGCTAACGGGACATCGGTTGCCATCGAGGGTGAAAGTCCCGGTGAACTGACTGATATCAGCGCTACTTATAATGAAGGAAGCGCATATGATGCCTCCTCAGCTGTATCTATTAGTGAAAGTGAAGTTGAAGAAATAGGTAGTGATCGCTGGAGATTTCTATTGCCGGATAAAACGAAATTCTACACTGTGCGCTTCTCTCTTAATAACGGCGCTCAGACAAAGAAGATTGATTTTGTTTATGATCCTAACAAGCTTTCTTCTAAGGAAGAGGATATCGATGATGATGTTGTAACAAACGGGGAGTTCCTGCTAGATCCTAAGAACGGTGATCCATCAGGTCTTTATTTCAGCGCCGGATCAATTACTTTGGGTGAAGGGTCTGTGCCTAAATGTTCTATGGAAAGAGAAGACAATGAATCATCAGCGGAAGCAGCGCGCTTGGTGGGTGCTGATGCCGCCGGTGATGTTTATTATGTTAATTTACAGATGGATGGATCTCAGCAGAATGAAGAAAAATCCATGACATTGACAATAGGTTATGATCCGAATGTAGTGGGTGATAACATTGATAAATTAGCAGTAGTCCAGTGGAATGCAGCAAATCAAACTTGGGATCCGGTTGACGGCAGTATAATGGTGGATCCAATGTCAAATACATGCTCTATTGAGGTAAATTCTATCTCAAATGCAGCTTTAGGTTCAGGAAATGCCCCAAAACGCGTTGCTAAAGCAGTATTTAATGGTAAAGAGTATGTATTAAGCAAACATCCACAGGTTACAACCGATGCGGCTGATGATCAATCCGGTATTTTCATGACTATCCAGTCTGAAAAAGGACAGGCATACACAGGTACCGAGCTGGATGTGTTTAATGTGCCGAATCCATTCAACCTTAAACAGAAGACTGTTGCCCTGAATAAGGGGAATGCGATATCGCAGATTAATACTACTGGAACTGTCATCCGATTTGCAGTTCCTTCAAGCATGGGCAATGACAATGCAAGCAAGTTCAGGATATATAATATCGCAGGTGAGATGGTCCGTGAGATAAATGTCTCAGATCAGATTACAGGCGGTATTGACGGCGGATTTCACTACTACATCGATTGGGATGGAAAGAACAAAGATGGCGATAAATGCGCCAGTGGTGTATATTTCTGTGTTACGGAAATAGGTAATAAGAAGAAAGTTGTTAAGATGGCGCTTATAAAGTAAGAAGTTTTTGATCTTTTGAAAAGTTGTGTAAGTAAAATTCTAAGATTACTAGAATACATTTAAGGAGGGTAAAAATGTTCAGTAAAAAAGTAATGTCAGTGTTGGTTGTTCCAGGTTTTATCGTGGTGTTTGCCAGCTTCTGCCTTGCCGGCGGGATAGGTACTACAGGTGCGCAGTTTCTAAAGATCGGTATCGGAGCCAGGCCGGTTAGTATGGGATATGCTTTCTCCGCAGTTTCAGACGATCTTAATGCCCTCTATTGGAATCCTGCAGGACTTGCCATGCAGAAAGAAAGGCAGATTTCGGCATCGTACTTGCACTATTTCCAGGAGGTGAGTATCGGATTCTTTGGATACTCCCAAAGTATAATGAACCGGGGAACAGTGGGTATAGGTTTGAGCTACCTTTCGGTAGGCGGATTTGAAAAAAGAGCTTTAGACACAGATGTTCCTGACGGTAAGTTCGGCGCTAATGATGGAGCTCTATATCTGTCGTATGCTGATGAGAAGATACTTGGCGACAAAATTGAAGGTCTTAATTTGGGATTCACTATAAAGGGAATACGCCAAGAGATAGATGATCAGGATGCAACATCATTCGCTCTTGATGTAGGAACACTGTATAGGACTCCGATAGAAAAACTCAATGCCAGTCTCGGTGTATACAACATCGGTACCAAGGTAAAATTTGTAGAAGAAAGTGATCCGCTGCCTTTGGATATAAGGTTCGGACTCTCATATAAAATGCTTCAAGAGAAGCTGTTGCTCGCTGCTGACATAGATGATTATATAAATGATGAAAGAGTATACAGCCAGTTAGGTGTTGAGTATGCTATGGTACAGTCATTAAGCTTTAGAGCCGGCTATAAATTCGGTATGGATTCTAATAAATTAGGCGGCGGCGCAGGTCTTGGCACCGGAGTTGGCTTCTATGTATGGGGTATTCAACTTGATTATGCTTATGCTCCGTTCGGAGAACTCGGTGATACCCACAGAATGAGTATCGCAACAAAGTTTTAATATTTCGGCTAAAAGTAAAGCTCATATTAAAATGATTTGCTTCTAAGAGTTCAATCTATCAATTCTAAAATAAATTAATCTTAATCAATCCATTCAATTAATAGAAATCGCCTATAAAATATCGAGAATTTATTAAACTTGCATTAGTGTGATTCAGAAATAGCATGTGCAGCAGCAACAGGTATTGTTTTATTGTGAGTTGCAGGCGGCGAAATAGCATTGTTAATAGCATTATAAATTTCCTTATGAGAGAACGTGAATTCTTCTTTCGGTTGATCCGTATTTGTCCATGATGTTGCTAATATTATATTATGGTTGAGAAAGAATTGGAAAAAAGTTTTTACATTAGCAGCAAAAAAGCGTTGTGTTTCTCTTGCAAACTCAAAATAATTGTTTACTCGTTCTGTATACGCCTCAGGAAGTTCACCGACAACCCTCGTTTTGAGTGTCGTTAAATCAAGGTCAATAAATTTCCGTATAGTATCCGTCATCACTTCCAGATCAAGATTACGCAGCAGTATATCGTTTTGTATCGGACATTCAATAACGAATTGCCTCACATTAAATGTTACCGAGGCATGGTAAAAAAACATATCGTTGACTCATAAATAATGTTACCCTAAGATTTACACTAAAGGGGGTAATATTATGGGCCCAAAATCAAAAAAAGATTATCTAGAAGCCATTT
>JBDROU010000038.1:0-21987 GCA_043809745.1 bacterium
CTCCGCCTGCTTCCCGTATCGCCACCTGATTTGTTAAGTTCAAGATCACCGCATCTGCATCAAATGCTTTATCCACTAACGCTAACGTGTCTAAATTCGTTATCTGCTTGTCGCTTACCAATGTGTCATAAATACCTCTTCTGAATTTGCTAAGATCATTGTCGCTTACTGGGACACCTGCTAATGTTGGGTAGAGTGAATCAATGAGAGCATCAACTCCTTTTGATTTTAATAATGTTTTTCTTTCCAGCTGGGTGTAAACATCATTGATTGTGATCGGTGTATCTACATTTATTGGCTCTTCAACTCCGGTATGAATATTGAGTCTTTTGATACTCGTATTGCCTACAGACTCGGCAAGCATTGAAGTTAAAGCAAGATGAAGAACATTCGTGTGATCAAAGGCTCCAGTGAATCTATCGCCAAAAGATACTCCGAGAAGGCTTTCGCCATTTACGGTCTTATTCCACATCATCTCAACAACTTCATTTTGAATTTTAATTTCCTTTAGGAGATCGGCTGCGTTAGCAAAGCGTTGTACCGGGATTTGGTTTATATCATCAAGCCGGTAATTTAATATAAAACCGTTATACATGCCCGTTCCGATCATTTCTGCATAATTGAAGAGAAGTTTCATTATGTCATCCATATTGACATCTCTTTCGGGGGTAGGAAGTGGAGCGAGTTTCGGAGGGAAATTATATCCGTGCAATTTAGTTAATTCACCGTAATTTGGATCATTCATTATGTCTTCTATTTGATGAACTTCCACTAAATATGCTGTTGCTTTTGCTTCAGGAGTGGTGGCATCAGGATAGCCAGCAAGTATGGTTCTTGCTTCCATATTAAGCCAAATGTAGAAATAAAAGTTGGTATAATCTTCTGGGGAGATGAACACATTCAAGAAGCTTTGATCGGCTAGAAGCATATCAATAACTATTTGTTCATCGGATTGAATTACAGCATTTTGTGTGACAACTTCTGCGGCAATTTCCGCAAGCATCTTCATATCCGCATCGCTGTTTATATCGAATGCCGCATCAGGAGAGCCCATGGTTGCTGATTCCGGTTCTGCAGATGTTGTTCTGAAACCCTGTATTGATCGCGTGGCGCGGGACGGCTTCTTGGCGGATCCGGCAACCTTGTTTGCGATACCCATAATGGTTCCAGCGCTTTCTATCATCTGTTTGAGCTGATCCATGGAAAGGTTCTTTTCTTCCATTATCTGAGCAAAGTGTTTTGCTATTTTAATAGCCTGTTGTTCTTCCGGCGCCTTCTTTATGTCTACTTTCCCGACTTTTAATATATGGGTGGTTATCGGTTCTATAATCCCCGCCACAACACCGGTTATACCTTCCTGCTCTTGCTCCATCTCAACGAATGAAAGCAAGAATCTGCGCGCATCCGGATCGTTAAGCGACAACTCGACTTCCTGCGATTTGCCTGCTATGACGGCAACATCCGCAAATATGGCATTTGCGATTTCTAATTTTTCCCTTTGTTCGGTCGCCGTCAACCCTGAATAAACATTGGAAACCGCATCTTTATAGAGCAACATGAAATCCCTCATATTAATAACCGGTTCCAATTTCTTGCCGCCTACAAGCTTATTATTTTCATCTAAATATGCCTTTTCAGCAGACATGGCTTTGAGTATTTCTTTGGTTTTATTTGGATCGCCTGACTCAACGGCGTGCATGCCGAAGAAAATAAGATGCATTCTAAACTGCTCATTATTCAAGTCTTTCATACTTGCATCGAACCAGTTCCAGCACTCAGGATCTTTTATGAAATCCCCGATATTCTCAACAACCTTTTTAATATAACCGTCCTCCGCGAACTTTCCTTCACCATTAAGTTTGATATAAGCAAGGAATTCCAGGAACATGCCCTTAGGACCTTGCAAATCATCCAATGTAAGCGGTACATTATTGAGAACCGCTGTTTTGTAAACTTCAGCAAGTTCCAACTGCGCATCCAGAGATTTGAGCGCATCGAAACCATTTAATCCTTCAATATCAACATATCCCATTACAAGATCCCGGGAAGTACGGTCGATTAATGTAAATGCGTTTGATGCGTCTATATTATAAAGTTTAATCAGTTTTGCTTTCACTTGAACCGCCAATCTTAAGTCACTCGCATCGTACTGCTTATAGAACCGGGCGGCTGCATCAAACATAGCATCATAAACAGACGGATTGGTCGTCCCGGAATCATAATCCGGAAGCGCAATATTATAAAGCGCGGCAATGTCAGCCTTATTTTGAACCAGATAATCAAATATCTTAATAACTTCTTCAATTTTATAAGTAACGGCTTTTTTCGCAAAATGAATAAGCAAATCAAGCTCGCCTTCCTTTATTATGCTGGGGGTAAACCTGTCTTGTATCCAGCTCCAGTCCGCTTTTTTGCTTAATTCCTCAAGATAATCTATTAATGATAGGTAATCCCAATTCTTCTGCTTAAGCTCTTCACCCAATGTTTCCTTAAGCAGCGCCAGAGATTCGACTAGCGCCAGCCGCTTCGTGTCTATGTCGTCCAGCGTGAAATCCTTGCCGTTAAATAACTTCTTCACGATCTGCCCGTTTAGGATAATTTCTTGAATTGAGCGCGCATAATCTTCCCCGTTTGGCAAATTAGCCCATTTAAACAAATATTTATGATAACGTTCATCTGAAACCCGATTTTTGTCTGCATCTGAGAATGCCGGTTTAAGAAGCTTATCAATAGCATTGAGTTTTACGACATATTTTGTAAAATCACCTTTTTGATAGGTGCCGTTTAAGACAAGCATCATATGGAAAGTAAGAAATGTTTTATCAGTTACCCTGACGGCAAGGAAGTTATCGGCATCCCACCGATCCCCGGTGAGTTCCTCCAGACTATTTTTTATTTGAGGATCGCCCGCTTCTGTAAGCAGCTGGGTTACCCTGGCCAACCCGTTCAAATTGTTCTTTGTAAGGATATAAGCAACCGCGGCCCAGTGATACAGGCTGTCCCTATGCTTTTCAACGAAAAGATCCAAATTCATGTTGCTGGCGCGGTAGCCAATAAATATTTCAAGCGGCTCTATGAGCCGTACTATATATTCTACGAGGAGTTTATCGAAATCACCTCCGATAAGCAGATGGGCAAATGTTTGAAGCAGCTTAATATGGGACATATTCTTCATATCGATAGCCCCACCAAACAGTTTCTTTTCAGCGCCGGGTATGCTTTTTATAATTGCAGCAGTTTCTTTTACCTTGCTAATAAACAGCGCGGCATCAACATCACCGCCCAATTGCACCTGCGATACGGCTCCGTACACCTTAAGCATTTCCGAACCTTCACTCTGAGCGTTAAACACATCCGCGAATTCCTTCATGAACCCTTTCTTTAGCAGTCCGCCTGAAGCTATTGGGCTCAGTTTTTCAGATGCCGCCTTTTCCTTAAGGTTTCTTGATTTAGCTGAATAAGGATCGAGTATTTCATCGCCTACACCATCAATCTCCTTTAAGACAGTAAGATAAACCAGGGTTTCTTTTACCGAATTTACATCACGGTTGTTTACCCAGTTATTAATATCAACAGCCCAGTACAGCAAGGAAAGGGTGGGTTGACCGTACGGATTATTAAAATCCCTATTTTTACCGATTAAATCTTTCAATTTATCACTATAGAGCGTGATTGTGCTCAGCAATGATTCTACATCCGTTATTGCAAGCCCTCCCGCGCTGGCCAATGTAGTGAAATATTTCAATATCATAGTATGTTTTGAGTTGAAAGGATTAAAACCTTGAGTATCACCTAAAATACTTATTACATACGCGTCAATAGGACCCCGCAGTCTGGCCCCATATTCAATTTCTTTTTCGGTCCATGTCTTATCCTTTTCCAACGCAACAGCCCACCATAAAAGCTCATCCCGGGTATTTCCGTCAAACGGATCTATTTTTGCACCGGGCGCGGGATTAAGGTATTTTACAAGTTTCGTTTCATTTATAAGTGTATTCCACTGTCCAAGCAGTTTTATTATTTCGTTATAGCTGAAGATTTCGCTGTCGATACAATCAAATAAGAATTCAGATTTATCAGCAATACCTATTTTTGCTGCAGCTTGTCTGATTGCATCCTGCTCATGTTTTTGAAGTTTTCGTTCTATTTTATCTGTACCGGCAACTGCGGCACTTCGTTTCTGTTCGACTTGGATAAATTTCCCGCTAAGTGATTTTGATTCTTGTTCAACACTGCCTAATAGATTCCTCAATTTAGTTATCGCGCTGGACCGGGATCTTTCAATAGCCGATACCATATTATCGTATTTACTCTCCAGCTCATTTACTTTCTCAATGGCATTATTATACGCCTGCATAAACTCATTATAAGCGGCTTGCATCTGTTCAATTAATTTACTTATTTCTTTTCCTTTTTCTGAGAGCCGGTTGTACAGATTTTCAATATCCTTGCCGATACCTGCTCTTAAATCCTGGTTAGCTTTTATATAGGACTCAAATGTTACTTCTGCTTCTTTCAAAAGAGTGTTTATCTCACTTATTTTTACATCAGCTTTGGCGAGCGTTTCGTCAAGCAGCGCGGCTGAGGCACGCGCAGCTTCAACTTCTCTTTCGTTTAGAGCACGCTTTTCCAGAGCAGTAAGTTTTTCAATAGAATTATTGGCTTTAAAATCTTTGTATTCAACCGAAAGATTGTTAAGCTTATCCATATTCTGCTGCAGCTGTTCATGCATTTTTTGAGCTAATTCAAATATTCCCCGTTCTGAGGCCAAAAGAGTAGAACTGCTTAATTGATCTAATCTACTAATTATATTGCTTGCATTGTTTATATTTTTCTGTAAATCTTCAGATTCAGCCGGCAGCGCACCTGGCACACTCTCAGTTAGTGGTGGTTTTTCGCTGCCTGCTATCGCGCTATTCGGCAACAACCAACCAACTACTCTTGACGCCAGCACAGTCTCTACCAGTTTTTTAGCATTTCTCGAGAATGCTCCCGGTGCCGCATCGGTGCGTTCATTAGATGCTACCATAGTTCCAGATTGCTGAGAGGCTACATCATTTTCGGATGGTGTTGAAGGCTGCTGTTCCCCGCTGGTTTTTGTCCCGGGTGCGGTATTAGGGAAAATTTTACCAGCATTATTTAGTATAGCAGCCACCAACCGGTTCCCGGCATTTGATGGGGAAGCTCCAGGTGCCTGTTCCGACCGCTTAGAGGTTAAATCACTTTTGGATGGTGGTGGTGGAGGCTGCTTTTCAGCATTTGATATATTCTCTAATATAAGATGTGAGCCACCCATACTGCCGCCGTACACATCATTACCTAACGGCAAGTTGGTTATATGCTGAGTATAGCCTGCCCCTGAAAGCACACCGAATTTTAACCTTCTGGAAGTTTCATCAACATCAATTTTAATGATACCCGTAAGCAAACCATTTATCCAGATTTTATGAGCAGATGTAAATGCGTTTTGGCCGCCAAAACTGGCACCGATCTCATTTCTGTCTTTTATTACTCCCAATTTTACAGTTGTCTCGGCTCCTTGTAGACTTACTCCCGCTGAAACACCCTGCCTGCCGCCAGCCATCTGCCGCTGGAGTTTTATGTTATACTCATTCTGGCTGTTTTCTCCCGGTTGAACTCTTGCCGACACCCCCAAACCGAACAGCGCGGCTATTATACTCTGCGCGGCTACATCAATTTCCGGCCCCTCTTTTTCAAATTTTGTCACAAAATTAATCGTTCTGACTCCATCTACGGGATTCTTCATCTCCCAGCTTACAGCCGGCACAATATCCCCACCCTTTTTCTGTGTGAACCCCATGCCGAAATACGAACTGCCCCTCTTATATTTCCCGCTTGCAGACAAATCATGCTCTTGTTGTTCAGAATCATAATTTGACTCCAACTCTATGATAAATTTATCACCCACCTTCTGAAGTAAAAAGCCGTTTGCATTGAGATAATCCCCGGCGGTAAATCCAATCCTTAACTCACCGGTAAATTCCTTGTTGAGTTCAAACCCTTTAACCCCGTTCATCCAGAATGTCGGCTTGCCTTTTTTGTCTATTTCAAGCCCATTTCGGATTTCAAATCCGCTATCAGTGTTAATTCCAGTCCCTATAAAATAAGAACCCTGATTCTGCTCATCAACCGCGACAACAATTGGCACACTTATCTCAACACCGTCTATCAACTTCTTGTTCTGGTATTCCACGTTAACCTTAAATGAGGTTTTCGGTTTGTCTGTATCATCCGAATAAGTATCTTTATCCTTGCCGAATGTATCAAATCCGCTGACTGATACTTGAGCTTTTATATTTAGCAGATTATCTAAAGCCTTGTCGAATTTATTCGGATCTGAAGATGTGAGACCCTCATAATCAACCTTTGTATTCTGCAAATGGACATCCCCAGCGAACAATAAATTTATATTTCCATCACTGGCGGTTACTTCCATAGTCTGGAAGGGAGATTCTTTTCTTAACAATTCAACCGATATTTCATCTTGAAATCTATCTTCCTTTGTTCTAATCACATAGGTACCGTCATCTCTTCTGGATTGTTCAACATACACCAATCCTTGAGGGCCCCAGTAATATTCGGCGCTTACCGCGCTTTCGGACTGCATCTTCTGCTGCCCGCCAGGCTTTTCCACCCTATTCTCTTTTTTAAGGTCATCTAAATAATCCACTAATATTTCGGCTGCCAATTCATACTGTTTTTGAGCAGCTTGTGCCTGCTGCGGGCTCGGGCCTGAATCAAATACAAGTTTTGAAAGCCAGAACACACCGTTAGACACCGCATTAACTATGAGAAAGCTGGTTAATTCAGGCACAATATACAATATGAATTTAAACTCTTCGGAGTCTTTTTCAAGAGCACGCGTCTTAAATTCTTGAAGACTTACTGAAGCGGTAAGATATTGCTTATATAAGTCTGTAAGATGGGCAGCTAATATTCCATTTCTATCAAAAACTTTCTTATGTTCGGTTTCGCTGTAGGCATTCCTAAACGGGAGTTTTCCCTTTTTAAGACTGTTTCGCACCGATTCAGGCAGCCTCCAGTACGCTTCCAGAGCCGGCTCAGCGCCTTTTTTAACCTTAACCGTTCCTTCTTCCAATGCTTTAAGGTAGGCATAATAGGCATCCGCTGTTTTCATAGCAAGTGTGGTGCGGATTATATTGGTTAATATTTCCTGCATCTCGATAATCTTTTTTTGCACTTGGAGTTTTTCCGGTGAGCGGGAATCAGAGGAACTGTAGTATGATAAGTAAAACATCGCAATTGCAAGCCCCGCGTCAATATGCTTCTCATTAAGCATCATCTTAAGCGCATATTCACTTTTCTCGTTTCTTAATTTGTTTAATTTTATCTCTATATCTTCTTTCCAGGCGGTTGTTATGAGGGAGGCAACTTCAGGATCAAGCGATTCCAAAGGAGGCGCCCTCAAATATCCGGTTTTATTTTCTGCTCTTGTGCTCAGATCCATTCCCATTCTGGAAACGATCATAATTTGCAGTTTTGCCACTTCTTTATCAAATTCTCTTTTCGCAGAATTTGTATCAAAATATTTTTTGTATTTATTGACGCCATTATTCATATCATTTTTGATACTAGCATAATGTTTGTTCAGATTTTCTTGAAGTATTTCTTTGGCTTTCCCGGGCATGATTTTTCTGGTCCACCAGCCCGCTCTCAAATCCTTATGCAGAAACATCTCAGACATCCAACCGTAATATTTCTCATTAAATTCCTTTCTCATATTCGAGCGGAAATTATAAATTTTATCCCGCGCTTCACACAAAGACATTATCTCATCTCTGATTTCGCTTTTATCTTTATTTTCGAATTGTTCCGCACAATTTGTGAATTTTTTAAGCATTAAATCCCGGGCAGCATCTATGGTATCCATAGAATCCGTAACATTAGCTGTATTTTTATTATCTTCAACTATCTTTGCAAATGCTGTTTTTGAATCGTAAAACAATTGTTTTGCTTTATTCAGCTGAGCCTGCCTGGTGTTGATCCCATCTGAAACATTTTGAACACTTTTTTGTATCGATTTATCTTGCTTTATAGATTTAATTTGATTTATCTTACTTGTTATGCGGGATATCATCGCATTAAGCTTAGCTAATTTCTCGCTAACTAAATCCAGCTCCTTTTTAGACTGAGCCCATCTGGCCTGCCGAGCCAATTTTACATTGTACGCTTTAACAATTTCACTTATAACCGTTTTAACATCCTGCCGATCAAGTTTGTTAAGCATGCCTTCAAAATCCTCAATAAAGCTGTCAGGAACCGCATCAATAACATCTATAATCCACACCCATGCCTCTCGAATCTCTTTTGACCTGGTATCTTTATGGTGCACTATAAGATCATACAATCTGCTTTCTACATCAAGTTTCTCAAATAAAGCCTTGCGCTGATTAGGAGACAGTTCTTTAGGCAAACCATTCAACACTAATTTTCCTCTGTCTATTATTGCATCTAATGTATTCGCTGGGTTGAGCTTATCAAGATGATCTGCAATCTTTTTAGCTATACCGGCTTCTTTCTGAGTTTGAGCCTCCATGAGCTTACTAACAGAAACACCCTTTTTCGCCGGCTTAGGTTTAGCCCTTTCAGGAATAATTCCAGGCGGAGCCGTAGTTTTAGGAACAGCAGGCAGTTTCGGCTTTTCACTTGTAAATATATTGCTGAAAAATGTTTTTACACCATTTAAGAACCCGCCGGAGTCTTTTTGCTGTACCTGCTGATTTTCCACACCTTGTTTTCTTGTGTTATATACTTCTAGCAGCCATTCAGCTTCAGTCTGGTTAAGCAAAAATTCAATATATTCATTGAATCTTCCATTTATCCATGCATCATTGGATAGCGACTTGTTTTGATCGATCGCCTTTTGAAGCGCCTTCGCCATCGCTCGGCATTTCTCTTTATATTCCTTAAGTTCGTTTTGTTTTACTTCATTGGCCGCATCATCAGACGGGCTCCATAACCGCGCGTTTATCTTTATCATATTCATATAATCCGCACTGAAATTTTGCAAATCGGCTATATCCACACCCATATCAAAATAAAGTCCGAAATGGTACCAGAAATCCTGCTTAACCGCGGGCACATCTTCTTTGTACCGGGTGATATCGGGCCTCTGGTATTTGCTGTGCTTAGTAATAATAGTTACCAACTCTTTTGACTTCTGTTCCATGACAGCTCTCAAAGTTTCCAGATCTTTCGCATCCTCCATTGTCCTGGGAAGCACCGATTCAGGCAGCCTGGCATATAACTGATATTCATGCTGAACTTTTTTAAGCTGGCTCTTTGCCCGGGCAAGCTCAAAGAGTATTTCAGAACGCTTGATCTTAAGTTTAAAACGGCTGTCCTTGTCTTTCGTTTTATTAAGATCACGGTCTATATCATTTAATTCTTGCTCAACGGCTTTCGCGTTATACTCGGACAGCATCAACTTCATATAAACTGCCGCATACTGTTTCCCGACACTAAATAACTCTTTGGAAAAATTCAGGAATGCCGTTGAATAAGCTTCAACAACCTCGTGCTTTATATTTTTCTCTTTCAGTTTTTGAAATTGCTCACCGGTAATTTGAAAAGCAAGATTTGCGGTTATGCCATCTTGTCCCGCCTTTTCATCGATTAGCCCAAGCCATAACTGCGGTTTTAACAAGTTTATTGGATGATTAGCATCTCCTTCGCTTACGATATTCTTTGATGCTTTAACGAAGTTTTGCCATGCAGAAATAAGTTTTGAATACCGCTCCCTGTCCTCTGGATTCACAAAACCAGGGTGTTTATTGACTTGCTGAAGCATATTGAAAATGTCTTTGAGCATGTTTCCCATATCATCTGTTAACTTTATGGTTTGCTCTTTTGTGTACACCGCGCGTGTATTTTGTTCCATCCCAATCAGATTTAAAGCAAATTTCTTGATCACATCTTCTTTAAGCTTGTGTTTGCCCTTTTCGGCAAACAGGTCGTCTATGTGCTTGATTATGTCTGATTTGTTAATGAACACCCTTAGATCAAGGTCTTTTGCTTCATCTGAATGCATTATTTCAAACAAATACATAAGCGCATCCACAGTCTCAGGTTCGACTTTTAAAACATTCCTTATAAGCTCAGGTATCAAATCCTTTCGATTGCCGACTATTCGCTCAAGATCATTATAAGAAAGCGTATCATTTGACTTTATATGCGTACGGCATTTTTCTACATAATCGTATTTTTCATACTCCAATTTATTCTCATTATTTTTTACGAAATAATCGGCTAAACCCGGGAATGCACCCTTAGGCGCTTGTGTTCCTGCTTTACCCAAAAGGCCGCTTAATTTCCCGTCCGCTTTGTCGCGCAACATCTCATTGCGGGCGATCCTTTTTTCGATTGTACTTATATCATGGTGCAGCTGCGCTGTCTGCTCGTTGACTGCATTAGGATCTAGTTTTTCATAAGCTTCCAAAAGCTCCCATTCATCCAGCGCAATTTCTAGCACAAGATTTAGGTAAACCGCCCGATTGGGATCCTTGTTATTCTTTATATTCTCTTCTGCAACTATTATCTTTATAATTTTTTCAAGCCTAATCTTTTGTTTCGCTTGATCAGCAGCATTCATGTTTATGAAATCTGCGAGACTCTTTTTTAGCCACGGTGTTGTCGGCGTGAACGAATCCTTCCCCAGATAGTCAAGAGACCTAAAAAACGTCAAAAGTGAATCAACTTCCTTTGAACTGAGCCTAGTGAACCGCTTGGTTACTTCATAAAACGGCCGCATATTTGAATTATGCATTTTATAAAGCACGGTAATAACATTTTCTAGCTGCAGAAGCCAAGATTCGTTTTTATCAATCGCTTTTGAGCGGACATCAATTTCGGCTTTCTGTTTATCCGTAGCGGTAAGCTTGCCTTTAACAAGTTTCGCTCTTTGAACATTAAGCTCTGCTTTTTTTAATTCTATTTCTGCTATAGTATAACCTTCACTCCCCGCTTTATGTTTTGATATTTCCTGTTTCTTCTTTTCCACTTCTATTTCCGCTTTACTTATATTAATATCCGCTTCAACTAATGCCAAATCAGACTCGAGCTCTTTAAGAGTTTTACTTGAACCGGTCTCCCAACCCTTCGCTTTTTCGTCAATTTTTTGGAGTTTTTTCAACTGGATCCAATACAGAATTCTTGCCCTCTCCATCAGCTTTTCATTCAGATCGATTTCCCACTCAAACGAAACTTCCATCGGAAGACCCTCTAACCAAAGTTTTGTTTCTTCAAGATTAAACAGCTTTTTCCACATGGCTATGAGTTCTTCGGCTTCCTGATGTTGTGCCTTCAGTTCCTTTATCTTTTTGTCGCGATATCTTTTATCTAATTCATCTGGCGATACTTCAAGCTCAATATCCTTCAGAAGTTTCTCAACAGAATCGTTATCTTTAAGCGCGCTGCCCAGCTCTATAAACTCCAACCTGGCAATTTCAAGCTCCAACTGCAGAAGCTCCTGTTCTTTTGAATTTATCACCAAAGTTTGTTCTTTTGCTCTTTGGGTCTCAAAAGCTATTCCATCCATATCAATTTTACCTTTTTCAAGCTTTTTTCTATTTACGGACTGCAGTATTTTGATAATTGCATTAATCCCGTCCAGCATCTTCCTGCGGGAACGCGGGGCTGATTCTTTTTCGTTTTTATAATTGTCAATTTTCTCTTGCAGCATCCTATCTTCCAGCTCATACTTAAACAGGGCTTGTTTAATTTCTACCTGCTTTCCTGATCCGTCGATTTTGCTCTGCAGCTCATCTATATCTCTTTGTATTTTCCTATCAATGCTTCCGAATACAGCGTCCCTTGTAGTTTTATCCCAATTCCCGTCCCATCCACCATGCCGGTTTTGAGGCAGATTGTATTTTTTCTGAAGCGCGATAAGAAGCTCTTTCAACGGCTTATCGAAAGTCTCCGGTTTTTCTTTAATTGATTTTAACTGATTTTCATCAATCTCCAGGATCTTCCAGTATTTAGCAAGCAGAATTTTCAGCTGTTTTACCTGTTCATTACTGTCGTCACTTAAAGCAAGTGCGACATCGAGCGTCATATGATCTTTCTCTTCTCCCATCTTTAATCTTTGTATTCTGATGAGGTTTTCCTTGTTTTCTAACTCGGCTTCTTTTTCTATTTTTTTCAGCTCCAGATTATATATAGCTTGCCCGATCGCTTTTCTTTCCTCAACATTTTGTTCCTGAGCGTATTCAAACAGTTTTGTATTTAATTCTTTCTCAATTTTATCGAGTTCGATCTGTATTTGATATTTTTCTATAGAAAGATCGTTTATTTCAATTTCATATGCAGTCATTGCTTTAATAACCTCTTGATCTCTGGAAATCAGCCGCTGTTCGTCTAACTTGTCTAGCACCTTTTGTTTTTGAATATTTTCAACATACAGATCGTTTATTCTCATTAAGTAGTAATATTCCTTTTTTTCAATCGCCAGCTGTTTCATTCGGTATTTATATTGTTCAAGAAGTTTTTTCGATTCATCCGTATTTCCGGGTTCGGCATTTATTTTGCCTTCAAGCAGGGCTATCTCTCTTTGATTTTCATGCGCCTTTATTTCATAATCCTGGTGCTCATTTTTGTAGTCCGCAATACTATTTTCATATTCTTTATCGCGCTTGTGTTGTATATTTAAGAACTTGGCAATATCCTTGGTCAGCTGTGTAAATAAAGATTTTTCTTTTTCCTTTGATTTTTCAAAAAGCAGCAGCTTGCGAAGTTTTTCAATCTCAGAACTGTATGTTATCTGATCTTCGGTTTGCGGAAGTATATCTTTCCTCAATTTATACAACTTTTCATTCTCTTCCTGCATCTCGTCCAGTTGTGCAAGCGCTTTTGTTATATTTTCGCTGGTTTTATTCATTAGCTCCCCGACGGCGGATTTAGGAAGCGTAATCCCCAGCACCTTGTAAAGCTCAGGCAGCTCTCTTTGCAGCGCCAAAAGGCGCTTCCTCATCTGCCCAACCGTTAACTTTTCTTGCGCCATCTTCTGAAGTTGTTCGGCCAATTTAATGCACCCATCTCTTGTATCTATATCTGAACCGCTCAAAGCGCTCCAATCCAATACCTTAAGATCGGCGGCCTGTTTGAGCAGTGATATCACCTGCATCACAACCGCATTGTCTTTCTGAGACTTTGCCTGCTTCAGCAGGGTATCAATACGCTGTGACAAAATAATGAGATCCGATATGCGCGCAAGTTCTTCAATTGCCTTTTTGGCCCGCATGATTTGCTCCTGCGAATCCGCATCAAGCTTTTTCCAGCGCGACGATTGAATAAATTTATCATCTATCTTGACTTTATTCTTTGAGTGCTCCTTCTCGATACCGCTCATTATTTCATCAACCGACCCTTTGAGTTTGGCCAGGTCGCGCAGTATTGTTGAATCCTCTAATTTTGATTCCTCAATCTTAATCTGTCTGGCCAGGCAGGCCTCCGCATCTCCAAGCAGTTTTGTATAGGGCTCTGATTCAAGCGTGTTTTCGCTTTTCGCATCTTCAATTTGATATTTATCTTTAAGAATTCTAATTGCGTCCTTTACTGATTCCATATCCTTATCGTTTAGTGTCTGCCAATTAAATTTAATCAAATAGGTCGCAAACTGAAGCAGTTTAACATCTCGATAAGATAAATATTTAGAGTCGGGTTTATAATTGCTCTGTTTCAGCTCTAAAACCCAGACTTTGTCGAGTTTCATAGCAAGGATATCAAGAACTTCTGATTTTTCCCTGACAATAGCCTGCTTTTCTCTCTGCTGTTCAACTAATTCTTTTTTCTTATCTTTTTGTTTTTGCGCATCCGCCTTAGACTCCGCTGAATCAATTTTAAGAAGCCTTTCAATCTCTTTATCTATTTTTTTAATTTCTTGCTGTAAATCATCTATTTCCGACAGGGCTTTGATACGCGCCAATTCATGCGTGCATCTTTCTTTTTCAATCTCAAGCCTTTCGAGTTCATATCCTTCTGTATCAATCTCAATTGTTTTAGTGAGGTCATCGCGCCTATTTTCATAAACTCGTTTATCCACCACACGGCTTGCCTTCTCATCCGCCTCTGTTGTTTCCTGAGCAAGGGTTTTCTGGTCTTTCTCGACTATTTTTAGTTTATCCTTTAAGGCTTCAATCTCTCTTTTTTGTTGGATTACTTCATCAATAACTTCAATATCCTTTGTTTCTTCATTTAATTCTGCCAACAATTTTTCATCTGCCAAAAATTTTTCATTGGTATATATGACTGTTTCAAGTATAAGGTTTTCGAGTGATAACTGTATATCTTTTCTATCACTACCGCTATTTTTCTCATATGTTGTTATTACGAGATTAATTAATGTCTTGAAATCTTCAGCAGTAATGTATGCCCGGTTCTTTTTGTCGTATTTGATCCCGTCATTTAATCTACCCAGGTCTCTAAGCGCGCGTATATTATCTTGCACCTGCTGAGTCAGTATTTTTTCCTGCTCTTCGAGGTACTGCTTTCTGGCAAATTCGAGCAGTCCGGCAACATTTTTAGCGTCTTTAAGAGCGTTTATGCTCTTCATGGTGGTTTTAACTTCTTTGGAAGCATTATTAGATTTTACGAGATATTCAACAATACTGTAGAGCTCGTCTTTAACTAAAAGCTCTTCAGGTTTATCAAGCATATCTTTAAGCGCTATTATTTCCATCGGCTTTTCTATCGCCCTGATAACTTTTACAAGATGGCTCTTATGTTCCGCAAGCAAATTCTTGATTTTCCTGTACACTTTGAGCGGCTGTTCATAACTATCTTTTTTATTAGCTTCCTGCTGCTTCAGCTCATTTTTTGCGATTTGGAACTCGATAATTGTATTCTCTATTTCTATGTAAAGATACTCTGATCCCAGATCAAGGTGATCCCGCTCCAGAAGATGCGCTTCAATATCGAGTCTCTGTTCACCGGACAGTGACTCAACAAACTTCTTTTCCAGATCATTCCTCTGTTTTATATTTTCGTACAGACTCAGCCTTATTTCCAACAGCTTTTGAACTTCAGCTTCAATCTCTTCTAATTTTTTAACAGCAAAATCCTTAACAAAACTTTTGTTGCCTTCCGTAAGTTGTGTTCGAAGCGTTTCAATTTTTTTATTGATTTTTCCTAATTCAGCATTTTGGTTTTCGTATGCTTTATAATCACTATTCCCATTCCACCACTCCGTTATTTTTTTACGCAACTCGTTTTTCTGCATGCTTAATTGATATAAATTAAGCATTTTTTCTAATGCTGTCTTTTTCTTCTCGATTACTTTTAAATCCTCTTTTTGTTGCTTGCTTATCTCTCCGCTCTTTTCTAAATCTTTGAGTTTGTCATATTCTATTCGTAAATTTTGAACTGCTGTACTTGTAATAGCTGCCGGGACATCTTCAGTCCTCCCGGCTGTGGTAACAATCCCCGCTACAACATTTGCTCCTATAAACGGAAGTATATAACCGGCCGCTTTTAAGAACTTTTCCTTCTTGCTCTTTTCAACAGACAGTTTTTTCCCGGGAGGTGCAAAAGCATCCAGGGCAGCTGCAAACTCATCCTTATTAGATTCCAGCGCCAGTACAACAGGATCCACATCTTCTCTATCCAAGGCGTCTGAAGAACCTTCCGCTTCTGGAGGGACAATAACAAATCCCGCGGCCAGATATGCCCGGATAGTTTCCCATCGTTTTATGTAAATTTCTGCCATTTCAGCATTATATATATCAGCAGGCTTTTTGCCTTTAGGTGTAGTTGCGTTGATGGCTTGTCTTTTTGATTCCGCTTCCGCCAGCCAGTCTTCCTGCATCCAAGAGTCCAGCGCCTTTAGCAGATGCGATCGATCTTTAGTGTTAAGCTTATTACTTTTCACCGCATCAAGTATATATTGCAGGTATTCTTTCTTCAAAATTAAACCGTCAATTTCGTTCATGGCAGCGGAATTTGCTGCCGGTATCCGGCTGTTTAACACCGCTACTTCTTGCTCTAGGCGAGTCGATACTCTGCCTACCGGGCCCGATATGCCTGAAAATGGGATATTTCTTGGGATAAACAATCCTCTTTGGCGGATTCCAACGGGCAGGTAGGGATCCCCGCTCTTCCACTTTTCAATTGCATTTGATATGTTTTTACTTAATGTTTCTATTACAGGCTGTTTCTCTAGTGATACTTCACCAAGCCGCTCAAACTGTTTACTCGATATTAACTTTTCAATTAACTGCACAAAATATGTATCTTCATAGGTAATAGCATCCCGCTGCTGTTTTCTGAGCTCCTGTGAAACATCCATAAGGGTGCTTTTCATAACAGCATCTATTGCGTTATCAGACAGCTTATCTTGTATATGGCTAAATGCGATATTCGGATTATCAACTATCTCCATAAATAACTTTTCGTCATCAATGTTATTCTGCACTACATCCATAATAAGGCTCTTTTCCGTGAATGCCGGGTAAACAGCCTGCAGTAACCCTCTGTTAAGCCGCTGTAACTCTTCTGCGTTTAGAGACCTGGACGAAATGCCCCTAAGCTTCAACTCTTCTTTGCTTAGTTTTTCACTCATTGCAATATCTAAAAGTTGTTTTATTTTGGGGTTAATGTTCTTAAATATATCAACATCTATATAGGTATAGAAATCCTTCATTACTAAAATCTTGTTAAAAGCAGCTGCCATCTGAGCCGGGGTAACATTCTGCAATTCATTGGACTTCAGTCCGAGCGCTTTCAGCAGGATTCTGTTAGATTTGGTATTCAGCTTTAATACGTCTGACACCGCAAGGTTATAATTGTCCAATTCAATCTCATCGGGTGTAAAGTAATGGTTTTGTATTATGTGTTTTTCTATATTCTTAACAAGCGCATCGCTCACAGCTTGATTGATTATTCTGTTAATTTCCTGCTTAACAAACAGTATCTCCCTTGCGGCATGCATGTCCTGAATATTTTTTCCCAGATTATTGTTTACTCCCTTTTCTGTGAGTTTTATTTTGTTTGTATCTATCAGCTGAGTCAGACTCTGTTCAATCATATTGTATAACCTTTGAACTGTTTCCTGATCATTTTGCTTTAATGGAGTTCCTCTTTTGCTTTCTCTTTCAAGAAGGGCAATTTCGCGTTTTATATCATTTGCTATAAATTTAACTAATGGTTTTTTTGAAGGTATTGCAATAAGGTTTTCTTTCATCAAGATATTAATAATATCTTTTAATAAAAACGAAACTTGAACAATTTGAGATTTCTTCACAGCTAAATCATCTTCTTTATCGCCGGTTGCCCATGCGAATGATGTGTTCAAACGCGATTGTATCAGGTCGTCAATCATTTTCAGCTGATCATGCCGGATCTTTTCCTGTTCACTCATAGTAGTATTTTCGCTGAAGTCCACAGACTCTTTAATAAATGACTCGAACGGTTCTAAAAGGCTTTTTCTCATAATCTTTTTATTAATATCCTCTGCCGCTCCTTCCATGACTGTTTTCAAAGAGTCGCTCAACCCGGTTCCTTCCAGAACTGCCATCCGCTCAGCGCTCATATCATTTGTCCCTGTGTTCACTTTTTCGTCAAATTTATGCAGTTCTTCTGCGGTTTTTAAATTCTCTTCTTCCAGCTTTTTCTGGGCGGCGAAGTGAGATGCTATTTGGGCCTGCTCTTTTAAAAAACCGGGGACATCTTCTTTTACTTTGCTGACTTTATCCTGATTATAGGCCGAGAGCATTTCGCCTGACAAGCTTTTATCTATTTTACCGGCAATGTAATTGCGAAGCATCTCTCCTGCTTGGCCGGGGGTTTCTCCAAAATGCTTAAGCAAAGGATCCTCTTTAGAGAGCACTATGGTCACAGTTCCCAAACGCCATCTTGGTTTTTTTGTTTCTGGATTAATATACAACCGGTATATTCTATTAATAGCCTGCTCTAACTTCTGGCTTGATGAAGGCAAACCGGATATTATAATATGCATTTTAACTTCTTCTTCCGTTTGACCAACTTTAATTGGATCCGGTTTTATATCCATTCCTCTGCCGGCCATATAATTAACAATTGTTATGGCGCCTTTTTTGCCTGCTTTCTCTCGTTTTTTATCTTCATTTTCGTCTTCTTTTGAATCGATCCGCTGAATGTAAGCTTGCTCTGCTTCATTTAATTTACTTTTCAGGTATTTTTCTATGTCTTCTACTTCATTTGATGTGTCCGCAAAAATCAGTGTTGCGGTTCCGGCATCATGTTTTGCTTCTGCATCTGAACTTATATCTCCCAGTTTTTCTTTAATTGTATCGCAGACAACATATTGAATATCATATACTTTTTTGTTTTCAATTTCTTCTGACTTTTCAATGGGGGCCTTAACAACTTCTTGCCCGTATATCTTTTTATAGAATTCAGTTAGCGCCTGCGCGGTTCCTGTCATTCCCGGGTAATTTTTATAGTTGTTTGTTATAAACGCGTATATATTGCTCCTGTATTCTGTTTGGCCTGATTCTTCGCTGGGGTTAAGACCCTCCATCCTTTCCAGACACTCGTGTATCCAGTTCTGATACTTTCTGCCCGGCTGTATCCGGCCTCCGTCTTTATCTATGATCTCGATCTTTCCGTTCTTTATCTCATAATGGGATCCCTGATGAAACATAGTATCTGCCAGCAGGAATGTCTTCAGCAAATCAAGCAGTTCCGTTTCCTGATCGGTCTTAAGAGGCACACCTATGGTATCATGGAACAGTTCCTCTCCTGCTTTAGTGAGATTAACCTCGAATTTTTTGTGGTCAACCCAGTAGAGCAAATTATCCTCCAGCTTTCTTTTGCGGTCAATACCAAGCTTGTTTTCTATCCATCCAAATTCAACATTCATCTGATTAGCCAGCTCGTTTACTTTTTCCGCTTCTGCTGTATTGGATTCGGCCCCCGGCAGAGCTTGTTTCGCAAGGTACAATTTGATGTAGATATCCTTGTTTTGATACCAGCGCCAGAGTGAGCCCCATCCGGTGCCTTCTTTATATTTGCCTGAGTCCATCATTTCCTGAACTTCACTAATATATTTACTGGCGACATCAATCTGCTTTTTAATTACCAAATCAACATTCGGCTTCATGGCATCCAGTAATTTCGCATTTTTATCTTTAGAACCGCCTTTGGAAGTTGAGATTATGAAAGGATCTCTCATCTTGTTTACCTTTATATCGTCATCTTCGTCAAAAAGACCCCATCTGGCATTTTTATATACCAAATCCTTAGTTGATTTCGCAGTGTTGTTGCGCTCCCAATCGAACACGCAGGTATTGATATCCGCATATAAAGCACTATTTTCATAATTATTACCCCAGGTTTCTCTTCCGTATACAATCCTTTTGGCTTTTTTAACCGCGGCCTCAATTGCAATTTCTTTGGCTACATGAATGACAGACCGGTCTTTTTTTGCTGCCGCACGAATACTGTTGATAATATCAGTAACTTCCTTATCAACAAATCGGTCAAATTCAGACTTCAAACGATCGGGCACAAAGAGGCTTTTTTTGAAAATATCAGTTAACACAACTTTAAGTTGTTCCCCATTACTTATCGACTTTGCTTTTTGCTTGTATCTTTCAATATCAGCCGCGCTCAGCACAAAACCGACGCTCATGCCGAACGCATTATAAATCTCATGCAGTTTATCTTCACTTTGATAAATATCCTTTACAAGCTGGTCATTCTGCGTAATAATATGAACCCCGCCGCCTTCAAGAGCCATCCAGATAGCCGCGAGCACACCCACAACCGTTTTTCCGCCGCCGCATGGAAGCTCAAGCACATCCCCGTTCACAAGAATTTTGCAGCTCTCAGTCTGATAATCAAAAACATTAAACTTCTTTTTCTTTTCGAATATTCTCTTAAGCGCGACTAAAACATCTTCCAGCGTTATGTCCCCGATTTCAACAAATTTCTGGAGTTCTTTGAAATCCGCATAAGTCAGCTCCGGCTTCAATAGTATTTGCTTTCCCGGATGAGTAACAAAAATATCCTCTTCTTTTTCCGACGGAATCTCTTTCTCCTCTTTAGGCGCTTTGGCAACCACAACCGCTCCTTTTTCAGCCGGCTTCGGCTTCTCTACAGATTTAGGCAGCTCCTGTTCAGGTTTAGCCGGAGGAGTAACGGGTGCAGCTTCAGGCAGAGGTTTTTCAGGAACCGGCGGTTTTGCGGCAGGGACTTCTTTTATTTCCGGTTTCTCGGGCGATTCTTCAGGCTGTTCAACACCTTCTTCCTCAGTTTTAACAGCCGGCTGTTTTTTGAGCAGTCCTTTTATTCTTGGGGTTATGACAAAACCGATCATAATGAATTTTGCGGCAATCGGCGGCACCGCGATAATTGGATTGATCGCAAACAGAGCAAGAACAACTATCAACATCACTCCGTACGACCTCAAAAATGTTTTCAGCAGCTGTGACGGCAACTTCCCTGAAATAGCCGCGCTATCCGGCTGCTGTTTCTTCAACAATAAAATCATTCCGGCTAAAGCGAGAACCCTTGCGATGATTCCCAATCCGTAAGGATCCGATGCCCACGGATTAATAGTATCCAGCAGACCCGCTTCCTCTGGGGGAACATGATATTCAGGATGAGGAGGAGTTTCATGAAATGATGCCATTTCTTCAGGCTGAGTCCGCAGTTGTACAGGCCCGCTTTCGATTTCGGAAGGCCCTAAAGGTACCGCGGGCTGAGTCTCAACAGGCACTTGAGCAAGTTCTGTATATTTTACTGCGCCGGTCAGCTCTTCCGGCAATATAAGCTTCTTGCCAGCTATGATCCGATTCGGGCTGTGAAGCCCGTTCAGAGTGACAATATCAGAAACAAATTTCTTTATGTTTGCCGAGGTTGCAGGTATACCGTTCTCACTACACAATTTCGCAACTATTTGAGAAAGCGTGTCGCCTCTCATAATATTCACAAATGTTGCGGCATAACCCAAAACCGGCAGGCCCAACACACATCCGATAAGCACAACAACGATATTTACCCAAGGATTCTTGAGCTGACCCAATGTGAAGGAGTAGGATATTTTTACGGCAGTTGACAACCAGCTGAACAAAGCACCTACACCTGTTTTCACTGATGGTATAATTGATGCTTTAAATATATCTACATTCTGTGATATGAGGTTCTTAGTATAACTTTTCGTTGATTTAAACAATGATTCAGCGGTGCGTTTAGCCGATGCCCAAACAGTATAGTTTTTTGACACATCCGCAAGCTGCCGGGCAATACTTTCCAATACCGCTTTCCTGTCAGCTTCTGCAAATGTATCAATATGCGGTTGAATAACAGCATCAACCTCTTCCTGAGCACGCGGATTATCAAGCAGGTCTATTAGCTTTGTTTCACCGAGTGTTTGTAAATGGCGGCGGAGCGCAAGGCGTAAGTCGCTTCTGTATTCGGCCAGATTTTCTTGGCTCCTGATGGTAATACTGCCGTCTAATTCTCTTTGATGCCTGCTTATTTCGGGTACTTTTTGTGTTTTAAGAGCATCAACCGCTAGTTTAACGCTCCCGTTTTTTTTAGGCGGGGCAACAACTGTTTGGTCAAATGTTATCTCTTTTTTTATCTCATTTACACCGGGAGGTGCAAGGAAATGCTGCGCTATGGCGTCTGCTGGTACGCTTGTAACTACAAGGCTTATACACACCAAAGAAGCTATAGTTTTCTTTGAAAATAAAGCAAATAGCAAATACAAAGTATTCTTGTATAGTATTTTCTTAACCTTCATACTATAATTATAACTAAAAGATGTTAAGTTAATGTAAAAACGATGTAAAATTATTGTAAAATTAATGTAAATTGAATTTTCGCCAATCTTCCCCCGATTTGGTGGACACGGAGAAAAGGTAAAAGGGCTATTTTCCAGGGCTAGTTTTATAGTAGCATGGAAAAGAACAGGCAGAGTGTATGAAGTAAAGCCGTTAAAGTCCAAATATAAAGACGTTTAAG
>JBDROU010000039.1:0-43725 GCA_043809745.1 bacterium
AAGTTAGACGCCGGACTAGACCAATGTCCTGCTTCCAAAATTCTGACAGCATACAGCGTATTATCTTTGCTGTTTTTTATAGATTAAATAATAAATGGGAGTCTAAGCCTTTGAAACTTACACACAATTCTTGACATTACCTTGTGACTGTAGTTTCCCCATTTTATTTTTTAGCTTGTCAAAACCTATATAAAAACAGCAGAAAACATTTTTTGCAACGACTTGCAAAATTTAGGGCCCTGCTGCGCGAAAATATTCGGAAACTTTTGCCGAAGTGTTTGAGCCGCAAAAAGTCTTCGACTTTTTGCGTGCGAGTTGTCGGCGAACCGAATATTTTCGTTCATCGAAGCCCGTATAGAATTTTGCATCGGAGTGAAAAAAATGTTTTCTGCTGTTTTCACTTGTTATACCAACCTTTTGCTTATTTTTATATATAAAATTAACAAATGTATAAATATTTTGAGGAAACTCTTGGATATTTGGGATATGTCACCCTTCTTCCTTTAATAACCTTTTTTTGGATTGTATTCCTCCCTTACCCGAGTATCCGCCTAATTTACCGTCTTTCCTTATAACTCGATGGCAAGGAATGGCAGGAGCAAATGGATTATTGGCAAGCGCATTAGCTACCGCTCTATGCGCTTTTGGAGACCCTATTGATTTTGCTATCCATTCATAGGTTCTGGTTTCACCTCTGGGTATTGTACAACACTTACGCCATACTCTTTGATAAAACTTTGAATATTTACTTATTGCTATATTTATTTTTTTGCTTATTTTTATAGTCATTTTGCTATATCATCAACAATTATTTTGGGGTTAGTTTTCCGTAGCCTGAGACTTATCATTTACATCCACATCATTTATATGCAATACTCCCTTACTATCAGTATAACTATAAAATTTTTTCTCTGATTTTCTATACATATTATATAATCCTATTACCTTATTCACATAGGCCTGTGTTTCAGGATAGGGAGGTATATTTTCATACTTTTTTACCGCATTAGGTCCTGCATTATAGGCCGAAAGTGCGAGCTTTAGGTTCCCGTCAAATTCATCCATCATTGCCCTGAGATATTTACATCCTCCGTCAATATTCTGTATGGGGTTATATATATTATTTACACCCAGACTATCCGCAGTGCTAGGCATCAACTGCATCAGGCCTCTGGCCCCTTTACTTGAGATTCCAAAAGGATCAAAATTCGATTCAACCTGAATTACAGCTCTTATCAAAGATGAACTGAGATCATATTTTTTTGCAAATTTCTTTATCAATGCTGCATACTTATCGGGTTTATTTGAGCTGCTGATTAAATTTTCAGGAAAATTGTAATAAGCATAATAGAAGGGGTAATCTTTATTATAATTCTTATTCCTTTTTGAATACTCTATTTTTCTAATTTCTGATTTTTTAAAGTGGACTGCTCCGCTCGTTATCGAAACAACAATATTGCCCTTTTCGCTTTCAGCTATGTCACCTACTATAGTATGGCCGTTATTCAATATAATTTTACCATGCCGAGCAAAAACATTCGCAGGAATAAAAAAAACCAAAACCAATAATACGAGATCTCTCATAATTCTAGTATAACACTCATTATGCATCATTTTCAAGCATTTCTTTTCTGTGCAGTTTTCTATAAAATGAGATGGCAAATCTGTGCGATTCATCCCGAATGTACCGCAGCAGCGTTAAAGCGCTGCTGTCTTTCGACAAACTTAGAGATTCCTTCTTGCCAACTGCATATATATCATCATTTTCCTTTGCGATAGATATAAGATTTATATTGCTGATTTTTAATTCATCCAGCGCTGCCTTGGCGCTATTCAACTGCCCGCTCCCCCCATCAACCATGATTAACTGCGGAAGTTTAGTACTTTCTTTTAACAGCCTCCTATACCTTCTTCCAACTACTTCTTTTATCATACCTGTGTCGTTGATTTTGTTAAAACCTCTTATCTTATACATCCTGTAATTAGATTTATCCGGCCTCCCATTCTTAAAGCGAACCAAACTGCCCACAGCATATTTCCCAATTATATTGGAAATGTCAAAGGCTTCTATATTCAATGGCACGGTTTTTAAATCCAGCACCTTCTTTAATTCGCTCAACGCCTGTGTGCTTTTTATGGAAACAGCCAAATCCCCTTCCTCTATTTTTCTAAATCTGACTCTCTCATACATATATTCTAATGCTTGTATCCTGTCCCTTATATTCGATGCGCGTTCAAATTGAAGCTTTTTTGAAGCTTTTTTCATCTCTTTTTTCCAGATATTTAATAGATCTCTATGCTTTCCATTCAAAAACAGCTTCAACTTTTGAACAGCTGAAGAGTATTCTTTTGCAGACACCCCGCCAATACAGGGAGCCGGGCATTTTTTTATGTGCATATAAAGACAAGAACTATATTTTCTTTTATTTTTTTCTATATCTTGATCCAATTTTTCTTTACAGGGCCTGAGGTTAAAATTTTTTATAAGCCATTTTATAAGCCCCCGTACCTGGGCAACAAAAGGGTATGGGCCAAAATAAACATTTTTGTCATTCCTTTTTTTTCTTGTAAGAAATAATCTTGGAAATTTTTCAGCTGTAGTTAAAACTAAATAAGGGAAAGTCTTATCATCCCTTAAAAGCGTGTTATACCTAGGCTGATACTTTTTTATAAGCTTGTTCTCAAGAATTAATGATTCCTGTTCATTATTAGCAATAATATAATCAAATCTTTGAATATTGGCTATTAGTGATGCGATTTTCGGCGTGATGTTTCTTTGATAAAAATAACTTTTTACCCGGCTTTTTAAATCCACAGCTTTCCCAACATAAATAATGCTTCCGGTACGATCCCTCATCAAATATACACCGGGAGCATGTGGAATATCATTTAAATCACTGACCATAATAATTCCAAAATTATTTTATTTTACTAGATATCTTATTTCCTGCAGGTGTTATTCATTTCCGGCAATTGTTTCTTTGCGCGCCATCTGCAGGATATCAGTAAGTTCCTTAAGTTTAAATACTTTTAACATTAATACGTAAATAACTGCAGCGCAGGCAATAGATGCTAAAACTTGCAGAAATATATAACTAACGAACACAAAAAACGCCAGATAATATGCTGCAACTCCCATAATAATTGAAGCTATAAATATTTTACCCACAGCCCCGAAAATACTTTTTAACCCTAAAAAACCTATTTTCTTTCTGAGAAAGTATGCCAGCAGTATTATATTAATCCATGAAGAAATCGCGGTTGCAAGCGCTAACCCGCCAACGCCTAGCGGCCTCATCAAAATTATGTTTAATGTGATGTTAACTATCATCGCTACATACCCAATTTTAAGAGGCGTTTTAGTGTCTTGAAACGCGTAAAAACAATTTGCGATTATCTTAACCCCGGAATAGGCAATCAGTCCGAGACTGTAAAACATCAGGCTGGACGCTGTTATTAAAGTGGCAAAAGAATCAAAACGGCCTCTTTCAAATAGAAGCTGAATGATAGGTTTATTGAGTACAATCAATCCTACTGTCGCCGGCAGTATTGCCAAAATCATAATCCTCAATGAGTAGTTAAGTGTTTCCTTCAGCTGAGGTATATCATTTTTTGCCACACTCTTAGACATATTTGGAAGACATACGCTTGCAAGCGAAATACCAAAAATTGCTAATGGCAGCTGCATTATCCTGTTAGAATAATAGAGCGCGGTAATTGAGCCTTGCTGCAAAAAAGAGGCGCAAATTGTATCAACAAATGTATTAATCTGATCAACAGAAAGTCCGATCATGGCAGGCAGCATCAAAAGCATTACCTGCTTCTGTCCCGGATGGCTTAATGAAAATTTCCAAACAGGTTTAATTCCTTTTTTTATCAGGGCTATTAACTGAATAATGAACTGCCCCATGCCTCCCACAACCACACTAACTGCCAGAGCTAAAATTCGTTGTTCACTGTGTATAAAAGGCAGCACTATAAAAACACATCCGATCTCACTTATACTTAAGAATGCCGGCGAGATTGCGGGAATAAAGAATACTTTTAGAGAATTCAGGACACCCATAAGCAGTGCCGCCATTGATATAAATAACAAAAATGGGAACATAATTCGGGTAAGTTGTACGGTAAGTTCAAGTTTCCCGGGAAAAGTAGTAAATCCCCATGTGATAAGTTTCGTTAATTGCGGAGCAAAGATAACGCCCAAAGCGCAAATAACTATTAACACTATTAACAGAGTTGTGAATATGGTTTGAAAAAATTTCTTTGTTTCCTGCTCACTATTTTTAACAAGATACTGGCCGAATACCGGAACGAACGAAGCGCTAAGCGCACCTTCACCAAGCAGCCTTCTAAAGAGATTTGAGATCCTAAAAGCAGCATAGAAAGAATCTGCCAGGAAATTTGCGCCGAAAGCATACGCCACCACACCATCCCGTATGTATCCGAGAATTCTTGAAATGAGCGTGGCTAAACCTACTGAAGAAGCAAACTTAAGTAATTCTTTTTTCATGAGAGTGTTCTTATTTGCATCATTATTTTTTAATGCCAGCAAATCCTAATTCATATAATATATTATCTGCGTGTGCAATGTAAATTAGTATTTGTATAAATCCGGTTATTATTATATAATGCTACTTTAATAATTTAATCGTATTTGGAGGATTATATGGCTAAACTTAAGACTGGACGGCATACATCGGCCCTAAAAGAAAATCGCAAGACACAAAAAAGAACTGAAGCCAATAAAATTGTTAAGTCTAATATGAATACTTTAGCAAAGAAAGTTGAACAAGCGTGTGCAAAGAAAGATGCTGAGTCGGCGAAACAGTTATTGAAGGAAGCTTTTTCCGCCTGGGATAAAGCAGCTAAAGCAAACATAGTTCATTGGAAGAAAGCCGCTTCTAAAAAAGCTCAATTGGCAAAAAAAGTCTCGAAATTATAATCCTACATTTAATTTTATTTAGTTTTGGGCACGCTGGCACAGGTTAAGCCATAATTTACTTAATATGTATATTGGGGTACCCTGACCCGACTTTAAACGATCTTCTGCTTGTATCAATAGATTAATCCCTTTAGTTAACTCATCATATTTGAAATTCTTTAGCTTTTCAAAAAACTCCTTGTCAAAAAAACGGTGCAGACCTAATAATGATGAGATTTCCTGATTATTATATGATCCTTCCTTTAACAGCATTTTTGCGCATAAAAGCCTCTTTACAGCCTTAAATAGATAACTTAAAATTAATATCCCGTTATATCTAACTTGCATTATACCCTGAATGCATATAAGACCCTGCTTTATATCCCTCTTGTATAAATATTTATCGAGATCATATATAGTATAATCCCTGCTTTGTCCCCGCATTGAACTTATATCTTCATAAGTGATCTGGCGTCTTTCCCCCAGATAAACGATAATTTTATCCAGTTCACTCTTAAGAATTCGCACATCTTCATTTGAAACTGCTATTAATTCGCGTATAGTCTTTTCATCTGTTGTAAATCCATTCTTCTTAACATATTCCTTAACCCAAATTTCCATCGCTGATTGAGACAGCTGCCAGAATACAACAGGGTGCGCTTTTTTTTGCAGCTCGGATATAAGTATATCTTTTTTCTTAAATTTATATTCGCTCGACGTAAATATAACGCATACATTATCCGGTATTTCATTTAAGAATGGGATTAAATCTTCCCCGATAGCTGAAGGTACATCATCGGTGTTGTAAACAATAATAATTCTGCGATCTCCAAATATACTTAAGCCTTGAGAAATAGATGAAAAATGAGAGAGGGTCAAATCCGAACCTTCCACAGTATCTACACAAAATGCCTTATTCTCCGCAGTAATAAACTTATTTACTATCTCTCGAGTGATTTCCTCCTTTAAGAATTCTTCGGGTCCGTAAAAAAAATACAGCGGAAATATTTTATTGTTATTTATTTCATGTTTTAACTGGTAGTATTTTATCGGCTGCATGGTAAACTTAAGATATAACTTTCTTTATTCTAATAAATTTATTCCTCTGATATGGACTGCGGCGCTCTTTTGTCACTAAGACCTGTCACAGAACCAAAACCCTCTATGGTCCTTTTTATTATGTTTCTGGACAGGTTATCCCATACAAACTCCCGAGCTTCATCTTCCGTAAGTCCTCCCGGTTTTGTATCAACAAAAAAACGATGGTCTCCCTCAAGATTTCGCTCTTCCCATAAAATTTTATTTCTAACCCTATCTATAAAACGCAGATCAACCAGCACCCATAGTTTATATTCTTCAATAACATGATTTTCATCATAACTAAGCGGTTCTAATATATATCTTGATATGACTGTTTCCACATCCCCATCAGATTCTATGTCATTATTAATAGGAATCCTCCCATCCCTGATAAACTCATCCTTTATTGTTCTTGTGAGTTCATCCTCAAGTCCATAGATCGGTGTATTATTGATTACAGGACTTATAGAAATTGACCTGATATGAGAAGGTAAAACTACCGGAGCAGGATTATATACCCCGCAGGCTTGAAACAGTAAGACAATAAAGATGAAACCCAAATTTTTTTTCATAACACATCCCCCTTATGCAAAGCTTTTTTTATCAAACAACTATGTTGATTAATTTATCCGGGACAACAACAACCTTCCTTATGCTCTTATCAGATGTTATTTCCTGTACCTTGGTTAACGACAACACCTTTTCCCTTAAAGCTGCCTCCCCAATTCCACAAGGGATTTTAATTTTATCCCGCAATTTGCCATTAACCTGCACTACGATCTCAATCTCATTTTCAACAATAAAATCCGGATCATATTTCGGCCACAGGGCTTTAACAAGCAGTTCCTTTTCTCCGATAAGCTGCCACAGTTCCTCTGAGATATGAGGAGTAAAAGGATTCAGCAGCATTATAAGCATCTTAATTCCATATCTGGATGCGTCATCTCCCAGGAACTCGTAGCTTTGTATCGCGTTATATAATTCCATTAAACGCGCGATAGCAGTATTGAACTGAAATCTTTCCTCAATATCAACCGTTACTTTTTTAATTGTTTGATGAATTAATCTCTCTAGAACCAATCCTTTTTCATTTTGCTCTTTTACTTCTTTAACATCATTTGAATAACAAGAATTGGTGATTCTCCATACACGATTTAAGAATCGCCATGAGCCTTCCAACCCCTCACTGGACCACTCCAGACTTTTCTCTGGAGGAGAAGCAAATAATATGAATAATCTTACAGCATCAACACAGTATCCCTTTATAATCTCACCCGGCTCTACAACATTCCCCTTAGATTTAGACATAGCGCTTCCACCCAAGGTTACCATTCCCTGAGACAGAAGCCTTGCAAATGGTTCATCACTTTTTACCAAACCAATATCTCTCATAAATTTATTGAAGTATCTGGAGTATATAAGATGCATACAGGCATGTTCTATCCCTCCGACGTACTGTGTAACCGGCAAAAAACTCTTTCCCTTGCTCGGAGAAAAAGGTTCTTTATCATTTCTGGGGTCCAGATATCTCGCAAAATACCAAGAGCTATCCACAAAAGTATCCATTGTATCTGTCTCTCTTACTGATTTGGACTTACATTTCGGACAATTTACATTTAAAAATTCTTTGCTCTTTTTCAACGGGGATTCACCTTCAGCATTAAACGCAACATCTCTTGGAAGCAAGACCGGGAGCTCTTCTTCATTTACAGGAACAGGACCGCAGTTAGAACAGTGGATGATCGGTATCGGAGTACCCCAATACCTTTGACGGGAGATCAGCCAGTCCTTAAGCCTGTAATTAACTTTTTCTTTGGCCTGACCTTTAGCTGATAGCTCATTAACAATTCTTTTTCCCGCTTCTGTAGAAGAGAGATTATCATATTTGCCCGAATTTACCATTAACCCGGGTTCTTCATAAGCATATTCTTTTATATCAGATTTCCCATCATCAGATCTAATTACTTCTATTATAGGTATATTATGCTTCTTCGCGAATTCATAGTCTCTTTGATCATGAGCCGGCACAGCCATTATCGCGCCAAAACCGTACTCACCTAATACATAATCGGCTGCCCATACAGGTATACTCTTTCCATTTACTGGATTGACAGCGTCCGCTTCTAAATAAACTCCTTCTTTCTCAAATCCAGACATAATCCTATCCTTCTTTGTACGCTTGCTAACATTTTCTAGATATGAGAGAATTTTTTTCTTATTCTTTGCCTTATCAACTAATTTCTTGACAAGATCGTGTTCCGGGGCCAATACCATGAATGTAGCCCCGAATAGCGTATCCGGTCTTGTAGTGTAAACAGTTATATTTTCATTTCCACAATTAATAGAAAATACGATCTCAGCACCTTTACTCTTGCCAATCCAATTCTTCTGCATAGCAAGTATTTCTTTCGGCCACTTACCTTCCAAAATTGAATGATCATTTAACAGCTCTTCAGCATATTCAGTGATTTTAATAAACCATTGTTTTAACCGCTTCTCTGACACCTTGCTGCCGCATCTCCAGCATGAACCATCGTCCACAACCTGTTCATTAGCCAATACAGTCTGACAACTCGGACACCAGTTAACATCCCCATCTTTATAATCAATTAATTTTTTCTTATACATCTGCAGGAAAAACCATTGATTCCACTTATAATACTCTGGATCGCAAGTTGCGATTTCCCTGCCCCAATCATAACCGATACCTAAAGATTTTAACTGCTGGCGCATCTCACTTATATTTTGCTTGGTCCACTCATCCGGATGGATATTATTTTTAATAGCAGCATTCTCCGCAGGCAGCCCGAAAGCATCCCAACCAATAGGATGCATTACTTCCATGTTATTCATCCATTGGAATCTGGATATAACATCTCCAATTACATAATTTCTCACATGACCCATATGGATCTTGCCTGATGGATAAGGAAACATCTCCAGACAATAATAGTAATTCTTTTTTGAAGTTTCATTAAAAGCAAAACAGCTTTTTTCTGACCAGATGTTCTGCCATTTTTCTTCTATGGTTTTTGGGTTGTACTGAAAATCTTTTTCCATATAATTATTTTATTCTAGTTAAGGCCTGCGCAGCATGAGCTCTTACTCTGTCGTTTCTCAGCGCCATAAGAAGAGCCGGCACGGCTGATCTGCCTATATTAGACAAAGCCTCACAAGAATACTTGCTTACTAAATCATTTTCATCATTACATGATTCATACAATGACGGGACAGAGGATTCATCTCCGATTATTCCAAGCGAGATTGCCGCTCTCATGCGCGCGAATGCGCTTTGATCCTTTAATGATCTTATCAATGCCGGGACCGCCTCTTTGTCTTTCAAATGACCTAAAACACCGGCCGCAGTAACCCGCACTTCTTCACTTATATCATTCAGACATTCTATAAGCGCAGGCACACACACCTTGTCTCCAAGCTGGCCCAGAGCTATAATTGCTTTTTCTCTTACGTATTTTGACGGATCCTTTAATGCCATTATCAGGTCTTCCAATGCTTTCTTTTCATTCAATCTGCCGAGGACTTCTGCAGCGATAGACCTTATAAATGGATCAGCATCCTTCAATGATTCAATAAGCGCTTTAGCGCTCTTTTGCTGCAGTTTATCAAGTAAAGGTGTCTGTTCAGTATTGCTGCCTTTAATGGTTACTTTCACACCCCTTTTCATAAAATACTTAGGTAAACGAATTTTCATAACACCCCTCCCGCTGCGTTGAGATCCCGTATTTTTTTCTGACCATCTCTGCGCAAATTTTATAAAATAAAATAAAAAAAATATTCCTGATTTCCCTTTGCGCCTTTAACCTTAGATTTCTTAAATCCTATCAATTTAATCTTCAGCCTCTCGACAAAACCGATAAAATCATTGATTGCTTTTTTTACTACAACTTCATTCCGAACAACACCTTTCACTGTATATTTAGAATTTACCTCAAATTGAGGTTTAAACAGCAAAATTATTTGACTGTCAACCGGAAGCAATTCCTTCAACTTAATCAGTATATTCCTGCATGAACTAAATGAAACATCAACGCAAGTTATATCTATTTTTTTATCGAAGTCAACTTTTTTTAGAGTTCGATAATTTTTTTTCTCCAAATTAACTATTCTTGAATCATTTCTTAATTTCCAATCCAGTTTACCTTTTGCAACATCTACGCAATACACTTTTTCGGCATTTTTCTGCAATAAGCAATCAGTGAACCCGCCTGTTGAAGCTCCTATATCAAGACAAACAGATCCTTGCGGATCAATATTAAAATATTTTAAGAAACCTTCTAATTTATCTCCCCCTCTTGATACAAATTTGTCAATCCCTGTTAATTCAATAGAATTTTCTATACTTACCAACTGCCCTGGCTTATTGTATATTCGACCATCTTTTGATCTAATTCGCCCGCTTAAAGCAAGAGCCTGGGCCTCCCTTAAATCAGCGGCCCAGTTCTTTTTTATAATGATTTCTGATAATGGTAAGTATCCTTTAGACAACTGGTTAAAAATTCTCTCGCTTTTTCTGCAATTTTTTCTTTTGTTAGGCCATATTTATCTTTTAGCTCATTTATAGATCCATGTTCAATAAATGAATCCGGTAATCCTAAATTAAGTATAGTTATCTTACCACTGCAGAAGAACTCGTTTATAGCAGATCCAAAACCACCTTTTATTACGTTCTCTTCTACAGTAATAATTGATTGAAAACGAGATCCTATATCTTTTAGCAAATCTTTATCTAAGGGCTTTATAAACCGCATATTTATAACTTCAGCGGATATGCCATGTTTCTTTAGTATATTAGATGCCTCAACTGACGGATATACCATGCTGCCTACGCTTAAGATTGCCAAATGATTTCCCGGAATAGCTACTTGCGCAAGAGGCGGCTCAAGACATTTAAGATTACTATCAATTTTCACACCGATACCAGCGCCTCTGGGATAGCGAATCGCGACCGGACCTTTTAGCTTAGTAGCTGTATAAAGCATATGCTGCAGCTCATTTTCATCTGCAGGCGCCATCATGACTAAATTTGGTATCATTCTCAGGTATGATATGTCAAAGGCCCCGTGATGCGTTGGGCCATCCTCACCAACAATACCTGCTCGATCAAGCGCAATAATTACAGGCAGGTTTTGCAACGCTATATCATGAATAATCTGATCAAAACCTCGCTGTAAAAAAGTAGAATAAATTGCGCAAACAGGCCTAAAACCCTGGGTTGCCAATCCCGCTGCAAATGTAAGAGCATGTTGCTCGGCTATACCAACATCAAAATATCTGTTGGGAAAAGTTTTGCTGAACTCCTCTAACCCTGTACCTTGGGGCATAGCGGCAGTTATCGCAATTATCTTGCTGTTTTCTTCTGCAATACGGACAAGGGTCTTTCCAAACATCTTTGTATAAGAGATTGGATCATTTTCTTTTGTAGGTTGTCCTGTACTAATGTCAAATGATCCAATTCCATGAAATGATATTGGATTTTTTTCAGCAATCTCATACCCTCTGCCTTTCTTGGTTATTACATGAAGCACAATAGGTCCTTTAAGCAATATAACCTTTTCTAAAACCCTTATAAGATTGTTTAAATCATGCCCGTCAACCGGTCCAAAATATGCAAATCCCATTTCCTCAAAAAGCATTCCTGGGAAAAGCAGAACCTTAAATCTTTTGGCTAACCTCAGCAAATATTTACCGTAGAAATGAATTCTCTTTAAGAATAATTCCAATTTCTTTTCAAATTTATTAACTAAACCCAGTGTAAGCAACTTTGCAAGGAATGCTCCTAATGCCCCAACTCTCTCTGATATAAACATCTCATTGTCATTCAGTATGACCAGCATATCCTTAGCCAAATACCCAGCATTCTGTAATGCTTCAAAAGCCATCCCACCGGTTAGACTGCCATCACCAACCACTGAAACTACTTTATATTCGTCTCCCTTCAAATCCCTGGCAGCAGCAATTCCTAAAGCTGCGGAAATTGCAGTTGATGAATGGCCAACTCCAAAACTATCATATTCCGACTCACTTCTTTTTGGAAAACCGCTAATCCCGCCATGCTGCCTTAATGTGCAGAATGAATCTTTTCTTCCTGTAAGAAGTTTATGGGCGTATGCTTGATGGCCGACATCCCAAATAATCTTATCTGTGGGTAAGTTAAGGCAGTAATGAAGAGCTATAGTCAATTCAACTGTCCCAAGACTGGAAGCAACATGACCGCCATTTTTGGAGCAGGTGTTGATAATTTTCTCTCTGATATCTTGAGCTAGAAATGGCAGCAACTCTCTTTTAATTATCTTCAAATCCGATGGTTTGTCTATTTTATCAAGTAAATTACCCAATTATTTGCTCCGTTCTAAGACATAATCCGCAAGTAAATTCAGATATAATGCTCTTTTCCCAAATACTTTTAAATCATTCTTTGCGGAATGAATAAGATTTTCGGCTCTCTTAAAAGATTTTTCTAAACCATATATGCCGGGAAATGTGATTTTCTTGTTTTTGCTATCTGAATTTGATTTTCCTAATTCTTTTGCAGTTTTTGTTTCATCAAGAATATCATCAACAACTTGAAAAGCCAATCCAATCTTAAGTCCGAACTCCATTAAATATTTAATATTTTTCTTAGGAGCTTTTGCCAGAACCCCACCTGCAGTTATAGAAGCGCTTATTAAGGCAGCTGTTTTATTAATATGCATAAAGTTCAGCTTCTTATTAATTTCTCCCCTGCTAACAGCCTCATGCTTCATGCTTAACAACATATCTACTACCTGCCCTCCCACCATCCCGTCATAACCAATTGACCTTGCTATAGTCGCAATTAATGTTGAAAAATCATTTGAATTCAATCCCAGCATGTCAGCATTCTTTGCTAACAATTCGAAGGCATATGCAAGCAAGGCATCACCGGCTAAAAGCGCTACAGCCTCGCCAAATCTTTTGTGATTGGTAAGCTTTCCTCTACGGAAATCATCATTATCCATACAAGGTAAATCATCATGTATCAGAGAATAGGTATGAATAAGCTCTAAAGCGCATGCGGCATATTTGACCTTTCGCATCGGCAATCCAAACATTTCAGAAACTGCAATCAAAAGAAGCGCTCTTAATCTCTTTCCATCTGCTAAGACTGAGTACTTCATTGATTCAGCAAGTACCTGCGAGTACCCTAATTTATCAGGTAAAACCTTTATTAAACTCTTATTGACAAAGATCCTTTTCTTCTGGTAATACTGCTTAAGTTGAATATCCATTAAAACAATCCCTCTTTTGGCTTAAACATATCATTATTCTCTTTCTTTTCAATCTTTTCCGGATCAAATGCTTCTTTGGTGAAATTATCCTTTTCCTTCACAACGATCTCAATTTTAGCTTTTGCCTCATCAAGTTTTTTAGAGCAGAAACGCGCCAGACTAATTCCCTCCTGATATAATCCTATAGAATCATCAAGCGAGATATCGCCTTTCTCTAACTTCTGGACTATTACCTCAAGTTTTTGCAATGACTTTTCAAAACTCTGCTTTTCCTTAACCATTAAGATCCCCTGGCAAAAGATTTTGCTTATTAGTATTCAGCACAGCTCTAATTTATACAATTTAAATACACAGTTTTAAAGATAATTCTCTCCAATATACAGTTAGTTTTAGATAATCCCTATTTCTCAGCCCTTGCCTTTATTTCACCCTTATGCAGTTTTATAAGAAGTTCTTGGTTATTGCTGATTTCAGCAGTATCTTTGACTATTTTTTTTTCAGGCATCTTCCACAAAATCGAATAGCCCCTTGCCAGGCAGGCTAATGGGGAGAGTAATTCAAGTTTTTCTATTTGCTTATCAAATTTGAAAGCAGCTACTTCAGCAATGTGATTTAAGTGCAGTGTTATCCTATCTGTTAAGTCATCAACTTCCTGTGACCGTTCTTCAATAAAGCTGAACGGATATGTGAAGTATTTAGAATTAATCAAAAAGTTAACTTTAGCTGATATATAAGCGATTTTGTTGTTAATGTAGTTAATAAGTCTTTGATTTAAACTGTTGATATTTTGGACAAATTCTTCCTTAGCTTTTATCACCATTTCGGCAGCTGCGCTTGGGGTAGGAGCTCTTTTATCTGCTGCATAATCAGAAATAGTGTAATCAATTTCATGTCCTACCGCTGATATTATAGGTATATTTGAATCGCAGATTGATCTTGCAACAATTTCTTCGTTAAAAGCCCACAAATCCTCAATTGAACCGCCGCCTCTGGCAATAATAATTACTTCTAAATCTGAGAAATTATTATTAAGATCAACTATTGCTCTGGAAATCTCAAACTTAGCCTCATCACCTTGCACCCTTACAGGATATATAAGCACTTCAAGGTTGCTGAACCTTCTCTTTAATACAGACAGAATATCCCTCAACGCCGCACCCGTAGGTGATGTAACGATGCCAATTTTTCTGGGAAAGACAGGTATTGCTTTTTTTAACTTACTGTCAAACAACCCTTCTTTTTCAAGTTTGGCTTTAAGCTGTTCAAAAGCGAGCTGAAGCGCTCCCTTCCCTGACGGATCTATTTTTAAAACTATAAGCTGGTACTGACTCCTTGCTATATACGCTGAAAGACGCGCCAGAACAGTTACTTTTTGTCCGTTCTCCAGTTTAAATTTCAGTATACTTGATTGTCCGCTCCATATGACGGCATTTATATTAGATTTCTCATCTTTCAAAGAGAAATATATATGACCGGAAGTGTGGTATTTTATATTAGAGATCTCACCTTCAATCCATACATTAGTGAACTGGCTTTCTATTAACTGTTTTATTTGCTGACTTATTTCTGAAACAGTATAAATTTTTTGATTCATTTCTTAAAATACTAAAAACAATGCGTAAAGTTAACTATTAATAATACGATGATATATTCTGCTATTTTCCTATTTTGCTATTTCATGAGCTCTTGTCTCACGAATCACTGTTACCTTTACCTGTCCGGGATACTCAACATCATTTTCGATTTTTTTTGCAATATCTCTTGCAAGAATAATTGTCTCCGGATCACTTACATCCTCAGGTTCAACCATAATCCTTACTTCCCTTCCAGCTGAAATAGCATAAGCAGAATCCACACCTCTAAATGATAACGCAACCTTTTCCAGCTGCTCAAGCCTCTTAATATAATTTTCCACATTTTCTCTTCTAGCTCCAGGTCTGGCCGCAGATATCGCATCTGCCGCGGCAATAATAAATGCTTCTATAGTCTGAGGTTCAGCAATCCCCTCGTGATGAGAGAGTATCGCATTAATCATATCAGGAGACTCACCATATTTCTTGGCTATATCGGATGATATCTGATGATGAGTCCCTTCCACATCATGATCGATTGCCTTCCCTATATCATGCAGCAAGCTTGCTCTCCTGCAAAAAGTACTGTCAGCTCCAAGCTCATTTGCAATGGCGGAAGAAAGCCATACTACTTCCAGAGTATGCTGCAGCTGATTCTGCCCGTAAGAACTCCTGAATTTTAATTTTCCCAGAAGCTTGAGAATCTCCGGATGCAAACCACTGACACCCGCATCCTGCGCAGCCTGATCCCCAATCTCTTTTAGTTTCTGCTCCATCTCCTTCTTCACCTTTGCTACTACCTCTTCTATGCGGGCCGGATGTATCCTCCCATCCACAATTAAGCGCTCAAGGGCAATTTTAGCAATCTCCCGCCTAACCCCATCAAATCCGGAAATAGTTATAGATTCCGGCGTATCATCAACAATAATGTCCACTCCGGTAGCTTGTTCAAAAGTCCTTATATTCCTGCCCTCACGTCCTATTATCCTGCCTTTAAGTTCGTCATTTTGTATAGCAACAGAACTTACTGTCATCTCACTGGTAAATTCAGCTGCTATCCTTTGAATAGCGGTAGCAATTATTTCTTTGGCCTTCTTATTTGCTATTTCCTTTGTATCCTGCTCTACCTGCTTTATTATGTTTGATTGCTCCCTGAGAACCTCAGTTTTGACTGTTTCCAGAAGAAGCTTCTTAGCTTCATCTGAAGATATGCCGGAAATCCGTTCTAATACCCTCTTTTGCTCCTCTTTCCTTTTGTTTATCTCTTCTTCAGTAACCCTTAAATCTCTTTCCTTATTGCCAAGCTCTCTAACCCTTTGATCAATATTCTTCTCCTTTTTCTCAAGGATATCCAATTTCCTGTCCAGATTCTCTTCTTTTTGATGCAGTCTGTGCTCAAATTTCGAAAGTTCTTCTTTTCTACCAGCTGTAGATAACTCAAAATTCTTACGCTCTTTATCCATCATCTCTCTAACTTCAATTATACCTTCCTTCTTTTTTGCTTCTGCCTTCGCTTCTGCCTCGGAAAGGATCCTCTTTGCAGTCAACTCCGCCGAAGAAAGCTGCTTTTTCCCATACAACGAACGTACGTAGATCCCAACAATACCTCCCAAAATAATACCGCCAAACAAACCCAAAAATAACAGTTCCATTTTTAAACTCCCCTTAACAAATATATATCTAATATCTGAACCAAAAATCAGATCAAAGTTCAGCTATATTAGATTTTTTCATTCTTTTTCAGCGCCTCTTTAAAGACCTTATTATTCTAGACTCTGTGATGATATAATCGACCTGAATATCATGCTCGTCTACTGGAATAATATTCCTTACTTGCAAGTCAAAAGCTAATGCAACTTTAGGTGCATTATTTAACTTGCTTAATACTTTATCGTAATACCCCTGTCCTCTGCCTATTCTGTTCCCATATTCATCAAAAGCAATACCAGGCACTATAATCAAGTCAATTATTTTCAGAGCCTGAATATCTGAGCCTTTATCTTTCGGCTCGCTTATACCCCATTTACCGACACATAAATCAGTATCGCAATTACTTACAGAACAAACATTAAAACACTTGCTGTTTTCAACAATCTTAGGCAGAAATACAGTCTTCCCATTATCCAGAGAATCCTTAATAAACTCATGTGTGCTTACTTCCGGATATTTTGAATAGTAAAAAACTATATTCTTTGCCTCCTTAAATACTCTAAGCTGCTTTACTCTGCCGCTAATTAGTTTACTTTTCTCAATAATTTCAGTTTCTGTCAAACCTCTTAACGCTTTGCTGACATCATTTCTTATTTTTTTCTTTTGATCTGCCATCATTAACTATTTATAATCTTTTTTTTCCTTCCAAAGGTTCTCAAGCCTTAGTTTTATATTCTTTTCAAAACCGATCTCTGTAGGCTTATAAAAAGTATCACTCAACGGGTTTTGATTCGAAAGATACTCCTGTATCACAAAATGATCCTCGAAATTGTGAGGATAAAGATACCCTTCCCCGTGACCTCTGCTTTTCTTATCCAAATTACTGTCCTTAAGATGATTAGGAACTTCTTTTACCGCATCTTGCTTTATCCGTTCTGTCGCTTTTTCAATACCCATATATGAGGCGTTCGATTTTGGGGCAGAAGCTATATATGTAGTCATTTGAGCAAGCGTAATCCTGCCTTCGGGCATACCGATCCTGTGAACAGTTTCATATCCTGCCTGTGCAATTAATAAAGCCCGCGGATCCGCATTACCTACATCCTCGCTGGCAGAGATTACCAATCTTCTGGCTATGAATAACGGATTTTCGCCGGCTTCAATCATTAGCGCCAAATAATACAGCGCGGCATCCGGATCGCTGCCTCTTAATGACTTAATAAACGCGGATATTACATCGTAATGCTTATCGCCGGATTTATCATACACTATGCTCTTTTTTGATAATGATTCTTCAACATTGCTTAACTCCAGATTTATTATTTTTTCCGAGGATTTTATCTTGCCCAATACGGCAATTTCCAGCGTGTTCAACACCCTTCTTGCATCACCTTCAGACTGTGAAACAAGAAATTCCTTTGCCTCTTTTGAAAGCCTAATTTCATATGAACCCAATCCATTCGGATGTTTCAGCGCCCGTTCGATGATATCTGATATGTTTTCTTTACTCAAAGGTTGAAACTCAAACAAATTTGAACGTGATATTAAGGTGCTGTTAACATAAAAATGAGGGTTTTCAGTGGTCAGTCCAATCAAAATAATGGTCCCGGATTCCACATCCGGCAGTAAAGCGTCCTGCTGGGTACGATTAAAATGGTGTATCTCATCAATAATTAAAACCGTTCGTTTAGCGTGTATTTTGCGGTGTTCTTTTGCAAGGCCTATAATCTTGCGTATATCGCCAACCCCGGCTGTAACAGCATTTATCTTGTACGCCTTTGATTTAGTAATTTGAAGTATGATATTTACCAGTGCCGTTTTGCCGCACCCCGGAGGGCCAAATACTATAATAGAAGAAAGTTTATCAGAATCCACCAGCCTCCTTAAAAGCTTATCCTTTCCCAATACATGATCCTGCCCTACGAATTCATCCCATGTTTTAGGCATAATCCTATAAGCAAGAGGCTGATGTTGAGTGATTTCTTTATTTGTTAATTCCTGGAACAGTTCCATTTTTTATTAGCTTTTTTTGTAATATAAATGGAAAAGAAAGGTATTAAAAGAAGAATCTTAAGGTACTGTCAATCATTAATAGCGGAATCTAATTGAATGATTAGTTCATCTAATTTCTTATCATTATTGCCATTTGTGCTATTCTTGCTTTCTTTTACTCGAAATAGCTCATCAGCGATATTCAAAGCGGCAAGAACCGCCAATTTTGAAGTATCAACTGTATTTGTCTTATCAGCAACAGCCTCTATCTGTTCATTAACATAGTTAGCCCTTGCGGAAAGCTCCAATGGCGTTAGACCACCACCGTCAATATCAAATTCACGATTATTAATTTTTACCCTGATTTTCTCTGCTAACATAACCATAATTTTCTTTTCCAAAACACAACTAAATATTTAAACGATCTACTTTATGTTTTAAATCAAATATTTTATCTTTTATCTTTTTATCTCGAGCTATAATTTGCTCTAACTCGCTTCTAAGCTTATAAGTCCCTTTGGCATCATTTCTCAGTAACTCCAACTCGGAAACTAATTTCATTCTATCAGACTTTAATCGCTTATTCTCCTCCTTTAATGTCCTTATTAAATTAATAGCTTGTTTAACTTTCCCTTCAAGAACCTTTATTTTAGTCAATCCGTATCACCTAACAATCATTATTGTATCTGCAGCTTACACTAATATAATAGAACATTTACTGGAACAGTTTCAACAAAAAAATCGAAAAATCGGGGACGTTGTTGACAGATGGACAGTTAATACTTGAACTTCTTTTGATATTTCAAGTAACGTTGATGAATATATTTTGAACTTATATAAAATCAGGACTTAATGATTAAGGAATTATGTGATGTGTCCCCTTAATGCTTTTATAATGCAACTTTAAATTCTTTTGGGGTTTTATTTAGAGCATCATCCAAATCAACTGGCATTGTATTATTACCACTTCCATTTGAATTCATATTTAGCAATACTAAAACTGATTTTATTAGTACCTGATCGTAATCAGGCAATTCTAACCCACCCAATGTCTTATGAACTGTATTAAAAATTGGAAACAGCAATTGAGGAGTAAAACTACCCGTTCTCAACATGTCTGAAATAATTACATCCGGAGTATATGCATAATTTCGCATAATATTTTTGAAATTGTCTTCATCTATTTCGAAAGGTAGTGATTGGTTCAGTGCTTCATACACTATTGCAACAGTCTTTCTCTTAATGGGCTTCTCAATTTCTTGCGCCTCCAGCCTCTCGATAATTTCCTGTCTGATTATGTATTTAAAAGTTTCAGGATTTAAATTCGGAAAATATTCCTTAAAATTTTGCCTGGGGTAATTTGTTGCATCTTCAAGGATATAAAGTTGCGTTTTTGCAATAATCTCACCGAGCTCTACGTTTATTGCAGCTGCTGCTATATATCCTGATATTTCACCCGCCGAAGTTGAATTATATTTTATAAAAACATTATTTAATAACTCCAGAAGTATAGTCGGTTCATCATAATTCCGCTCTTCCCCGCTGGCAAGTTTGACAGTATCCGGGGTTATGACTTCTGACCGATTGTCAGCTTGTCTAACTAATTTTATGTTGATGCTGGAGGCATCTCCTCCTCTGGAAGGTGTCCTACTGCCCCATGGATTAGGTGAAACATTAATACCGATTTGTTTAAGATCTTTGTCTTTACTTCCTTTTAAGTCACCAAATTTTATCTTATAAGTATTTCCCATCTTAAGTGGTTTAGAAAACATATTTGGACTGTCAAAAGATTGATTTTCTCCCACCAGACGTAATATATATTCGCCGCTCCCCTCAACGGTTACTTCAAAATAGTCATTATCGCTAAGATCTTTCCACTTTCCATCCTTAAAAAATGCCACCCCTCCCCAGTTCTGCGGGCATCTGCCTGTACAAATATTTGTACTTACAACTGTCGGAGCAGGTTTAGGTTTTTGAACTTTGGAGGAATCTTTAATTTTTCTAGAGATTAATTCTTCCATAGCCGCCGCGCGGATTTCTATATCCATCTTTGTATTTCTAATAGTCCCTTCCAATGCTTCTTCAGTAACGCTTTTCATTAATGTTTGATGTCCAGTCCATATTTGACCCTTAGCTTTTCTAGAAAACAATTCTGCCATAGCTGCCGCGCGAATTTCTATATCCATCTTTTTATTGCTAATAGTATTTTCCAATGTATCTTCACTTACACTTTTCATTAGCGCTTGATGCTCCGGCTTAATAATGCTTTTTAGTTGGGTTGAGCTTTGGGCTATGGGTTTTTCATCTGGTGATTTTTCTATCAATGAATCGATTAATCCCTTATCAACTTTTTCTGATTTGGGTTCAGCTGATGTTTTTTCCGCCAATTTGTCGATTAATCTTTTATCGACTTTTTCTGTTGCTGGCTTTTCATCTTTATTTAGAAAGATACCTTTTAACCTACTCAGAAAACCACCTTGCGCATTATCCCCAGATACTGAGGAGGTGCCCTTTACACTTTCCGGAATTGAAAAACTGCTGGGATGCTTTATAAAGTAATAATCTTTCAAGAAAACATTTGCTCCCCTTGGGTTATTAGTAGTAGCCATTCCGACATCAAAAGAAATAGCCCTAATTTTAGAAATATCAGCTCCGGATTCATCCAGATTAACTGTTACAGTATGCCATTCTCCATCAGAATGAATTTCTGCCATTACAAATGGCGGAGGTATCTTCCAGTTTTTAGCCTGAATATAAGAATCATCAACAACGTTAATTCTAACCGCCTTAGCACCTTTTTCTCCTCTTACTTTAAGAGTTAAAAAGGGTGTTTTTGATAAATCCTGCATTTTTTGAAAACTTACTTCAGCGCTGTTCCAGCTAGTAATGGTTTGAATGCCAATTTCATCTTTTGAAGCTTTTATCATCCCCTTGTTTTTTCCAATAGCGGAGTAAAAGTTCACCTCTTTTAATATACGAGGATCTCCAAGATGAATACTTCTATCATCTTTTTTAACGGTTGTTAGCCATCGTTCAAGTGCTACTTTAGTGATTTTTGAGCCCGGCATGGTGAGAGATTTATTAGAAAATGTGTTTTCATCTTTCATTGTTACTAAAAGCAACTCAATTCCTTTCCGAATTCCGAGACGATTAATTCCGGGTAAGTTTCTTAAAGAATGTCCTTCAGGATCAAACGGATTCCCTCTGTGATCCAAAGCAAACAGCATCCAGGTCCCCGCGGTGCTTCCACCCGGAGCATTTGGAGTATTCCACCCGTATCCAACAGCCATTCCACGCTCAGTGGCATATTCCCAATAAAGCATCCCATCACGTTCTGTGGCTCTTATAAATGCAAAATACCTTAATGCATCAGCCATTGCTAATAAATTTTCAGCTTTTTTAACAAGACCAATTTCATAATAATAGCCTGCCATGACATCCATTGCGCAAATGACGCCTGCTGTCCATTCATCAGTTATTTGTCCTTTAATCCCGCCGCGTTGAGCTTGGATATCGCTTAGATGCGGATCACTAAAATCAGAGCCAATTGTTGTGACTTCGTAGCCATCCGGCCGGATATAATCAGTTAATACCAAAGCATTCCTTAACAGCCAATTCATCATCCCTTCCGCTGTGCCCTCCCCAAATATTTCATTCAATTTTTTTGGGCCAACACTGGAGATAGCTTTGGCGTTTGTCATTGTAGTAGAAGATAGAATCCCCCAACTTTGTACGTCTACAGGGATTTGCGGATTTATTTTTCCATACGCAAAGCCCTGATAAAAAAAGGCTTCATCCCCTTCCTTTACTAAAGCGCCTCTTTTTTTCAGTTCCGGATAAATACTGTCAGCTTTTTTTCTGCATCTTGAAGCTAATCTAGGATTAAGATGATTTTCTTCCAAATAATTCGCTAATTGATGCAAGAAAGAATAATGATCATGCATATTTTCAATATGCCCTAAATGCTCCCTTGCGGGTGCGCCATCTATGTCCTGCAAGGCAGGACCCGCAGACACGATATTTTCAGTGCTGAAAAGACCAAGAATCGTTTCCCCGAGTTCTTGCACAAATTGTTCCAATATTTTTCTTTCCTGCCTTGAAAGATCTGAATCCTTCCTTAAAGATTGAAGTGCGGCTCCCAACAGAAAACTTTGCGGTCCGCCATCTGTATACCATTCAATAATTCCGTTTCCTTCTGTCCAAGAAGAACTTGTGTCGATGCAGTTAATAATATGCTTCCTTTTTACTCCATCAAACGGGCTTGGAAGAAGCCTTATAAATCCATAAACATTATTTTCATCCACTTTCCCAGATAATTCCTCTGCAGAATATTTAATAAAACGCTCGGCAAAATATAAAACGTACTTTCTTGCTTTTGCATAATCTTTAGTCAGTATCAAATGCCGCAACGCCGCGAGCGCTTCGTCATAAGTAAATCCCCCTGTCGCGAAACCATTTTTAACCGCAACTGGACTTTGGTCTCCAACATGACTTGGCTGAAGACCCGTGTTTGTGTCTGAGATAGAATCTTCCCATTCGGAAAATTCTTTGTGTAATTTTCGAGCTGGAGGTAATATTTTTGGAATTGTTTTCGTTGGCAAGCTTGCAAAAGCAGGAGCTGGGAAATTACCCATACTGGTTAAATTAAAATCACTATTTTGAGCATTGCCTGCACTAATTGACACATATCCTTGAATCAGCGGAACTGAAATTAATATAAATATCGGCGCAAGTAAATAAAAATATATAAATATTCCTGCTCCGAACGCAGCTATAAAAGCAACTTTCTTAACCCGTGACAAATTGGGATAAAAATTCATCATACCTTCTAATACATTTCTTAAAGACCCTGGGGTTTGAGAAGTCTGTGTACTGGGAAATTTTAATTCATAGGTTTCTATATATGAATTTCCATCTGTGTCGGCCTCATAATATTTAATCAATAAACTTTTACTGGGTATACTTTCATCAAAACGAAACCAATTGATTAATGTGTTTTCTTCTTCTAATATTTTCTCTAATTTTTCTTTTTCTTCTGGCTCATCTGGCATTAAAAACCATTTTATCACTTGTTTTAAGGCGACATTAATGGGTTTTGTTAATTTGCGTCTCTCATTTAAGGCATTCACGTATTTTATTAATGTCTGTGAAAAATCGCCTTTGTCAAAAACACCCTCTTCATCAAACAGGGCTGATATTAAATCTTTATATACCAGCCTCTGTTCTGTTGAATCAGGATCAATTTCAGATAAGTTGTCTATTATCAAAGTTAAAGCTGTTTCTTTCAAGACGACAATATTTAAAAACAAATTCTTGTAATAATCTGCTATCTCTTCTAGCCCATCTTTTTTTGCTGATATGTATTTATTTATAATGTCGCCATAGAATAATTTATGGTCATTTTCAGTATTTGATACTTTTTCTAAAGATTGCTTAAAAAGACTTTGCGTTATGACACTAACCACTGATACTAAAGGTGTCAAATTCTCTTTTTCTTGCTCTCGAAGTAGAACATCAAAATCTGTAAGAATTCTAAAAAGCTTGCTTATATCAAGTTCTGCCAAAGAGATAGAATCAACAACCCCTTTTTCCAATAAAGGAGATACCACTATTTCTCTAGTTGCGTTGAAAGCATCAGTTATCTTATTTAGTTCAGTTCTAACGGGTGGAGCTAAATAAGCACTTCCATGACACAATGAGGAATAATTAAATTGTAAGCTCAAAAAACTTATTAACAAAATGCAAACAAATATTTTTTTCATTACTGTTCCCCTTAATTTTAAGAAATTTATTAACACATCTAGCTTTTCTTTTGCTTTCACATGCCAAAATTTTGGCCAAACTACTATAATGCTATTTTCTATTTTATCAAAAGCATATTAAGAAGTTGTAAAAGTCTTGTAAAATTTTTTATTCCAAACAACGTTTCACAACGTTTCAAAAGTTTTGAGAAGTTGCTCAAAAACAGGGTATTTTTCAATCGTAGTTGCTGATAGCGATATAAATGGTTTTTCGATTAAATCTCATTGAGATAGTGGAATAATGAACACTATCAATGGCTGATTGCTAATGGCTTTGATCTAGAAGATAAAGGACGATTTTGAATTTTTATATTCTCTCTTTCCCATTTTTCAGAGCATTCTTTATATTTATAAAAACCTGGTTTCATTGAAAAGTCCGGCCTGACCAAACCGAAATTATCCACTCCATTACCGAAGTTATTTACTGTATCCTGAAAGAAAGCCCAGAAGATTTTATCTACTCCTTCAATGTCTAAACCTTTAATAAAAATCTGTTCTACCCATCGAGCCTGCTGATCTTCTGTTGTGCTTATTCCGTGCCACCACGTGTTTTTAAATGAGATTTCACTAACACCGGGGCTTCCCAACTCGGTCAGCCAAATCCTCTTGCTCCCGTCGCCGTACTCAGACATTATTAGTCTCACTGAAGCTATCTTTTCATTCAGCTCTTGCATCGGATTATTATTAAGAGGGTTTACAAAAGGGTGTACGTTAACGATATCGAAAAACTGCCCGCCAACAAGAGAATATACCGCCCTTAAAGGTTTTCCACTTGCTTCCGTAAGCCCTCCAAGAAGCACTTTACAACTTGGATCTGCTGCTTTAGCTGCGGTATAACTTTTTTTCAATAGACCGGAATACCGTTTCATTCCGTCCTGCCCCTTCCAGTGTATGGCCGAATCAGGTTCGTTCCATACCTCCCAATATTTTACGCTGTGTTTATATCTAGATACCACTTTAGTTACAAAATCCGCGAAATCTTCGTTATTATAAGGTGGACTGTCCCAGGTATCTCCGCCCCATGAACTGGAATAGGACAGAAATCCCAGAATTCGAATGTTGTTTCTTTTAAGTAATTTAATTATAAGGTCATATCTATTAAATGTGAATGTGTCGTTTTTAGCCTCGATATCTTCCCACAAAAATCCTAAACGCACTGAATTTACTCCTAACTCTTTTAGCATGGCCACCGCCTGTATCAGTTTTTGGTCACTATACATATAGTTATTCCATTGATGATTCCAATTAAGGAACACCAGCATACCGAACGGACTATAACCCTTCTCTCTCCAATCGTATGGGCTGGGATCGAACTGATTATCAACTCCGTCTCCGTCAATATCCTGGTCCACTTGATTGGGAATGCCGTCATTATCCATATCTTCATCATCCTTCCCGGGAATTCCATCATTATCCTGATCCAGAAGCATGACCGCTTTATTTTCATTTACTGATGGTAACAAGTGATTATTCTTTTTCTGCCATTCGTACGAGTTTTTTGAATAATCGAACCCTGGAAGTTTATTTTCTGCAGCCACAATAAATAGCGGCATAACAATAAATAAGGTAATAGCAGCAATAAACAATACAAAGCTGGAGATCCTTGTCCCATAGAAAAAACCCGGCAACTCTGGCATATCGTTTGAATCTGACACATTTATTGTTTCATTAATTGGCAGCTCTTCTGTAAATATCATATTCTCTGAAATTTCATTAATTCCGGAAGGTGCAAGCAGATATAAATCATTAACAAACACTTCGGATACAGCAAACGCTGTAATCAATAAAAATAGATTAAAAGTTTTAATAATTTTCATTTCAATACTATTATAGTATTGGATTATTAAGAATCAAGTTAAGAATTTGTAAAATAATTTATACGGATTGTAGAATTGTCCGCTTAAAAATAGGATTTTTATTGTCTTAATTCACAATATTGAATAATATTTTAAAACTGTTGAGAATGGACCGTTTGCTTCTAAGTCCGCAAACTGGCATGAAATTTGGTTTGAAGTTTATTTATAATTTCGTCTCTGAATGTGTCCGCGTCTGAATCTGTAAGCGTTTTATCCATTGCGCGAAATGTTATTCTAAATGAAATGTTTTTCTTATCTTTGCCTATTTGTTCATCCTGATATACATCAAATACTGACAAATTTTCCATATGCAATTTATTAAGCGATTCTATGTGCGTTTTTATATCCTGCCACTCAATTGAGGAATCAAACAACAGTGACACATCCCTTTTTATCGACGGGAATCTCGAAAAGCTGATAAATTTCTTTTCTTTATATAAAAATTGGCTTAATGCATTAAGTGAGTATTCAAAATAATACAAATCATTTACAAAATCAAAAGATTTGGTTATCAAAGGATGAAGTTTGCCGTATTCGCCAATTAATGTATCTCCAACAAATACAGATGCAGATTCAACTGGATGAGAAAACGGATTCATGGGCTTACGCAAAACAAAATCATTGATTGAAATCAATTTAAGAAATGCCTCCATAATGCCTTTTATATAATAAAATGAAAGAATTTGCGTATTATCAGATAACCACGATGCCGATTTTTCATTCTGATACAATATACCGGCTAACACGCGTTTTTCAATCGGTTCGTTATTTTCTAGATAGAACACCTTGTTAATTTCAAAAATCCTTACTTCCTTATTCTGCTGATTCATATTTCTTATAGCAGTTTCAATTAAATTCGGTATTAGAAAACTCGCAACAAGCATATTGTCTTGAGACATTGGATTCTTAACACTGACACACTTAGATCTATAATCATCATCTGAAAGCATAAATTCCTTTATAGTCTTATTAGAAAAAAAACAATAATTCCTAACTTCAGATAAACCTAATGAAGCAAGGCTCTGCTCATACAATCTTTCCTCATCCCATACCTGCGAGATTTGCTGCGGAAGAAAATCTATCAGGACCCTCTCTGGAATTTTATCATAACCGATAATCCTTGCTATCTCTTCAATCAAGTCAATTTCTTCGTTTAGATCAATTCTGAAAGTGGGTATTTTTAATCTTGAAACCTCTTCCTTGTGGGAGATCAGTTCAAGCCCCATTCTTGTCAGCACATCTATTATCTGGCTTTTTTCAAATTCCTTTCCTAAAATCTTTTCCACCCTTTTATGCCGTAAATCAATAACTTTATTTTCTGAACGGTCAGGATAATGATCTTCAAAAGCAGCAACCCTTGCATCTGCATACTGCGACATTAAAAACACAGCTCTCCTGGAACTGAAATATACATTTTCTATATCCGTTCCTCTCTCAAATCTGATAGAGGATTCACTGGAAAGCTCCAATCTCTTACTGGTACGTCTGATTGAGATCGGATCGAAATAGGCAGATTCCAGTATGATAGATGAGGTTGATTTTGATATAGATGAGTACTCTCCTCCCATAATCCCGGCAATTGCGATAGGTTTCTTTTTATCTGCAATAATCAAATCTTCAGGGGTAAGTTTATATACTTTTTCATCTAAGGTAGTAATCTCCTCTTTTACTTTTGCGTTTCTTATATAGATCTCATCACCTTCAATATTTTTACGGTCAAACGCGTGAAGAGGATGTCCTAGTTCAATTAAAACATAATTGGTAATATCAACGATATTATTTATTGACCTGATGCCGCAGTTCTGAATATGCAATCTCATCCATAAAGGCGCAGGGCCTACTTTCACATCATCTAGTAAAACACCATAGTAACGGGAGCAAATCTGCGGATTATCAATAAATATTTTGCGCAATTTAGATTTTGATACATTCTTAAAAATCTCCGGGTATTTCAAAGGCAGTTTGTAGTCACAAGCCAACTCTCTTGCTATACCTATATGGCTCATGCAATCCGGCCTGTTTGGGGTAAGTTCTATATCTATTATTGAATCACTTTCAGGAATCTCTGTTTTAATCAGCTTCCCTAAAGGAATAGATTTTTCCAACTCTAAAATGCCGGCCAAATCTTCCCATAATCCCAGTTCAGTAGCGGAACACAGCATACCCTCGGAATAAACACCCCTGATTTTAGCCTTACTTATTACCATACCGGAATGTAATTTAGCACCTTCTTTTGCAAGTGCGGCAAGCATACCCTGGAATACATTCGGCGCCCCGCAAACGATATTATAATTCGCTTTCCCGTCATTAACAACGCAAAGTTTAAGACGGTCTGCCGATGGATGAGGTTTCACTTCATTAACCTGCACGCAAACTATTTTTTCATCTATAAAATATTTTTTTTGTTCAATTGAGGCAACTTCTCTCCCTATAGAATTCAGTTGGTTTACTATCATTTCAGGAGTTTTATCATTAATTGCCAGCAGCCTATTTAAGATATTAAAAGATATTTTCATGTTAAAATTGCCTCAAAAACCTGTTATCATTTTCAAAAAATAATCTCATATCGTTTATACCGTATTTCAGCATAGCGATGCGCTCTACGCCCATACCAAATGCGTAACCTATATATTTCTCTGCATCATAGCCAACAGCGGTCAAAACGTGCGGATGGACCATTCCTGAACCCATAATCTCCAACCAACCGGTGGATTTACATACCCTGCACCCGCTGCCCTTGCAAAAAATACACACTATATCCATCTCAGCGCTGGGTTCGGTAAAAGGGAAGAATCCAGGTCTAAAGCGGGTTTTTATCTCTTTACCAAACATCTGCTGGGCAAAAATATTCAGATTCCCTTTCAAATCAGCAAAATTTATATTAGTATCTATCGCAAGACCCTCAACTTGATGAAACATATAAGAATGTGTTGCATCAGTCGCTTCATGGCGGAATACCCTTCCCGGCACAAGTATTCTCAATGGCGGCTTATGCGCCTTCATAACCCTTATCTGCACCGGTGAAGTATGAGTGCGCATGATAAACGGCTTTCCTTTATTATCATTTATATTTAAGTAAAATGTATCGTGTTCATCCCGGGCTGGGTGCTCATTAGGAAAGTTTAACGCTTCAAAATTATTATAATCTGTTTCAATTTCAGGACCGTCAGCGCAAACAAATCCCAGTCTTGAAAATATCAGTATTATTTCTTGAATAATCTGTGACAATGGATGAGTGCTCCCAATATATACCGGAACGCCTGGCAAAGTTGCATCTATTAATTTACTCTTTATTTCTTTTTCAACTGATGCTTTAGAATATTCCTCTATTTTTGACGAACAGAATGTTTCAAATTCTTCTTTTATTTTGTTCAGCGCTTTGCCTATCTGGGCTTTCTCAGATTGAGCCACATCCTTTAGCGATCTCAAAAGCACCGTAAGCGCGCCTTTTTTACCCAGGAATTCCTGTCTGAGTTTCTCAAGACCGGTTAAATCGCTTATTTTTTCAAACTCATTGCGTATTCTTTTTTTTAGGTTTGATATATCTTCTTTTTTCAATATTATTTTAACCCCTTTAACTTGTTTAAATGCTGGTTTGCCTTTTTATAATCTGGATTTATTTGCAGAGCTCTTTCAAACATCTTCTGCGCCAAATCCTTAGCATTCTGGTTTTCATAAATCAATCCAAGATTGTAGTAAGCTTCTTCGTTATTCTTATTGATCTGCAAAGTTCGATTAAAACTTTCTATCGCCTCCGCATATCTTCCATTATAAAAATAAAATTTGCCCAATTCTAACGCATCCTGTTCCTGCGAAATATTATCTTTGCCATTTGTTAAATCACCATTTTTTTCATTCATAAATTATTTCTCTTCCTTCAATTTATTTAATTTTTCATTTGACCCTATAACTATGAGCACATCACCCTCATTTATCTCCTCATCAGGATTAGGCGCTATACTTAATGTTTCCTCCCAATCGCTTTCGCCTTCATCAGTGACCACAGGCACATGCGTTTTCTTACCTATTAATATAACGTTATATTTTGCTCTTAAGTCAATATCCTTAAGATTTTTACCTATAAATTTTTTTGGAGCGACAAGTTCTATCATATTATAATCACTTGAAAGGTAGATTTCCTCAAGTATGTTGGGCGATAACAGACTGTGAACAAGTTTCTCAGCCATTTCTGACTCTGGAAATACTATACGATCCGCACCTACTCGCGCAAGAACCTTCCCATGCAATTGATTTAATCCTTTCGCTATAATGTTTTTTACCCCCAGCTCCTTAAGCAGAAGTGTTATCATGATGCTTGCCTCCATATTATCACCTATGGAAACTATGGCATAATCAGTATCTGCAATATCAAGCGATTTAAGCGATTTTTCATCAGTTGCGTCAGCAACGATAGCCTGCGTAACAGCATCTATTATTTCCTGAACCTTTTCCTCATCTTTATCTATTACAAGCACTTGCTCCCCTTTAGCGGCTAATTCTCTGGCTATACTTGATCCAAATGTTCCTAAACCAATTATGACATAAGACTTTTTTTTCATGCTAAAAACCCCCTGTTCAAAAACTTAAAGGAACTCTAACCAACCAATACCTTTTCACAAGGATATCTGATCTTTCCAACATGATATGACTTCAGCACAGCCACTCCTATTGTTAATGGACCTAACCTGCCTAGAAACATCGAAATTATAATAATAAGCTTGCTTAAACTTCCAAGTTTCGTAGTTATTCCTGTAGATAATCCTACTATATTAAATGCAGAAACACATTCAAAAAGTATGTCTATAAATTTAAATTTCTCAAAACTAAGCATTAAAATCGTAGCAAAACTTATCCATAACAATGCAGCAAAAATCACAGTAAAAGATTTCTTAATTATATCATATTCAATTCGCCTTCCAAAAAAATTGACATCTCTTCTGCCTTTTAATGTCGACCATAATGTGGAAAATATTACCATAAAAGTTGTTACCTTAACTCCTCCTGCTGTGCCTCCAGGAGCTCCGCCGACAAACATTATAAATATCATTAAAAATAAAGTAAAATTATTAAAATTTCCTGTTGGAAAAGTATCAAAACCGGCTACTTTCCCAACTGTAGCAGGAAAAATACTATTAAATATCTTCCCCGTTAAACTCATGTTCCCTATAGTTTCCGGGTTTCCAAATTCAGACAAGAAAATCAATCCGGCAGGAATTATATAAAAAATAGCCAACCCAAGAATAACCATTTTCGAATGCAGAGTGAGTTTTTTTATTTTTCTGTAATTAACCGCCTCAATCAACACAACATAGCCCATACAACCGCAAACTGAAACAAATATCACACCTGAAAGCAAACCATAATTGTCATTGAAATCCACCAACCCGTTCGGGAGAGAACTAAAACCTGCATTGCAGAATCCGGAAATTGAATGAAAGAGAGCATGATAAAATGATTCTCCAAAACTGAAATATTTCAAAAAGAACACAAGCAAAATAAGTAATCCTGCTGCTTCAATTAACAGTATCAGCTTAAATGCCCGTACTAAAAATTTGCCAAAACCTTCATACGATAAAGTTACCTCATGCGCAGGTTCATTAAATACAAGCTTTTCATTTAATGGAATCCTGCCGAATAAAATAGCCCCCAGGGTAGCCAGTGTCATATACCCTAAACCACCTAATTGTATCAATATCAAAATAACAAATTGCCCAAAATATGTAAAACTTTCAGACATAGTATTTACTGCAAGTCCGGTAACGCAAACAGCGCTAGTTGCTGTAAACAGACAATCCAGTAAACTTACAACGCCGAGATTCCTGTTTTGCGATATAGGTAAATAAAGCAGCAGCGTTCCTAAAAAAATGCATCCTAAAAAAACTATCGTCAATATTCTTGCGGGAGAATATTTTGAAAACATTTTTAACCTTTGGCAATATCCAGCAGCTTATTAAAAGTTGCATCATCATGAGTCGCAAGATACGCCAGCATCTTTCGATTTATAGTAATGCCTTGTTTTTTTAGTCCGGAAATAAATCTGTTGTAAGATAAGCCTTCCTGCCTGACTCTTGCGTTAATTCTCATTATCCATAGTTTGCGAAATTCTGCTTTTCTATCTTTTCTATCTCGATAAGCATAATGAAGGCTCCTGTCGATCTGTTGAATCACCTGCCTCCATTTTGCGCCCTTATCAGAATAATAACCTTTCGCTAAACGAAAGATTTTCTTTTTCCTTCTCCTTGTATAAACAGCTGATTTGACCCTTACCATATATCCTCCTTACTAACTGATTAAATTTTAGAATCACCCAGAACAAACATCCAATGGGAGTGTGTCAAAATAATATTCTTAAGCGTAGGGAAGAAAGCGACTGATATTCTTAGCATCAGTCTTATTAAGCTTATTTTTCTTCCGTAAATGTCTGCTCCTATTTGTAGACATTCCTGTGAGCAAATGGCGAGCTCCTGCCTTTTTATGCACAATGCAACCACTTGAGGTTTTCTTAAAACGTTTTTTTGCTCCTTTATGAGTTTTCATCTTTGGCATTATTAAGTTTCCTTTCGATTAACAACATGTTAATTTTAATATTATATTTTTGTCTGATTTAGTTACTCAAAGTCACGGTTTGAATAATTACTTAGATTTTGGGTTTAGCATAACAATCAAGCGATTTCCTTCGAGTTTGGAATCCTTTTCCACTTCGGCCAGATCCTCTACAGTGCTCAAGAGCTGCTGCAGTATTTCCTTGCCTCTTTCTTGATGCTCGATCTCCCTTCCCTGAAACACTATCGCTACTTTTACTTTATCCTTCTCTTTCAAAAATCCCTTTATATAATTTATCTTTGTATCCAAGTCATGCAAGCTAATCTTAGGCCTAATTCTAATTTCCTTCAATTGAACAACTTTATTTTTTTTTCGAGCTTCTTTAATCTTTTTAATACGCTCATACCTGTACTTAGAGAAATCAACAATTCTGCAAACAGGCGGCGTTGACTGCGCTCCTATCTCAACAAGATCGAGCCCTCTATCCTGAGCTAATGTTAAAGCCTCCTGAAGCGGCTTAATCCCTAACTGAGTCCCATCCTCATCGATCAATCTTACTTCCTGCGCCCTTATGTCTTTATTCTTTCTAGATTCTTGCTTTTTAGCGATTTTACCCTCCCATAAACTAAAGTTTAATATATATAAAAAAAAAAGATGACCCATTCTTGGCCATCCTTTACAAATTAATAACTTTTTTTGATATCTCTTTGTAAACCTTTTCCCTGTTAAACCAGTAAAGGTGAGCCAACATCCTAACCCAATTACAAATGGCTGCTTTCATAAATATTAGAACAAATTATATATTTAGATCAATACTTTTGTCAAGTGAATTTTATTATAAAAAACCTAATTCGGATACCCAATTTTTGCTATTTAATTAAGAGCAAAACAAAGGCTTATTATTTCCTAAAAAACAAAATTCTTGTTGTTTACAATGCTTTAATTTATTAAATCAATTCCTTTTTAATTAAATCTAAAAAATCTTTTAAATTAAAATTACCCAACTCCCCACCTTGACTTTTTCTAATAGAAATAGTCCCAGCTTCCGCTTCTCTCTGCCCAGCTATGGCGATATAAGGTATTTTTTGAGTTATTGCTGATCTAATCTTTGCGCTTATCTTCTCTGAGGAGGTATCAATTTCAGCTCTAATTCCTTCAACCTTAAGTTTTTCCATGAAATCAGCACTGTATTCATTTTGTCTATCTGTTATGCTTAAACATATAACCTGTACCGGAGCAAGCCACAATGGGAAATGACCAGCATAATTCTCTATTAAGATGCCAAAAAACCTCTCAAGTGAACCCATAAGTGCTCTATGAATCATAATTACAGTTTTTTCTTTTCCATCAGTATCCCTGTAAGTCATATTGAATCTTTGAGGGTTGTTAAAATCCACCTGTATGGTAGAACACTGCCAAGGTCTGCCTAAACAATCCTTTATTTTTATGTCTATTTTAGGCCCGTAAAAAACACCCTCTCCAGAATCTATGCTATATTCAAAATTCAGGCTCTCTAATGCTCTCTTTAATGCAGATTCTGCCTTTTCCCATAAATCCAGACTGCCAACAAATTTTTCGGGACGGGTTGAAACCATAATTTTATAATCATTGAATCCAAATCTTTTGAGCAATTTTACTGTAAATTTAATAACATTTACAATCTCTCCTTCTAATTGATCCGGCCTGCAAAATATGTGCGCATCATCCTGAGTAAAACCACGAACCCTCATAAGACCGTGCAGTACACCGCTTCTTTCGTACCTATATACGGTTCCAAGCTCAGCAAAACGCACAGGCAGATTGCGATACGAATGCAGTCTGCTTTTATATATCAGATTATGACCGGTGCAATTCATCGGTTTTAATATATAATCCTGAGTGTCTATTTTCATAGGAGAGTACATATACTCTTTATAAAATTCGAGGTGGCCGCTCCTCTTCCAAAGATCAATTTTCGAAATATGAGGTATAAAAACCAACTCATAACCGCTTTTAAGATGCTCCTCTTTCCAGTATGTCTCTATAATATGACGCATAAGCGCGCCTTTTGGATGCCAAAATATCAAACCCGCTCCTGCTTCTTCCTGAATGCTGAAAAGATCCAGCTCCTTGCCAAGTTTTCTATGATCTCTCTTTTTTGCTTCTTCAATTTTAAGAAGGTAATCCTTTAATTCATCCTTAGAAAAAAATGCAGTCCCATAAATGCGCTGAAGCTGCGCATTACTCTCATCCCCCCTCCAATATGCACCTGCAACTGATAAAAGCTTAAAATGCTTAATCCTTTTTGTTGAAGATATATGCGGACCTCTGCATAAGTCTATGAAACTGCCTGTATTGTATAATGATACTTTTTCATCAGGAATTTCATTTAACAACTCTATCTTATATATTTCGTTCCTATTTTTAAAATAATTCAGAGCATCTTGTCTTTTATACTCCATTCTTTCAAATGTCTCATTTTTGTTAATTATCTCCTGCATCTTTGCTTCAATTTTGGGTAAGTCTTCTACAGATATTTTTTGAGGAATATCAAAATCATAATAGAACCCATTTTCAATATCAGGTCCGATAGCCAGTTTTGTGTCAGGATATAGTTCGCATACAGCCGCAGCCATAATATGCGAGCATGAGTGTCTTAGAGTTTCAAGCTTTATATCTTCATTTTCCATATTATTGTTCTCTTTTACAATCATTGAATTAACAGAATCTTATACTGCTTGCTTAATTAATTTGGATTATTGATTTAGGCTTTCCATTAAAACCAAAAACTATTTGCAAAAAGAATAAATGCCCGATGGGCGACTCGAACGCCCGACCTCTACCATGTCAAGGTAGCGCTCTAACCAACTGGGCTAACCGGGCAAACATAGCATTAAAACCGGAATAAAATTCAGTTATTTTTCTTACCTTAAAACAAATCGTAAAACAGCCGTTTTATTACGAATATAAAACGCATTAAAGTAATACGGAATTATATCAAAAGGACTACTAGATGTGCAACAAATTAATTTTTTACTATGACATTATTAAGATCTAATAATAACTTCTCATAACAGCCCTCATGCGGGCTTCTAATTCTCTTATGGAGAATGGTTTTAATATGTAATCGTCTGCACCACATTCCAATCCCTTGATTTTATCATTTGTTCGCGTATTTGCTGTAAGTATTATTAGAGGGATCGATTTGGTATATGAATCTTCTTTAAATTTACGGCATAATTTATAACCGTCAATACTTTTCAGATTGACATCCATAACAATTACATCGGGATTAGTCACCTTCGCACAACGAAGCGCTTCGTATCCATCATTACAGACATCAACATTATAGTCGATTTGATTGTATATATCCTGGAAATAATCCTGAAACTGAGGATCCTCATCAACTAGCAAGACCTTTTTTTGCCTTGCAAAAGCTCGCGTAAAACTTCTTTTAGTCTCTCCGTATACAGCGCTTTCTTTTCCCATACTATTACCATCCTTTTAATATTATTATTTTGTGGTTGCCCTGCATATATTGTACTGCAAGTATGTAAAGGAATTGTAAAGGAGTTGTAAAGTAATTGTAAAATAATATATCAAAAAAGATGAGAGATCTTTAAGAATTACTGGCATGAGAAAAAAAATTTGAATAACTAGGAATTGGAATTATTTCTTAAAAATAATTGTATACTTTGTGCCGCCGAATCTATCCAGCTTCATCTCGCCTTTTAATTGTTTTATCAATACATCTACTAAACGCATACCCAGCGATTTCGTGTTTTGGAAGCTAATACTTTCCGGCAAACCAACACCATTGTCTTGAATAATAAACTCAAATGAATCAGTTCTTATTTTATGCAGTTCTACCCGTATTTCTCCCTTGCTTTTAGAAGGAAATGCATATTTAAGAGAATTAGAAATAATTTCATTTACAATAAGTCCACAAGGGATAACTGTATCAATATCAAATAATACATCTTCAATATCGATCCTTACATCAATCATCTCCCTATCAATCCCGTAAGCTGATAGCAGCTCATCTGCTAAATCTTTGACATAATCCTTAAAACTTATTTCTGCCAGATTATTTGAATTATACAGCTTTTCATGAACAAACGATATTGACTTTATTCGATTCTGGCATTCCTTAAAAACATCACTTACAAGCTTATCTTTTATACGGAATGCTTGAAGATGAAGTATGCTGGAAATTACCTGCAGGTTATTCTTTACCCTGTGATGTACTTCCTTAATTAAAACCTCTTTTTCCGCCAAAGATTTTTGCAGCATCTCCTCAGTCTTTTTTCTCGCAGTAATATCCGTTTGAACCGATATATACGAATAGATTTCACCGTATGCATTCCTGAGCGGCGAGATCTTGAATTCACAAAGAAAAACACTTCCATCCTTTCTTTTATTGCAGTGCGACCCGAACCATATCCCGCCAGAACTTACAGTTTCATATATATTTCTCTCAATTTCCTCCGCAATCGGCTCCGCATTAAGTATGGACGGATTTTTAAATCTGAGTTCATCTAATGTATACCCATATAACTTTTCCGCGGCTTCATTAATGAAACTTATTTGTAAATTTTTATCAGTTACAATTACAGCATCTGAAACCTGTTTGCACACTGAACTTAAAAATTGAGATTCTTCCTCGGCAAGTTTCCGTTTTGTGATATCCATTACAACTGCTGTTGATCCAATATAATTACTCCGATTATCTATTATCGGAGCTGCACCTATCTGCGTTAGTATTCTTGCGCCGTCCTTCCTCAAGAATTCAAACTCATATCGTTCCTTTAAACCCTGCTTTCTGTTGGCCAGGTGTTTCTCCATGAAATTTACTTTACGTTCATTTATAAATGAAAAAATATGCCTTCCTATCATCTCATTTATTGAATATCCGAGCATCTCCGCCATCTTTTGATTGACAAAAACGGTATGATAGTTTTTGTCAGTCACCCAAATTCCTTCATCAAGGTTTTCAACAAGCCTGCGGTATTTTTTCTCACTTTCTATTAATGCTACTGCCGCCATTTTGCGCTCTGTAATATCCTGAATAGTACAAATCATTCCGTTAAAACTTCCCTTTTTAATCTCTGGAATTATCCATCCGGAAAGATAAGTTACTTTATTTTCGTCTTCTATAGGCAATGATTCAAAATAAACAGCTTTCTGCATCTCCTTTGCTTTTGAATAAATAGCATGGAAATTTTTTAATAAACCGTCTGACGAATCTCTCAGAATCTTAACACCAATGCATACATCCTTTTCTACTCCAAATAGCTTCGCCGCACCGCTGTTTGCAAAAACAACTGTATCAGTATCATCGGTCACCCAGATTCCATCATTAACACCCTCTAAAACACTCCCATAGAATTCCTTAACTCCACGAATTTTATCTTCTATTTTCTTGCGATCGGTAATATCGGTAATGGTAATTAGCACTTTAGAAAAGCTATCCTCATAACTCGGCGCGACCAACATACGCATATTTATATAGATTTTATTGCCTTCTAAATCCATATTAACTGTATCGCCTTCAAAGGATGTCTTACCTTCTGCGATAGCTACAAGCATCTCCTTTAATGTACCGTAAGATTCCTCAGCGAACACCTTGTTCAAATCATTAATAAAATTATCCTTATTTTGGGCTTTATACATTTTCACAGTAGTCATATTAACATCAACTATTTTCGCCAAACGAGCGCATTCAACAGCTTCTTGCGGATTTTCGTTAAAATGCTTTAGAAAATCTTTTATCCCCATCATTTTTAGAGCTTCCAGATGCATTTTAACTTTAGACAAATCCTCTTCCCAAATAGAAATTGGTGAATTCTCAAAAATACTTCTGTATCGCTCTTCACTTTCTCTTAAGGCAAGCTCAATTTTTTTTTGCTCGCCAATATCCTTGAACACAGCTATAATCTCACCGGTTGGAAGTTTATAGACATAGTTCTCCCTCCAAACTTCTATTCGATTATCCTTATATAATGTTATCGGATGATGCTCCGGAACCCCTGTAGCCCATACCCTGCGAATAACATCAAGGAGACCGAATTTTTCTATTTCCGGATAAACAGATACTAAACTTTTTCCTAATATCTCTTCCTTTTTTATCTTTTCCATCGCTTCTGCTTTGCTGTTAAAATTTCTAAAAACAAAATCATTTCCGCTATCAATTGCCTCATAAACTGCGACTCCGTCATTCATATTTTTAAACAACTCTCTATACCTTACTTCACTTTCTTTAAGAGCTTCCTGCATCAATCTGTTTTCTGTTATATCACGAGCAAGCACAAAAGCGTAATCCTTGCCTCTGTATTCAAAATAATTATATGTCATCTGAGCGGGAAATATCTTCTCGTCCTTTGATCTAAGACAACCCTCTAAAGTATAAGAACGCCTGATTTTAAGTTCATTCCAATGGTCATTCCAAATTTCCTCCGGCAGATTAGGATCGATATCATATATCTTTAATGATAAAAAATCATCGCGCGAATAGCCTAATATCTTCGTGGCAGCCTCATTTGAATACAGGATTTTGGATTTAGAATCCAACCAAAATATTGGATCGTTTGCATGATCTATTGAAAACTGCGTGAATGTAAGATTTGTTTCAGTATGAAATTTATCTGTAATGTCCTGTCCCAGGCTGAGCACTCCGATTATTTCGCCGTTTCTGTTTTTTAATAACGAATTATGCCACCCTATTATCCTCTCCTTACCGCTGCTTGTTATTACCGGCCCTTCTATATAATCCGTGTTTTTTTCTTTTCTGTGGATTAAAACATCAAAAGCAACTTTTAGTTTATCCTTCTGGATTGAAGGAATAAAACTGGAAAACCAATCTTTTCCTATAATCTCGCTTTCATTGAATCCCAGAACCTCACAACTTCTTTCATTCACAAGGATTACCCTGTACTTATCATCAATAATTACAACCAGGACATTCCCCATCTCAAGCAAACGAGAATCAATTACAGACTCGTTCATCTGTTTGCTTTGCTTGCTGCTATTAGTTGAAGGATTGGTTTTCTTACTGTTGCGAGAAAGCATTGTTTCTTGTTTCAACTTTGCTTTTTTCATAATCTGATGATCTCAAAAATAAACGTAAAATACATTGGGAAATTAAAATAACTTTATATTAATATTGAGCCTTATTTGTTTATATATAATGTCTGTGTCGGATAAGCAAATTGAATTTTCCGTTTCTCGAATTCTTCTGATATCTTGAAGTTTATCTCTTGCTGAATATCCATGTACTTGTTGTAATCACCGCTTAGCACATAATAAACAACCTCAATCACAAGGCTAAAATCACCAAAAGACAAAAAATGAGCCCTATCAAATGCGCTGTCACTAACATTTTTAATGATATTTTCGATAATGCCCGGTATCTCTTTTAGCTTTTTTAATTCCGTTTGATAAGTTACACCAAGCTTAAATACTACGCGCCTTTTCTCCATCCTTTTATAATTTTTTATCCTTGAATTCGTAAGATCTGTGTTGGAGAAAACCAGCTGTTCGCCTCCCAGACTCCTTATTCGTGTTGTTTTAATACCTATATGTTCAACCACACCCATGTAATCACCTACAATAATAAAATCACCTATTACAAAAGGCCTATCAAAGAATATCGCAAAGTGGCTGAATAAATCACCAAGTACAGTTTGAGCCGCAAGCGCGACCGCGATGCCTCCAATTCCTAGCCCGGCAACCACAGCAGTAATCTTTATTCCCATATTATCCAGGAAAATAACAAAAGCTGCCACCCATATAACCAGCTTTAGCACCGTCTGTATCCCCGTAATTGCCTGTTGTTTGTTAGGATCAACTTCCTTTCGTAACCAGAGAATATTAGTGAAATTGACTATAATAGCAATTAAAAATCTAACACCAAAAAATATAAATAAAAATAAACCTACAACTTTTATCCCTTTAACAATCGAGGCGTTTAATGTTAATCCCTGTAAGCTGAGATAAACTACTGATAAATATAACAATGGAACTATATTTTTACTAACACCATCCAAAAGATAATCGTCTATTAGACTAGATGTCCTACTCACCAAAACTTTTAAACGCTTCTGCATAACATGCTTAACAATTTTGATTATAATAAAACCAATAATTATTATCGAAACGCAAATAAGATAATCCAAAATGCTATTATTAAAATAAATACTTTGTAGGAATTCTTTCATAATTTATCTCCCTGAAATTAAAATTGAAAATATATAAATATAATAGTTTTTTCCGTCTACATTATTCTATATTTATTTGATAAAATAATCAACAAATAATGTATATTAATAAAAGTTAATCCGGGCAATCTAATATCGACTTTAATAGACAATAATTAATTAGGCTTTCTGTAAAAATATTTTATATAATAATAAAGATGCCGGAAATTATTTCATTATTAAAACCATATATTTTGGCCTTTATTCCAATATTTGTCGCTGTAAACCCTCCCGGACTGCTTCCTATGTATATGTTTTTCACCGAAAATATCAGCCAAAAAGATAAAAATAAGATTATCTGGCAGTCTTTGGCAACAGCTCTTTTTGTATCTATAGGTTTTGTTTTTTTAGGAAAAGGTATTTTTCTGCTTTTAGGAATACGCGTTTCTGATTTTCTCGTGGCTGGAGGCATATTGCTTTTTGTTATTGCTATTAACGAGATTCTTGATGGGCCGCGCCGCAAACCTAAACCTAAGTCCCATCTATTGGGAGTCGTTCCCCTCGGAATGCCGCTAATGGCTGGACCTGCGGTGCTTACTACTTCACTCATTATTATAGACGCTCACGGTGTTATGCCTACACTCACAGGCTTGTTTTTTAATATCCTGCTTGCCGGACTCATTTTTAAACTAGCTGATTTTTTTGTTAAACATATAGGAATTACCGGACTAAAAGCAATATCAAAACTGGCATGCATCCTTTTATCTGCCTACGGAATTATGATGATCCGAAGAGGGATTATGGAAATCATCTCTTTCTGGTATAAATAGTAAAATATTTTTCACACCAAAATAACTAATAATCCGCAAGTGATTTTGTAGAAAAGTTGGGTTCGCATGTAAGTCGAACCCCAAGCTTTTTTAAACCCGCTTCATCTCCGGGTGTCGGCATATGAGTCAGGTGCACTTCGCAATCCTTCAATTTCCCTAACTGTTCAATAGCGGATTGCGCCACCGGATTGGTCGTTGCGCTGATACTCATCGCTATCAGTGTTTCTTCAAGATCAAGACTTATTGTCTTAGAATTAAGAATATTTCTCTTGAGGAGCCCTATTGATTCTATTATATTCGGCGATAGCAGATGAATCGCATCAGGGATTCCAGCCAGATATTTTATGGCATTTATAATCAGGCTCGATGACGCGTGTAAAAGAATTGAATTTTTACCTTCTATGATTGTACCATCCTTTAATTCGATTGAAGCACCGCAATAAATACCTTCGTTGCCTTTCTTTTCAGCCGCGCATTTGTGGGCAGCCCGTCTGGCTGGCTCTACAATTCTTAAATCCTCCGGTTTACAGTTAACCTCCCCCATAATAAATAATGAACGGTCAACGGTTTCCTTATCTTCAAAACCCATAACATATTCACAGCTGTACCTGAAATATCTGCGTATAATCTCTTTTTTAGCCGCTTCCCTGACAATTTCATCATTAACTATTCCAAATCCGGCTCGGTTAACGCCCATATCTGTAGGCGATTTATAAAAAGATTCTAAATTTGTAATTTTCTCAAGTATTTTTTTCAGAACGGGGAAGATTTCCACATCGCGATTGTAATTTATGGCAGTTTTGCCATATTCTTCAAGATGAAACGGGTCAATCATATTAAAATCCCTGATATCAGCTGTTGCGGATTCATATGCAATATTCACAGGATGCTTTAATGGGATGTTCCAAATAGGGAATGTTTCAAATTTAGCATAACCGGCTTCTTTCCCCTTTCTAAAATCATGATACAGTTGAGACAAACAGGTTGCCAGCTTCCCGCTGCCCGGACCCGGGCCTATGACAACCACCAGAGGCTTCTGGGTTTCAATATACTCGTTTGCGCCGTATCCCTTATCACTGACTATCAGATCCACATCGGTAGGATATCCTTTAGTTGAACGATGCGTACAAACATGAATATTCCTTCGCTCAAGCTTATTCTTAAATATCCTGGCTGAAGGTTGATTATCATAACGCGTGATTACAACTGAATGAACATCCAGACCCCAGTGACGTAAATCATCTATCAGCTTCAAAGCATCCACGTCATACGTAATTCCAAAATCTGCTCGAATTTTTTTTCGCTCTATATCACCTGCATATATACAAATAATGATTTGCGCTATATCACTGAGTTTTTGAAGCAGTCTCATCTTAACATTTGGATCAAAGCCCGGCAATACTCGCGCAGCATGATAATCAAACATCAACTTCCCCCCAAATTCAAGGTAGAGCTTGTTTTTAAATAATTCAACCCTTTCTTGAATAGCTGCGGTTTGTTCTTTAAGATACTTCTCGCTATCAAAACCAACAGAAGTATTAACAGTTTTTTCTTCCTTATTGATTGTTTCAGGCATGTAATCTCCTTTGCAATTATCGGCTTTAGCCAGCTAATCCACTTCTAGTTAGTTGTTTATTTGTTAAGGATTATATCATAAAAATATAATTTGCAACAGAACTTTGGGTTATTAATTTAAACCACCGGCTGTACTTCTAACCAAAATATCGCTTCAAAGATAAAGTTTTAAACGCAATCTTTACAAGAATTTTACACATTCATAACATAAATTTTACATATCCTGCTTATCCTTATTATAGGAGCAAGATATGAGGAATATTTATATATCCTGTATTGCTTTTCTTATATTAGCCATAACCTTTACATCCGCCTTTTGTGAAAGCGGCGGAACTAAATCTGCTGAATTCTTGAAAATAGGCATCGGTGCAAGAGCCGTAGCTATGGGTGAAGCCTTCACTGCCGTATCCAGCGATGCCGATTGCATGGCATGGAATCCTGCCGGACTGGCAACTCTTAAA
>JBDROU010000040.1:0-54900 GCA_043809745.1 bacterium
TTTGCTATTTTTTACCATCTTTTCTCTAGTTTTTAGTTTCAAATTTGTGAGTCTCTTTCATGCAATACTCTAAACTTATTTAGTAACCCAAAATTTTTGCTTTTTTTGCTTAGCTTTTGTCTTTAGCTGATTTTTTGGGTTAGAAATTTATATTGACCGGGTCTTGAACAAATTACCGAGATTGCTTAACATACTATCAAATTCTGACTGTTGACGGATCTCCCAATGAGATTTCCCGATTTTTTGTATGAAAAAATATTTACATAATTTTTACATGGCTTTAACATAAGTCTGATATAATATAGCTATGAAGTATTCACTTTCATTTAAAAAATGCTTGGTTCTATAAATCCTGCAAAATTTAAAAAGCAATCAATATGTTCACTTATCCATAATTTTATTCATTTACTTTGACGGCACATTATATTAAAATAATCATAATTATTTTATGAAAAAACAAAAATACACGTTCAGCGATTTATTAAAGATAGTGAGCAAATTGCGCTCTATTGAAGGTTGCGCCTGGGACAGGAAACAAACCCATAAGAGTCTGATCCCCTATCTTAAAGAGGAAACGCAAGAGTTTGTTCACGCAGTTAAACTAAACAACCATAAAGAGATGGCAGACGAACTAGGCGATATATTATTACAGATAGTGTTCCACGCTCAATTAGGCAGGGAAAAAGACCTTTTTACTATAGATGATGTAATCCAAAATATCTGCCGCAAATTAATACGCAGACATCCTCATGTATTCGGAAACTTAAAAACAAGAGATATCAAAGTAATAATACGCAACTGGAATAAGATAAAAGCTGCGGAAAAGCGCCAAAAATTTAAAAACTAATTCTTAGCCATCTCTGATTGCTAAGCTCTGGGAAAAAATGTGACCTTTTGAAACTGTCAATACTGACAGCAACGTCCCCGCTAAGCTCTTGGATGGAAACGTTCATAAGAACTTTTTAATAGTTTCTTGCTTACATGGGTATATCCTTGAGTAGTAGAAACGCTCCTGTGTCCGAGCATCTCCTGCACGCTTCTGAGATCACAACCTCTATCCAGCAGGTGCGTTGCAAATGTATGCCTCATTGTGTGTGGAGTGATTTTTTTATCTTTTGTTAAATTCTTAAACATTATTGAAAGCCTTTTTCTAACACCCCGCTGACTTATTCTTTTTTTGTGATGATTCAGAAAAACAGGCTCACTGTTGCTCTTTTGCGATTGGGACCAATTACCATTTGAAACTAAATAGTCCTTTAATCGCTTCAACGCCCCAGCTCCTATCGGCACTACCCGCTCTCTGGATCCTTTGCCAAATACCCTTAACATACCTCCAAAAAAATCTACATCACCAATATTGAGCTGTACCAACTCTTCAATCCTAATCCCAGTAGAATAGAGCACTTCTATAATTGCCAGATCTCTTAATTTTGATGTATCCTCTGCTGACAGATTAACTAAAAACAGTCTTTTCATCTCATCCTCAGAAAGGACAGTAGGGATTCTTCTTTCTTTTCTCGGGAACGAAATAGCAAGGGTTGGATTAACGGTTATTATTTCTTCATGCAGCAGGTAATTAAAGAACGCTTTCAGTGATGCAAGATACCTCATATATGTTGAACGCCTTAAAGAACTTAATTTTGTTAAAAAATCCCTGACAACAAGACGATTGACGCTCTTTAGGGTAGAATCAGGATAATTTTTATTTAAGAACTGAGAAAAAGAATTCAGATCAGAACGATAGGCTCTTATAGTATGAGGAGAAAAATTCCTTTCTACACGCAGATTGAGTAGAAACTGATCAAGCTCAGGTATGCTCATACATTCATTTAAGGTATGGTTTTTTTGTTAAGAGTAAAATCCTTCGCAACTTTTTTTAGATTCCTGCAGCGTGGAAATCCAGAACAAGTTAGATATGCGCCTTTTTTCCCTTCCCTTAAAAGCATCATCTTGCCGCATTTTTCGCACTTTATATCAGTAGGCTTAGGTTGAGGGCGGTAAACTTTATTTCCTTCTTTATCGATACCTACCGTAAACCAGCATTCTGGGAAGCGACTGCAGGCCAAAAACTTTCCCTTTCTTCCTGCTTTCATTATCATAGGACTTGCGCACTCCCCGCATTTTTCATCCGGCATCTCAGCAGCATTCTCATCCTTAAGTGACATCTTGAATTTGCATTGAGGATAATTCGAACAGGAAAGAAACTTACCAAACCTGCTTTGACGCAAAATCATAGCAGCACCGCAAACCTTGCATTTTTCATCTGTTTTTATGGGCTCAATAAATAACTTTTTCATTTCTTGTTCAGCTTTCTTTAAAGCAGCTAAAAATGGCGTATAGAACTCCAAAATCACTTCCTGCCATGGCGCCTTTCCTTCAGCTATAAAATCCAGCCGCTCTTCAACCCATGCTGTAAAATTAATATCGACAATGTCCGGAAAATGCTCTTTTAACTCCTTATTCACCATAATCCCTAATTCGCTCGGAATGAATTTTTTCTCCTCAAGCCGAACATATCCCCTGCTTAAAATATTCTTAATAGTCGGAGCATAAGTAGAAGGCCTGCCAATGCCATGTTGCTCCATTATTTTTATAAGACTGGCTTCGTTAAATCTTGGAGCAGGTTCTGTAAAATGCTGCTCCTTCAATAATTCTAGAAGGGCCAGCTTATCTCCTACTGATAACTCGGGTAACTCCTTAACTTCTTCTGCACCATTGTCGCTCAATTGAAAGACTTTAAGAAATCCAGGAAACTTCAGCACCTGACCGCTAGTCCTGAATGTGAATTTCTCTTTGGCCTGAGCAATAATCTCAACACTTTGAGTGTCAAAGAGAGCATCAGTCATCTGGCTTGCAAGGAATCTATTCCAAATAAGCTGGTATAATCTATACTGATCCTTGCTTAGATACTCTTTTAGTTCATCGGGATGACGTATTACAGATGTAGGTCTTATTGCTTCATGGGCTTCCTGAGCAGTCTTGGATTTTGTTTTATAAATTCTCGGCTTCAAAGGAGCGTATTCAGCTCCAATTTTATTTTTTATGTAGCTTAAAGCTTCTTCCTTGGCGGATGCGGCTATATTAAACGAGTCCGTTCTCATATAAGTAATTAATCCAACCCCGCCCTCAGGCAGTTCAACACCTTCATAGAGACTCTGCGCAACAAGCATCGTCTTTGAAGAGGAAAAACCAAGTCTCCTGCTTGCATCCTGCTGCATTGTGGATGTTATATAAGGAGGTAATGGTTGACGTTTTCTTTCCTTTTTTTCAACCGATTCAACAGTGAATTGTGCGCCAGAAAGCGCATCGAGTATTTCCTGAGCAACCGCAATATTCCCAATATCAAACTTTTCGTATTTTTTGTCGCTTCTTCTTATTAAATTCGCATTAAAATTTGGCCCTTCCTGCTTTTTAAGTGAAGCAATAATGTTCCAGAACTCCTGTGCTTTGAAACTCTCAATCTCTTCTTCCCTATCACAGATTAACCTAACCGCAACAGATTGCACCCTTCCGGCTGATAATCCTCTATAAATCTTCCGCCATAAAAGCGGCGAAAGCTTATATCCTACAAGCCGATCCAAAATCCTTCGTGCCTGCTGCGAGTCGACCAGTGTAGCTTCAATTTTTCTTGCATGATTCAATGCTTCTTTTATAGCGGTCGGTGTAATTTCATGAAAGGTTATCCTGCTATAATCATTATTTGAAATTTGAAGGACTTCAATTAAATGCCATGCAATCGCTTCCCCTTCGCGATCAAAATCAGTTGCTAAATATACATGCTGCATCTCTTTGGACAGTTTCTTTAAGGATGCTATGACCTTTCTTGATTTTGGAATTATAACATACGAAGGAGCAAAATCTTTTTTATCATCAACACCCAGCGACCTAAGCGGCAAATCCCGAACATGTCCAAATGAGCTTTTTACTACAAATTGCTGGCCTAAATATTTTGAAATGATTTTTTCTTTAGTAGGCGACTCAACTATTACTAAACTCTTTTTACTCATTGCTTTATCCTCACATATCTTTTCCCAGGTAAAGTCCGCACAAACCCTTTTAATTCTAAATCTATCAGCACTTTCGCTAATTCATAACTTACCACATCCGCCTTTTGACAAATCTGTTCGATATCTATACCTTCCCAATCAATAATATCAAGAATATTTTGTTCATCTTTAGTTAAAATATCATCGATATCAGGCCTGTAAGAATCTTCTTTTATACTATTTTTCGAATTAAAATCTAAATTCAACTGAACATTCAACTCATTTAAGATGTCTTCAACGCATCTTACCAGTTTTGCTCCCTGGGTTATTAATTTGTTTGTGCCTCTCGAATACGGGCTGTAAACGCTGCCCGGAACCGAAAACACCTCTTTCCCCTGATTCAGCGCCTCGCTTACAGTAATAAGTGACCCGCTCTTTTCATCAGCTTCAATAACCAAAGTTGCCAAACCTAAGGCTGCGATCAACCTATTCCTTCTTGGAAAGTTCTCAGCCATTGGAGGATAACTTAATGGAAACTCACTTATTAATATTCCATTTTTTTCAATTCTCTTCTTCATATCCCTATTCGCATAAGGATACTCCACCATTAAACCGCATCCTAAAACAGCTGCTGTCTTTGAACCGCTCTCCAAAGTTACACGGTGCACAATTGAATCAATACCTAATGCAAACCCACTGGCAGTGAAGAAACCTAATTCTGCTAATTTTTTTGTCAAATCAGCTGCAACCCTCTCACCATAACCAGTTGGTTTCCTTGTACCTACTACAGCGATAACAGCATTATGGTTAAAAAAAGAAAGATCACCTTTAGTATAAATAACTGGCGGGGAAGTATCTAGATCCCTAAAAACCTTTGGATAAGAATCATCCTCCCACGTTAATACATTCACACCACTGTCTTGGATAAGCTTTAATTCCTTATCTAATTCTTTTTTATTATCTGCGTAATGACGTATTCTTTGAGCTAATTGCTCGTTAACCGTACTCTTCAATTCACTATAGGAAGCCCTGCTTACATGTTCTGCGGTCTCAAACCTTCTTAAAAGCAATCGGTATCCTATCGGACCGATTCCAGGAACCATATTGAGCAGTATTCTATACGATTTCTCCGTATCCATTATTCGAAGTAAATATTAATAACAAATAATAAGAAACAAAACAAGTAATATAATGAACTTTTTTTATTTTTAAAATAAAATCTGGATTTTTTTAATTACAAGAGATCTCTTTTCGGCATCAGGATATTTATCTAAAAACTCCTCGAATAACCTCCTAGCTTCCTGTCTATTGTTTATTTCCTCGTTACAAACTGCAACTGTGTAATCGACACTTTCTCTGAACCTTGATTTTGGGTAAAGCTTTACAAAGTTATCGAAGTGCTTAATAGATTTTCTATATTGTGATTTCAAATAATAAAAATATCCTACATAGTATTGGACTTGTTCAACTAAAATATAATCTTTATTGACATCTAAGAAATTCTGGAACTTTCCGCTTTCAACAATGTGCTTGCCATAATAAATAAGGCCAAGTGCAATTAATAAAAAGAATGTAAAATTTTTCACTTATTATTAATTAATAATTCTAACAAGATCACCTTTTTTAATATATTCATGGCTGGATATAACCCTGGCGGTAGAAGCCTCTTCTTCAACGTCCTTGGTCGCTTCAATTATAGCAATCTTCTTTATAACCATACCTATTATTTTTCTAGAATCTTTTGCACGCACCCTTTCCCCTAATCTATACACACCACATCTTTTCCTTGGTTCAATTCCACCTCCACTACCCACATCAAGAAATACTAAATCCCCAGCGGAAATCATCAACTTTTTTTCAGCAGAACCAACCACATAACCATCATATTCCCAATCCAGCGGCACTACAAAACCATTTTCCTGGTACCTCTGCTGGTCACTATCAAACGTACCTGATAACTCTGGAGGTAGTGATCCTTCTACTTCAACATCTTCCTCATAATATCGGCTATAATCATCCTTTTCTTCCGGTTCCTCAGCTTCCTCAACTTCTTTTTGCACCGAAGCTTCTTTTTCGTATTTTTCCTCCTGCACAACTTGGGCTTCAGGATCAAATGAAGCTGCTTTACTTCTTTTTTGAGTTACACCAGGGATAAACAGTTTATCAAAAGGATAAATCAAATTCGGATTTCTTATATAACTATTCGCGTTATATATATCCCTCCATTTCCATGGAGTATCATAAAATTCTGCAGACAAATCCCAGAGACAATCACCCCTTCTAATTACATAATCACCCTCACCACTGGTTTGATGAGCAGCATTCTCTACCACCGGTTCTTCCACTACCACAGGTTCTTCCGATACCACAGATTCTTCCTCTACCACAGTTTCTTCAAAAACAGGCTCTCCAGCATCTTTCTGCTCAGTATAAGTCTCACCTTCTTGTTCATTTTCGCTATACTCATCGTTTATAAATATGGAATCATCTTGTGCATAGCTTGCTGTACCAGTAAAACCTAGCAAAATCGCAAAAGAGAATACCAAGCTCATTAACTTTATAGTCTTCATAACTCCCCCTTAGCTGAAGATAGTTAGCAAAACTCCATACATTTTGGGAATTACCTAAGCGCTACTATCTAATAATTTTCATCAGTAACACAAATTTAACTGCATTTTACAATCAAAATACTCTTACATTACTTTTTATATAACATAAACCCTATTCTGTCAAGGACTTTTTGAAAAAGCAAAAAAATACAATTTTTGACTATTTTTTATTAGTTTTTAATAAATAAAGATTTATCTTAAGATTTCTGAAACCATACTCTTGAAAGCTGAGGCATTCTTGGCTGCTGATCCCAAATGACAGTTGTTGAAATAAATAAAAGAATTTTTTGCTTTTAATGCAGATTTTTTAATTTCTGGAATAAATTCTTTTAGCTCATTATCTGAATAGAAATAATCATAACGCTGCGCTATAGTAGTTTTGAACCAATTTGTATTTCTGCCATGAAAACGAAAATATGCTGTATTCCCGGTTGTAATGTTAACAAACGGCATTAGGCACTTGAGTTTTGGTTCGTCAACACAACATAGCCCAATATCTCTATCTTCTAAATATCTATAATATTGATCATTTGCCCAGGAATGATTCCTGAACTCCATGACAACCGGATTTTTATTAATTTTGCTCCTTATCTTACTTAAATACTCTAGCGTTTCTTCAGAGGGATAAAAAAACGGTGGGAATTGAAATAAAATCGCTGCAAGTTTTTCGTTTTGTACCAAAGGCTCTAAACTATAAAGAAACTTATCCAAAATGGTAAAATCTGCTTTAAGTTTCCTTTGTTCATCAAATATTTCATGCGTCAAGCCTTTATATGCTTTCACAGCAAATCTGAAATCATCTGATGTCCTTTTTGCCATAGATTCAAACACTTTTCTATTGGTTAAAGCGTAATAAGAAAAATTTAACTCAACGGAGTTAAATCCTAACGTTTTATTATAATATTCCAGCGCCATTTCTTTTTTGATACCTTTTGGATAAACAGTTCCCTGCCAATCAGGAAACGAAAATCCTGAAGTCCCAACATAAATCATACGCCACCCCAACTCCTTCAAAAATTCAAATTTTAATATAGATTGAAAGGTTAAAATGAATTCTTTTTAAACATTTTAGGAGATTAGCTTAACCTATTGTCTGATTTCTTATCAAGAGATCTATACTGTATAGCTTCAGCGATAAATCCCGCTTCAATAGCTTCTTTCCCGCCCAGATCTGCTATACTCCTGGCAACCTTTAATATTCGATCAAAGGCCCTGGCAGATAATCCCAGCCTTGATACAGCAGATCTTAACAACTCCTTACCTGAAGGATCTAACTGACAGTATTTCTTTATCTGTTTAGAATTCATCTGGGAATTAGTGAATAAATTCTTTTCTTCCTTAAATCTTTCTCTCTGAAACTCCCTGGCTTTTTTTACCCTGTCTCTTATTGTTAAAGAACTATCCCCTGATAAAACATCAGTTGTGAGCTCATCAAGCTTAAGTGAAGGAACATCAACTTGTATATCAATTCTATCTAAAAATGGGCCTGATATTTTTGCAGAATATTTATCTATTAAATGAGTGCTGCAAACACATTTTTTCTCAGGATGGCCGTAATAGCCGCAAGGGCAAGGATTCATAGCTGCAACCAGCATCACAGTTGAAGGAAATTTAATAGTATGCCTGGCTCTGGAAATGCTGATCTCCCCATCTTCTAACGGCTGCCTGAGAACCTCCAGCGTATTTCTATGAAATTCAGGCAGCTCATCAAGAAAAAGCACCCCATTATGAGCTAAACTTACTTCTCCGGGCCTTGGATTTTGACCGCCCCCGATAAGAGCCACATCACTGCTGGTATGATGAGGAGATCTAAACGGCCTGTCTGCAATCAAACTTACTTCTCCATCGATTAATCCAAATGCTGAATGAATTTTTGTTGTCTGTAAAGCTTCCTCAAAACTCATTTCTGGCAGAATAAACGGAAGCCTGCGAGCCAGCATAGTTTTCCCTGTTCCTGGAGGACCTATCATAAGTATATTATGCCCGCCGGCAGAAGCGATTTCTAAAGCCCTTTTCGCATAAAGCTGACCCTTTATATCCAACAGATCGAGCATTATTTCATCATTTTTAGTGAACGTTTCTCTTTCGTCTACTGAATAGGATTTTAATTCTTTAATTTCATTTAAAAAATCAACTACATCCCGGATGTCCTTTGCGGGTAAAACCTCTATTCCTTTTACGACACCAGCCTCATTACGATTAGCAAAAGGCAGTATAATGCCCTGAACTTTAAGACGCCTCATCTCTAAAACAATAGAAAGGACACCTTTAACAGGCCTTAATGTTCCATCCAAAGCAACCTCACCAATAAAGCAGTAATCTTTTGATTTGGATCCTATTATTTTACCCTGCGCTTTTAAGATCCCGATCGCGATCGGCAGATCAAAGATAGGACCTTCTTTTTTAATATGCGCGGGCGCTAAATTTACAGTGATTTTCTTTGATGGGAACTTAAAACCAGAATTTCTTATGGCGGCAAATACACGGTTTTTTGATTCTTTTATTGATGTGTCCGGCAGACCTACTATCGAGAAAGACGGCAAACCTCTTGCTATATCAACTTCTACGGTTACCTTATAACCATCCACCCCTTTAAGAGTTGATGAAGTAATTTTAGCAAACATAGTGCACTAATTATAAGCCTATGCAAAAAAATTGTCAAGCCAATAATAATAATTGGTAATTGGGACAGGTTCATTTTTAACTTGACGGAACAACAGAAGTGGCGTATAATTTTTATATGCCAAGATTCGCACGACATACAATCTCTGACATTCCCTACCATGTAATTCACAGAGGTAACAATCGCCAGAAGATATTTTTTTCTGATCCAGACTACAAATACTTTTTATCGCTATTAAAAGAGGCAAAGAAGAAATATCCTTGTAGGTTATATGCCTATGCCTTAATGTTTAACCATTTTCATCTTCTTCTGGAACCTTCACACAATTCTCAGAATCTAGCTAAATTTATAAAATTAATAGCACAAAAATATGCACAATATATAAATAAGCAAAAGAAGAGAACTGGCACCTTATGGGAGGGACGCTTTAAGAGTTCGTCAGTTTCAAAAGATAATTATTTATTGGCTTGCTCTCGATACATTGAGCTGAATCCTGTACGGGCACGCCTTGTCAAAAATCCCCAGGAATATCATTGGAGCAGTTATAGATTTAAAACAGGAGAAGCCCACAGTGACAATCTTCTGGATCAAGATCCTTTATACCATGATTTAGGTACAAGCAATATAGAACGACAAGAAAACTATGAAAAATGGTTTAAGGAAAGCATTCCAGAGGGAGAATGGGATTTCCTGAGGAAAGCGATAGCCAAAGGCGGCGTCTTTGGAAATATTCAATTTAAAGAAAAATTAGAAAAGTTCTTAGGCAAGAAATTCGATCTAAGAGAAAAGGGCAGACCCAGAAAAGATAATAAATGAACCTGTCCCATTTATTTTTTGTAATCATAGTAGATATCATCAAGGTAGATCTTAAATCCGTTCGGATTATTGGCAAGATTTGCAGACCAGCCAAAACCACCGCTTATACGCGTTAATTTTATATTTGATAAATCAATAATATATTTAGTCCATTCTTTTTTCAGTTCTATATTATAAATAGATACTGAATCTGAATCTCCAAATTCTCCTTTTATACCCCCTATTTTGAACTCGCTTACAAACTCTCCACCCTTTTCACCGCGAGCCCAAAATACAACTCTTTTAGCTCCAGATAGATCAAAACCGCCTTTTCGGCGTATTCCCCAATTATTTGCCGGATGCTGCCAATATACACCTGCCCATCCTTCTCCCTGACTAGAATAAGGAAAGTAAGTAACCTCTATACACGTTTTGCCGCTATGAGGATTTATTAAATGATTCTCAATTATCTTAACATCCCTCAAATCACCCATGAATCCGGATGGGACAAAGTTGTTGCTCTCTGCATCATTATCTGTATATATGTTAAACCTATCCCTGACTATTTTCTCTTTTTTTATTTCCTTTTTTTCTTGTTTTATCTTTGGCTTGGGTTTTTCAATTATTTTTGCTGTTTGAGCTTTTTGGGAAGGAAGTTTATTTTTTATCTTTTCCGGCACTTCTTTTTTCACTTCTTCTACAACAGTTAAAGTGTTATTCTTGCATTTGATCATCCACAAACTTAAAATCAGTACTATTAATAAAATAATCAACAACAATGCAAACTTAAAAGTAATTTCCTTGATATTATCCTTCATATAATTAGGCCATTGCAAATGTTTTAAGAAAGCATGACAAAACCATTACTATATAGTCTTAATATTTCTGAGCTGAATTGTAACATTTTAAGGCACATTAATTCAAGCTCCATAATTTTTATACCACTGCATAAAGCTCATAAGCGTCCATATCTTTCGGTTGTTGTCCTTCTTTCTAGAAAAATGATCGCTGATAAGTTTTTCAATATATTTGTGATTAAAGAGCTTTGTGGAATTAACATTTGATGCCGAAAGCAAATCTAAACATGTATTCTTCAATCTCGTTGTAAGCCATTGGGCAAGGGGAACCGTAAAACCTCTTTTGGGAACTCTGAATATTCGTTTTGGAAGTTTGTTTTTCATCAACTTTTTCAAAATGTATTTTGTGTTTAAATTATGAACCTTAAGTGAATCCGGCAGGTTCTGACTAAATTTGATTATTCTATGATCGTAGAAAGGGGATCTAATCTCTAAGGAATTTGCCATAGACATCATATCTACCTTTGCATTATATCCGCTGGAAAGCTGTGACATCAAGTCTATTCTCATAAGCTGTGAAATCGGTTCTTCATCCTTATTAAATTTCGGCAAATATCTTGAATAAACGTCCAATCCGCTTCTTTTTTCTAACTGCGCGTTTAGATCGTCACTATACAGCTCATTTTTATCCCGTTCAGTAAAGTAACCTCTCCATAAAAAATGAGCCTGAGGATATGCTGCTTGGGCGCCCGCAACAAACTGTTTCATTCTGTAATCAAGTGTTAACCTGTCAAAAGTAGCTGGAATAATTTGTGAAATAAAAGGCATTAATCTATTTTTTATCAGCTTTGGAAGTACCGTGTAATATTTATAAAAATAATAAGCATAATATGTGGGATAACCGCCGAGAAGTTCATCTCCCCCATCACCTGAAAGAGCAACAGTTACATCCTTTTTAACAGCTCTTGATACAAAAAATGTTGGTATACATGAATAGTCTCCAAAAGGTTCATCAAAATGTGTCGTAAAACTGTTAAAAAAATGCTCTAAATCTTGATGCAATTCAATTTCATGATGTTCGGTATTTAAATAATCAGCCGTCAATTTTGCGTCCGAGCCCTCATTAAATGAAGACTCTTTGAAGATTATAGAATATGTTTTTAAGGGAGACGTACACCATTTACTCGCATATGAAGTGATTGTGGAGGAGTCTAACCCGCTGCTTAGTAAAACACCCAAAGGAACATCGCTTCTTAAGCGAATTCGAACCGCATCACTTAGCAATTTATCCAGCATTTCAACCGCTTCATTTTCATCTTTGATTTTTGGTTGATAATTATGCTCATTTAAAGACCAGTAAGTTTTTAAGTTAAATTTTTCATCCTTAGCAACAAGCATCTGACCCGGTGATATCTTTTTAATATGCTTAAAAATAGATTTCGGCGCAGGTACATAAGAAAGTGAGAAATAAATATCTAAAGCCCGAAAATCAATTTCTTTGCTCATCCCCGGGACCGAGAATAAGGCCTTAATCTCGGAAGCAAAGTACAAAACTCCTTTGCAAAAGGAATAATAAAGAGGTTTTGCTCCCAGGCGGTCTCTTATCACCATTAATTTTTTTTGCTTTTCATCCCAAAGCGCTATAGCAAAATCGCCGTTTAGCTTATTAACAAATCCTTCCCCTTCATCTTCATAGAGATGGACTATTACTTCTATATCGCTTTTTGTAGAAAAAACATGCCCTTTAAGTTCTAACTCTTTTCTAAGATCCTGGTAATTATATATTTCTCCATTGCATATCACCGCAATACTTTTGTCTTCATTGAAAATCGGCTGAGAACCGGTAACTAAATCTATTACCTTCAACCTTCGCATTCCAAATTGAACCTGGTTTTGCGACAAAAACCCATCTTCATCCGGACCGCGGTGAATCAGAGTCCGGGTCATTTCCTTAGTGATTTGCTCTGCTTTGGATTTGGAATCTTTGCTGTTATAAATTCCGCATATGCCGCACATAAACTGGTTCCTTAAATATATATTCCGTTTTTTAACAAAATATATTTAAATTTCAGGCGCTTTATATTAAAAGTTGATTTTTTCACTTATCATGTAGGGCCTCTCCCCTTTTGATTCAAAATAGGAACGCATTACAATCTCTGCAATTAAACCCATCGCAATGAATTGAATGCCTAAAATTCCTAAAAACATCGCCAAAAGAAGGAGCGGATTCCTGTGAACCCAAATATGAAGGAAATATTTTTGATATAGAACAAACATTCCAACTAAAATTCCTAAGAACAAAACAACCAATCCAGTTCCGCCAAATATATATATGGGCTTTGTGAGATAGGAAACAAAGAACTTTGCAGTAAATAAATCCAACAAAACCTTAAAAGTCCTGCCGATACCGTATTTTGACTTTCCCCATCCTCTGGAATGATGATTGACGGGCATTTCTGTAATTTTGGCGCCCAGAAGAAACAGATATGCGGGCAGGAATCTGTGCATCTCCCCGTACAAACCGAGTTTCTCGATAAAAATACGCTTATAAACTTTCAGTGTGCATCCGTAATCTTTTAGTGATACTCCGGTTACTTTTGAGATTATTAAATTCCCAAAAAAACTTGGAATCCTTCGCAGCAAATTATCCTGTCTGTTTTTTCTCCACCCGCTTACTACGTCAAATCCCTTACGTAATTCCGATATTAGCAGGGGGATATCCTCAGGATCGTTTTGCAAATCCGCATCTAAGGTTATAATTAACTCGTTTTGGGCATTATCAAAACCTGCAGACAAAGCTGCTGTTTGACCAAAATTTCTGGCTAACCTAATAACTTTTATATGCTTGTCTTTTTTGCTAAGTTCCTGAAGCGTTCCAAAGGTCAAATCTGAAGATCCGTCATCAACAAAAATTATTTCATAGGTAAAACTGTTTTTTCTCATTACATCCGTAATTTTTTCCCATAAAAGATGTGTGTTTCCTGCTTCATTATAGGTTGGTATAACTATACTTAAGTTTTCCATTTAAAATATAACTTAGTTTATTGTAAATATCTCTTCTTTTGAATTAGATTCTAGCTATTTTTAATACTCAATGCAAGCACCTCAACTAATTCTATGAGGTTTTTGGAAGTGAAATTCAATCTCGTCAAATCCACCAACCCAAAAACACCAAAACCTCGAACAAAATAAAGGCGAGATGTTAGCAAAAAAATCTATGCATTTGCCCAAAAGCCGGCTTATAAAAAATACAGCCGGTGATAAGACACTTTTTTTCAGTTCTTCCTGCGCCAACCACCTAAATCTTACTTTCAACAATAGATACTTCGTTCCCGAATATCCCCCACTAAACTCCGGCCTGAAATAATATGAGAATCCCACATCAATGCCTCTTTTATGGCCGGCATGAGTAAAACCTCTGCTAAAATGCGGTGCTTTAATAACAAGTTTTCCGCCATATTTAAGTATCCTATTTAACTCTGCCATAACCTTAAATGGATCTTCCAGATGTTCTATAAGATGTTCTGCCGTCACTAAATCAAACCTTTGATCCTTAAAAGGGTACGGAAATTTATCAAGATTGCATATAAGATCAGCTTTGCTGCTTTTATCAATATCTACATTAATAAAATCTTTTTTAGGGAACTGACCGCAGCCTAAATTTAGTTGATTCATTAATAAAGTCCTTTTTACATTACTCACTAATTGTATTTTAAGATATTATATAGTTATCTCCAAGCGAAATTTTATAAATTATGGCCAGCCCCTTATTAGAAAAATCGTGACAACTCCCTATTTTTTTTAGTAACAAAATATTGTTTTAAAATAAACAAAAATAAAATAGGGGGTTGTCCCTATGATATTAATAACGACACAGGGAACTGATTGAGGATTGATCCAACCTTAATAATGCTTTCTATTTGAATGTTCTTTTGAGTTATAGTATTTTTAAGCAATTTTATTTCCGAAGGCATATGAACCGCTGTATCTGTCCAGAATTCATCACCAAGCGGAAGTCCCCCTACCTGCAAAACCGAAGTGAGGAATCTGGGCGCAATTATTACCGCCCACTTATCCTGGCATTGCCTCCCAAAAGCTATGACATGATCTTTAAGCTGTCCGCTCACTTCTAACGGGACATAACTGCCATGCAGAAATAGTTCTGAATTTTCTTTTCTTTCATTTAACAATCTATGCATAAGAAAAAGCTTTATTCTACCATCTTCTCTAGTGTTAATTAGCTCAGCCAATAAATTATCCAGATTTTCATTTTGTTTTTTTTCTAATTCATCAAGTATGCCGATCCTATTTATAAAATCAACCTGTCTTCTGTTATCCGGATCAACAAGATTAAGCTCCCACACCTCTGTGCCTTGATAGAAGTCGGGAACACCCGGAGCCGTTATTTTAATTAAGAGCTGCGCTAGCGAATTTATTATTCCGAAATGAGCGACTTTCTTTTGCAGTGGCATAAATTCTTTTAAAAACTGGTTGTCTTCAGACTTTTTCAGTATCTCAGTGACAAAATCCAAATATGCTTCTTCATAACCCTCATCCGGCTTTAACCATGCGGTATGCACCTTGGCTTCTCTGACAGCTTTCACAATATATTGCTTTACTCTTTCAACATAGGATTCATAATCATCTTCAGAAAACGGGAATGTACCTAATAAAGTTTGGTAAAGGAAATATTCGTCATTCTCATCCGGAACTTCTCTGCCGTTAACATTTTTTTTCTTTTTATTGTTTAATTTGCTCCACAACCTAAGATTATTTCTCCATTCCTTAGGGATCTCTGAAAGCACATTTATTCTTGTTCTTACGTCTTCGCCTCTCTTTGTATCATGAGTGGAAGTAGCGCTAAAAGAATTCGGAAAGCGCGCAGATCTATCCATATTAAACTTATGAAAGTCTCTTAAAGACACCCCGAACTCACCCGGATTGCCGCCAACTTCATTTAATGAAATTAATCTGTTATAAACATAAAATGTCGTATCCTCAAATCCTTTGGCCATCAAAGGCCCTGTAAACTGCTGAAAACTCATAACAAACTTAAGCCACTCATTTTTTTCGTTTTTATCTAAATTTTTATCTAAACCGAGAGCAAAAAACCTCTCTATAAATCGGAACTCATAAATCAATCCCGGATTACTCATAATAGCTTTTTCTAAAGCTTCCCTTATATACCTCTGATCATTATCACTATAAGATTGCGCATTTATGTAAGTTCTGTAAACCTGAAACATGGTCATAAACTCAACTAATGCTCTCCTTAATCCATAAAGCGTAACATCTATCCCGAATTTGTCTTTGCCGGAAATCCTTTTTATATCTCTGGCAAGATTGTCTATATTTCCCGCCATATGCTTCCCGATCACCAATCTCTTTTTTTCCGCAACCAACTCGGTATAAAGCATCCGAAGTTCAGTAAACTTGGCATACTCATATGTGAATTTTCTTTTATTTTTTATATTGCAGAATATGCCGTTTAATTTATTTAAAAAATCATACCCGGTGCTTCCTTGAACAGCCCAAGAGGATGGTATCTGTTCGCCATTATCGAGTATTTTTTCTACAACAGTATATGTATTATCAGTTATTTCTGAAAGCCATCTTAAATAACCTTCAGGATCATACAGCCCGTCTATATGATCAACTCTTAAACCGTTTATTTTCCCTTCTTTTACATACTTTTTTATCAGTGAATGAGTATAGGAAGAAACATTTTCATCTTCCACTCTTAGTGAGATAAGCCCATTTATGCTGAAAAACCTTCTGTAATTAATTTCCTCATTAGCTACTTTCCAAAAAGACAGCCGGAAAAGCTGTTCGCTTAGTAGATTATCCAATAACTGGAAGCTTTCAAGATTCCCTTTCTCCCCATTAAAATCTAAGATAGTTTTTTCTACATATCGCTTTACTCCACTATTAATATTATACAGCTCCCACAACATTTTTTTTGCATACTTTATTCCGGTCCATTCAGTATCCGCTTTTCCATTGCTTGTTTTTTGGTTTTCTCCTGATTTCTGCGTGTTCTGGTTATTTTCTTCCTTTTGGTCTGCGGGAGCTGTCTGCACTGTATCCGAAGGCAGCTTAAACATATTAATAATACCCGCCAACTTTATAGAATCTGTATTGCCTTCACCAAGCATAGCATCTAAATTTTCAATATTATGGGAGAATACCTTATAATATGAATCCACCCTTAACGGGAACATTAAATTATAATACCTTATATGCAAACCATCCTCATCGTAACCCAAAAAAATTTCCCCGTCCTGCAGACACTCGGCATAAAATCTCCCTAAAAAAGGAGCAAGAAGCCTTCCTCTGATGCTTTCATATGGATGTTCCCAGTCAATGTCAAAAAAATTAAAATACTGGGAATTCTTTCCGTTTTCCAGTACATCCATCAAAATATCGTTCTGGCCGTCAAACGCCATATGATTAGGCACAATATCCTGTATCCATCCCAAACCCGCATCCTGCAGCTCCTTTATCAACATATCGAAATCAGATTCTGTACCTAATTCAGGATTAAGTTTCCCTGGATTTATCACATCATACCCATGAGTGCTTCCCTTAATTGATTCGAATATTGGTGATGCATAAATATCAGAAATTCCAAGGTTTTTTAGGTATGAAATAATACTTTTGGCAGTTTGAAAACCAAAAGAATTGTTAAACTGTATTCTATAGGTAGCTCGAGGGATCTTCATTAGATAGTTTTGATCTTCATATGCTCACTAACTGTTGTAAAATAATCAATCCATTTTGATGCTGTTTCTTCCTGTTCTTTTTTCTTAAGCATCTCATCGTACATCTTTTTAGAGATCGAAAAGAGGGCATTTTGCGATTTCCATAAATTCAGCTCCAATGGGATTATATCCAGAACAGCAAGCGTATTTTTTATTCTTTCCAGAAGATTCACATCATCCGGTTTTTTAAAAAAAGATTCCATTTGGATATCAACCTTCTGAGCTAATTTATATCCCAACTCCTTTTTATCCAACTCTATGCCCCACTTAACAGATTCATCTGCTATTTTTATAAGTTCATTAAAATCAATTTCTTCCTGCTCAAGCAACCTGTGTATATCAGTATTAATCAGAAACGCTATCATAGATTTAAAAAGATTGGGATAAGGTATACGCAGTTCTTTCATCATATTTACTAAAGGATAATTATTTTCCATAATCTGCCTTGCGGTAGACTCCATAACACCAAGATTAGCGCTGTAAATTTCTTTTACAATTTGCCTTTGTTCATCCTTAAATAGATGCCATAATGAATAACTCCTGGACCCAAAATGTTTCCCCAGCAACCGCATGGCTTCAGCGAAATCACTTCTGGAAAACACTTCTTTTAAATCTTTTTTCATATCACCGTATTCTTTGTTTCCCTGAAACTCACGCACTCCGCTAATAAAATTATGATCCCCCAGATGAAGTACGGCAAAACTTACAAGTGCTTCCTCACCGTTAATTTCAGAACGAAGCAACATTTTACCCAGAGCCAGCTTTTGTTTGCCATTCTCAAGTTTTTCATACTCTTCAGTTCTTGCGTAGTAACAATAAATCTTTGCTGTTTGCTCGTACTCCTTGAAAAGCGAAGATACCGCGTAATGAGCACCTAAGCGCAGGAAATCCACCAAAGCTGGTTTTACAAACAATTCGTATATATGCCCGCCATTCTTAAATTCTTGTATATTAGTCGGCACTCGCTCAAGTAAATTTGCGAACGCTTCTTCCAAATCAAGTTTGCCTATCTCTTTGGCCAGCTGAATCGCCCTCACGGCATATTGAATTATCTGAACCGTCTCAATGCCAGAAACCTCATCAAAAAACCATCCGCAGCTTGTGTACATAAACATCGCAAAACGCTGCATCTCCAAAAGATTAATAACTTTTATTTTCTCTTTGCCTGATAACTCCCGCAATGAATGCTTACTGAGAAAACTATTAATAGAACCATCAGATCTGTCAATTATTACTTCAATATAATCGTTGCGCGCTTCCCAGGGATCGCGCAAAATTTCTCGAGAATTTTCCTCATAGAAATTTACTAGTGTATCTCTCAACCAGTCCAGAGCTCCTCTAAGCGGAGCTCTCCAATCCTGCGCCCATCCATGGTTCATCCCGGAGTTGCATCCGCAGTTACTTCTCCATCTTTCTATCCCGTGCGCGCAGCTCCAAGAAGAGTTTTCAAATATTTCCACTTCGAATGTCGGAGGATATTTTTCAAGATACTCAGCATAAATGGTTATATTGGCTAATTTATTGGACTCAAAATAATGCAAACAGTAAGCAAGCGCCATGTCCCCAAAATAATGGTGATGCCCAAATGTTTCCCCATCAACTGCCACATGCACAAGCTGAGTTTCATCTAAAGCATTATCAAATAATCCATTTAACCGATTCGCAAATTCTTCTCCATTATTTAACAAATTCCCGAATGCAATACTCTGGGAGGTGCCCCCATCATAAAAAAACAATGCTATTTTCTTCCCGGAAGGCAGATTGCACAAATAAGGCATCTTTGGATCGATTTTAGAACCGCTTACATCTTTCCAATTTTTTGAGCCAATTTTTCTTACGCTCTTTGCCTGATGAGGCGCAAGTATAGCAAAAAGAATTCCGAACTCGGCCATAATTTCAAGCGTTTTTAAGTCAACCGCCGTCTCAGGAAGCCACATCCCCTCAGGCTTGCGTTCAAATCTATACTCAAAATCCTTCAATCCCCAGATTATTTGTGTCCTTTTATCCATCTCATTGGCAAGCGGCATAATCATATGATTATAGCACTGAGCGATAGCAGATCCGTGTCCGGAAAACTTGGTTTTACTTTCTTTATCCCCTTGGATTATTGATTTATACACTTCCGGTTCATTTTTTTCCATCCAGTATAACAGCGTAGGCCCAAAATTAAAACTGATTTTTGTGTAATTGTTTAATATGTCTATTATTTTTGTATCTGAACCAAGAATTCTGGCAGCTGTATTAGGCGCATAGCATTCTGCTGTGATTCTCTTATTCCAATCATGATAAGGCGAAGCTGAATCCTGCATCTCGACAGCATCCAGCCAAGGATTTTCTCTGGGCGGTTGATAAAAATGTCCATGAATACATATATGCCGTTTCATTAATTTTCCTCTTTCTTAAATAAGCAAAAACTTGCAGGTTTTAAGCTTATCCTACTGTTATTTTCTATTATATCAGGGATTTGCGTCCCGGGGCCGTTCCATTTAGTCTCTGATGAATCCAACATCTTTTTCCAACTCCCGCCAACAAAGTTATATTCGATCTCGCTAATCTGATTGCTAAAATTATATATGCAGATTGTAAAGCAACTATCATTCCATCTTTTCATTATCAATATCTTCTTATTCTCAAATCCTTTAACTTCTTGTTTTGATCTATCCAACTGCAGTAAAGCAGGCAAACTCTTTCTTAAGGAAATAATCTCTTTATAGAATTGCAGCAAAATTTTTCTTTTACGCTGATTTATTTTCCCCCAATTTAATTTTGACCTTAAAAATGTTTTATTGCTTTGCGGATCCGGCAGTTTGCCCTTCCAATCAAAAGCCTTGAATTCCTCGCTTCTCCCCTTCCGCACAGCTTTAATTAAACTCTTATCGGTATGACTTACAAAGTAAAGAAACGGCCTTTGCTCGCCGTATTCCTCACCCATAAACAAAAGCGGCATATACGGAGCCAATATTACAGAACCAGCGGCGAGTTTAGCGCCCTCAAATCCTGCCAAACTAATAAGTCTATCCCCCATTAATCTGTTCCCGACTTGATCGTGATTTTGAGAGAATACTACAAATTGATTGGCAGTTCTGTTACGGGAAGAATTACCGTGATTTCTTTTTCTATAATTTGAGTACTGCCCTGAAAAAACATAACCCTCATTAAATGATTTCTCAAGCTGTTTTACAGAACCAAAATCAGAATAGTATCCCTTACGCTCATCCGTAATAAGCGCATGAATGGAATGGTGAAAATCATCATTCCATTGCGCATCTATGCCATATCCGCCCTTATTCCTTGGAGTTATAACCTTGGCATCATTTAGATCGCTTTCTGCTATTAGGTAAACCATTCTATTTTGACCGGCTGAATATTTCTCCACACTCTCTCCGAGTTCTTTAAGAAAATGTTTCTCGCTTATATCAAAAATGCCGTGTATGGCGTCGAGTCTAAGCGCATCTGCGTGATAATTCCTGAACCAGTATAAAGCATTTTCAATAAAATAATTCCTTACACCTTCATTATAAACATCATCAAAATTAATCGCGTTACCCCAGGGTGTTACATATTTATTGGTAAAATAAGGCCCTAAATCCATCAAATAATTTCCTTCGGGCCCCAGATGGTTATAGACCACGTCTAAAATCACTGCAATTTTTCTTCTGTGGCACTCGTTGATCAATCTTTTAAGAGCATCGGGCCCTCCGTAAGAGTTTTGAACGCTAAAAGGGTAAACCCCATCATAACCCCAGTTCCTGCTGCCGGGAAACTGCGCAACCGGCATTATTTCTATTGTATTGACACCTAAATCAGATAAATAATTCAGCTTTTTATGTATGGAATCAAAATCACCTTTAGCGGTAAATGTACCAACATGCAGCTCATAAATAATCATCCTGGATAAATCTATACCCCGCCAATCTTGATCCTGCCATATAAAAGAATTATGATTAACTATCTTTGAAGGTTTGTGCACGCCTTTAGGTTGAAAAAAACTGGCTGGATCCGGCCTCTCTTTATTCCCTTCAAGCCTGTACAAATAGGTCGCGTTAGATGATAAGCTTTTCAGTTCTGCCTTCCAATATCCATTTTCATCTTTTACCATCGGGATTAGCTGCTGCTCTGGTGAAACAATTTTTAACTCAACCTTATTTAGCAGCGGGGCCCAAAGTATGAATTCAATTCCGCCGTTATCTAAGAAACGTGCTCCAATGTTCAATTTTTTCTCCAAATACAAACGTTAAAAACTAAATATTACTAATTTTATATTATACTATTGATAATTATTAGGACTCAAGATAATAATGGAAGAAACTTTTTAGTGAGATTTGAGAATTTCATCTCTATAATCGAAAAGCTTATCCGCAGCCGCTTTTGCAGGCGAGTCAAAATTTGTTTTTTGTTGAACGATCAGTTCAAAACCGCGGCATTGGACTACTTCAAAATTAACCGCTCCCCTGTATATATTCCCGCTTGTAATGCTTTGAGAAGGCTGCTGGCCGTCTACGCTTATTATATCGCCATTTATACCCTCTTCCAACAGCTTATCTTCGATCAGCCATTTATTTAACGAGTCATCATAAAAAATATTCTTAACCGCTCCGATATAGGTTTTCCCTTCTCTAATAGCCGCAAGTGAAGCATGACCGGATGTCACAGCCATAGATAATATTCCGTCAACATTAGGCATGGCTATCTTTAATGCATTTTCCGGAGTAATATACTTGAAAAGGATAATTATTTTTAAAGCATCTTCCCCTGCTTCATCCATCTGCTTGCGCAGTATATCGACTTTTTGAGTTAAATCTTTCAATCCTGTCTGACTGGCATCCAGCACTCTGCCCACAACCCCGCTTCCGCATACGGCAACGCCATTAGCAACAGGGACCTCATCATTAATATGAAGTTTGCAAACTGTGCTCTGAATTGTAATGGGAACCGGCCTTGCCTGAAGCAGATAAGTTATAGTTTCATCTCGAGCTTCTGTAGTTAACTCAATTTCAAAAGGTTCACCCTCGAAAGCGTCAACCTGTTCTGCAATATCTGAAATTTGCTTAAATCTTCCTGGATTTATATCCTCCAAAACTCTGACGCTGGAATCTCCACCAATTTGAGCTCTGCTAATTAACATAGAATGAATACTGATCCCGCCTACAATATCTGTCCCCTGAGCGCAAAATTTATAATCTCCAATTGGCACCAACGCTCCCGTTACAGGATCGCGAGTAAAAGCTACTCCCGTACCAGAATCCCGATTTAAGTTTCCAAAAACCATTTTTTCTAAAGTACAAGCAGTTTTCCAATTATGAGAATAACCATAAAGTGCTCTGTATTCATCGTTTATTGAGTTATCCCAAGAATTAAACACAGACTCTATGCATTCAAGCAACACTTGAAATGGGTCTTTGAACTTCTCTTTAAGATTTATTCTTTTTTCTGCAAATTCGTTTTTAAAAAGTTCTATAAGTTCTATCATATTCTCTTTATTAAACTCATTGATATTAATATCTTCCTTTTTCAAGTTCATTTTGGCCGCAATTTTAGATTTTAAGCTGTCAATCAAATCGGAAAACCTTTGTTTTTCAATACCGAAAACAGCTTCAGCATAAGTAGCAAGAAAACTGCGATACAGATCATAAGCGAATAATTCATTAGTGCTGCTCTCAATTATTTTTGCTAATATTTCATCGTTCATCGGCACATTAATTACGGTATCTAAAATACCGGGCAGACTAATATATGACCCGCTTCTAACAGAAATCAGTAAAATTTCGCGGGTGTCAATATTATGCTCTTCACGTGTTCGAATAATCTTCTGCCTTAATTTTGCATCAAGCGTATTGAAATTAAAGGGGAAGGCTTTTTTAGAAGTCTTTTCAATGGCTAATACAGCATCTACGACCATCTCTTTGAATTCGTCATGCCTGGCCCCATCCAATTTCCACAAATCTTTTTCTTTAAATACATTTGTAGTAAAGCAACTCCACTCGGGCACAGGCATATTTAATCTTGAATACTGCAGTAAGCTGTATGCTTTCCCGCCCATAATCGCGGGGGAATAATCATCATCGGCTTTTTTATGATCTACCACTAAAACATCAGAATCTTCACCTCTTAAAACAACCCCATCTTCAAAAACATCTAAACAAATTTCAACAGCTTCATTTGCGCTTTGAACATACCTTTCAAATAATTCTATAACTGCGTTTTCAGCCAGCAAATTACCGACAAATACTTCTTGGATATAATTACAATATTGATCTTTGTTTAATTCGGTTTCCGTACGCAGATCTTTGTACGCATTATTAAACTCGCTTCTCTTAATGTTTCTCGATAACTGGTACGGGATACTTCCATAAGTATAATTGAAGAAGTTTATAAACCTGACATGCTCTTCCATAAGTCTTGAAAGAATATCCCTTAATTGGCTTAAAGTAAGCGTCTGCGTATCAAGCAAAGTTTTTATCTCCATCAACCGTCTTGGAGCTAACCCCTGCAGCTCTATTTTATCTAATATAGCTTTCACACAATCAATAATAAAACCCAAGTTAACCTGCACATCCTTCGATAAGGGGTTTTTTCTTTCTCCTTTGCTCGAAGCCTCATCTTGAATAAACTTAACAGCTCTTGAGTATCTTCCTATAAACAATAAATCCAGTATATGATCCTCATGCATTTCAAGTTCGATATCCCTGTTAAAAGCCTCGAACTTTGCTTCGCTATATCTTGTGTAAGAACCAAAATCCAGGAATCCCCATTTTTCCGGAGCCACATGCCTTTTAATATAAGTGTCCTTAATCGGCTGCAGCTTTACTTTTTTCAGCAATTTTCTTTTAGTTTCTCTTCTAATAGATTCAATTTCTTTTACTGCTTCAAAATAATTTTCAGATTTTAAATATTCAACTACTGACTCGCTTAATGCATCTTTCGATAAAAATGATTTCATAGAATTAATATCCGGATATCGCATTACCAAATACTTGTACAATTTAAGCAGATTCTTTACTATTTCTCTTTCTTTTGTATTCCCTTCTGTTAACTTAAGACAGATCTCATCTATTCTTTCAAGAGGAATTAATGTCGGATCATCAATTTGCGCTCCTATTTCATTGCTGTAAATACTGCTAATTTCATTAATAATTTTATGAAAAGGCTGAATAAATGCGTTATTCAGATACGGTTCCAAGTCTCCTAATGCTACAGACTTTTTTTGCACTTCTTTAACAAAATAGCGTATACCTTCCGGATTATTATCTTTTATGCCGGATATAATTGAAGCTATAAATTCTCTGTCCTCACTGCTGGGATTCCTGTGCATTTTGAATCGAATATAGCTAAAGAAAAAAAATTTCCCCTGACCGTATACTTCATCTATCAGTCTTGAATATTCCCTAATTTTCTCGGGAAATGCGGGAGTCCTGTCGTAACTGTAAGGTATGGAGCGTATGAGCATGTTTGCTAAATAATAAACATCATTTATATCACTGTTAAGTAAATTGCTGATCCATTCTTGAATAAACGCATTTTCAGAAATTACAATTCTTTTCAATTTCAAAGCCACAATTAAAAAAGCAATTACCTGCCTGTTTTTTGATGGGTTCTCGGATATTAAACTAAGAAAATCCTTAATCAACTTGGTGTCGAGCTTTTCTTGTCTTGCCAAAAGCAGCATAACAACTTCCTGCGTTAATTTTGAATCATTTGATTCCAAAACTTTGCGAAAAGCCCTGCTGATTTCCACTTCTTTTCCATCTATAACCAAATCAGCTAAAAAATAAATAGCGCGTGCTTCTTTCATTTCCATCCAGTTGCATACGCTGGGGAAACCGTATCCTAACATTAATTTATTAAAAATGCCTTCAGAAACAGATGCGCGAAAATCCATTAGTTTAGTAAGGTTTGATTCTAAAATGTAAGCCTTTTCTTTAGTAAGATTTACTCCAAAGAATGGTGAAGAGATAAAATCAATGAACGTTGGGAATTTGCTTTTGCTGAATATTTCAACTGCAAGCTTTTCAGCCGCACTCTCCCCGTTCTCTCCGTACAGGGATCTTATGTATTCACGATTAAGTGATGTAATATTATCCAATACAAAAGCCACATAATCCCTGAAACTTTCGTCTTCTGTATCAATCAAGCTTCTCAACAACATTTTTATGGCATGCGGCAGAACCTCTTCTTTGATCATTGAAGACATCGCAGCATTTCTTATATCTTGCTCTTCCTGCGGAGATACTAAATTCAGCAGATGCTTTACTCCGTATTCACCCAAATACCCCATAACCTCAGCGCCTCTAACGCGTGAAACTACAGATTTATCTGATTTCATTATTTTATCTGCTATTTCGAAAGCTTTAGCCTTAACCGTATTGTTGATTTCGCCCACCGACAGCAATTCAACTAATATCGATAAACTAAGATTGTTTAATGATTTATGAGGATCGAATAGTCCGCTCTCAAGCAATGCTATCTTAAAATTTATTGGATCATCCATATTAAGCTCAATTATATTATTCAATTTTTCGCTTCTATCTTTTGTAATATTTCTCCAAAGCGCGCAATCGGCAATCCTGTCAAACAGCTTTTGTAATTGCGCCGCAGTTCTTTGAGCTGAGGCCGAAAGAGTTTCATAACTTAAACCGTATATCTTTTCAAATCTTTGTTTTTGAACCGGCGATAAACTCAATTTTTCAACCGCATCGAGACTTAAGGAATCACCAAATTCATTTGTTCCTGCCGGAGCAAGTTTATTAAGAGGGAATAAATTAGACGGGCAAACCAATGAGAATATGACTAATAATACGCAAATTGACTTTAGTTTTTGACAGCATTTCATAAAACTTAATTAACAAGTAATACTGAGGTATTCGGCATACATAATATTATAAAATTTCCATATAATAACGATGTAATATTTTTGTAAATTAATTTTAACTGCGAGCTATGAGATCTTTCTTTGGAAGATTAAGCACTTATGGTGTAAAGAAATAGAACGAATACTCGGCTATATTTTTACTGGAGCACGATTAAGAGGAGATGACACTTTTAGTGTCATCTCCTCTTAATAATTAATAAGTTACTTAATAAACGGCTTAAACAAGTCAATTGGAATCGGCAGTATCGTTGTTGAGTTCTTATCAACCGCAACTTCCTTCATTGTTTGAAGATACCTTAACTGCAGAGCTATCGGGTTTTTCGCGATTATTTCTGCCGCTTCTGAAAGCTTCTGCGCGGCTTGAAACTCACCTTCAGCATTTATCACCTTTGCTCTTCTCTCTCTTTCAGCCTCAGCTTGTTGAGCAATTGCCCTTTGCATCTGCTCTGCAATTTGAACATCCTTAACTTCCACAATGCTGACCTTAATTCCCCAGGGATCAGTCTGCTGATCGATAATCTTCTGTAAACGAGAGTTAATCTTTTCCCTCTGACTTAGCAGCTCATCCAAATCTGCCTCACCTACAACACTCCTTAATGATGTTTGTGCGATTTGAGAAGTTGCAAGTATATAGTTCTGGATCTCTACAACAGCTTTATTAGGGTCCAAAACTCTAAAATAGCATACCGCATTCACTGTAGCAGAAACATTGTCCTTGGTTATAACCTCTTGAGAAGGCACATCCAGAGTAAGCGTTCTGAGACTTACCCTCTGAATCTTTTCAACAAACGGAATAATTAAAACAAGTCCAGGCCCTCTGGCAGCCACCAATCTGCCCAATCTGAATACCACCCCGCGTTCGTATTCCGGGATGATATTGACCGCCATTGAAAGCAAAATCACCGCGCCAATAACAAGCGTCAACATAAAAGACATAAAGACCTCCTTGAAAAAATTTATCTACATAAGTAGATATTACTTATTCTGTCAACTTTTAACCTTTTTAACAATCAGTTTATTATGATCAACTTTAACAATCTCAATTTGTTCGCCAACTTCACATTCCTCATCAGATAAAGCATTCCAATACTCACCGTGCACATATACCATGCCTTCGGGCTTAAGCTCCTCTCTAACCTCACCTCTTTCGCCAACTAAACCTTCCTTGCCTGTAACTGGTTTGCTTCTCTGCGCTTCTACAACCTTTTTAACCGCAAACCCTACAAATATCAGCGTTGTTGCAGCAACCCCTGCAATTATACCACCAGAAATTTTAAGATATTTAGCAGATGAATCAATCAGAAAAAACGAACCGAGAATAAATGACACAACACCTCCTAAAGTAAGTATACCATGCGAGGCAATTTTCAAGTCCAATAACATTAGAATAAGTCCGAGTATTAACAATATCAACCCGACATAATTCACAGGCAATACCTGCAGCGCGTAGAACGCTAAAATTAAACTTATGGTACCAAAAACAGCGCCTAATCCAATACCAGGACTTGAAAATTCGTAAACTAAACCATAAAACCCAAGCATCAACAATATATAAGCGATATTTGGATTTGCAATTACATGGAGGAACTTCTTAAATGCGGTCATAACAAACTCTATTCTTAATGCATCCTTAAGTTTAAGAGTTGTTGATTTTTCGTTCTTTTCGACAGTTGTCCCTTCGGTTACTTCTAACAACTCATCAATGCTCTTTACAACGTATTCTATCACATTTTCTTTTTTAGCTTCCTCTGCGGTAATTGAAACACTTTCCCTTACAGCTTTTACAGCCCACTGCCAGTTTCTACCCTTTTCTTTAGCCAGATTTTCTATATACGCAGAAGCATCAGAAACTACCTTTTCTTCCATTATACTGCCCTGATTATTATGAACCTTTTCATCCCCCTCATCATTTTTCGCAGATTCTTCCTGCTTCTCCTGGGGCTTCGGCATAGGGAACCCACCGCCGATACTTACGGGATGCGCTGCACCGATATGTGTAAGAGGAGCCATAGCTGCCAGATCAGACGCCATAGTTATAAACACCCCTGCAGACGCCGCTCTGGCTCCCTTAGGCGCCACATATACTATTACTGGCAGTTCTGTATTTAACATCTCCGAAATAATTTTACGTGTTGAATCTAATAATCCTCCAGGCGTATCCATCACTATCAATAATGCCTCTGCTTTATTTAATTCTGCTTCAGCAATCCCGTCCTTGATATAGCTTGCTATAACAGGATCTATAACACCCTCAACCCGTAAAATATAAATTTTTGATGATTTCTCAGCATAAACAGCTGGGAGCAAATAGGTAATAAACAGCATGGCTGTCAATGCAGCAACAAAAATGATTTTTTTCATTTCTTAAATTAATAAGGGGATAAAAGATTTAGAAGAGATCACTTAATCCAGGTACGCCAATCAACGCCAAGTCTTCTTTCTAAATTACGAACCCTTCTCTCAATACTCGATTCACGCGGCGCAAATCTTCTATCCGGCATTTTTCTTCTACCGGATTCCCTTCTCTCAATACGAATCTTTTCTCCATCTGGGGTTACTTGAAAACCCTCTTCTGGATGGTTTTTATCGAATCTTCTCAATTTGCCGAATAATTTAAGCAGATTATTATGCATGTTTTAAATCTCCTCCTGCTTAATATTTGCTATCCGAAAAAACTAATCTTCTTTAAGCCAAATTTAGCACACTAATTATAGTATTTCCAGGAGTTATTGTAAATTGTTTTCTATATAACTTTTTAGTTCATTAACATCCGGAAGACGCTCGTAATCTGCCATATAGATACCTCTGCTAGATGCTTGATGCCAGGAAAGATATGCAACTTTAGGTTCAGTAGGTGAAACAGCCGTATATCTGCAGCCATAGTACTTCTCATTAACTATGTTAATAACATTTCGCGAAGCCAGGTCCACTTTATAAATGCCTTTGTTATTAAAATAATCCTCATGTGTATAACTGAATAATGTATACTTTCTCCAGGAAGACAGAAATATTATATTTTTGCTGTCATATGAAAAACATGGAAATTTATTATAGAAATTATCCTTCACTAACATCGATCTAACTTTATTTTTTGTAGAATAAACCAATATATTTGCGTTGTCCAATGAATCAATCTTCCCATCTTTATTAGTATCTCTTTTGCGATTTAAAAACACAATGTGTTTACCATCAAAAGAAAATCCTGGGTACGAATCATCGCACAAATCAGCCGAAATAATGATTTCGCGCAAGGTATCTATATCAACAAGAACAATTGATGAAAAATCTCTAATCCCTATTATCCCGTCACCATCAGTATCTTGACGCCAGGAACTATAGACAATTCTTTTTGAATCGGGGCTGAACTGAGGGAAAGTCGATTCAAACAATCCTGCAGTAACCGGATGTTCTTTCTTTTCCTTTAAATCATAATAATAAATATCGCTCCTATCCGCCCCTTCCTTCCAGCACGAATACGTAATCTTTTCGCCATCAGGTGAAAAAGAGGGGAATTTTACAGTACCGGTTATAGGTAGCTGCTCTTCTTTGGAACTCTGCAAATCTGCCAGATATACATTCCCTTTATGCCTATCAATAAGACCTGTTTGGGAATCAGAAGAACGCGCGCTTATATATAAAAGCTTATTGCCATCTGGAGATAAAGTAGGATATGTATTATGAAATTTGTCATCTACTACTCTATATTCCTTATTTTTCGCAAATTCATACAAATATAACCCGGTGTTGTCCAAACTATTTATGATGCCGTCCCCGTTCGTGTCTGTTCTAACTGAAGCATAAACCAGCCAGCGCCCATCTCGAGAGAAACTTGGCGGGTGATTATAATACTTATTGCTTGATATTAATCTCCAATTTGTTATCTCCAATATTGATTTCTTCATCTTTGGGGAGGAGTCTAAATCCAGCAGCTTCAAAAGGTATTCTTTTGTTCGAGTAATGTCATTTTGCTTAAAATGAATCCTCGAGAGCTCCAATACCGCATCTGCATCCTTGGGATTATTTTTTAAGATGCCTAAAAAAACTTCTTTTGCCTTATCAAGTTCCCCCTTCTTTAACAGTGAGATTCCTTCTTTAAATTTAGCATGAAAAAGTTTGAATAACATAGAATTAATTTACATATAGTAATGTTCTGCAGAGTATGCATCTTTATAATAATTTATTTTTCTGTTTTGCACAACAATTACATCAAATCTGAAATCATGATCTTCAAGCAAATTCTGCTTAATGTAACTGATAGCGGCTCTTATAATCTTTTGTTGTTTAAGTTTGTTAACTGCTTCTTCACCAAATCCAAAACCGAAGTTGCTCCTGTTTTTAACCTCGACAAACACAATTGTAGTGCTTTCCCTGGCTATAATATCAATTTCCCCTAACTTACTCTTCCAATTAGTAGCCAAAATCTTAAAACCCGCGTCCAATAAAAATCTTTTGGCGCAGTCTTCCCCTTCAATTCCTATTAGTACATTTGATTTTTTCATAGAAGTTCTGCTTCACTGAAACATAGCTCTCTTATTGGAGAAAAACTCACCCTATGTATCGGACAAGGGCCGTATAGTTTAAGAGTTTCTCTATGAAGCGCTGTGAAATAACCTTTATGTTTGTCAAATCCATACTTTGGATAGAACCTGTGATATTTTTTCATAAATCTATCTCTAAAAACCTTCGCTAGAATACTTGCGGCGCCAATAGTAAGACTTTTCTTATCGCCATCTATTACACAATGCTGTTTAGAGCAAAATATAGGGGCCCTGGGGCCATCAATTAAAAGGGTATCAGGCTTAAATCTTAAACTTGAAAATGCGCGCTTCATAGCAAGATATGTTGCTTGTAAAATGTTATATCGGTCTATCTCCATATGGTCTGCATAAGATATTGAATATAAAATAGCTTTCTTCTTAATCTCCATGGAAGCTTCTTCCCTTTCTTCTGAAGTCATCATTTTGCTGTCTTTTATTTTTTTTGAGTTAAAATTAGGAGGCAGTATAACACATGCAGCTACTACCGGCCCGGCTAGTGAACCACGGCCAGCTTCATCTATGCCAGCCAGCAATTTTTCTTCTCTCTGTCTAAACTGTCGATCGAACTGAAATGTTTCTAATTTTACATTATTGACACGTACATCTTTTTGGTCATCGGAACTAATATCTAATAAAAACATTATGGGCTCTTTATTAGCTGCTCTTAACATATACCTTTAAGCATCAGTAAAGGTGTTTTTTATACTGCCACTGCCTAACAGCATTTTACTTTACTGTACTTTATAAGTCAATTAATTGTATAGAAATTCCAATTTAAGGGTTGTTCAATAAAAGGACTAAAGAAATTGATTATCTTTGCTTATCTTCTTCAATACGCGCGGATTTTCCGGAAAGACTTCTCAGATAATAAAGACGGGCTTTTCTTACCTTGCCGGATCGTATTACCTCTATTTTTTCAATTCTTGGACTGTTAATAGGGAATATCCTTTCAACTCCCATCCCAAAAGATATCTTACGAACCGTAAATGTTTCATCCATACCGCCGCCTCTGCGTCTCAAGACGACACCTTCGAAAGGCTGAATTCTCTCATTGCCGCCTTCAACAACTTTTACGTGAACCTTCACTTGATCCCCAGCCCTGAATTCAGGGATGTCATTCTTTAAGTTTGTTTTTAAATATTTGTCTAGTTTATTCATTATTTTTTTCTCTCAATAAAAATGGTTTTTTCTTTTTTGTATACTCCAACGCCTTCTTCTGCCTCCATAAGGCTATTTTTTTATGATCTCCAGAAGTCAATACTTTTGGCACCTTTAATCCTCTAAAAACCAATGGCCTAGTATATGCGGGCCAATCAAGCAGCTCGTTATAGAAAGAGTCGTTAATTATCGATTCAGCCTCTTTAGCAAAGTCCGGGAGAAGTCTTGCCACAGCTTCAATTACCACCATTGAAGGCAGCTCCCCCCCGCTTAATACATAATTGCCGATAGAAAGCTCAACATCAATAAAATGTTTTATACGGTCATCGATCCCTTCATAACGCCCGCAAATAAATACCAGATGCTTCTCTTTAGATAAACTCCCTGCAGTTTTCTGATCTAGGAGTTTACCCTGCGGTGTCAGTAGAATAACAATTGGTTCACTGCCCCGTACTTTTTTTCTTTTTGTCTTCAAAGCACCTATAGATTTAAGAGCGGCATAGATAGGTTCAAGCTTCATTACCATACCGGCTCCGCCTCCATACGGCTTATCATCTACAATCCTGTGCTTATCTAATGCGAAAGAGCGTATATCTATTAAATTTACTTTTATTATCCCTTTTTGTATAGCCTTATTTATAAGACTTTCCTGCAAGAAACCCTTAAAAACATTGGGGAATAAAGAGAGTATATCGATGCGCATTACTCTATCCACCCATCAAGACTTCTAACAGTAATCTCTTTTCCCTTAACATCAACTTTTTTAACACAAAGCTGTGTAAAAGGCAGCAGGATTTCCTTGGTGCCTTCCACCTCTAAAACATCATTAGCTCCAGTCTTAATAATGTCCTTGACGCAACCAAGAATTTCACCAGTCTCAGTTTTTACTGTACTGCCTACTAGCATATCCCTTGAAAAACTTTCTCGGTAGAAATCCTTTAGAGGGGCAAAAACATTTAATCCCATAAAGCCAAACAGCTTTTTAAAATCGCTTATTCCCTTAAGACTTATTAAAAGAAGGTTTTTTGACTCCAATACTTCTTTAATAGAGTACTTTTCTTCGCCAACTACTATTGTCTTGCCTTTTTTTGGCTCCCAAAAAGTATTTTTATTTAGTTTTATGTAAATGCCGAATTTCTTTCTGCTGACTTTTTTTATATAACCGACACAAAGCAAATTACTCTTATTCAACTATTTCTACTGTTGCTCTCTTATCGAGCTTGGCTGAGGAAGCATTAATTATAGTGCGGATAGCCTTTATTATTCTTCCTTCTTTACCGATAATTTTTCCTCTATCATTATCAGCTACTCTTAACTCTATAATGGTAGCTTTCTCTCCAGTAACTTCACTTACTTTAACTTCATTAGGATTATCAACTAAGGCTTTAGCTATATACTCGACTAACTCCTTCATTCTCGCCCTCCTTATCGATCAATCTTATTGTAAAGTATCCGAAATTTTCTTCTTTTTAATAAGACTCCTAACAGTTTCAGAGAGTATAGCTCCTTTAGAAATCCAGTGATTCAATCTTTCTTCTTTAAAAGTAACTTTATTCTCCTGCAGTGAAGGATCGTAATGGCCAATAACCTCAATAGGCCTGCCATCACGCCTCTTGCGTACATCGATAGCTACCATCCTATAAAAACCCTTTTTGGGCTTTCCTACTCGTTGGAATCTAAGCGCAACTGCCACAATGTTCTCCTAAATTATATTGTAATTCTATTTGTTAAAGGATAGATTTTAATCAAAAAAGACATATTTGTCAAATGTTTTTTTGATATTTTTACCTCAATCAAACACAGCTACTTTCTCCTTCTTTCAATATAGGCATAAGCATTGTGGTTATGGATACTCTCCAAATTCTCACTTTCAACAGTAAACCACGTAATTCTGCTGTCTTTTGACAGCTTCCTAGTTACCTTTCTAACAATATCCTCCACAAATACTGGATTTTTATATGCCTGCTCCGTCACATAACGTTCATCTTCTCTTTTTAGCAGTGAATATATCTGGCTTGAAGCGCATTTCTCGACTACATTTATTATATCCTCAATCCATATGAATGATTCAGCGCGTAAACTCACATTCACCATCCCTCTTTGATTATGCGCTCCAAACCTACTTATAGCTTTAGAACACGGACACAGAGCTGTTACAGGCACCTCAACCCCAAATACTTGATCAAAGTTATTAGTTCTGCCGAGCAAAGCCTTAAAATGACATTTGTACTCCAAAAGCCCTTGAGCTTTGCTTACCGGCGCTCTTTTTGATATAAAATATGGGAATCTCATCTCCAGATGAGCTTCTTTTGACTTAAATTTATCCTTAATATATTGAAGAATCTCTTTCAGATTGCTTATATCAATCTCAAGCTGATACCTATTCAAAACCTCCACGAAACGACTCATATGTGTACCCTTAAATCTCTTAGGTAATGACACATACATATTTATGTCAGCAACGGTATGCTGGATTTCATGATCCTTATCCCTCAAAGCAACCGGATATTTAATATTTTTTATTCCTACTTTATCTATATCGATTTTCCTTCTATCATACATATTCTGAACATCAACCATCTAGCACATACCTCCTAAACATAAATTTTTTAATTTAAGATTATTAGAGACCTCTAATCTTTATCTCTTAAATATCAGCCATTGCTTTTCCTTGAAATGAAGTAAGACATAACTGCCGGCAAGTTTTTTTCCATATATTGCAAATTCAATAGCTTTTTTGGTCATGTTTAATAATAAATACTCACCCTTATCCCAAATTACTACTTTCCCGGCGCCATACTGGCCTTCGGGTATTCTGCCTTCAAAATCGAGATAATCCAACGGATGATCCTCAACTGCAATAGCAAGCCGTTTGATACCCTTGGTTAATGGCGCATTTTTAGGTATCGCCCAGCTCCTCAACACACTCCCCATCTCCAAACGAAAATCATAATGCAGACGGGTTGCGTGATGCTCCTGCACTACAAATCTGCCTGTAGTTTCCTTATTGCCATCCATATACGCCCTTGATTTTACTGCTTTGCTTCTGTAAACCATTCTACCCTGTTCCTGTTCTTTTGTTTTGCTTCATATAGTGCTTTATCTGCTTCTTCAATAAGCTGTTTCCCAATAATACCTTTTGAGAAATCTCCTTTTGGAGAGAAGCTTGTGCCGCCGATACTAACAGTTAACCTTTTATTAGGTTGTTTTTCTCCAAGCGGGAACTCGTATTGTTCAACGCTCTGCCGTATTCTTTCGGCTACTTTTTTACCGCCATTTTCAGGTGTCTCAGGTAAAACTATAACAAATTCTTCTCCGCCATATCTGGCGATAAAATCTTCTCTTCTCAAAGATTCTTTCATAATCATTGCTACATCCTTAAGCACAACATTACCCATCTGATGGCCATTAGTATCGTTATAATGCTTGAAATAATCAATATCGGCTATTAAAAGAGTTATTGGACTTTCATATCTGACAGCCCTGCCGAGCTCATTATTCAGGAATTCTTGAAAAAACCTGAAATTATGCACACCTGTAAGTTGATCTGTAATAGTCTGTGTAAGCAGCTTATTATGTTCTTCCTTTAACTTTCTGGTCATCGTATTAAATGAATTTGTAAGTTTTCCTACCTCATCACCGCTCTTTACCTGTATCTCTAAATCGAGATTTCCTTCCGTTACTTTCTTAACCCCGGCCAATAACTTGGATAAAGGCGAAACAATACTGACAATAAGTATTAACGCTATAAAAATAATTATCAAAATTATAACGCTTCCGGATCTAAATGCAGAATCCTGACTCTGGCTTAAAATCATGCCTACATTCTCTTCCGCATCTTCCAATCTAGATCGATTTATATCCACCAGCTTTTCGCACATCGTATATATTTTTGTTAATCTGGCCCTTCCTTCCGCGGTCAGCAAAGCTACTGTATGTTCCTGCTCCAACTTAGGTATCTCTTTTCCTACAGCCTTCTCATCTGCCCGAAGAAGCAATCCTAAAATCTTTTTCTTTTGCCCAACAGACTTAAAATCCTTTATTAAATCCTGAACCTGCGAATAATATATTTTTATCTCTTTATCCAATTCAATTAAGAGCTGCTTTTCTGTATTGCTATTGACCATTTTGCGCATCTGCATAATTTTTTCGGAAATTTTTTGTTTTGTTCTCTGGCTCTCATTTAATATTGTTTTATCATCTGTAACCAAATAGCGGAACACGCTGTCATCGTATATAATAAAATTATGCTTCAATCCTTCTGCAACACTGATTGCTTGGAAATTATCAGCCAAGACCTTATTGAAAATATCCACCATCTCAAGCTGGCCATTCAGCAAAAAAGCTAAAAACCAGAGCACCAGTCCAATAATACAAGCCACTGAAACTATAATTTTTGTTTTTATTGTCAGGAACATGGGTAGATTTTATCATAATAACAATATCCTTTAAAGTATATTGTTATTGCTTCTCCTTTTTACTATAATTAAAAAAATATAAAATTCAGACACACAATGAATAATCAAGAAATTAGCAAGGTATTGGAAGAAGTAGCTACACTTTTAGCTCTAAAAAAAGATAATGAGTTCAAGATAAGAGCCTACAAAGCTGCCGCCGAAAAAGTATCAACCTTAAACGATGATATTGCAAATTATGTTGAATCAGAAACTATTCAAGATGTAAAAGGCATAGGCCCGAGTATCTCAGAAAAAATTAAAGAATTGGTAAGAACGGGAAAGCTTGGATTCCTTAAAGAGTTAAAGAAAACGGTGCCTGCCGGATTAGTAGATATGCTGAAGATTCCGGGTCTGGGGACAAAGAAAATACACCTGCTGAATGAAAAGCTTAGCATAACCACCATAAGTGAGCTGGAATCTGCCTGCAAAAACAACAAACTTATTGATATAGAAGGTTTTAGCAAAAAAACTCAGGACAACATTCTCAAAGGGATAGAATATATTAATCAGTTTTCAGGCCAGTATTTATATGATTTTGCTCAATTAAAGGCCGGCAGAATTCTTGAATATCTTAAGAAGAACAAAAAATTTACCAATTTAAGTTTAGCAGGAAGCATCAGACGTCATAAAGAAATAGTTAAAGATATTGATATAGTAGCTTCCGGAAGCGATGTTAAAAACTTAATGGAATATTTCACTAAATTCACCGAAACATCCGCTGTTATCGCGAAAGGCGAAACAAAAACCAGTATACGTCTTATTGATGGGATTAATGTTGATTTAAGAATAGTTGAAAGTGATCTTTTTCCGTACGCTCTTCACCATTTCACCGGAAGCAAGGATCATAATACCGCTATGAGAGGCCGTTCAAAAAACTTAGGGATCAAGATGAATGAGTACGGTCTTTTCAAGCAGGATAAGCTTATTCGCTGCAGAACTGAAGAAGAAATATTCAGTAAATTGAATCTTTCTTTTATACCGCCGGAATTAAGAGAAAATATGGGCGAGATAGAAGCAGCTGAGCAGAATAAAATTCCAAAACTAATTGAAGAATCAGATCTAAAGGGAGTACTTCATGTGCACTCCAAATACAGCGATGGGATCAACGACATAGAAACCTTAGTCAAGGGCTGTATCTCAAAAGGCCTATCGTATTTAGGATTATGTGACCATTCACAATCGGCTTATTATGCAAATGGCCTAAAAGAACCGGATTTATTAAATCAGATTAAAGAAATTGATTTACTTAACATAAAATATAAAGATTTCAAAATATTCAAAGGCATAGAATCAGACATAAGGCCGGATGGCACTCTGGACTATCCGGAACATATTCTATCTAAATTAGATTTCGTCATAGGATCCATCCATTCAAGGTTTAATATGCCGGAACGAGAGATGACAAACAGAATACTAAATGCCATAAAGAACCCATACTTCACCATACTGGGGCATCCAACCGGAAGATTGCTTCTGGCGCGAGAAGGATATAAAATTGATTTAATCAAAATAATTGACGATTCAGCTAAATATGGTAAAATTATTGAACTTAACTCTAACCCTCAAAGGTTTGACTTAGATTGGAGATACCTTAAATACGCAAAACAGAAGGGTGTCTTAATATCAATAAATCCTGACGCGCATACTATGGAAGATATTGATGATATGTTCCTCGGGATAGGTGTAGCGCGCAAAGGCTGGTTAGAACCTGATAACGTAATAAACACATTTGCAACAAAAAAAATCATTCACCTGCTTGGGAATAAAAAACCATGAACTTAAAAGAAAAAACTAAAATAATTGTTGAGCTGCTGCTAAAAAAATATCCTGAAGCAAAAACTGCTCTCTCTCATGAAAATCCGCTGGAACTGCTCGTTGCAACTATACTATCCGCACAATGCACGGACGAACGCGTTAACATAGTAACCAAGGATTTATTTAAGAAATACAAGACCGCCAGTGATTATGCAAAAGCAAATATATCTATATTCGAAAATGATATCCATTCAACCGGATTTTACAAGAACAAAGCTAAGAACATTATTAACTCAACTAAAATCATTGAAGCAAAATTTAATGGCAAAGTCCCAAAAACTATGGAAGAATTAGTTACTCTCCCAGGTATAGGAAGAAAAACAGCAAATGTAGTTTTAGGCAGCGCTTACGGTATAATATCAGGCATAGTTGTTGACACCCATGTATCACGCTTAAGTCAGAGGATTGGGCTAACTAAGAATGCCAACCCGGAGAAAATTGAGTTGGATCTAATGGACCTCTTACCTAAAGAACATTGGATTAAATTCAGCCATCTGCTTATACTTCACGGAAGGGCAATATGCAACGCAAAAAAACCCAAATGCAAAGAATGCATGCTTCTTAAACTCTGCAATTACGAACAAAAGGAAGTATAAAACCGGTTGGCTCCTTGTTTATTAAAGTTATATTCACATATTGATCAGAAATCTCTGATCAATGTCCCTCTATCCTATTGTTTTCTAAATACTGTAATGCACCTGCTGCATCCTGAAAATCCGGTTTTAGGGACAGAGACTCCTTAAAATACTTCTCTGCTTCTTTTAACTCATTTTTATAAAAATAAACTAATCCTAATTTATAGGCGTATAAATAGTTGTTCCTATCTCCCGCATAAAGTTTCTTAAAAAGATCTTCCGCTTCATTATACCTGCTTTGATTTAGGAATAGATCCCCGAGCGAACTGTAAGCCCTATTGTTGTCTAAGGAAATTGACTTTTTAATATAGATTTCCGCTTCTTCAAAGTTTTTTAGATGATATAAATAAATTTCACCCGCAATGCGGTTTATCTCAGGGGCATCTTTTTTGGAAAACTTTTCCACTTCTATGTAATGCTTAACAGCAAGCTCATATTGACCTTGCTGAAGGTAGATATTAGCCAGATTGATGTGACTCGGAGCAAACTTATTGTTAAATGATATTGATTTATTGAATTCCTCAATAGCTTCTTCTATATGACCTGTATTTGAGTATATGACGCCTATCGAATAATGTTTGCTCCACTCAAGTTCACCAAGTATCACTTTTTTATGAACAAAGAGAAACGCTAAGATAAGCGCTAGCCCAATGATTGTTATATGCTTCCATTTTTTGAGCTTTATTTGATCAAAAAACCACACGATACCTGCAGCTGAAAGAATTATGACAACAATAATTGCAGGGAATCGGTACCTGGAAAGTATATAAAAGAGCATATTCATAACAAAATATGCGCTTAAATAAAGAAACAGGAGTAATCCTTTACGGTATGTTATGCTTAAAATCAAGCTTACCAAACAAAATGGAGCTATTAATCCCCATCTGATTAACGGTATGCCAAAAATCCTGGTAAATTTGTCCACACTATCCATCATAAAATTATCCGGCGGCTCGACCGCATTCCAAAAATAAATAAACTTCTTCTTAAATAGTTTTAATGCATCCTTCGGCTTACTTTTAATCCATTTTATTGATTCACTAAACCAAAAACTGGAAACCTCACTGTTTGTCATATCCTTTCCGGTACGTTTCTTTGCTTCCTTCATAAAGTCTTCGTGCATATGCGCAGGAGAATATCTAATAAACGAAGGCCATGCGTTGTATCCACTCGCCTCTGGATTGTTGCCGATGTAAAAGTTCGCGCCGCCGCTTGAAGTAGTAAGTACCAGGCCAATCTTCTTGTCTATAATAAAATTCCTTATCATCACCGGGGATACAACAATAACAATTCCAAGTATAAAAAGAGCTAATGGCTTTATTAGTTTGGAAAAACTCATAAAAATAAAATCCCTGTAAATAAGTAAAATCCATAACAGAACAAAAGGTATAAACAAGATTACCGTTGGCAAATAAAGGCTGGATACCCCCAAGCATAAACCTGAAAATAAAAACATTTTCGGCTTATTTTCATCTTTTGCTTTTGTGAGAAATATAAGCATAAGCAGGTTAAAGAAATTGATCCATAAAGGGCCCAACAGCTTACCCTGATAGAAGATTGACATCCCGTATAGCGAAGCGATTATCCCTGCTACAATACCTACATTCTTGTTAAATATTCTTTTAGCGAGCACATAAATCAAAACAACGTTAACTGAACCAACTATGTATTGAGTTATATGGGGGGAGTAGGTAGCCTTGCCAAATAAGAAATAAATTGCCGCAAGTGTATAGGGATACCCCGGGTTCATTGTGAATATACCCTTGGCTAAACTCAGAATATCGCCGGTTAAGATATGGTGCGCCCACGAAAAATAAAGAGAATCGTCTATAAGATAGGTCTTATACCAAAAATCATCATAATAGAGAAAAAAGACCAGCATCCGCACCAGTAGCGAAAAGGAAAACAAAATTACGATAAATGGATAATTTTTAATGAAACTTTTAATTGTATCAAGGATTGTGGTTTCGTTATTTGGCTTATCAATCATATAATTTTAATTATATAAAGTTTAATTGTTTTAAACAACGAATAGATCTGCTTACTAATGCCTGCTTCCAAAATACATGACATCCAAAAAGAGGATCCTGCATCAAAATCTCTATGATATTAAAGTAAGGTTCTGGGGTTTCAATCAAATGCCGAATGAAGTGCCAACACTCTTAGCCATTCTGACAAGTTCGCAGTTTGGATCAACAAGTTTTAGCTGTTTAACAGCATCCTTAATAGGCACGGCCGTAACATTATTCCCTTGTAGGCTTACCATCTTGCCGAAATCTTTTTTTACCGCTAATTCAACCGCTTTATAACCGAATTGGGTTGCAAGTAGCCTATCTCTTGCTGTAGGAGATCCCCCTCTTTGAAGATGCCCTAAAGTAGTAGCCCGGCTTTCAAGACCTGTTGCTTTTTCAATATCCATTGCTAGTTTGTTTCCGATACCGCCCAACCGTATTGTGTCCGGGCTATCCTTTACCTTTCTTTTTATAACAATATCCCCGCCCACAGGTTTTGCGCCTTCAGAAACTATTACCAAGCTAAACCTCTTTCCTTCCATATTTCTCTTGATAACCGCTTCACAAACTTTACCGAATCTATAAGGAATTTCCGGTATCAGTATTATATCCCCTCCACCAGCGATACCGGAAATTAAAGTTAACCAACCGGCATATCTGCCCATTAACTCAACTACCATAACCCTATGGTGAGACATCGCGGTAGAATGGAGCCTGTCTATCGCATCCGTGGCTGTGGAAACAGCTGAATCAAATCCAAAAGTAACATCCGTGCTGGATAGGTCGTTATCTATGGTTTTTGGGATACCTATTACCGGCAAACCCTTTAAATAAAATTTATAACCCATACTTAAGGTTCCATCCCCACCTATACATATAAGACAATCCAATTCCAATTTATTGCATAAATCAACCACTTTATCAGACTCATCACGGACTTGGAAGCCTTCCCCTTTTTTTATCATAACTGCAAACGGATTTGATTTATTTGAAGTTCCGAGTATCGTCCCTCCCAGAGCAAGAATACCTGAAACTGCTTTCAAATCAAGTACTTGAAACTTACCTTCCAGCGTGCCCAAGAAACCATCCTCAAAACCAATTACTTTTATGTCATGATCATTGATAGCGGTTTTTGCTACAGCGCGAATCACCGCATTTAAACCCGGACAGTCACCTCCTCCCGTAAGTAATCCTATTTTCTTTATTGAGCCCATTTATTTAACCTCACAATGATTCTATTCTTAAATCATCTCTTTGCGACCTTCAAATGCCTGTTTTAATGTAATCCCATCTGTATACTCTAAATCACCGCCTCTTGGTATACCCTGAGCAATCCTGGTTATTCTAATTTTGAAAGATTTTAATATGTGGTGGATGTATGTGGCTGTAGCTTCACCTTCTACGGTAGCGTTTGTGGCTAATATTAACTCTTCCGCATCGCCATTTTTAACTCTCTGAGTTAAACGGCTCATGGTCAAATCATTGGGGCCTATACCTTCTAATGGCGCTAGACATCCATGCAACACATGATATAAACCGGAAAAATGACTCGCCTTTTCGATTGCCAGTAGACCCTGGACATCCTCAACAACACAAATAGTACTCTTGTCCCTTGAAGAATCACTGCATATCTCGCATATCTCTTTGTCTGTAAAATTCGTACAAACTGAACAATAATGAATTACTTCGTTCAAAGTTATTATAGCTTCTGAAAGATTTTTGGTAAAATCAGCCGGGCTTTTTATTAAATAATAGGCCATCCTCTCTGCCATTCGCGGGCCTACACCTGGCAGACTCCTAAACAAATCTACAACTTTAGCGATCGGATGCAATGTTTTCATTTATCCTGCCTTTTATTAACCGAAACTACCTTTCCTGAAAACATTTCCAATACCTTCTTTACGCCCGGATCTTCTTCTTTAGCACCAAGTTGTTGTTCATCCCCGACTATATTTTCATTTTCAGATAAGAAATCATTATTAAATTCTTCGGCTCCATCCGGCGGCATATCCGAAGACCCATTTCTATGATTAATTATCTCGTCCTGAAGGTTCCTTTTAAGTGAAGGGACAATCTTTGTTTTTACTGCTATATCATTATTATTAAGATTTTTTCTTACGGTTTTAATAACCAACTCTTTATGCCTTTCGAAAAATTCCAAGTTATATTTATCTGGTAATTGAAGCTCTACTAGATTAATATTCAGTTTTAAGATTTGACATTTTTTAAGCGCTGATGAAAGTGACGGCTTTATATTCTCTATTTCTTCAATTATCTTATCCCATTCGCTTGATAAATTATCAGAATTGTTCTCATCCATATTAACATTAGTGTTAGCAGCGTTCTCATCAGGGTTAACCTTTTGTTCAGTTTTTTTCTCACTGCAAGGTTTATCTTCCTCTTTTTTTTCTTTAAGCTCACCTAAAGGTGTTTGAATTTCCCTTTCAGCTGACTTTACCAATCCCTCAGGAACAGAAGTCCTTGGCGGATTAGATTTACTTAACACCTCTAATCTCTGCAAAACCGCATCTAAAGAAATATACGGAGCAGAAATTCTATATAAATAAATCTGCAATACCAGCCTGAACTCACCGCTCCTGCGCATCTCTATTATAGCTTTATCCAATAACTCTATATTTCTTACTAACTCTTCTTCAGAAAATGATTCCTGCAGTTTAGAAAGCACTTCCTGAGATATATACGTGGTATTCCCGATGATACAACCGCTTTTTATAAGAAGCATAGCATGAAAACACTCCAATATATTTTTTGCAAGCTGCGATAAGTCAAATCCCTGTTGAAACATCTCATCTAATAAGTTGAGCACCTCCCCTGGATTGTGATTAGAGATAGATGCAAGCATCTGCGTAATACATTCATCAGGCAGATAACCGAGTATAAAACGCACATCTTCAACTTTTATATTGCCCTGGCTAAATGATATGAGCTGATCTAATATGCTAAGTGCATCTCTGAGCGAACCATTTGCCGCAAGCGCAATCATGGGAAGCACTTCTGCTTCTGCTGTTATGCCTTCTTTCGTAGCTATAACTGAGATATGATTTAATGTATCATTTGCACTTAAAGGATGAAAAACAAATCTCTGGCATCTGGAAAAAATAGTGACAGGTATCTTATGAGGATCTGTTGTAGCCAGTATAAATAAAATATGTCCCGGCGGTTCTTCAAGCGTCTTAAGGAGCGCATTATAAGCATCCTGCGTAATTTGATGAGCTTCATCAATAATATAAACTTTATATTTGCCTGAAACAGGCGTAAATTTGACATTTTCTCTTAATGTCCTCATCTCGTCAATACCGCGGTTAGAGGCGCCATCTATCTCTATAATATCAATAAAACTGCCCTTATTTATCTCTATACAAGCAGCACATTCATTGCACGGTTCTTGAGTGTCATTTTTTTGGCAGTTAAGCGCCTTTGCCAAAATACGAGCCATTGTTGTTTTTCCGACACCCCGCGGACCAGAAAATATATAAGCATGCGCTAACTTATTTAACTTCAGCGCATTTATTAATGTTCTTGATATATGGTCCTGGCCAATTACTTCCGAAAAGGCTTTAGGTCTGTATTTACGTGCTAAAACAAGATACCCCATATTAATCCTAATAAAATAAAGTTAAAAAATTTGAATTGTAATAACTGACTTTTTGAGCGATCTCACGGCTTTTGTGCTTTGCTTTCGCTGCAATAGTATATCAATTCCAATTTTCTATTGCAAGCTCCGGAACCTAATAGTATAATCATGTCTATGTGGCGTAAATATTATTATACTTTTTATTTAGCATTACTCATATTCGTTTTAACAGGATCATTTTATTTTAAACACATTCTGACCGATTTGCCCTCAATCTATAGCTTGGATAAATACACACCATCATTGATTACTAAAATTTACGATAACAATGATAAGCTTATTACAGAATTATATACAGAACGCAGGACTCTTATCCCGTTATCGAAAATACCGGTAGATTTGCAAAATGCGGTCATTGCGATAGAAGATGAAGCATTCTTCAAACACTGGGGCATAAGCATAAAAGGAATAGTCCGCGCGTTTATAATAAACACATTCGCTGGCAGAGTACGCCAGGGCGGATCAACTATAACTCAGCAGTTATCCAAAGTACTTTTTCTTACACAGGACAGAACTATAACAAGAAAGATCAAGGAGTTAATACTCTCTCTTCAACTCGAATATAATTTCAGCAAACACGAGATTTTACAGATGTATCTAAACCAAATATACTTTGGGAAAGGTTCATATGGCGTTCAATCTGCTTCTAAACTCTACTTTTCAAAAAAGGTTGAGGAACTTGAGCTTGCTGAATGCGCTATGCTTGCGGGATTCCCCAGAGCGCCTAACTACTACTCCCCGTTTAAGAGCCCTTGGAGAGCTTTCAGCAGACGCAAAATAGTGCTAAAACGCATGAGAGAACTGAAGTATATAACAGAAGAGGAAGAAAAGGAAGCAAATGCATTCCCTCTGATAACCGAACAGATACCTCAGATACCGAAGGTTGCGCCATATTTTGTAGAATACATCCGCATCAAACTTGAACCCAAATACGGCTCAAACGCTATTTATCAAGGCGGGCTTTCTATCTACACTACTCTTGACATTGATATTCAAAAATCTGCTGAAGAAGAATTCTCTAATTATCTGGCTGACTTCGATGCAAGAAAAGTAACAGAATTAAATAAACTTATGGAAACAAAACCAGAACTTTTTCCCGATCCTGGAATAACACCATATGTCGTAATATCAACGCATACGCTTAATGTGGAAGGTTCTCTGATTGCGATGGAACCTGTTTCCGGAGCAATAAGAGCAATGATAGGCGGCAGGGACTTTAAAAAATCTCAATTCAACAGAGCCACACAGGCTCAAAGACAGCCGGGCTCAACATTTAAACCTTTTGTATGGAATGCTGCAATTCAAGAAGGACTTACCTCCAGCACTACAATTAACGATTTGCCTTTAGCGTACTACAATGACGAAAGGGATTGGAGATTATTAGAAAGCGCAACAGACACATACTCAGTAGAGTTAGCTTCAGCTGTATTTGGGCCCGACAAAGCATGGGTCCCAAAAAACTGGGACAACAAATATTTCGGCCCTGTTACAATACGAAGAGGGCTTGAGCAATCAAGAAACCTTGTATCTGTAAGACTAATAGATTTAGTTGGCCCGCCTCTTGTAGTAAAACTAGCGCGAAAAATGGGAATAAAATCCCACCTAGATCCGGTACTCTCTTTAGGATTAGGCACATCGGTAGTAAACCTTATGGAACTTACAAATGCGTTCGGCACTTATGCAAACAACGGTATTAATGTAGAACCATTTTCTATAAGAAGGGTGGAGGATCACCAAGGAAGAACTCTTGAAGAGCATATTCCGCATGAAACTGAAGTAATTGATTCTATAACAAACTATCTAATGGTTGATCTGCTTAAGGGAGTAGTACTGAGGGGTACCGGCAGAAGGGCACGAGAATTAAGAAGACCTACAGCCGGCAAAACCGGCACAAGTCAGGATTTCCGCGATCTATGGTTTATTGGTTTTATACCCGATTTAGTTGCCGGTGTTTGGATGGGTTATGATGATTTCCATCCATTAGGAGATAAACTCTCCAGCTCCGGCACAATAGTTCCACTTTGGACAAATTTTATGAAAGGAGCTATCAAAAAAATACCGCCGCGGGATTTCTTTGTACCGCCGGACATAGTATTTGTTAGGATAGATTCTGACAGCGGCAAGCTTAGATTAAATTCTTGCCCTAATGTAATACTGGATTCATTTAAGAGAGGCACAGAACCTACAGAATTCTGCGATATTGATCACACAATTGAAATTAAGGAAGAAGAAAACAACGAAGAATAACCAGCCAGTAATTCAGAAAGATTTTTAATTTACTTTCTCTAAGATATTGTTTTAAGATATTTGTCGATTTCTCTTGCGGCTCTTTTTCCTGCACCCATAGCAGATATTACTGTTGCAGAGCCTGTAACTATATCCCCGCCTGCATACACGCCCGGGACGGAAGTCTGCCCGGTAATTTCATCAGCTTCAATATATCCATACTTTGTTAGTTTTAGTCCCGGCACTGTTTTTAATAAAAGAGGATTAGCGCCCGTTCCAACAGCTATAATAACTACGTCTGCATCAATTATAAACTCAGAACCGGGAATCGGTATCGGCCTTGCTCTACCCGATGAATCAGGTTCACCCAACTTCATTCTAAGACACTTCATGCCCGTAACCAATCCATTCTCATCACCGAGCACCTCTGCAGGACTGATTAGAAAATTAAATTTTACTCCTTCAGCTTCCGCATTCTCTATCTCTTCAATGCGGGCCGGCATCTCTACTCTGCTCCTCCTATAAACAATAATTCCTTCTTCAGCGCCCAATCTGAGAGCAGTCCTTACACTATCCATAGCAACATTCCCACCTCCAACAACGATCACCCTCTTTCCCCTTTTAACAGGAGTATCATATTCCGGAAAAAGGTAAGCTTTCATTAAATTTGATCTTGTTAGATACTCATTTGCAGAATAAACACCATTTAATGTCTCTCCCGGTATGTTAAGAAACTTCGGCGCTCCGGCTCCAACAGAAATGTAAAATGCCTTAAAATTTCTTTCTTTAATCTCATCAATCGAAAGACTTTTCCCAATAACCTGATTAAAACTAAAATTAACACCTAATTTTTTAATGTACTCAACTTCTCTTAGTATAACTTCATTAGGAAGCCTGAATTCAGGAATCCCGTATACAAGCACCCCACCGGGTAAATGCAGCGCTTCAAAAACTGTAACCGAATGACCCAATTTTGCCAGCTCACCTGAGCATGTCAAACCGGCAGGTCCGGAACCAATAACAGCTGCCTTTTTCCCTGATGGAGGATTAACCTTTATATTTTCCTTATTAGCCGCCTCTCCCTTACCTGCACCATATTCCCAATCAGCCAAAAACCTTTCAAGTCGACCTATTCCAACCGGATCCCATTTTTTAGCTAAGGTGCATACCTTTTCACACTGATCTTCCTGAGGACAAACCCTGCCGCAAACCGCAGGAAGATTATTCATTTCCTTTATTTTAGCAATTGCTCCCCTGAAATCTCCTTTTGCAACCGAAGTGATAAAGGAAGGTATATCAATCTCAACAGGACACCCGGACACACAAGGTTTATTCTTGCAGTTAATGCACCTCAAAGCCTCTTTTACGGCTTCCTCTTCTGAGTATCCTAATGCTACCTCTAAGAAATTCTTAGCTCTTATCTTTGGATCCTGTTGTTTTATTGGTGTTTTTTTCGGATTAATCTCTTTAGCCATATTAAATTATAAATTCTCTATAATTGTTTTTCTAGCTTACATTCATGCTCATATCTTTTTAAACTTTCCTGCTCCTCATATTTATAAGCGCTAGACCGTACCATGAGCTCCTTCCAGTCTACATTATGAGCATCAAATTCAGGCCCGTCAACACAAGCAAATTTTACTTTACCTCCAACCGTTACCCTGCATGTACCACACATACCCGTGCCGTCAAGCATAACCGCATTTAGACTTACAACTGTTTTTATTCCATAAGGCCTTGTAACATCACCAACAGCCTTCATCATCGGTATCGGCCCAATTGCATAAACAAGATCAAGTTTTATGCCTTTTTCTAGTACCTCTTTCAATATATCGGTAACAAAACCCTTTGTTCCGTAAGAACCGTCATCTGTAGCTACAAACAACTCATCTGCAGCTGACTTTAACTCCTTCTCAAGTATTACAAGCTCTTTGCTTCTTGCCCCTATTATCGATATGACCTTATTTCCTTTTTCCCTGAAAGCTTTAGTGACAGGATACACCTCTGCTACACCCACGCCACCCCCAACAGTAATGACCGTCCCCAGTTCTTCAATTTCAGTAGGACCTCCAAGAGGCCCTACTAAATCCAAGATCATACCACCCGCACTTAAAGTACCTAATCTTTTAGTAGTTTTACCCACCTCTTGGAATATAATTGTAATCTCACCCTTATCATAATTTTTATCCGCTACAGTTAAAGGAATTCTTTCCCCTTTTTCATCAATGCGAAGTATTATAAACTGTCCGGGCAAAACTTTCTGGGCAATTCGCGGCGCAGAAAGCCTCATCAGTACATTATTCGGAGCGATTCTCTGTTTGAAAACAATTTTAGCCACAAGCATTCCTTTTAATAAAACGAAATTTTATTATTTTAGTTAAGGGGACACTTCACTTAACTCAAATTACCCAACAAAACCGTATTCTTGGAGCAGAGGGGGATCGAACCCCTGGCCTCATCGTTGCGAACGATGCGCTCTCCCAGCTGAGCTACTGCCCCATAAATTCAAAAACCTGTCATTACTCTTTATTTAATTCCTAATTGTTCAGTTAACGCATCGATGATCTGATCACTGGTAACATAACCCAAGCGCACAAGCAGTTCCCCGATTCTTTCTTTATAAAGCGACTGCTCTTGCATTTTTAAGGCAGGATCCAAAATTTCCGGCGTAATTAGTTTTTTTGCTACAAGTATATCTCCTAAATACCTCTGGAATTTTCTGAATCTAATTTTCTCTATGTCAATTTGCTGCTCACCAAACATGCAGTAATCTAATACCACTTGGTATGTTTTTCCAGAAGTAGCGAGCCCATAAAGGCTTACAAATTCAGGAAAAGACCCGGATTTAGAACTTAAAATTTCAAAAAAATCTTTTAATGAATTAAATTTCATTTCCTCTCCATTTGCGAAACTCACCTTCCCAGAAACTTCTTTGATTGTTCCTTGCATATTATGCTCCTTTTTACATTTATTTCCAATAGGAAATGTTACTATAAATTACTTGCACCTTCAATAGCTAATCTATTTTGTAGCGGTAACGAAGATTTCTCTATATAATTTGTAAACTTTCCTTAAGTATCATTATATTTTTTAGTAACAAGGAATCATGTATTGCCCTAGCAAGTGATTCAGCTTTTAGAAATGCTTTTTTGCTATGGTCTCGTTGATTGGCAACCGCATGGATGATCCCAAAACCCATATACACTCTGGGATTATAGGGAATAATAGTTTGCGCCTGTGTGAAATGAAAAAATGCTTTTTTATTTTGTTGCAAATTTAAGTAAATAAATCCCGCTAATAAATGTACTGAGCCTGCTTTAGGGAACTCAGTGAGCATGGTCGGTATAAATTCTGCAGCTGTGTTATACCTGCCAGACAAATACAACTGTTCGCATCGTTTAAAGATTTTGTACCGATTGCAAAATGTTGGATCATATTGAACTTTATAGATCTCAACATGATGTTTTTCATCTCTATACACAGATATATACCGGGCCAATAATCCTTGTTGTTCATGCATTGTAAACAACCGCACATAGGCACTTCCTGCGACTTGATGATCAAAGAGATATTTACTCTTTATTTTTGACCTGTACTCCTCAAGCAGTATATAATCAATTCCATGTTGATTTACATATGAAAAGAAGCTGTCAGCATTAGGTTCATAATAGAAATCTATCCCTCTATTCCCCGTATAATAGAACAAATTCGCAGGGTTTAAATTCATACACGTCGCTGCGTCAGGAATGTTAGCATCAATCCATCTTAAATAATCATAAGGTATTACAGTGCGCTGCAAATAATTACGGAGCGAAACTGTTACACGCTGAACCCCAGGGGGAATAAAACTTATGACACTACATAACACAATAAATACAAGGATATATCCTTGAACACGAACCGTATACCGACTTGCTATCCTGATAATCCCTGTATAATACATATAGATTATAAGAGGGATCAGCGGTAACAGATATCTACCGCTAAAATTAGCCCAAAACATATGCAGTACAAAATACACTCCCGCCCAAAGCATGTATAACTGCATCCGTCTACTTTTCCTTAACACGGTATAGCCTGCAACAAGCACAAGACCATTAGCCATAAGAAAAAAACAATTTATCAGATACTTCTGTAATATAGAATCAGGCAACAAAAATATACTTTTGTTGAGCAATAAAAATATATAATATCTGCAATTCTTGTACATAATCGTGATAAATGATTCTACCACTTGACTATAAGATCCCGCAGCATGGCATTCAAGTAGATAATCAATATAATGAACAGCACTACCGCTTCCAAGATAATTAAATATAAGTAACGGGCTTAAGCTGATACATACTAACAACGTCGAATACACACAAAGAGCATACTTGCGCCGCCACAACAGATAGAGCAAAAAGAATACACAATTTACTATTCCAGTTGGACGTACATAAAATGAAAATACTGCTACACATAATATACTGTAGAATACGATTGTCCTTTTCCTACCCTGCGCGTGGTCTTCAAACGTTGTAACGAGATATATAAATAAAAGGCTTACACATAGAAACGTAATATCAGACATTACAGCCCCTATATAACTGATATATAATGGATGCATAAGCATCAGCAAGAGCGTACCGTAAAGGACTATTTTCTCTTGCCCTTCTCTCTTTATAAACCTGTAAAATATTAAAATCGTACCAAAAAGCATCAGGAGATTTACAAATCGGAAAGTAATTTCATGGAAAGTAAAAAATAATGATGAGATTGCAAGAACCATCGGATATCCCGGATAATAGGTTGTTAACAGTTCATTCTGAATTGTATATAGTGTTGAATATGTCCCAGAAAGCAACGATTTCGCTGCTAAGATGTAGATCACATCATCATGGAACGTCCCAACTGGACTAGAGAAAAGCGAAAGCACAGCAACGAGCACTGCCAGACTCACAAGTCCGATGAAACAGGAGCGTAATAATTTTTCTTTCATAATTATATTGTATAAAGTTTTTAATGGGATACAAATACCTATCTTCTTCATCCGTGGTAGGACATATTAATGATAGCTATATGCGCTCATAAATGGTATACTTATAATATATGAACGCGAAGGGAACATCTAACAAGAAAATTGTACTGATGGCTTCAGGCCGAAAGTGTAAAATGCGGCACTGCAAAAGTATTTTAAGCATTTACAATCGCGATATTTATTGCAATGTCCATCTCAGAGCAGTATCTCTTATTTAAACCCGTTAAACATTCTTTAATTTCTTTTTTGACATGTGAGCTATGGGATATTTATGAGTCAACGACATGTTTTTTACCATATGCTTCGGTAACATTTAATGTGAGGCAATTCGATTCTAATCAATCTATTGCCACAAACAAAAGAAATATTGTATATTATTGGAAATTCGATTATTCTTTTATTTAGCTCAATAGTTAACTTAGTATATAATGAACATTAATAAATCTATTATAATATCGATATTTGTCCACATCTTAATTCTGGCAGCAGTAATATCAAACCGTGCGATTAATTATCCAGGAAGTGCTAACGATGCTATTTTAATGGATATATTCCTGGAACCAGAACCTGCTCATTCACAAAAAAGTAAAAATATTAAACCTATTAATAATAAGTCTGCTAAACTAATTAAGGATGCAGTAAAATCGCAAGATAATCAGAGGGAAATAGAGAAAGATGCCGACGGATCAGCACAGGTGAAACATATCGAAACCGGAGGTGCCAGGGATTTTAACACATATTTTGCGCAAGTAAGATCACAGATAATAAATAATAAGTATTATCCGAAATCTTCTTACTCGAAAAATCAAGAAGGAAAAGTAACCTTATCTTTTACGATTAGTAGAGATGGGAAAGTGCAGAATGTAATTATCTTAAATAAATGCTTTTATAAATCTCTAAATAACGCCGCCTTAAACACAATTACAAAAGCAGCTCCATTTCCAATCTTCCCGAACGATATACATTCCAGTTCACTTAAACTTAAGATTACGCTTGAGTATTCTATAGACGAATTTGCTAAGAAATCTTAAAAAGAAATAATTTAAGCTTTGCCGGCGCTTCCTAAAACTTTTTCGTTCTTATCCATATACATCTTTGTCAATCCTTCTCGCGCTGGGCCGAGATATTTACGAGGATCAAACTCACCCGGCTTATCTGCAAATACCTTCCTAATTAAGGCTGTCATTACAAGTCTTCCATCAGAATCGATATTAATCTTGCATACAGCAGACTTGGTTGCTTTTCTCAACTGTTCTTCAGGTATACCAACTGCGTTATCCATTTTACCGCCATATTGATTGATCATCTGTATGTAATCTTGAAGGACAGAGCTTGCTCCATGCAGCACTATAGGAAAACCCGGAAGTCTTCTTTCAACCTCTTCCAAGATATCGAACCGCAACGGCGGGACTTGTTCACCTGGTTTTAACTTAAACTTATAAGCTCCATGGCTTGTGCCTATTGAAATAGCAAGCGAATCAACGCCGGTTTTTTGCACAAATTCTTGGACATCATTAGGATCTGTATAATGAGATTTTTCTGCTACTACATGCTCCTCTATCCCCGCTAATACACCTAACTCACCTTCTACTGTTACATCCCTTGGGTGAGCATATTCAACTACCTTTTTTGTAACCACGATATTTTCTTCGAACGATAAGCTTGAACCATCTATCATAACCGAAGAAAAACCTGTATCTATACATGACTTACATAATTCAAATGAATCTCCGTGATCTAAGTGCAGAGCTATTGGTATGTTCCCGCCCATATCCTTCATAAACTCAACGGCACCCATCGCCATATACAAAAGTAAAGTCTGGTTTGCATACTGTCTTGCGCCTTTAGATACCTGCAAAATCACCGGAGAGTTGGATTTAACACAAGCGGTTATGATAGCCTGAAGCTGCTCCATATTATTAAAATTATATGCCGGAACAGCATATTTCCCTTCCATAGCCTTCTTAAACATCTCACGGGTATTTACAAGACCTAACTCCTTATACGATACAGCTTTCCTTGACATAACGGCCTCCTTGTTTTGGACTTATTTAGAATCTTAATTAATATTAATCATTAATTATACAAATTTTCAGTATTTTGTGAAGTGTTTTCTTAACAAACAATACTTCAAATCCCTACCAAACTTGTACACACTAGTAGTTCTACTTGGAATTCCTTAGTATGGCAAGTACAAAATTAATGGCCCCAACGGGATTTCTCCTCATCCATTCGCTATCGCTCATTCCTTCGGAGCCTGGCGCCCTCGCTTCTCCTGCCACTGGCAGCGCTCGGGTCGCCTTCAAATCCCTCCCATTTACACACACACTATTATTCCACTTTGAGCTTCGCTAGTATAATGAGAATAACATTAATGGCATTAACTGAATGCCCTCGAACTATAACTATCAGTTTCCCGAATATAATACACGATTTTCGGAATTTCTACAAGGACAAAAATAGTTTCTGAATTATCCCGCTGACACACATTTTAGATGTTTTTTTTGCTTATCAAGTACCTTTTGATTTTATGTTTATATGTTCTTTTATTATAAAGATTATTGAGAAAGAATTTGGTTTTCTTTTATTGATTTTGATTTAACTTAAAAAGAGAAAGAAACCAAGTTTAAGTAATTTGTTGAATTTGAATTAACTTTGATTTATTTGGTTTGTTTTGAATGAATTTGAAGTTGCTTTAAGTGATTTAGATTGAAAGGCTTAACGGCTTCCTTCCAAATTATGGTTATTTTATAATAGCTTGTTTTTGATGATTGAACGGCAACGGCAGAGACAACGGCTGACCAACCATTGGGTGCTCTCCAAATTCACGGTTACCCCGTCGCCGCCCACCTCACAAGCCCGCTTGAAAGCGGCCTTGTTCGGCGTGCGGCAACTTACCTCTTTGGGTGTTTTGCTCTCGTACGGGAACCTCCTCCCGTTACCC
>JBDROU010000041.1:0-48424 GCA_043809745.1 bacterium
AGAGTCAAATTCTTTCAAAATATCGTCGGCAATGCGGTTATAATACCACTCAAGCGAAATCTTATCTTTAGAATAAACAATTTGCTTAATGAAAGTTCGCACGGCAAGAGATTTGTCAAAACCTTTTCGGCGCGCAAACTCTTTGATGAAGGACTTTAGGCTGTTTTGGAGTTTTTCAGGTGTTAAATCGTCAAATTTGGTGTCAGGTTCGAATCCCAAACACTTGGGTGCTTGGTTTTGAAATTTGGTAGAAATAACAAGATTGCTTAGGTAGTCAGAGTCTATTGCAATACGCTTTAAATTCTCTGTTATAGTGTTTTCTAATCGGGTTGCGCTTATGTCACAGGTACTGCAAGAAACAAATCCCTGTTTCATTGCTTTTGTGCATCTGTAATAGTAATATTTTTTATGGCCAGTGGGTGTTTTTTTATCTGTATAGGTAGATGTCATAGTTGATTTACATTCGGCGCATTTAATAATGCTGGCAAATGCTAATTCTTTTTTGATTTCATTGAATTTTTCTAGGTTTTTATGAATTAATTGAACATGGTTAAATAGTTCATCCGAAATTATTGCCGGATATTGAGCTTGATAAATCTTGTTATTATGTGTAACCTTGCCGGTCAATACTGGATTTCTCAATAAATTAAAAACTGTTGAATTAGTGAAAGCTTTGCTTTTTCGGTTAAAATACTTTTTTTCTTTAAGTATTTTAAGTGTGGCATGTAGAGATTTTGTTTCAATATATGTGTCATACATAAACCGAACGATTTTTGCTTGCTCCGGGTCAATCTCGTAGTTCTTGTTATTCCTCCTATAACCAAAAGTAGTTGGGCCGCCGTGCGGAAAACCGTTAATTGCTTTTTGAAGAAGCTTGTCTTTGGTTCTTTCGGCTGTAAGCTCGCGCTCGAATTGGGCAAATGTAAGCATAATATTGCGTAAGAGCCTGCCTGAAGGGGTTGAGGTGTCAAAGCGCTCCGTAACAGATATAAAAGAAGCGTTGTACTGATCAAAAAACTCTATTAATTGGTAAAAGTCTTTTGGACTGCGTGTAAGACGGTCAATCTTATAGGCAAGGACAATATTTATCTTGCCGGATTTAATGTCGGACAAAATATCTTTAAGGGCAGGCCGGTCTAGGGTAGCTCCCGAATAACCTTGATCTGAATAAGCTTTGTAAAACCTAAAATTGTCTTGGCTTTTAATAAATGACATAATTTTTTGTTCTTGGGCTTCGCAGGAATTAAACTCAATTTCAGCTTGGCTGTCCGTTGATACTCTGGTATAAATGGCACAACTAAAAACATTTTTTGTATCTTGCATAAGGGCCTCCTAAAAAGTATTATAATATTGCAAGTGAAATAACAATGTGTATAGTATAATAATAGCATTATAATGCTATCTATTCAAGAGGTTATATGATAGGAAAAGCAATTAAAGAAATTCGTATAAAAAGAGGGATGACTCAACAAAAGCTAGCAGAAGAAACGAAATTAAGTTATTCACTCATATCAAAAATTGAGCAAGGTACTATAAATGACCCAGGCATTAAAACTATGGCTAAAATTGCTCATGTTTTAAAAATAAGTTTAGATTCAATTTGTAAGAACAAAATTTAAAGCAGTTTATCCCGCCAATGCTGAACCCGTGAACAATTTAAGACAGGATTCTGCGTAATCCCGCACATTTAATAGATAACTTCCTTTTTTGCGCGCCGAAAAGGTTTTGACAAATCTCTTGCCGTGCGAACTTTCATTAAGCAAATTGTTTATTCTAAAGATAAGATTTCGCTTGAGTGGTATTATAACCGCATTGCCGACGATATTTTGAAAGAATTTGACTCTCGAAATGGCGCGATAGCGCCCGCCGCGAAAAATATTTGGGTGAAATTAAATAAGCCGATATCAGCTGAACCAATTATCCCGCTGACACCGACTTTTGAGTTCGAAACCTTAAAAACATCGGCCCCAACGGGATTTGAACCCGTGATCTCCGCCTTGAGAGGGCGGCGTCCTAAACCCCTAGACGATGAGGCCATTTATATTTCTTTAATTTTTACTGGAGATTCTCTTTGATCTTATTAATAAACTCTCTTGGATTACAGGGTTTCCTTAAGTACCCATTAGCCCCATACTGCTGCCCTCTTTGTACATCTTCATCCTGAGCCCGCGCGCTTAAAATAATCAAAGGTATATCTTTTGTATTTGGATTATTTTTTAACCGTTGGCAGACTCCCCATCCATCAAGTTTCGGCAATCCAATATCAAGCAGAATCAGATCCGGCTTAACCTCGTCAACCTTATCCAGCGCTTCCATCCCATCACGCGCTTCACTCACATCATATCCTTCGAAAATCAGGTTATCTCTTAAAAGCAATAAGATATTTTCTTCATCATCAACGATAAGTATCTTCTTTTTTTCACTCATTTTTAATGCTACAAGCTGGCCTATCTAAAAAACCGCTGGCTTAAGCTTGATCAGCCGCATCAGGTTTTTTTATTGGCAAAGTAAATACGAAACGACTTCCCTTATTCTGTTCACTCTCAGACCAAATTATACCATTATGCAGTTCAATGATTGCTCTGGAAATGGATAATCCCAATCCGGTACCGGGATTTTTTCTGTTTATCTCATCATCAATCCTATAGAATTTCTCAAAGACTTTTTCTAACTGCGCATCAGAAATACCCATTCCTCTATCCTCAACGCTCACCTCTATTTCATCTTCGAGTATTCTGCCCGCTATGGTAATCTCACCATCAGCAGGTGAATATTTTATCGCATTATCTAAAAGATTGCAAACAACTCTTTTAATTTTATCCTTATCTGCATCTACCTTAGGGAATGACTCTTCGAAATCTAAAGCGATCTTTTTATTATTAAGCTTAGGCGCAAAATGTTCAACACATTCATGAACTAATTTCTCAATATCTAACTTATCATAAAAAAGCTCCATCTTGCCCGACTCAACGCTGGTAATGTTTAACAGATCATCAATTAATCTTCCTAACCGGTCAGATTCTTTATCACAAATTCTTAGATATTTATCCCGCGTTTGCTTATCAATCTGAATATCTTCCCTTAAGAGTGTACTTACAAATCCTTTAATTGCAGTAAGCGGGGTGCGCAATTCGTGAGAGACCATTGATATAAAATTTGTTTTTACTTTATTTAATTCATTCAACTGCGTATTTGTGTTTGTAAGTTCTTCATTTAGCTTATTTAAATCCTGGACTCTTTCTTTTACTTTTTCCTCAAGCATAAAATTCGCCTGTTCAAGTTTGGTTCTCCATTCTCTTAAATCATGTATCATTAAATTAAAAGATCTTGCAAGAATCCCCAGTTCATCGCCGGTATCAATATCTACTTCCTGCCTCAGATCCCCATGACTTGCAGCTACGGTAGCTAAGGTAAGCTTCCTTAATGGAAGCAAAAGATCCCTGTCAATAGCAAATACCAAAAACAAAACGCTAATTACCAGCAGGATGAGCGTAAAGGAAATACCCTTCCAAATTGTGCCTGTTAACTTTTTGTTTATAAAAGAATAATCGTACCCTAATCTAACAATCCCTGTTGGTTTTTTACTTTTCCTTTTCTGTGTATAAAACGGAACCGCCAGCTCAAATAGCGGAGGTTTGTTTATCTTCCTTACAGCTAAATCATCCTCTGCAAGGCTTCGAGCAATGATTGTACGGTCTTCAATAGCCTTGCCGTAAGAAAATATTGTATCTATATCCTTAAACGATTGCTTTTTAAATATTTCAACTGTTAAATACATAACATTGCCTTTTTCACATAATGATACCAAGTCAGCATGAAATTCCTTCTTCAAATATTTCTTATCAGATTTATATCTTACAGAAATTTTCTTGGCGGTTGAAATTAGCTCCTGCAGTTTAAATACAGTATTTTCCTCCAGAACCTCTCTTTGAAAATCCACCAGAACATTCTTAGTAAGAGCTACTCCTAATATCAATACTATGGCTGACATTATAAGTACATATTTTGTTTTTACGCCAAAAGTAAACGAGAATAATTTATTTAACATTGATTTCAGGCACTCTGACTATTCCACAACCTTTATTTTCTCTGTATCGACCTCAAGCTCATCAGGATCTTTTTTCTCCAGGCCGTCTAATTTCTCGGAAAAATTATCTAAATGCTTCTGAGAGTCATCATATTTGTTTTTTACATTAACAACATGCTTCCCAAGAATCTCAAATTCACTTATAAATCTGCTCAAATCATTCTTTAGGGCCAATAATTGCTCCAACACATATTTTGCGTTTTCTTCAATATGTAATCCCTTTAAACCAAACAAAACAAGCTGCAGAAAAGCAAAAAAAGTATTTGGGGAAACAGGAATAACTTTTTTCTTAAAAGCGTACCTATTTAAGTCCAATTCCTGCTCATCAGTTTTTATAAACAGATCATAATATATATTCTCGGCTGGTATATACATAAAAGCGCAATCAAGTGTATTTTCATTAGTCTTAATGTATTTGGAGGATATTGACTCTATATGCTTTTTTACATCAGAACATAATTTGCGCCTTATCTGCTTCCTAGCTGTTTCATCATCAGAATCTGGAATTTTCTGAAAATTTTCTAATGGGAACTTGGCATCTACCGGAAGCAATCTGCCCCTTAAAGAGATTATTGCATCTACAATTTCCCCGCCATTAAAATGGTACTGCAGCTTAAAGTTCTCCTTGGGCAATATCTCAGAAAGCAGTTCCTCCAGCATTACTTCACCTATAATACCTCTTAGCTTTGGGGTTTTTAGTATTTCTTGCAACTCTGTAACATCTTTACCCACGTCAAATATTCTCTGGCTAACCTGTGAAATAATCCCTAAATTATGCTGTAAATCAGCGAGCACTTTATTGCTCTGCCCCAAACGGTTGTCAAAGGTATCTCTGGTTGTAAACATCTGCTCAACAACCTTACCTATCTGTTTATTAACCTCACTTGACAGTTGTCCGAGCTGCTGAATAAAATTTTGATCTTTATTCTGTAAATAAGAGAAAAAATTTTGATTTATACTTTGGATCTGTCCTTTTAGCTCATTTAGAACAGAATCATCGGTCAACTTTGGCTTTTTGTTGTTCAATATTATGTAAATGAGCAAAATAATATTACATAACGCTAAAACACCTATAAATACATAAACCCAAACCATACTTCCCCGCCTTTCAACTTCGTTTATTATTAATATTATATAAAAATGTTTGACTATATTATACATAAATTTATATAATGCAACTGCTAACAAAAAAGACCATATTAGCAGTATTAATAATTTAACTAAATTTAAGAGGTTTTAATGGCTTGCCCATTTTTAACATCTTCCAGCAGGAAGTTATGCAGCGCATCTTCAAAATTGGTGGTGCTGTGCATAGAAGAATTGAATGGCAAATGCATGGTAGACTCTAAATACCCTGAATGTGAACTCTACCAGCAATATAAGAAAGAAACTATCATCCAATAATGTTTAAGCGCTTGCTTGTACCTGTAGACGGCTCTACATACTCAGAAACCAGCCTTGATTATGCAATCCTGTTTGCAAAGAAATATAAAGCTCAGATAAATATACTTCACATTATAGACAAAAAGGTAGTCGCAGGAAATTTTCTAATTGACCTAGGAAGCATGACCGGCGCGGCACCTTATTTTAACCTAAAAAAGGATATTACAAAAATACTTGAGGAAAAATCTAAATTTGTCATCAAAGTTTTTGGGAATAAATGCAAAAACTCCAAAGTAAAATATACTTCTAAGGTTATTGAAGGAATCGTAAGCAAGGAAATCATATCAGAAAGTATGCTTAACGACATCATAATAATGGGCCAGCTTGGCGAGAATGCAAAACTTTCACACGCTCTTCTCGGCTCTACGCTGGAAACGGTTGTCAGGAAGACTACAAAGCCCATACTCATTACTACCGAGAAAATGTTCCCTGTAACCAATGTGCTGCTGGCATACGACGGCAGCCCGGCCACAAAAAATGCATTGAAATATACCGCAGAACTGGTAAAGGAACTTAAATTGAAATTGAATATTATTGCAAGTTTTGATTCAAAAACACAGGGCAACAGAATTCTGCAAGAGGCACTTAACTACTTCAAATCATATAAAATTAAACCTAAAGCCTTTCTTGAGAGCGGCACTCCCGCTGAAGACATAATTAATAAAATAAAGGTTGTAAAAGCCAATTTTTGTATTATGGGATTCCATGGTCATAACAGGATCCGAGAGCTAATTCTTGGAAGTACCACTGAAGAAGTAATCCGAAAAATAAGCATACCTGCACTATTACTGCATTAAACCAACTTAAAATAAACACCTTGTTTTGCATGTAAAAATCAACCTGAAATTGTAACATTATTGCCTCTTGAATAAAACGTTTCTACAGTTATAATTCTACTAGAGGCAAAATAATGAAAATAAGAATAACATTGATTACATTCCTGCTGCTCTGCATCTCGGGAATAGCTATGGGGGAGGCAATCCATCTCATATCAGGCGGTAAAATAAACTGCTCTATTGTTGCCCAAACCGATGATTGTTATTTAATATGCGAAGAAAACAAACGCTATTCGATACAAAAAAAAGAGGTCATTTATGTGGTAAACAGTGCGCCTGCAAATTATCAAAATTCAACTAATAAAAAGTCCTTTATATTACCTTATATATATCCATTCGGAAACTCATCGCTGGAATTTGGGATTTGCGTCGGATTTTAATCTAATCATTATTATTTGCGCACAATCACCTGCTCTTCTTGCAATGTCTCTAACTGTCCGCTCTCAGCAAAACTAAAAATATCATTTCTGCCTACTACCAAGTGGTCCAACAATGTAATACTTACTAACGATAAGCTCTTATAAAGTACTCTCGTTATTTCAGTATCATCTTTTGAAGGTTTACTGCTGTTCCCTAAATGATTATGCGCGCATATAACTCTGCTGGCTTTACATTTAAGAGCCTCTTTAACTATCTCCCTGGGATATATAACAGCCTGATCTACGGTACCTTCAGATAGTATTTTTTCTACAATAATCTCATTCTCAGAATTTAAGAAAAGCACTAAGAATATCTCTTTTTCTAAAGACTTAAGTTTCAAGGAAATATACTCGCGAGCCTTTCTTGACGAAGGTATAAACTTGCCTTTAGACAAATTACACTGCAAATAAAAAGACGAGAAATCTTTTAATACAGTGAGAAACAGTGAAGCCTGCGGGCCTATACCATTAATCTTTTCTAAATCTGAAGGATTGGCATCAATAACCCCGGAAAAACTGCCGAAACGGCTGATCAATAATTTTGCAATTGATTTGCAGTCTTTTCGCGGGATTACAAAGAATAACAAAAACTCCAGCGCTTCGTAATCCAGGAAACCTTTAAGTCCAGATTGCAAATACCTTGCTTTTAAACGCTTCCTGTGGCCGAAATATTGTGGTTTTGTATTCATGCTTGGTTCACCTTTGAGAGATCTCTTTGAACTCCCTTCAAGCATTATCACAGAATTATATCAATGAAGTATATTTAAGATCTATTTAATCAATGAGCGGGCGAAGGGATTCGAACCCTCGACCTTCTCCTTGGCAAGGAGACATTCTAAGCCGCTGAACTACGCCCGCATATAAAGAATGGTATCCATCATGTCAAAAACTGCAATATAATTATAGTTTAACAAATTCATTATGTCAAAAATATTATGGCAAAAATGCTTGAACTTTTTTAAGTTTCTGAGGAAGATATTTATCCAGCACAAAGTTAAGATCATGCTTGGCAAAAGCCTGCTGTTCTACCCTAACACCCATTTCCAGCATCTGATTTAATGCTCGTTTCCATAACGGCTGGGAGAGTATAAACGGATCATTTTTCAACGCATCTTTTGCTCTTTTCACATCTACCTCTACCAAAGGATGAGTTGCATCTTTGAGATCATAATCAAGTATATCCTGCGGCGTTACCCCGAGATAATGCGCCTGAGGCACACAAAAATACTTATTTATATGCGCGGCATTGCCGGAACCTACTTTAAGGGTTCTATAAATGTTACAGATCCCGTAAGGATCACCATCTACAAACGCATATACAGGAATCTTGATTTCATCAGCTAAACGTCGTATAAACCTGCGGCATGCGCGGGTAGGGACCCCTCCCATGGAGATAAGAATACAATTTGATTTAGACCAGAACTTATGCTTAACTAATCTCTGGAACATACCTGCTGTTTCAATAGCCAATACAAATTTTGCCTTAGTTTCAAATTTTAGATGCTCCACAGAAATTGGTATCGAATAAGCCCCGGAACCGAACTTTGTGCAATCAATTTTTAATGTCTTATTTGTTTCAGGATCTTTGTCTATAACGATCAGTTTACCCGCCACATCTCCGCCCTTTTCTTCTGGAACAAAACCCAGTTGCTCGCGATTTATCATAAAGTGCGCCTCTACATCATCCATTATAGCATCCGACTCCGGCTGCTCTTTGAATCTGGCCGCACCCCAGTTCTTGGAAACATAATATGCCTCTCTCTTAGTTGCTATATCATCTTTTTCAACAATAGTCTTAGAAAGCGACATCATTTTAAGGGTCTGAGCAAATGTCTTAACGGTACTAACAGTTAAAGTACGCTCTTTTTTCTTAGAACCAATTTGAAAATAACCATTCTTTTTATCATAAGTAACATTATCCAAGCTCCTTATAGGAAATTCCAAAGATGGAAGCTTTTTTCTAACAATGGTATTATACACCTCTTCAGCTGTATCCTTAATTTTAGTTTCTACATTTGCCATTATTTTATATCCTCTTCTTTTCTAGAATCGCAGTCAACAAGGAAACTACCTTCTTTTCATCTTTTTCTTTTAGCTTTAATATCTCCTGAAGTGCTATGCCTATATGCGGTATATATGATTCTATATAAGATTTTTTGGCTTCCAGCTCTGCTTCCCTGACACCCCTTTTAATAAATGCTCCTAATTTTCTGCCGCAGTCCTGTAATGCCAACTTTGTCTCTTTAATTATCTCCGGGTAGGAAGCAACCGCCTCTTTGGATTCTGAAGTAAATGGCACCCAAACACTTGCTATATGAACAAATATGACGGCCGGACCTGTGGGCAAGGCGCCTCTTGATTGATCCATCCCATAATTCTTCCACATCGTCTGGACAATACTCTTCGCTATAGCGCAACCTGATTGCTGATAAAGAAGCGGCACTCTATTTGCAAATCTCATTACCTCTACAAGCTCTTCTTTAGGAAGATCGCCTCCGTATGCCACACCGGCCTCAATCTGAAATGGATTGCCTCTATAGACACTTGGAGCTCTGGTTACCGCGGCATAGAAATCTGCAGGTATTTCTTTCTTAAGTCCTTTAAGAATATTCTCTTCACCAATCGGGGATAAACAATTAGTAGGCGGGTTCATAATCTTTACCTGATTAATCGCCTTATATAAATCATCCGCTTCTTGATGAGCTATTCTTGAAGGCCAGGCAATCTCACTTATATTAGCTGCCTTAAGTATCTGTCTGGCGGTACCAGAAGTTAATCTTGAAAACTCAGTTGTTAAAAACGATTTTATTCTTTTAGCCCTTGTTGATTTTAACATCTTCATTAAAATCCCAAGTTCAACACCATGCGGATGAGGTTTTATCTCCAACGGTTCTTTTGGGAGCTGTTTAACAGCAGACTTATACAAGACTTCTTCCCCTGTCGGCTTTAAATACTTTATAACCACATGAGGATTTGCAACAACAACCTGTCTTACATAATCATCTACACTATGGTTTCCCTGCTGGTATTTACCTTCCAGTTCAATAATGACTTTTATCCCGTGGTTCTTTTTCCAATCAACAATCTCATCTTTCAGGACAACCGGGACATTCTTGTTGGTATCTATATGTATTTCGAAATAATGGCTGTCTGTTCTATGCGCAACTTTGGAATATATCTTAATTGGCTGGCCCGTTGTTAATTGGCCGTACATTCCAGCGCTTGAGATCCCGATGCCCTGCTGACCTCTTGCCTGCTTCATCGTATGGAATTTCGATCCGTAAAGCAGCTTCCCAAATATTTTTGGTATCTGCTCCTTTACTATACCAGGGCCGTTGTCTTCTATAACTATACGAAAGCGATCCTCCTGAAGCTGCACAATCTCAACTCCTATCTCGGGATGTATCTTTGCTTCTTCACAAGCATCAAGACTGTTATCAACTCCTTCTTTTATAGTAGTAAGCAGAGCTTTTTTAGGATTATCAAACCCCAAAAGATGCCTATTCTTTAGAAAGAACTCTGAAACAGATATCTCCCTCTGTTTCTCAGCCATTCTTACAGCATGTTTGCCGATGGCTGCATCATCCTGGATTAATTCCTGCTCTTCCTGGGAAGCTGCCGCTTGAACAACCTCTTTAGTTATTTTCTTAATTACCTTCTTTTTAACCGTTAATTTCTTTTTTCTTTTCTTCATATTCTCTTTTCTCTTATATTATTTCTACTCGCACTATAATATATCACAAACTAAACGCAAAAGGCAAAGTATTTATAATTTATTTAATTATTTCAGGAATGGTAAAAAAGCAATTAAATATTCAAGTTTCCCAAAAAATATCAAAATTCCCATCAAGATTAATAGAACTCCCGCTAAAATTTCAATTGCTCTATAATATTTCTTAATTTTATTAAAAAAAGACAAAAAGAGATTTATGCTAACAGCAGTAATGATAAATGGCACTGCTAAGCCCAATGAATAAACTGCAAGAAGCATTATCCCTTTTGTCACCGTTTCTTCCTGGCTTGCAAAAAGAAGTATACCTGCCAGTATAGGGCCTATACAAGGGCTCCAACCAAAAGCAAAACCTACACCTAATAAGAATGAGCTTAAATATTTGATGCCAATCTTAGGAACATCTAGTTTTTTCTGAAAATGCAGGAAATCTAATTTTAATAACCCCAGCACATGAAAACCAAACAAGATTATTAGAACACCCGCAATTTTCGAAAAAAGAGCAAACTTTTGAGTTAAAAGCTTGCCGAATATAGTTGCCGATGCTCCGAGGGCTATAAAAACCAAAGAAAATCCGATAACAAAAAAAATAGTACTTAAAATAACACCCCTGTGAATTCTCTTTTTATCTGAAAGCTCCTGCATCTCTTTAATAGAAATACCTGATATAAACGATATATATCCCGGCAGAAGCGGCAGTACGCACGGGCTTAAGAAAGAAAGAATTCCTGCAGAAAATGCTGTTATAAATTCAATTCCATTCATAATCATGAACCATAAGGCAGCTTTTATTTTATTCCCATCTAAATATATGAAGGTTTTTAATGCTTTTAGCTTTAACTTTCTAATTCACTGTTCCAGTATATCGTATCAATGAATTTCTGCCAAGATGACTTGATTTTTATTCTAGGTCTCATTATCAACGAAACACCTTGTTTCCATTTAGGCTTAGTTGGTTCAATAACTAACATCATATCAGCTTCTTTAGGCGTACGGTTTGCTTTTTTTAAGTTGCAAGGGAAACATGCGGTAACAATATTTGCCCAATCTGTCCTTCCCCCCCGACTTTTCGGTATTACATGGTCCAGATTTAACATACTTGAGTTAAAAGACTTCCCGCAATAACAACATTTATAATGATAATGCTCATAGATATTCCTTCTGGTAAATTTAACATCGCTGGCAGGCAGTTTGTCATAATAGCGCAGTACTATAACTTCCGGCACAGCAATCTTAAACTGCGGGGTATGGACATAACCCGATGGATGATCACTGATTGCTTTAGAAACTTCTCTCCAATCACAAAAATCGTATAACTTAAAATCTTCATCAACTATATGCGCATGATCACAATAAACCAGACTGATTGCGCGCTTCCAATCCGTTATGTGAACAGCATAGTAATTTCTATTTAGGACCAAACAATCTAAACTCATCTTAAACTTATTATAATATTAAAAAGAGATTTGTCAACATACAAAATAAAGAAACCGAAATCAAATCAGTCAGTCTAAACATAAACATCTCTTAGTTTACCTGGAGATCTCAATTAATCTCATTAAAATAAAGTTCTTAATTGCATTAGCTTCAAACAGACGTTTTATTTTTTTATCAGTCGTACTAACTTCTGTTAATTGCCTTAAATGATATTTTAAAACATATAGATTATCTAAGGGAGGTGCACTTCTCTCAAATAAATCCACTCCGGCAAGTCGGACACCATTGCCATATAAAGTCAACAATTTTCTTTGCAAATCTCCTCCATCCGTTATATCTTCATCTAAAGCTGCTCTTTTCATATTCTCTATCCCGATTAATTGCAATGTAATGTCTGTCATAGTTATTGAACCATCAATAACGAAATTTAGGTCAGAAGCATCATTAGGGCTCAACTGATGTTTCTCAAAATCTTTCTCTCCTTCGATTATTAAATGCAGATCAATATCTCCTGGAAATTTATGCCACAAAAAACTTCCTGCAGTTGTAACAGCTATTAAGCGCCGGCCGGTTAAAATATTTTTTGTAAGCTCCAAATTAAGAATCTTAGGCAATTTAGACAATAAAATATTTAACCTCATCAATCCTCTAAACTTCGACCTATCAGACATATGAGCCCAAAACCAATTCCGCCTTAATAGTTCATATTCCATCTGCCCAATTGTAGAATACTCCAGCTCATAATCCTCAGCTATTTCTATGATTAATGGATATGGAGTGTATGGAAATTTTTCCTTTGCGTTATTAAATAAAACCGTCTGGTCTTTTTTAATTGTGGCTGGAGGAGCCAAATGGTTAGAAAGTTGATATCCAATTATCGTGTTTGATAATAATAAAAGTAATAACGATATTATAACTGCAAGTTTCATATGCATTACCTAAAGTTAAATTCAGTTGCTCACATGAGCACGTCATCTAGAATGATTAACAACAGATTTACAATTCACCTTTCAAAATTCCAAGCTAAACATTTAAGTACAATTTACGGCCATATTTCTTATATCTTTTATGTTTCCTTGTTTTTTATTGCTGTGCTATTAATCATTAATCTAAAATTTTGGGGCTTTGCTGATTTCTGATGAGGGCAGGAAGGATTATTTCGAATATAGTGTTATCTTCATCACTCTTAACCAAGCTTAGATCCCCTCCCAAACTCTGACAGGCTATCTTAGCGCGCGTCAATCCCAGTCCGTTACGATCAGCTTTATCAGTGATAAATGGAGCAAATATTCTATTTTTCAAATCTTTTGAAATGGGCTTGCCGTTATTCCCTATCTGGAAAACAAAGTTATTAGTTTTTTCAAAATATCTCAATTTCACCCAGACTTCACCTGGGCCTCTTATTGATTCACATGCATTAACAAACAACTCCTTCACCGCAATGTTAAAGCCATTCTCGTCAAAAAATAGTTCCGGAAGTGTTTTGTCAATATCAAACATAAGCCTTATATCTTTATTATCGCAAATAGTAAAAAAGAGGTTTTCAATCTTATGTTCCAGTATATGCGGCGGTATTTCAGTGATGTTTTTTTGTAATGGCCTTATTAAATCCAGATAAGATAGCGATGCCTTATCAAGCGTTTTTAATACAGATGCTATCTCTATAAAATCCTTTGCTACTGAGCGCTGTTTATGAATCAGCTTATTCAGGAATACTAATGTTTGCTTTAAACCTTTTAAGTATGTTCCTAAATTTCTTGGAGTTACTTTTTCAACCGGAAGGACTAAACCTATTTTTTTAAGATCCAGATTATCCAGGCTATCATCTATCAATTTAACTATATTCTTTAAGTCATGCCTCATTCTGACAACAAAATCTATAACCAACTCCTCCACAACCTTTGTTTCCTGCTGTTTTGCTTTTTGAGTTTCTCTTATAAATTCATTAAAATACTCTCTCCTCATATCTTTTTCTTCTTTTCTGAACATATCTTTTTGCGCAGTTAATTCTTTAGATAATTCCTCCTGCTGTATTCCCATAGTAAGAAGGGCTTTTTGCAAAATTAACTTTTCTTCTTCTATTTCCGTGAAGTGATTGTCGAATTCCTTTTTTGATATATCTTTAATCTCGGCAATATTTATCAGCAAGGCATCTTTCTCTTTTTCTAATGCTTGCACTCTCTTTTCTATCTGCCCTTTTTCGTAAAGTTTTTCTTTTAATTCCACTATATGGCGGGCAAATTTGCTTGCCTTCGCCCTGGCTTTGGATTCATTTGTTCCTAAAAGGCTCCTTATAAGCTCGTTTTCCTCGGATTGTATTACCATCCTCTGTTCTATCTCATCATGCAGCTGTTTGATCAATTTATTTTGTTCTTCGATAATCTTTAAAAAACCTAAGTAAAAACAGGTCATTTCCTTTTCGCCGACCCTCAGGTTTTTTAACGATTCTTCGAGAAAAAGCCTAAGCCTTTTCTCTTCATTGGAGATTTTATTGAAAATTGACTCAATGGCCATTTCGTTTTGAAAAACAAATACTAAAAACTATCAAAAAATGAGTTTTTAAAGAAGTGACTTTTTATTTAACGCTAAATGCTTTTACTCCCAAAAGGTTTCCTTCATTATCAATTACTTCAACCTTCCAAGCACCTGCCATATCCGGAGTTATGGTTTTATAACTCCAAGTTCTGTGCCTTGGATAAGCTATGTTTAATGAGATTTCACTGATCATATTATCACCGTAATACCACTTATGCAATATTTTTGTTGGTTCTTCAGCTCCTTTTACGCATGACCAACAATAGACTTTGTTGGAAACATTCAAATCAAAAATTTCGCTTTCTCCAACCACCTCCCTTTCTTCAATGCCTGTTCCCAATTTAAGCTCTACAGCAAGCTCAGAAACCTTACCTTTATCGGAACTTAAACCATCTTCAGTCTCTACTGCATTCGCATCTTCAGTCTCTACTGCCATCTCATCTTCAGTTTCTACCGCCACCTCATCCTTAGAAATATCTGAATCTTGAGCTCCAACCAAACAAACTCCCATCCCCAGCAAAAAGAAAAACGCTACTGCAACAACAAAAACCTTTTTCATAATTTCCTCCTTTTTTTAAAATATTTATTAAAAAACCTATAGTTTCCTTACTGTGATTTTTGCTTCCTTTAAGAGTTTTAGCGCAGATTCTCCTAAAGGATAACTGTGATTATAAACTACTTCTCTAATGCCGGAATTTATAATCATTTTAGTACAGATTAAACAAGGAGAAAATGTCGTATAAATCGTAGAATTATTTACGCTTATACCATGATATGCAGCCTGGGTAATCGCATTTTCTTCTGCATGAGAGCAAAAACACTCATCCAACCTCGTTCCGCTTTCAATATTGTCAGCACTACACCTGGGACACCCGCCTTCATTACAGTTTTTTATTCCTCTTGGGGTGCCATTATATCCTGTAGAAATGATTCTTTTGTCCTTGCAGATAACAGCAGCGATCTGCCTGCGCGAGCAGTTGCTGCGGGTAGCAACCATTTTTGCTATGCCAAGAAAATATGTATCCCAATCAGGCCTTTTTGATATCTTTTTTTTCGAGTTCTTTTTTTGCTTTTTCATGCAGTTCTTCTATTGTCGAATTATTGTTAATTATAACATCTGCCATTTCCAATGTTTGAATCAGATCCTGCTTATTTAACTCTCCTTTATTAAACTCCAGCTTTTCAACTTCAATGAATCTTTCAAAGTTTATCGGCTCTTCCTCCCTGCCGCGCCTCGCGCATCTTTCAAATCTTATTTTATCATCAGCTTCTATGCGCCATAAATAAAAATCTTTATTCTTTCTAAATTCCAAAACCTCATTAGGATGTCTAAAAGAATCAACAACATAATTTTTAGAAGGTACGAGTTTCTCGAGCACCCTGCGGGCCAATACTTGAGCGCCATACTTTGAACGCAGCTGCTGGCCAACTGAAATTAAATTCTCCCGGGTTATTGCAATCCCCTTTTCATTAAGCTCTTTTCTAAGCGCATCTGAAAGCGAAGTATATTCAAATCCATTTTCCCTTAAAAACGCAGCTGCCTCACCTTTGCCCGATCCATTTTTACCTGTTAATCCTATAATCATTGACCCTTTAATTGATTATTTGACCTTTCAATCATCTTTAATGACGGCTTATGTTTTGGATCTAGCTGCAAAACTTTTTCCCATTCTTTAATTGCTTCTTCATATTCACGGTTCTTAAAAAGTGTTGCGGCTTTTTCGTAGTATTCACTCATTATTGCTTTCTTCTTTTCTTCAGAGAGAACCTCCACCTGCGTTTCTTCCTGAGGCTTAACTTCTTCTGCTCCCTTGGCAGCTTTTTCTTTTGAAGTTTCTTGATCAGATGATTTTTTTTCTTCTACAGCCTCATACTGCATATTTTCTTTTCTTTGCTGATTAACTTTATAAACTATATCTGATGTTGCATTAATTAAATCTTCAACACCCTCCTTTTCGCCGGTTGATAGTATTTTATCATTCAAGTAGAAAATGGCTTTATCTTCTGCTATATTGACAAGGGCATCCACTGCAGATTTTGAAACTAAAGAACTGGGATCATTCTTCATAAGATCAATTAATTTGGGCACAGCTTCAGTATATTTAAATCTCCCTAATATCTCAACTGCCATAATTCTAATTGAGAATTCTCTGTCTTCAAGCGCTTTCATCAAAATACTCAAAGCTTTTTGTCCGCCTATAACACCTAATGCTGTAACAGCTCCCAATCTGATGCCAACCTCCTTATCTGTAAGCGCTCTTTCTAAATCTGGGAGCACACTTTCATTTCCGCTGATTATTAAACCATTTATTGCTGCCTGTTTTATTCTTAAATCCTTATCCTCTGCAAACCTTGCTAAAGCAGAAACCGCCTGCGGTGTTTTAATTCGCGCAAGTGAATCCACACTTGCAATTCTCAGGTTGACTTTTTTACTGTTAGCAAAAGCAAGCAAAACTTCTATAACTTCCTGATTTTTATAAGATCCGAGTGCTTCTATAGTCTTCAGCTTAATTGTTTCCCTCTCAGACCTGCTTGCGCTAATTAAATACTGTACTATCTCATCTCCTCCAATGGCTATTAAACCTTCAAGGGCAACCATCTTAACGTTATCACTTTTATCATCTAATGCTTCACCTAACGGTTTTATAACCTCACTAATCTTCATGTTAGCCAGAGTTTCCACTGCTTTAAGCCTGACATTTTCCTTTGTGTCTTTTAAAACAGAAGTAAGCCCTTCTATGGCCTTGGTTCCGCCAACATTCGCTAATACAGATATTGCGTTAAGCCTGTCTTTCACCCTGGTGCTTTGCAAATCCTCTAATGCGCTGACAAAAACGTTTTCTTGTTCTATGATCGATTGTCCAAAACACGGCATCAAGAATGCAAAAAACAAAATAACACTGATAGGTATTAAGCGCATGTTCATTTCTCCCTCCGTAACCAAATCATTAAATAACTGAAACTTCTTCAGTTTTAACCCAGCCTCTTAATCCCTCCGCATGTACACCTATTTCAAGCCAATCTGAATACTCTTTGAGTATTATCACTTTCCACCCTTCAGGAACTGTAAATCCAACCGTAAAAGCCTCTCCAGGACCGCTTTTTACCTGCGCTGAACTGGTAGTAATAATAGCATATTTTTGTTTTACATTCCTATAGAAAACCCCATACCACCATAAAAACACAAACAGCAGTACAGTAAGCAGGATTATCTTACCCCAAACGATTGTAAGATTGTTGAAATATAAATTGAATATAAGCAAAACGAAGAAAGTAATGTAGAATATTAATAGCGCAATTGTTGCTTCATTTGCTGTAACATTTTCCAGCATCCAGTTAATTATAATATCCGTAAAAGAGAGTTCTCTTTTCCTAGTTATTATACTTGACCTTAAGAACTCTAAATTGAATTTTGTGTCACTATCGCGAGGTTTAAGTTTTAACGCTCTTTCATAAAACAAGACAGCCTTCCCTATATTATTCTGTTTGAAGTAACAATTTCCAAGATTATAAAGAACCTCAAAACTGCCCTTTTCATGGGACAGGATCTCATCATATTTCTTTATTGCACCAACAAAATCTCCTTTTGTATAAAGCTCATTTGCCTGATTAAAAATATCTTGAAAGCTCTCCTGTCCAGATGCGCAGATATTTGCACTAGCCATCAACACAAGAATTGCAATTGTTTTAACAAATATTCTCATCTCTTTTTTAATCCTTGATCTAAAAGATTTATAACACGAAAAACCTGTTCGTCAAGATTTTTCAGCTCTTTTGTTTCAGCTGGCGCGAATCTTAAAAAATCTATCTCTTCCACTATTTGAATTGTTGAAGATATTAAAGCTTCTTCCATTCCTCTCTGGGTTAAATCTTCCATTATCTCTTTAGTAGTAAGCCCTGCGAATGGTTTCCCTAATTTATCAGCTAAAAAATTAGAGAAAATAAAAGACAGCGAATTCAAGTATTCGTTTATATTTTTATTTGACGCAAATTTCTTTTGCGCATTTTTTAATTCTTTTTTAGCTTTTTTTGAAGCCCGCGTAGCTCTATAAAAACTGATATTCCTCGATATATGCTCCACTTTCCTTCTGTACCACAGAAGAAAACCGAATACCGCTGGCGGCAGCACGAACAACCCCTGAACAAAAATATTGCTGATAAGCAACCCTTTGCTTACAAATGTTGCATCACTTTTAATAAATCTAATATCCTTACCAAAAAGCCTAATCTCAGATGGCGTAAAACTATTTGAATATGGGGTTTGCGAATCGCTCTTTTTAATATCAAGCAGTATTTCTTTTGAAAAAAGAGTTTTATACATCTTCTTTTCAGCGTCAAAGTATGAGAATTTAACAGGCGGTATTGCTATTTTGCCGGATCTTTGGGGAATGAAAACTTTTTGAAACACCTTTGAACCTGCAATATGATAATTCTCAACTTTCTGATTTACATTGTTAATAGTATCGTAGTATTTAAAGTCTCTGGTGTCCGGCCAATCAGGCTCATTAATGGATTTTATATTTCCCTGCCCGGCAATGGTAACTGTTAAAGTAATAGGTTCATTTACAACAGCTGCTGTTTTATCAATCTTAGTATTCATATCGAAACTTCCGATTGCCCCTTTGAAGTTGTCTGGCCTATCCTTTACAGGCAAGGGCTTTACATCCACAGTAATCGGTTTACTTGCAAACCTTTTCTTTTCTCCCGGCTGGAAGAATTGCATGAAGAAATCATCTTGAGATCTATTTCTGCTGGTTTTTCTTTCAACAGTTGCAGTAAGTCCAGCGGATCCAATTGTAAGTTTGCCTGCAGAAATCGGAAAAAGAGCTGTTCTTATTTCCGCGACTAAATACCTGTTGTTCTCAATTACCGTCTGATAATTTAATTGCGGCGGCAAATCCTCTTTTATAAAACCGACAATATCGGGTGCTTGATAATTAGAATCACCGTAAATCTTGACCCTTCTTAAAAACTTAAAACTTAATATTATTTCCTCACCTATATAAGGGTTTCTATTGTTAAGCGAAGTTATTATAAAAACTTCATCAGAGGTGTCTTCCGGCAGCCCTTCAGAACTAGAAATATTCCCCCCTTGAGATTTAGCAGGGATTTGATCTTTAATAACTTCTATTTGTATAACCTGGCTTTTATACTGCTCCCCGCCATATTTTACGCTTATTGGGCCGATTGAGTATTTACCTTCTTTTTGAGGAATTAAATAGTAAGAATATTTAACAACTGAACTCATAACACCGTTAACTATCGAAATACTTTGAGATCTGCCCGAACTTCTTATGCTAAAATCTGCCAAGGATGGTATAACCGGATCCGGCAGATTTTGCACATCTCCGGAAACTGATACTTCTAAAAATATCTCATCATCAACATTAACCTTAGTTTTGTTAACACTGGCATTCACATTAATGTTTTGCGCGCACAATACAGAAGCAAAACTTATCGCAATTATCAGATTAAATGCAACCAATAAATAATTTTTCCTGCTCATAACCTGGTTTACCAATCCTTATCTACGCGCGGCTGCCCTTGGCTTCTTCCTTTTTTCATCTGCTCCTGAGCTTTCTTCTCTTCGTCACTGAAAGAATCCAATAAATTCTCTGCTTCTTGCTTCTTCAGTTCTTTTTCCTTATCTTTTTTATCATCTTGTTTGGCTTGTTCCTGCTTAGATTTCTCTTCATCCTTCGTTTTTTCTTTTTTATCTTGCTGTTCCTTTTTTTGCTGTTGTTCCTGTTGCTGACTTTGCTGTTGATTAGCCTGCTGCTCTTGATTCTGCTGCTGATTTTGTTGTTGGTTTTGTTGTTGCTGTTGTTGCTGGTTTTGATTATCCTGTTTTGTATCCTTATTTTTATCAAGTTGTTCTTTTATTTTCCTCTGCACGAATTCAATATTATACTTTGAATCCTCATCGTCGGGATTCAGTTCCAGCGCTCTTTTATAATATAATATGGATTCCGGCAGCTTTCCCATCCTATATAACGTATTCCCCATATTATAATAAGATTTTGCCTGCAGTTTAATATCTTTGCTGTAAGTAGCTTTTTCATATTCTTTCAACGCTTCTTCATGTTTCCCTAATTTATGCATTGCGGAACCGATATTATAATGCAGCTCTTCAGATTCGGGATCATTAATTAGTGCCTCATTATATTTCTCGAGGGCTTCATCGTACTCCCCTGAAGCATAATAACTATTCCCTTCATTAATATCCTTCCTTAATCCGGCGTATGCTTGATATTGAAACACTATAACAACTGCAAAAGAAACAAGAATGTATCGCATGACTATCACGGTTAAATAACTTTTTATTTTCATAATTGGCAAAATCAACCCTTTTTAATTCTTAACAGTAACTTCAATGGATTACCTTCTTCCGGAATAAAAAACTCAATGAATAGTAATATTATACCAATCATAAGGAAAAACTGATACCTGTTCTCAAACTGGTTTAATAACCTGCTGGACAATTCCTTTTTATCCATATCATCAATTTCTCCTATAATATTTTCAATTTCTAATCCAGCCTGAGTTGAACGATAATACTTGCCGCCTGTTTCAAGCGCTATTTTTTTTAATGTTTCCTCATCAAGTTTTGTTGTTATAATATTTCCGCTTCTATCCTTTTGATAATCCATCAAATTCCCCTGATCATCCCTTATTGGTATTACTTCTCCTTCAGGCTTGCCTATGCCAACAGGGAATATTATTATGCCCTCCTTCTTTGCTTCACTCGCCAGCTCAATTACATTGCCTTCATGGTCTTCTCCATCTGTCAATAAAACAAGCACTTTATATTTCCGTTCTTTTTGAGAGAAACTCTTAATAGCCACCTTTATTGCAGAACCTAAAGATGTGCCTCCTTTAGGTATAAGTGAAGTATCGACAAGACCCAAGAACATCTTTGCGGCGCTGTAATCTAAAGTTAAAGGACATTGCACAAAGGCCTGGCCGGCAAAAGCTATAATACCTATCCTGTCTCCCTCCAACCCGTTAATAAATCTATTCAGTTCGTTTTTTGCCATTCTTAATCGGTTTGGAAAATAATCTTCTGCAAGCATACTTTTAGAACAATCAACCGCAATTATAACATCAACACCGCGACGCCTTATTTCAGTCAGCCTCATACCTACCCTAGGGCCGATGAGAGCAATAATAATAAAAAACAGCGCTGTGACAATTAGAATAATTTTATAAATCTGTCTATTGAAAACTTCTGAACTAATAAGCTTTTTCGAGATTGCTTCACTCACAAAAGCATACAACAATCGCTTCTTTTTTCGCCAGTTTATGTAATAAAATACAATAATTGCACCCAATACAATAAACAGTAAAACGAAAATCGGATATGAAAATCTCATAAAATCCCTTTTAAGGTATCTTCATAAGCAGAGTTTGCGACATCACAACCTCAGCAAACAGAAGAAGAAAACCAACTAATAACACATATATGTATAAATCGTTGTAATCCACATACTCTTGTACTTTAATTTCAGTTTTTTCTAACTTATTTATTTGATTATAAATAGATTTTAATCCGTTTTTGCTTTGCGCTCTAAAAAATAATCCGTCAGTGCTATTAGCAATTGCTTTTAGAGTTCCCTCATCTAAATCCTCGTTGATAGTAACATATCTGGTCCCAAATATCGGATCCTCAACCGGATAAACTGCACCTCCGATTTTTCCCGCACCGATTGTATATATCTTAACACCCAATGTTTGAGCCGTTTTACTGGCGGTAATCGGATCAATCTCTCCGGCATTGTTTCTTCCATCCGTAAGCAAAATAATAATCTTGCTTTTAGCCTCGCTGTCTCTTAATCTATTCAAAGAAGTGACAAGGGCATTCCCTATGGCCGTACCGTCAGTATAAGTCATGCCAATATGAACTTGATCCAGAAAATCAAGCACAGCCCCATAATCAAGCGTTAACGGGCACTGCGTAAAACTCATGCCGGAAAACACAACAATGCCAATCCTGTCATGGTTCCTTTTCTTAATAAATTCCCTTGCCGCTTCCTTAGCGGCATCCAGCCTGTTGAGCGGTTTGAAGTCAAGCGCCCTCATACTTGTTGAAGTATCTATGCATAGAATAATATCAACACCTTTGGTTAAAAGCTCCTCCGAACGTTGTCCTTGCTGAGGTCTAGCCAATGCAACAATCAACAAACCAATCGCAAAAACTCTCAAAATAAAAAGCAAACCTCTATCCTTATACCACAGATAATGTCCTGGTATAAGAAGCAATCTTACATTCGAAAATGGCAAAGAACCGGATTTAAAATCCCTGAATTTATAGTAATAGAATACTACGATAATTAAAAATGCGAAAGTTAATAAATAATTAGGATCGGCGAATCTCATTTTGTTTCTACCGGCTCCTCCTGCATAATCTCCGGTTTTGTGCTTTCAACTATATAAAAAGCTTCCTGCCAGTTGGATTCAATCTCATGATTTTGAGGAATAAATTTTGCAAATTTTACAAGATCGCAGTCATCAAGAAGAGATTTAATCTTTGATGTCGATTTTTTATCAATATCGGATTGCCTTAAGAGTTTGTATAACTCAAATGTTGTTTTATCCATAACGTTAATTTTATACCTCTTTTCCAAATACTGTCTCATTATTTCCGAAAGCTTAATAAAATACTGCTTCACTTTGCCTTCCTGCAAAAGCAAGCTTTTCTTTAATTGATCCAATTTTTCGAATGCTATTTCATCGGGTGGCCTTTGCGCCTCAGCTTCTTCTATAGACTCAATTTTCTGTTTTAACTGCTGCCTGTAGAACCACCAGAATACTCCGCCTGCAGCTAATAAAAAAATTATTCCAGCAAAGTACCACCAAAAAGAAATATTTATTTTAGCGTTCCTTTTTAAATCTCTGATATCATCAACATCCTCTGGCCTGGACGGCACACTTTCAACCGTAATAACTATAGGGGCAGAGTTGAACTCTTTTATGCCCTCTTCACCCTTTACAAGATATCTAAGGGTAAGCTCTGGTATTTTATATTTGCCGGTAGTGAATGTTGACAGTATATACTTATATGTATGCTTTCTCTTGCCGAAATGCTTCTTCGGCCCAATGACACTGTAATCTTTAACTTCAAAACTCTTAGAAAGTATCTCTATAGGATTAAAATTTTCTACAGTAATATCTGGGGTAGTCTTTACTTCTACAAAAAGCGTAAATTTATCTCCTATAGTAATTGTTTCCTTATCAACAGTGGCAGTCATGGTTAGCGGGATCGATGCGCAAAAACTGTCCCCCAACGGCACAAAAGACAACAACAGAAAAAAAGCAAGATTCCTCATAAATTATTTTTTTGAATCCTCTGTATTAAACACATTTTCATAAATTTCTACCTTCTTTGTCTGCATAAGATTTTCTAACAGCATATTAACATGAGATTGCTCTTTCTCGGATTGTATCATGAGCTTTACCTTGTCTCTTATTTTATTTAGCGGCAAAATATTATTTTTTTCATCGACAAATGCCTTCTTATTGGCTTCATAATAATACTTAACCTCCTCATCTGTTACAGTAACTTTCCCGGCCACCTCTTCTTCGATAAGCTTTTGGACCATAAGACTTTTCTTCAGCTTATCTAACTTCTCTTTTAGCTCCGTGTCCTCATCGTACTGCCTTCTTTTAGCTGAATCATACATTAATTCAGTTGCTATATACTGCTTAAGAAATTCCAGTTTCTTTTTATTATCTGAATAATCACTCTGCAAATATGCGGGCAGATTTCTTATCTCATTCTCCAGCTCTTCCATTGTAATATTCTTATTGCCTATCCTTGCTACTATGTCTTTTGAGTCTGCAATTTTCTGAGGTTTGGCACTGGCCAGTTGATCCAGCTTTTTTTGGGCATCAAAAGATTTACCCATGCGCTCCAAACAAAGTATCGTCTTTTTTTCTATGTTTTCAAGCAAACCCTTGGGAGGTTCAAGTATCTTTGCTTTTAAAAAACAGGACAGGGCTTTCTCATTATCACCAAGTTTTTCAATATAAATATTCCCGGCCAAATAGAAAATATTAGCTTTCTTTTGATCGCTAAGGCCGCTTTTTGTAGCTAAATTTTCATATTCTTCAGCAGCAAGTTTATACAATCCATTATCTACTAATTGATTAATATAGGCTTTTTGATTTTTTTCACTCCAAAATAAATTTGACTGACATCCGGAAATCATAAATATGCCCAAAATAAGAAAAACTCTCATAACACCACCTCTTGATTTTATTTTAATAATCATCTAAACCGTCTGGCCCTCAATTGAAAAAATTTAACAAACGGCTCTACGTAAGACTGTCCGCACAAGATCTTGATAAAATCTATCCCTGATAACTTCAAAAATTTACACAGCGCTTCTTCTTCACCAGCAAGTTTCGCTGATAATTTATTTTGATACTCAGCATTCATTGTATCAAGAGTAAATCTCTGGCCGGTTTCCTGGTCTATAACATCCACCATTCCTGCTTTTGGAATTCGCAGCTCACGAGGATCTTTTATGTTTACACATATGAGATCATGCCTCCTGCCGGTAACCCTTAATGCTTTTTCGTATCCTTTATCAAAAAAATCTGAAATAAGAAAAACAATACTTTTTCTTTTAATTACTTCGTTCAGATGGTCTAATGCTGCCTCAATTTTTGTAGTTTTGTTTGCCGGTTTGAAATAAAGCATCTCTCTGATTATTCTTAATATGTGCTTTTTGCCTTTCTTGGGAGGCAGAAACTTTTCTACCCTGTCTGTAAACATTATAAGTCCGACCTTATCGTTATTCCCAACCGCGCTAAGGGCAAGAAGCGCTGAAATCTCTGCAGCAAGCTCCGACTTAAGTTTATCCTGGCTTCCAAAATTCTGGGAAGAACTTGCATCAACAAGAAGTATGCATGTCAGTTCTCTTTCTTCTGTATACTTTTTAACAAACGGGTGCCCAAATCTAGCAGTAACGTTCCAATCTATAGAACGGATATCATCGCCCGGCTGGTATTCCCGCACTTCGGAAAATTCCATACCTCTGCCTTTGAATACGCTTTCATATTGACCTGCAAATATATCATTAACCAGTTTCCCGGTTTTTATTTCAATACGTCTGACTTGTTTTATGATTTCTTTTGGCAGCATAAGAAAATATGAATATCTTTAAAGAAAGTTAATTTAAATCAAAAACACAGATTTTACGGAACTTCAACAGTATCAAAAATACGCTTAATTATATCCTCGGAAGTGGTTTCCTCAGCCTCTGCCTCATAACTGGTAATTATCCTATGACGCAAAACATCCTCTCCTATGGATTTAACATCCTCAGGCGTTACATAACCTCGTCCTTGAATAAAAGCATAAGCTTTAGCGGCCAATGTTAAAAAAATGGTCGCTCTGGGAGATGCCCCGTAAGATATCAAATCCTTAATATCCCCAAGTTTATAATCATCGGGAGTCCTGCTTGAGAAAACAATATCCACTATATAATTCTTAACTTTGTCGTCAACATATATATCTTTAATCACTTCCCGAGCTTTTATAATATCTTGCGGGGTAATAACCTTTTTTGCTGAAGGGATATCACCGGAAGTCATTCTTTCCAGAATAGCCTTTTCTTCCTGTTTATTTGGATATGTAATCTTTAGCTTAAGCATAAAACGGTCTATCTGGGCTTCCGGTAAAGGATAAGTACCTTCCTGTTCAATTGGATTTTGGGTAGCCAGCACTAAAAATGGCTCTTCAAGATAAAAAGTCTCTTCACCAATAGTTATTTGCCGTTCCTGCATAGCCTCTAGTAAAGCAGATTGAACTTTAGCGGGCGCACGGTTAATTTCGTCCGCAAGAATTATGTTAGAAAATATAGGGCCTTTCTTTATGGTAAACTCCCCGCCTTTAGGATTGTATATAGTTGTTCCCAAAAGATCTGCCGGCAGCAAATCCGGTGTAAACTGTATCCTGCGAAATTTTGTATCAATAGAGTTCGCAAGTGTTTTTACCGTTAATGTTTTTGCGAGTCCGGGAACACCTTCCAACAGAACATGCCCGTTTGCCAAGATGCCAACTAAAAGTCTTTCTAACAGATAATCCTGCCCTATAATTACTTTTTTAATTTCTGTAAAGACCTGTTGAACAAATACACTTTCTTGCTTAACCTTTTCATTAATTACTTTAATATCCTGAGTCATTTTCTACCTCCTTATTGTTTTCTATAGATCCCGATACTTACAGTATTATATCGGAACACTAAATGTTGATCTTTTCAAACGATATTTTTGGGAGAACCAGATTATTTTGAGTTTATCTTTGCCTTTAATCTGATTAATTTGCTGATTTTACTTTTCGACACTTTGATTGATTATATAGCTATCAATAACCTTTTTATCATCAACACTTAAATCTTGAAATTCAATGCCAACACCATTTAAATTTGAACTCTTACCGCCGCTGATTCTAATTACCCTCCCTCTAGCAATGAGCGGCCTCGGGGTTTCGGGAAGTGTAAATTCGATTTTTAATTTTGACCCGCACTCAAAAGGAATATTTGTTTCTATAAAAACACCTCCAAGGCTTATGTTTGATGCGTAAAGCAGCAGAACTCCTATCCCGGTAACTGTTTTGCCCTGGATATCTTCTACCGTTACCTCTACATTTACAGGAGCTCTTGGATATCGTCTGTTTTCGCTCATATCACATCTCCTTTTCAATCGGTATTATATCACAAAATACTTCCAAAATCTAGTAATCTACAATACGCAGCCTCTAAAAAACTCCTTGAAACTGGAAGTATCCGCCGTCAAATATCGAAAACTTATCAAAGTCCTCTCCGTCAACTTCCCAACCACTTATTATCTTCATCCTCATATGCTCACTAAACACAAACTCAACTGCAAGCCTAATACGGTTTTCTCTTTGTGTGTTATTAAAAAATACTGCTCCTAACTTTCTTTCTTCAAAAATGGAATCATGCATGTATCCAAATTCAATAGCAGGATCAAAGAAATGTTTGTTGCTTCCTCGAAAAGGATAATAGCAGCAAAACACAAAAGGAGATATCTCTTTAGTGGAATAATATTCATCCATTGAATGGTCTAAATGAAATATTTTTTCTCCATACAAGTTTATTAGAGAACATCCGGTAAAATACTCAACCTTCCCCTGTCTGTTAATAATAAAATATGGACGAACTAAATATCTTTTATCTTTTATTTCGTAATCTGCGCCCATCGGGGCCGGCTTATGGGCTGTATCTTTATAATTACCTTCCATATCGACGCGCAGGCCAGGGGATACTGCACGAGAATCTACCAGCAGTTCACTGCCCAGCTTCCAATTCTGGAATTCTTCAATATACTCTTCCTGTGTTGAACCCAACTCAATATGCCTTAATTCGCCCGGGGTTTGATATCTGGCGTTAAAAGAGAATTTTAGCATATCCTTAATATTGTTTATCTTAACCTTAAACTCACGCGGACCTTTATTTAGATACTCCTCAAAACCCTCATTAACGGATTTATCATGAAAAGCATAATTTTTGTCATAGTCTATCAGGTGATACTCCAACCTAATTCGGTTTCCTTCTTCAACACCATAGGCAACGGCATATCCAATATCTATATCACCTTTATGAAAATGCGGTTCCATCATCACAGATGTTAATATATTTGCAAATGGCAAGTATTCTAATTCAATGGCATCTTCACTACTATTAAAGACCAGGGACTCCTCTAGATCATGCCTGTACCTGAACCACAGCTTATTTTCCACCAATGGAAATCTGAATTTTGCTTCCTGCAGATGGTAAATATGTCTCATATTTAGGCTGCCCCCGGTAGTCCTAAAAGCATTTTCAGCTGTTTCCCAATCAAAAACCCAGTCCGGATGGAAGTAATTCTGGAATATATCCAACTCATACTCAGAATCATCAATATAAGGATTTAAGGTATTTCTGGCAAAAGATATTTTACTGAATAAATGGACTGTTATCGCAAATACAAAAAGGAATTTGACCAGTAGCCTAAAAATATTCATTTATGTTTTTTAAGCAGTATTATTGAAGTGAAAACTTTAGGAATCCATTTATAGATCGTTATGAACAAACCAACTATCGGATTTCTTATTAATCTAATAGCGCCCTTCGGGCAGACCTCCTGACAGCAATAACACCTGATACAAAACTTATGGTTAATACTGGGCGGTTTTTCCTTTTCCACAATTGACAACGCTTTTTGTGTTGGAGGACATATATTTACACAAGTATAACAGCTGTTGCATCTCCTGTTATCAATTACCGGTCTTAATGTTATTATATGCTTAACCTTTTGAGACAAATAATCACCCAAAAATTTCATATCCGGGGCAGGCTTATAAACATCAAAATACTTTACCTTTACTTCTTGCGTATTTTCACCGCGAATCTCAATATTATCTAAATCCCCAACACCCACACCTTGCTCATTGGCTAATCGTATAGTCGGCACCTCCATTGGATTGATGCCGATTATCTTGCATGATACAGCGTCAACACTAACACCGTCCAATCCCATTATTACTAATCCGACATCTCTTAAGCGCCCGCTCTTCGGGCCATTCCCATCCATGCCAACAATGCCGTCCATTAAAGAAAAAATAGGATTAATTAATGAATACAGATCCACTAACATCTGGGAGAAGAGTTCAGTCCCCGGTAATTTAAAATGGTATGCAGCCTTGCGCAAACCGGGAACCATGCCGAAAATGTTTTTAACAGCGCCGGTAAAATATGTTTGGCCGTGAGTTTTTAGTTTTGGAAGGGAAACTACAAAATCTACATTTGTAAAAGCCTTAGCTATAACAAACTTTTTTATCAGTTTTGATTTTTGATTAACAATCTCAACGGGGGTAAAAAAATCACTGGCATTTATTCCCAATTCTACAGCTGCTTTCTCAATCCCGCAGACCTTAAGAGCTTTTGCAGGAGAATCGATTGCAGGACTGTCTCCATAACAACAATCCGCTCCATACTCCTTTAATATCTTACCAATTGCCTTGAATACCGAAGGATGTGTAGTCACTCCTTTTTCCGGCTTGCTTGCATCAAGACAGTTCGGTTTAAGTAAAATCCTTTTTCCGGATGTTGCTTTTTCATCTAACCCACCTATTAGATCTACAGCCTTTCTAACAGCATCTTCTACCTTCTGTTCATTATAATCCCAACAACGGACTACACTAACTACTGATTTTTTATCCATATCCTAAGTTTTGTTCTAAACAGTTTTTGTGCTTTATCCCTTTTCTTTTTTAATGCGTTTTACTATCCTACTCTTTAATCTTTTGGAAGCGACCGTTATAGAAACATGCTTCCTTAAACAAACCACTATTTGTTTCTCAAATTCATACTGATATTTGCATTGTGCGCAAACCAAGAGATGTTCTTCAAATTCCCGGCAGCATACATTGTCCAGGTCGCTGTCCATAAATTTGTATAACAGTTTTAATGTCTCTTTACAATCCACGGAATTACTCCTTTTTTAAACTTTTCTGCTTTTCGATCCATAGTGCCATAATTGTTTCTGGAGGAAGCTGCGGCCTCTATTCAAACGGGATCTGACCGTTCCCATCGGTATTTTAAGAATTGAAGCTACTTCCTTGTACGAGAATCCCTGTATATCGCTGAGCATCACTGCTTGCCTGAAATCTTCAGGCAGCTTCTTCAAAGCATTCTTAACATCCTGATAACTAAATTTATCCATAATAATCTTTTCCGGATCATCTATAGGCTGCGCTGATTGTTTTGATAGCTGGTTGTACACATAGAACTCTTCAATTTTTTCAAATTGATCATAATCAATAATACTTGGGAGCTTTTGTTTTTTTCTGTACCCATTAATATAAATGCTAGTGAGAATAGAATATACCCAAGCTCTAAAATTTGTGCCTAGCTTATAATGAGCAAAATATCTCCAGGCTTTAATAAATGTGTCGGATGTCAAATCTTCAGCCTGCTGCTTATTGCGGGTCATATGCAGTGAGTAGGCATATATCTCATCAAACAAAGGTTCTACCAGCTTTGTAAACTCTTCTTTTGAATGCAATATGCTTCCTGCTTTATTTTGAGCAGCTTTCACAGCATAAGAATTATTTTTTAGATTAGTTTCCAATTCCCCTGATCCTCTTTTTATGCTCTAAAATCTGGCTAAGAAGCACAGATTCCTTGCACTCAGTATCTGCTTTAATGGCCAGAGAATACATTTTGTAAAAAAATAGAAATACAAAATAAATCAACCCAAAATAAATAAATATTCTTAAATGAGTTGGGGTTATTACTCGTCTTGGTTTTTTATAATCGCCAAATACTTTTCTATTGATCAAATGCCCGCATTGGGGACATTTCTCTAATTGCTTTTGATTGGAATACCCGCATTTTGCACAAATCACATTTCACCGAATTATATATTTCAAATATTTACTTATTTCTCACTTCTTTATTTTAACAAAATTTAATAAACCACCCGCAAGGAGAACCTCTCTTTCCCTTGCTGATAAATTCAGATAAACGGAAAAACGAATATCTTTTGTTTTATTGGTAATTTCACAAAGCGCATCTGCCTCAATTATACTCCTGATGCCTGTAACTGACATCTGATCTTCTAAACTGACAGAATTATAGGAATCTTTATTTTGAAAAACAGCGGGGATTATCCCGTAATTTATCAAGTTTTGCCTATGAATTCTCGCAAAGGATTTTGCAATTACCATCCTTACTCCCAGATACATCGGAGCAATCGCCGCATGTTCACGGCTTGATCCCTGGCCATAGTTTTCTCCAGCAATTATAACACCGTTTTTATATCTTTTCGCTCTTTCTGCAAAATGAGAATCTACCTTTGAAAAAACATATTCTGAAATTGCCGGGATGTTGGATCTTAAAGGCAGTATGCGCGCTCCTCCAGGAAGTATATCGTCCGTAGAAATATTATCCCCTGTAATAATAAGCACCCTTAAATCTAAATTTGTTTCCAACGCTTTGGGGAGAACCAGCGGTTTAATGTTTCTGCCTCTTATAATATTAACCTTAGACCTATTTTTAATTGGCGGGATAATCAAGTTATCATCATAATTAATTTTTTTTGGCATAATCACCGAGATCCTGCGTTTAATACTTCTAGGATCTGTGATTACACCTTTTAAAGCTGAAACACTGGCCGTTTCAGGACTTACAAGGAACACCTGCGCATCTTCAGTGCCGCTTCTGCCTTTGAAATTTCTGTTAAATGTCCTTAGAGAAACTCCTCCGCTGCAGGGCGCTTGCCCCATGCCTATGCAAGGTCCGCACGCAGTTTCTAATATTCGCGCACCTGACTGGATAATTGTGTGCAAAGCGCCATTTCTGGTAATAAGATCCAAGACTTGTCTTGATCCGGGAGAAATAACAAGATCGACGTCTTTGCTGATTCTTTTTCCTTCTAATATACTTGCAACCGTCATCAAATCCTTATAAGAGGAATTTGTGCAACTCCCTATCGCTATTTGATTAACTTTTTGGCCTTCAAGGTCTTTGACTTTAACTACATTATCCGGACTGTGCGGTTTGGCAATCATTGGTTCAACTTCATTCAAATCTATTTCCATGACTTTTGAATAATATGCATCCTTATCAGCCTGAAGATTTTTATAATCTTTTAAGCGGTTTTGCATCTTAAGAAATTCTTTTGTTAAGCTATCGCTCGGAAAAACAGAAGAAGTAAGTCCCAACTCAGCACCCATATTAGTTATCGTAGCCCTCTCAGGCACAGTAAGCCATTTTAATGCATTCCCTCCGTATTCAAAAATCTTGCCAACCCCGCCTTTAACACCAATCCTTCTAAGTAATTCAAGTATTATATCTTTTGAGGAAACTAAATTATGCAGTTTGCCGTTTAGGTTAATTTTTACAATCTCCGGATAATTGGTATAAAAAGGCTCCCCAGCCAATGCAAGCGTAACATCGAGCCCGCCTGCTCCAATAGCCAGCATCCCCAACGCGCCGGCAGTCGGTGTATGGCTGTCGGACCCAAGAAGAGTCATCCCCGGTTTTCCAAATCTCTCAAGATGAACCTGATGGCATATGCCATTCCCCGGCGGCGAGAAATATATCCCGTATTTTGCGGCAACAGACTGTAAATATCTATGATCATCGGCATTTTCAAAACCAACCTGCAAAGTATTATGATCTATGTAACTTACAGATGTTTTTGTTCTAATAGTGTCAAATCCTAGAGCCTCCCAAGAAAGATACACAAGCGTACCGGTAGCGTCTTGGGTAAGCGTTTGATCTATAGAAATCCCAATTTCTTTGCCCGGTTCCATATTCCCAGAAACTATATGGGATTTAACTAATTTCTCTACTATATTCATAATTTACTCTTTAAATATTTAGATGTGCTGTATACCTTATTACAAATCCCCGCTTCGTTTCACGACCTGAACAGTTTCTCTAGCTATTATTAATTCTTCATTTGTAGGCACCACGAGTATCTTAACCTTGCTTTCCTGCGTACTAATGATCCCCTCTTGAGAAATCATTTTTCTATTTTGTTCCACATCAAGCACCGAGTCCATAAATTCAAGATGCCTGCAAACCTCTTCTCTAAAAATCCAATCATTCTCGCCGACACCGCCGGCAAAAGTTATCGCATCAACTCCATTAAGAATAAATATATACTCCCCTATAAATTTCTTTACCTGATAAGCCTGAACCTCAAGCGCGAGTAAAGCTCTCTGCTCACCTTTTCTTGCAGCCGCTTCCAAATCTCTCATATCGCTGGATATCCCCGATAACCCCAAAAGTCCGCTTTTCTTATTCAGCATTTCTATTAATTGTCTATCATTCAAACCTTCTTTTTCCATCAATAACTCAAGTATAGACGGATCAATAGTACCGCTGCGCGTACCCATAATAATACCTTGTAGCGGCGTCATGCCCATACTCGTGTCTATTGATTTCCCGTACTCAACGGCCGTTATGCTTGTGCCGTTGCCTATGTGACATGTAACAATTTTTAATTCCTCAATAGGCCTTTCAAGTATCTTTGCAGTTCTCTGGGCAACATAACTATGTGAAGTACCATGAAATCCGTAACGTCTTATCCCGTATTTTTCTGACAGCTCATAAGGGATCCCGTAAATATATGCATATCTTGGCATTGTATGATGAAACGCCGTGTCGAAAACAGCTACATTCGGGGCATGCGGAAATATCTCCTTGGCGCTTTCTATCCCAACAAGATTAATAGGATTGTGCAGAGGCGCATAAATCGAATATTCATTAATATCATCCATAACATGCTTATCGATTATCACAGAATCAGTGTATCTGCTGCCTCCATGAACTACCCTGTGGCCAATAGCATCAATTTCTTCCGTATTCTTTATGCATCCGATAGATGGATCTACAATTATTCTGGCCATCAACTCAAAAGCTTTCTTATGGTCGGGGATATCTTCTTCTATTGTCTGAACATCTCTATTTACCACTCTAAACCTAACGGAGCTTCCCTTAACACCTATCTTTTCAACTTTTCCCTTTATCAACGCAGTTTCATTTTCCATATCAAAGAGCTGAAATTTCAGGGTTGAACTTCCGCAATTAATAACCAATATTTTCATATTTTCCTTTCTGATGCAGTTTGCAAAATAGCAAAGAACATATATCTTTTATTGAATTTCTTTGGACATCTAATTATATAACATTTTGATTATGCTGTTCAATTTGAAACTTTTTGATCATTCGACAAGCTAAATATGAATCACAAAATAGCGTTTATCGCTCAAACTGTCAAAAGCAACATTCTACCTCAGTCACAATCAACCCTTAAATAAAACACCCAGATCAATTGGAGCTCGCCCTAATTCTTTTAGGAGCAATAAAGTTTTTTCAATATCATCGCTGGGCTCCATACTGATACCAGCCCTGTTTTCATATATCGAGTATAAATTTTTGTACTTTTTTGGAGTAATATTTATCATCAGTGAGTTTGCGCCGGCAAGCAGCCCTTCCCTGCGCGCATTAATGTCCAGCGTTTCAAACGCTGTGGTAACTAATATGTTTGAATTTCTGTCCATTATCCGTGATAATGCAACAATTTTTAGCATCATATCCTTATTGACCATAGGGTGATTATACAAAGGAGTGCCTTTCGCATTAACAAATGGCCCGAATGAGTACATATCCGGTTTTAACGATTTAGTCAGCTCAATATTATTGATAATATCTTCATCAGTTTCATCGGGCAACCCAATTAGAAAACCAGTTGCTAACACAAAACCAATCCTTTTTAAGTCTTTTATTAGAGTTAGCCGGTTTTTCAATTTTTTCGCAGGTTTGAGCTTTTCATAAATAGCATTATTTGATGTTTCAAACCGCAGCAGGACAGCCCTCGCGCCGGCTTCGTACAGTTTACTATACAAACTTATATCCCGTTCTCCTAAACTTAAAAAAAGCAAAATATCCAGTTTTCTTAATTCCTGCACAACGGATATAAGAATCTCATTGTCATACCAGTAATCCTCGCCAGATTGAAGCAGTATAGCCTTAAAACCCAAAGCATCAACAGCATATTTTGCAGATTCGATTATTTCTTCTATACTCATCCGATAGCGCTCAATATTCTTTTCTCTGCGTATACCGCAATAAAAACAGTCCAGAGCGCAGTAATTAGAAAATTCAATTATCCCATGGATGCAGCAAGCATTCCCATGTTCCCTCTGTCTGATGCTGTTTGCGCATTCGTAAAGCAGCTGCAATTCACGGGGGTCTTTTGACTTAAGCAATGATATCTGCTCATTTCTTGAAAGTGCTTTATTTTTATTAATTTTTTCAAATAAATTTAATACGTTATTTGATACTTTTGTTGTACGCACCTTTGCTAAATCGCTGTCGCGCTGTTTTAGTTCAAAGAACATCTCCTTCCACGCATCCAGGACCTCCAAAGCTTCGCGTTCAGATATTTTTCTTATTATTATGCCTCCCTGCGCATAGACATAATCACCAATTTGAACATTTGCAAAATTAATCAGGGCTCTGCGCTTCTCACCATAGTAGTCAACTACACCTATACTATCTTCAATCTCGACTAATTTCCCCGGAATTGCATAACACATAGAAACAACCTTGTTATTAAAATTATTCTGAAACAGTATAAATTATTGCTTCGATTGAGATATTATCTTGTATATAATACGGTGATTAATTTGCTTTGAAATTTGCTATGTGAGAAAATTTTACTTCTTACTAGAGTCTCTTCGCTCGTATCCCGTACGTCTATCCATATTAGAACGTCTTTCAACTTTTACAGGAATGTTTCCCCTGTACCATTTACGACGATCTTTTCCTTCTCGTCTATCTTTATTTCTCCTGCGCTCCAGCTTGTCATTTTTTGTTTTTTCTGTATTATCCATTTTTAATCACCCTTAAAGATTTCTCTTAAGACAAATTACCTTCCTCCTCTTTCTTGTCCTTTTTATCTTGTTCTTTTGACGGATTGTACTCCCAACGCAACCCCTGTTTACTCCAACCAGCAAAATTATATTGAATCACTTTGACATTTGGTATCGCTTTTAATGCGTAATCAAGTTTTTTTAACATATTAATTATTACCATAGGCGAATCTATGCTGGCTTTTGCCTGACCTGTAAAATTAAGTTCACCCTTTATGTCTACATTTCCTTTAGTTGTATTAATTCTAAGCTTGGTAGTATCTATCCACGCTCTTACTAATCTTTCCGTTATACTCCTGTTAATCCTCCAGTCGTCTTTTTTTGAGTATTCCATATTATCAACTTACCCCCTTAATACATTATACACAAAATCATTTAAGAGATTGAATCAAAATCTAAATATTTTTCTAAAACCTTTGGCACCATGATTTTCTTATTCTTAGTCTGAAAATTTTCCAGTATCGCTGCCATTGTCCGGCCAACCGCAACTCCGCTGCCATTGAGCGTATAAACAAATCTTAATTTCTTATTTTTATCTCTATACTTGCAACCCAATCTTCTTGACTGGAAATCAGTGAACAATGAACAGGACGAAATCTCCCTCCACCTGTTCTCCCCCGGCATCCATACCTCGATATCATACGTTTTAGCGGCAGCAAAACCTACATCAGCGCTGCAGAGCTCTATAATACGATAAGGTATCTCAAGCAATTTCAATACCTCTTCCGCGTCACCTAGTAAACTATTCAATGATTCTTTCGCTTTTTCCGGATGAACAAATTTAAGCAACTCAACCTTATTGAACTGATGATTCCTGATTAATCCTTTAGTATCCTTTCCGTAGGATCCTGCTTCTCTTCTAAAACATGCGGTATAACTTACATATTTAATGGGGAGCTCTTCCTCTTGTATTATTTCTTCCCGGTGTAAATTAGTCAAAGGAACTTCTGCTGTTGGGATAAGATAGAGTTCATCGTCTTTGCACTTAAAAAGCTCATCTGAAAATTTTGGCAGCTGCCCCGTAGCGCGCATAGTGCTTTCCAGAACTAAATAAGGAGGACATATTTCTTTATACCCATGCTTAGTTCTGTGCAGATCCACCATGAAGTTGATTAAAGCCCTTTCCAGTACAGCTCCTTTGTCAGATAACAGGGCAAACCTAGCCCCGGATAATTTTGCTGCCCGCTTAAAATCAAGTATTCCCAAATTCTCACCTATCTCCCAATGAGGGAGAACCTTGAAACCAAAATCTTTTCTTTCAAGCTCCTCTCTAACAACCTTATTATCCTTTTCGCTTTCCCCGTCCGGGACTGATTCGTCCAGAATATTTGGAATGAATAATAGCTGATTAATAAGTTTTGGTGTGATCAAAGCCTTTTCTTCTTCGAGCTTTTTTATCTCCGCTTTAACCTTCTCCATCTCCTTCAGTAAGATTGCTGTATCTCTGCCGTCTCTTTTAAGGCGGCTAAATTCTTCAGAAGTCTTGTTTCTAATATTATTTAGAGCTTCAATTTTTTTTGTAATCTCCCTATTGTTTTCATCAATAGAAATAACCTCGTCAAGTGGAAAGTTTACCCGCCTGCGCAATAAATTCTTTTTCACTAAATCGATATTTTCTCTAATTAATTTGTTATCTATCATTTTTCAACTTCAGGCAGATGGCGCAACGCCTCATCTATCTTCTCCTTAGGATATTCATAATCAATAAGTTTACCCGAAAAATAAGCATCGTACGCGCCCATGTCAAAATGTCCATGTCCGCTTAAATTAAAGAGTATGGTCTTCTTTGTGCCGGACTTCTTGCAAACTAAAGCCTCATCCATGGCTGCCCTAACAGCATGAGCAGCTTCAGGCGCGGGTATAATCCCTTCACACTGCGCGAAATCAACCGCAGCTTGAAAAACAGGCAGCTGAGGATAAGCTCTTGCAACAATGCTTCTATTTTTTACAAGCGCGCATAAAAGCGGTGCCGCTCCGTGATATCTTAATCCGCCCGCATGTATTCCCGGAGGCACAAACGTATGACCGAGCGTATGCATCTTTACTATCGGCGCCATACCGATAGAATCTCCGAAATCATAAGCATATATACCTTTGGTTAATGTAGGGCATGCTGTAGGTTCAACAGCTAAAACCTCCAAATTTTTCTTCTTGCCTTTAAGCTTATCATGAAGAAAAGGGAAAGCTATCCCTCCAAAATTACTGCCGCCTCCAACACAACCAATAACTGTATCCGGATATCTATCCCATTTCTCAAGCTGTTTCTTTGCCTCCAATCCAATTACGGTCTGATGAAGAAGCACATGATTAAGCACGCTGCCTAAAGAATATCTAGTATCGTCATGCGTAACAGCATCCTCTACTGCTTCGCTGATAGCGATCCCTAAACTTCCAAGTGTATCCGGATTCTCAGCTAATATTTTTTTGCCTGCTTTTGTTAAATTTGTAGGGCTTGGATGAATCTCAGCACCCCAGACATTCATCATGGATTTTCTGTAAGGCTTCTGCTGATAACTAACCTTAACCATATAAACTGTACATTTAAGACCTAACATCTTGCAGGCTAATGCCAATGCGCTTCCCCATTGTCCGGCTCCTGTTTCGGTAGCAAGCCTCTTAACACCTTCTTTTTTGTTATAGTAGGCCTGAGCTACCGCTGTATTTGTCTTATGGCTCCCTGCAGGGCTTACACCTTCATATTTGTAATATATTTCCGCAGGTGTATCCAGCTTCTTTTCAAGCCGATGCGCGCGAATTAACGGCGAAGGCCTTAAAAGAGCATAAATATCTAAAACCTCATCCGGGATATCTATCCAGCGATCCTGGCAGACTTCCTGCATTATTAATCCCATCGGAAAAATCGGCGCTAAATCGTCCGGGGTTACAGGCTTTTTTGTTACTGGATGTAAAACTGGAGGCAGGGGTTCAGGCAAATCTGCCTGTATATTATACCACTGGCGAGGCATATCTTTTTCTTCCAAATAAATTTTTGTTTTTTTCATTATATCCCCCTAAAAAAGTTCAACCGATTTAATGAAACCAATTAAATTTATCTGGATTATAACAAATTAATTATATTGTTTAAATGGAAATAATAAATCCCTGAATGGCGTTCGGCATGACTAAAACTCATTGCTGAGCCAGCTGAACGGCTCCACCGGTACCCCGTGCACCCTCAGCTCCCAATGCAGATGCGGCCCTGTACTTAACCCTGCTTCACCCGAAAGACCAACAACCTCACCCTTCAATACTTTTTTTCCTTCTTCTACATTTATCTTTGAGAGATGTTTATACAAACTAATTACCTCCTGCCCGTGGTCTATAGCAACCACGAAACCGGACAAAGCTAAATAATGAGCTAAAACTACCTTCCCATCATTTGCTGCGTAAACCTTTGTGCCTTTCGCTGCAGAAAGATCTATACCTTTATGATAAGATTGTATTTTTTTTCCTAAATCATACACTCTGCTGGTACCAAATTGACTTGTGATCCTGCCTTTAGTTGGCTTCATAAATCTTCCATCCCAGAGCTGCTGGGCGCTTTTGGTTTTATATGCCTGTTCTAGCAATACCCTGCCTTTATCAGGGCCCTTGCCATTTATAGTCTCATTGAATAATTTTTTCTTACTTTTACTGAAATTTATCTTTTCACTCTTATACTTGCTTTCCTTTATATTAACTTCACCAACTAAATCACTCTTCTTTAGTATAAAATTCTTATATTCAAGAGCAAGCACATATCCTCCCGGATCGATACTCACAGGTAAAGGGATAAGCGCTCTGTATGAAGAATCTTTGGTTGGATAAAACTCATATGATTTTGAATTGAATTTAATACAAAAGTCTGCATTTTGTTTAGCGCCAGTTATAATAACACGCAGTGTTTCTCCCGGATATGCTTCTTGAGTTGACAATACTATATTACCGTTAAATGAACCTGTAGGTATAGCTATTAAGGTCAAGCTCCCAAAAACAATCAGAAATGCGGCTATAAATAGAGAAATAATTGTTATTTGTTTCTTTTTCATTTCATCACCTATTATAATTCTAACAGAAAGTCAGTAATTTACAATAGGGTGAAACAATGAAATCAAAAATGGGAGTTAACCAAAAATATTAACTTATTGCTGAATAAGTAACTAACAGAAAAGGATAAACTGAAAAATGTCTTTTTGCTCTATAAAGTAAATTGAATTCCTAGTACTTAAAAATGCATACCGACAGAAAACATATAATGCGATCCGCCTCCATGCACATCCCGCCCTTGAAAAGAAAGCTTACCCGAAGAATATCGCAGAAGTCCTCCAAGAAAATACTTTTCACCCAACATAAAATTTATTCCGGCAGACATCCAGACCCCAATCGTACTATCAGAAATAGTCCGTTCTAACTCGTTTTTAAGCTTGCCGTATATTGATGTAATTCCACCGGCAACAAACGGATGGTAGGTTTTTTCTTCATATGAACGGAATATTTTTTTAATGCCTCCGTAAATTTCAATGGTTGAAGCTTCTAGATCGTATTTAATGAATTCGAGTTTACTTCCAGAAAAATACGTCGAAAAAGCGGTATTATTCTTTTTTGAATATATAATACCTAAAACCGCATTAACCGGCCAATGGTTTTTTGCCGCATCAAATTCCAGGCCGATTTCTGGCTGCTTATCAAGAGTATTCCAATCATCACTATCAAGATTTTTCTGGCCGACTACAAATGAATAATTCTTATTGAATTCATTCATCTCAAATCCATATACAACACAGCTCGAAAAGAATAAAAACACTGCCGTTAAAGAAACAAATTGTTTTATCATATGCCCCCCTTTATAATTCAACAAAGTTTACCGTCAATCAGCATAATTGCACCATGTTTGCATGCATCAACACACGCTCCGCAATCGGTACAAACCGATTCGTCATATTCTAACCTCATCTTACGCTCAAGTGCGCTCACAGGACAGGCTTCAACGCATCCTACACAAGCGCCACCGCAAGTACACGAAGTACATTTACCATCTTTCCAACAACATTTCTCGTAATCGATTCTTATTGCCATTTAATTACCTTTCTCGGGATATTTCTTACATTCTGCTATTTTCTATAGCTGAATGTTTATGCCCCTATAAATATTTTGAAATCTTCTGTTTTAAACGTTCCCAATAAGTTTTCGCATTAGGTATTTGAGGTATTTTGGGATTCCCTGTTTTTAAATGATAAGGTCTTTCTATCGGTCGTTTTTTAATTACTAAAATACTGTCATAGTAGTGCAATGAATAAGCTGATCTGGTAAAATCCGAAACGCTAAGTTTCTTTTCTTTAAGAGAATGCCATGCATGCAAATAATCTATAAAATTTTTACTATACTCTATAAATGTACCCTTTCTTTTATATCCGCCGCCAAACTCCGGCCAATACGAAGTATGCAGATCTTCACATAAATACACACCGCCGTTTTCCACATAAGGGAATAATTCCTCAAAAGTATGAATTTGCTGGCGCATCGTATGGCCGCCGTCATCAATTAAAATGTCTATTCTTGGAATTGTATTTGCTAAATATTTTAGAAATTTCCTATCTTCCTGATCTCCAATAAATATCTCTATTTGATCTTCCTTTAATTCCTTACAATTGGGATTGATGTCTACCCCATAAATTTTTGCTTTAGACCCGAAATAGCTTTTCCACATTTTCAAGGATCCGCCATGGAGTATTCCAAACTCTACTACATGAACATCTGTTCCTCTGTATTTCGAAAAATGCCTGTCATAAATCTCGAAAAAGTGCTTCCATTTATGTATTAAATTTTCCTTGTTTTCTGTAAAATACTTCTCCAAATCATTCATGCTATTCTCCAAAATATAGCCCTGCCTAAATAAGTAATTCCACTAAAATTCAACCATGAGTTCGATCTTTTTTATGGATTTGTCGTTATATATGTTTACTGCGCTTAACAGGTTATTATCTTGTTTGCTGGATTTTCTGTAAATAACCAGCGCGCTGATTAATGCAAGTATGAGGCCTACGCTCCCGAAAATAAGTCCTGTTTTATACTTATTCTTTGCAGTTGAGTCTTCTGCTACCTGAATCTCATCTAACTGCACCGGGGAACCATCTGGCAAGATCACAATTTTTCTAACAATATTGGTTTTTTCAAAATCGCTATTATTTATAGCATAAAGTGCACCGGTAACTGCCGTTAACGAAGATCCTAAACCGATATGTTTCCAATTATTTATTTGTTCTTCAACTAAAATATAAGTCTTAAGTTGCTCTTTTGATTCAGGGATTTCGTTTATTATTTGGATAAAATCAGGATTTAGTTTATTTATGTAAAATCCGGTTTTCAATTTATGTTCTGCAACTCCATATTTATAGTTTTTATAATGGGGTATATATGGATATCCGTAGGTATTAATAACTTCCGCAAAACCACTGCAGTAAACAAAAATCAGAATACTGCAAATTCTAACTAGTAGAGCGTATTTTATCTTCATATGCACTAACGTTTTTTGTAAGAGCCTCGAGAAATCTCTTAGCATGCTGAGGGCTGGTAATTACCCTTGACCTTACTCTTGCCTTTTTACCTTGAGGTTGAACAAAAAGAAAATCAAAAACAAACTCATTGTCATTGTGCGTTATCGCCGCAAGATTGCAGTATACTCCCTGCGCTAACGCATCATCTATCTCCACATTTAATTGCGTTTGCTCCTTAGGAACTTCTGTGTGTTTTTCATTCACTACCCTAACCTCCCTCGAGTGTTTATCCCACTTTGTATATATATGCTTGCCTTTTTTATATCTTTCAGGTTTAACCATTTTTATTCCAAATTAAAGATTAAATTATTATTTTTTGCTATTTATTTTAACAAATCTCTCTCTAGATCTATCATATGTTCTTTCAACTTCATCCGGGAAACAACAGGCCGGAAGCTCACGATTCCTTAAGTGATACTGCAAGCATTCGCAGCATATGCCCTTTCTAGAACATGGTTCATAACTGCAGTTGCAGAACGAAATATTCTTGTCTTTACTGCAACTGCCCATAAAAACCTCTTTGCAAATATTTTACTATAACCCTATTTCTCTTTCTATAGCATCTATTTTTGCGGGGATTTTTTTTATCTTACCTGCAACCGCTATTGCTCTGTCAGGATCTTTCAATCCATGCCCCGTAAGCACACAACAAACTACAGCAGGCTTTTTCTCAATTTTACTAAGCTTTAGATATTTAATTAGCCCAGCAACACTGGCCGCTGAAGCAGGTTCAACAAACACGCCTTCGACAGAAGCCAGCAACTTATAAGCATCCACAATTTCGTTATCTGATACCATGTCAATTACACCACCGGATTCATCCCTTGCGGCTTCAGCCATCTTCCAGCTTGCGGGATTTCCAATCCGAATAGCAGTTGCAATAGTTTCTGGTTTTAAGACAACTTCTCCCCTTACTATCGGAGCAGCCCCTTCTGCCTGAAATCCCATCATTTTTGGAAGTGAATTACTCTTTCCTTTTTCTTTGTATTCTTTATATCCCTTCCAATAAGAAGTAATATTACCGGCATTGCCAACCGGTATAAAATGGTAATCCGGAGCCTTACCTAATAGGTCTATTATTTCAAAAGCACCTGTTTTTTGACCCTCGATTCTATATGGATTCAGTGAATTTACGAGAGTAATAGGATATTTTTCTGAAATTTCCCTTACTAACTTAAGTGCTTCATCAAAATTACCTTTAACCGCTAACACTATAGCGCCATGAATCAAGGCTTGACTTAATTTACCCAAAGCTATAGCGCCATCTGGAATGAGAACCACGCATTTTACACCTGCCCTGGCTGCATAAGCTGAAGCTGAAGCTGAAGTATTACCTGTAGAAGCGCAGATTACAGCTTTTGATCCTTCTTCAACAGCTTTTGATAACGCCATAGTCATGCCCCGGTCTTTGAATGAACCGGTTGGATTTAATCCCTCATATTTTAAATATATATCCAGAAAACTTGCATCTAAATGTTTAGGGAGATTTTTAGCTCTTATTAAAGGGGTTGATCCTTCCAAAAGTGAGATAATAGGCGTATTGCCCGTAACAGGTAAGTATTCTTTATATCTATCTATTAGCCGCATTATCCTTCTATCCTCAGGTATATACTCTTGGCTTTAACATTAGAAAGCGCGTCAATCTCCTTAAGAGATTTTATTATTTTACCTTCATCAGTCTTATGAGTCACAATTAAAATCGGCACAGCTAGTTTACCAATGCTAAAACCTTTTTGATAAACTGAAGCAATTGAGACTTTATTATTACCTAGAATGCCGGTAATTTTTGCCAGAACGCCGGGCTTATCAAGTGTTGTAAACCTCAAATAATAACAGTGATTAAACCTTTTATTAGGTATACATTTATATCGTTTATTTTTATGATATACAACATAAGGCAGCTGCCCTGCAGTGCCATTTGCTATTTGCCTGGATAAAAATATAATATCCGAAACAACAGCGCTTGCCGCAGCCATCTGCCCTGCTCCTTTGCCATAAAGTATAATATCCCCTACCGAATCACCGCAAATCTGAATGGCATTATATTCATCTTTAACAGCAGCAAATGGATGCTGCATAGAAACTAATGCCGGATGAACCCTTAACTCAAGCTCTCCTTTTAATTCTTTGGCGACTCCTATTAATTTTAATACTAATCCAAGATGATTTTTGGCGTATTCAATATCCTGCAACTGTATATTTGAAATACCTTCACAGTAAATGTCTTCAATCCTAATCCAAGCGCCAAAAGCAAGAGAAGCCAGTATAGCTAATTTATGGCGGGCATCTATACCTTCAATATCAAATGAAGGATCAGCCTCTGCAAAACCAGAGCTTTTTGCCATTTTGAGAGCGGTCTTAAAATCCACATCATTATCGGTCATCCTGCTTAAAATAAAATTAGTAGTTCCGTTAAGGATTCCCATAATCTTAGTTATATGATTACCGGCTAATCCCTCATTTATGGCCTGAAGCACAGGAATCCCACCGCCCACAGAAGCTTCGAAATATACAAGTTTTTTTCTATTACGGCCTTTTGTAAATATTTCATCCCAATATTTAGCTAATATCGCTTTATTGGCAGTAACTATATGCTTCCCCTTATCTATAGCTTCCAAAACAATGCTTCTGGCTGGCTCATATCCGCCAATCAACTCTACAACTATATCAATATCAGGATCATTAATTACATCTTTATAAGAGGTAGTAAGCTTAAAACCCTTTAATGAAAGCTTGGTTTTCTTCTCTTTAATTTTGATATCGCATATAGTCCTTATATAGCAGTCCGCGCCTACCCGTCTTTTTATTTGAGCCAGGTGTTTATTAAACATCTTGACTACACCTTCCCCTACAGTACCAAAACCTATCAAACCCAAAGCAACTTTTCTTTTCCCATTCATCTTCTATATACTCCTTTAACAAAAATACTCTATTTCTTATTTGTTTTGAACAGACTCTTTATTCGTTGGGCCGCATCATAAAACCTGTTCTCGTGAGTAACTAAGGCAATACGCACATATCCGTCGCCGAATTCTCCGAACCCTAATCCCGGAGCAAAAACTATTCCGGTCTCTTTTACCAGATACTCACAAAACTCTAAAGAGTTCATCTCCCCCTTAAATTTATCCGGAATCTTTGTCCATAAATACATGGTAGCTTTTGGAGGAGTTATTTCCCAACCTATCTTCTTAAACTCTTTTATAAATCTATCTCTCCTCTGAGCATATATCTGCCTCATATTCAAAATTTCATGTGAGCAATGCTCGATAGCAACTACACCAGATAGTTGTATAAATGTAGAAATTCCATAATCAACAAATGCTTTAAATTTTTCAAGCGCTCCTAATATATATTCATTACCGACTGCAAAACCTATACGCCATCCTGCCATAGAATAGGTTTTAGAAAATGAGTGAAATTCAACAGCTACATCCTTTCCGCCCTTAACTTGAAGGAAAGAAGGCGCCTGGTAACCATCAAATACAACCTCTGAATAAGCGTTATCATGGCAAACTATAATATTATATTTCTTTGCAAACTTAACTATATCCTTAAAAAAACTTAAATCCTCTACAACTGCTGTGGTAGGATTATTAGGATAATTAATGAACATCATCTTTGCTTTTCTTGCTATCTTCGCAGGTATCTTTGTTAAATCAGGCAAGAAACCATTCTTTTCTAAAAGCGGCATCTTATAGGTTTTACCTCCAGCAAGCACAATACCGTTATAATATACAGGGTATGCAGGATCAGGGACTAATGCCAAATCATTAAAGTTAAGCAATGCTTGACACAGATGCGCAACACCTTCTTTAGATCCAATTAAAGCGAGCGCTTCTCTTTCAGGGTCTATTTTTACACCGAACCGCTTATAAAACCATTCACTAACACAAATACGAAATTTTGGCATTCCCTTTGCTTGAGGATATCTATGGGTTCTTGGATGATTAACAACAGTATCGCAAAGTCTTTCTAAAACTCTTGAAGGCAGAGGTAAATCCGGGTTTCCCATTCCAAGATCAATCACATCCAGCTTTTTAGAGTAAGCTTCTTTTTTTAGTTTATCAATTTTTGTGAATATATAGGGAGGTAAGGTATTTAATCTTTTTGAGCAGTTAATCATCGCTTTCCCTTAGTGAAAAAACTTTAAGGCTTGTTGTCCATGATTTCCTAATAATAATATACTTAATTTAGTACTCAATAACAATTCAGTTGCAGCCAGCTAAAAACTTACAGTACTTAGAAAGAGCTTAAGAGATCTACTAACCAAAGTGTGATTGATTCAAAATTGAAAATGCAATTTTTGCCGTTTGATTTTCCAAAATTGGCTTATATATGAAGAAAAATCCCTTAACTGGAACTCTTTATAAGCTTCTTAAGTGAAAGGCTTGGTTTGAAAGATATCTTTCTGCCCTGTGGAATTTGTATAGTCTCTCCTGTTTTTGGATTTCGGCCTTTTCTAGATTTCCGAGCTTTTACCTTAAACGTACCTAATCCCGTAAGAGAAACTTTGTCGCCGGAATTAGTGGATTCCCGAATTACTTTTACAAGCCCTTTGATGGCTCTAGCAGCCTGGGACTTCTTAATCCGTGATTCCTGCGCGACTTTGTTGATTAAAGCTACTTTATTCATAGAAGCACCTCCATAAATTATTGAAAATACAGCATATTTTTAACAAAATTTTGAACACAAGTCAAGTAAAACTTTCTTCATTATTATGGATTAAAATTTAGAATTAAATTGTTGAAGCGATTTGCTGTAAGAAATGAAATAAAAATACAAATCGGTCTCTTAAACGAACTACCTCTTAGAAAACTGGAATCGCTTGCGCGCTTTTGGCTGCCCGGATTTCTTTCTCTCAACCATTCGAGGATCTCTTGTAAGCAGTCCCTCTTTCCTTAATATCTTACCAGCCTCAGGACTAACCACTTTACAAGCACGGGCTATGCCAAGCTTTATCGCCCCGGATTGGCCAGTTACTCCACCACCCTTTACTTTTATGAAAATATCATAGTTTTCAAGCACTTTTACTGATTGGAGTGGTTTGAATATATCATTCTTCTGTCTATGATGGCCCTGAAAGAATTCTTCCGCACTACGATTATTTATCCTCATCTTCCCGGTTCCCGGCACAGCCCTCACCCGAGCAGTTGATGTTTTTCTTCTACCTGTCGTTTGAATAATATTTGATGTAGCCATGATTATCCTTTTATACTGATTTCATTTAATTTTTGTGCTGAATGCTTGTGATTTGCATCTTTATATACTCTTAACCTTGTAAGAAACTTATCCCCTAACTTTGTCTTAGGTAACATCCCTTTTACAGCAAGAAATATAGCTTTTTCTGGATTTGTGGACATGAGTTTCCCAAACTGGATTTCCCTACCTCCGCCAGGATACCCGGTATGATGAAATTTATATTTCTGAACCAGTTTTTTACCGGTAACCTTTATCTGCAAGGCATTTGTAACAACTACAAAGTCCCCGCAATCAGTATTTGGCGTATAATAAGGCCTTGTTTTACCTGATAGTATCTTAGCAATTGCTACTACAAGCCTGCCAAAAACTACACCCTTGGCATCTATTAAAGACCATTCTCTTTTAATATCATCCGGCTTGGGGAAAAAAGTTTTGTTACTTACTTGCGTTAGCATAGGCGGGTATTTTATACTATTTTCGATATAAAGTCAATAACTTTTTGCGCTTTGTCAAGCCAATTTAGAAACTTCCTATTTTTACCAAATTAGAAACTTCCGGTTTTTGCCATTTCAAATAATCGTAACCGTAGTATTGTGGTAACTGTGGACAACCCACAGGGTTGTCCAAGCAGTTGTGGGAAGGGTGGATAATCCTGGTGTTTTGGATTATCCATGCTTTCCACAACTGCGGCAGTTTCCACAATTCTCTTCAAATTTATTCCTTACTTTTTTCTTTTTGATCCTTTTTC
>JBDROU010000042.1:0-28390 GCA_043809745.1 bacterium
TTTTCATTCTTGTATATAATGCTCTGCAGTACGGTGAGTTTACTATCGCAATCCAAGCCGCTTCTACAAAAGCATACCGTAACCAACGATTACAACACGGTAATAAATTGCCATGTGACACTTTTCCCCCTGAAGCATATGAGGGCCCAGGGTCAGGTCTTGCAATTAAACATTTCCTTTTCTTGCTTCTTCAAATCCCTGCCAGTAGTTGCGTAATGAATATGGAAAGGTCTTTCATAAATTAGTAATGTAAAACATAACTTTTAATTGCAAGACCTGATCCTCTTGCCTGCATTATTTTATAGTCGTACAAAATCTCTTTCTATTGTTATAATATTTACGCACGTTCCCTACTATCCCTTCATCTCACATACTCACGCTGAAGTGTATAAATGTTCATGCAGCATTTTTTTTAACAATATCGAAGTCTTAGGATTACTAATAATATTTTGCACTACATCAGGAGTTACTGGCACATAATTACCATCTATTAATACATTTAACATATTACCATCAGAAATAAGTTTAAATATATTTTCACTATTCATTATATGATAGCCAGCAATTTCACCTTTGCCAGGTAGATTATTATCCAACTCACTTTTTTTTGCTTACTCAAGAGCCAATTATAATAATGTTCTGGTTTATTAAATTCCTTAATTTTATTATCATGCCATTCTTTATTTATTATAACTTGTTCATATTGATATTGCGTTATCTTAAATATGAATAAAGCATTTGGCTGAATTGCACGTTCCAAAAAATATTCATAAAACGTTAACTGAGAATCAACAATATTTCTAATACTTAACTCCTCTTCAAGTTCTCCTTTAATTTTATTTTTAAGAGTATTTTCAAAGCTGTCCGAGATAGAATCTACTCTCCCTCCAGGTATAGTAAAGTACCCCTGGTACGGTTGAATAGCCCTTTTTACTAATATAATATTACCGTCAGGGGCTATTGGTATTGCACTTACTGATAAGTAACATACTTTTCCAAGAAGTGTTACTATTATTGGAACATCAGCGACAAAGTCTATGTCTTTCCCTAAACGAATTAAGTCTTTTTCAGTTAATTCACTACGAAGTGGTTTTCCGTTAATGCCTAGAATTGGGGCCCTACTGATGGTATTAATATACCATCCATTATTTCGGACTCTGAATTCTATCGCATCAATCATTTCTTTTGTTTCTTTTGGAGAAAAGCTTAACCCTAGTAATTCGTTTTGAATAGTGTCTAAATAACTTTTTAAATAAGGAGATTCCTTTGTAATAATTACGGGGTATGGTATATATTCATTTTTTGGGTATGTGCTATTAGTTAATGAATGATTATTACTATTGGCTTGAGGAAAAAGAGTTAATCTATCAATATTGTATGATGGCGGTGCAATAGAAAATGCAATTTTACAACATATGACCGCTAACATAAACATTATAATAAGAAATAATTTTCTAACCATATTGTTGGAGCGCAGGGTCAGGTCTTGCAATTAAGTATTTCCTTTTCTTGCTTCTTCAACTCCCTGCCTGTAGTTGCATAATGAATACGGAAAGGTCTTGCCATAAATTAGTAATGTAAAACATAATGTTTAATTGCAAGACCTGATCCTCTTCCCTTTTGTCCCCTTTGTGCTTATTAGATTTTTCATTTCTTAATACGTTCGTATGAATTGCCATTAAATTTATATGTATACTTATGTAATTCATATGCACTCATGTGAGATGAAGTTTCAAAATATGGAATTCCATCTTCCCAATACGCCTTTAACATATTACCTTCCAACTTACCAATATACTCAAATTTGTCATTAGCAACATGGAATACATAGTATCTACCATTAAGCTGAGCACCTCTGACTTGGTTATGTAATCCTAAGCCATACAGATTTGCTTCAATTACAATAACCCAGCCTTGCAATGTCTTAGATTCACAGAAGTATCGATGGATTACACTATCAGATGCAAGATTAAAAATGTTATCCTTAACTACAGTTTCAGAATCAGCAATAAAATTAAATACTTCCTCATATGAATCGTAAGTCTTTGATTCTGAACGCGCTTGACAAGAGAACAAAATCAACAGTGCAGAAATGTACAGAATAATATTTTTCATTATTTTCCTCCGCATAACACCAAACTAACCAGATTTTACGGAGCCGCAAAGCGGCGCAGTGAAGGTCACCTGTATTGCTCTAGTTAGATGCTTTTATTTTATAAAATAATTAACTCAAGTGCCCATTCAATTCCTCTTCAAAATATCAACAACTTACTTTTATGTTGCTTTAAGTATAATGTTTTGCAAATTCTCCTTTTCTCCTACTGACATAGTTTTTGAAAAAACAGAATCTCTTGTAGCAGCACTATAAAGGTTTGCTGCCTTTTTATTTTCATCTGCAAATATTAAAAGTTTTATTGCAGAATAAACTGCACTTTCAATCTCAATCCCCGGTGTTTTTTTTTGTTCAGGAGTAAGGGCATAATAATACGAATATTTTATAAGAGCCTCAAGCTTTAAAAAGTTATCAGACAATGGATAGTTTTGCATTAATAAGTCTTCCTTGACTGTTTCAAAACAAGAAAAAAGCCTCGGCAATGTAAAGCCTTGATGATGTGGAGTGATGAAAGGATAAAGCATTACTTTATATCCTGAAAGTATGATGTCATTATGTTTTTTAGTCTCAAAAGGAAATGTTCTAAAATATTTTATAATTTTATCTAAATACATTTGGAAAGTTTTATAAGATCCTTTAGCTAATTCAGAATCAAGATTCGCTGGATCAGCAAAAACATAAATTGCTTTATATACTTTTGCAATATACGACCAAATTTCTTTCGCACTCAAATCATCGGCAATTTGTGCATTGGGGGGCATACTTGTAGTACCTGGTGGTGCTAAATGAGAGCAATATGCAGAAATATGCATTGACGCTAAATTTATAATAAGCAAAACAGAAATTTTATTCATTAGTTTTTTAATTAGTGTTATTGTGTTCTAACATTGACATCACCGGCAAGACCTCGCAACGCGCGGGACTGGCCCGGTGGATAAAATGGTTATAAGTTTTTATTTAATGAGTTTCTAACTACCCTTGCAAAAAAACTTTTATTGATACCCTTTTCTTTGCAATATTTTGATTTTATCCAATTCGAAAGCTTTTTTGCGCCTTTACTTGCATTGCAGCCAATGCAGCAACGAGTAATGTTTTCTCTCGTGATTATTTTAGCATTATTTATGATGTGCTCCCATGAGGCTTGTGTTTTTCTGGATTGTTTTGATGATCCGAATTTAACACCGCAGTATACACAGGCTTTATCTCGTTTGATAACTTCCTTTTCAAGCCATTCTGGAATATTCCAATTATTCATTTTCTGATTTAATTCTTTCTTATAAAATTAAATTAACCTGACTGAACGAAGCCGCAAAGCGGCGTAGTAAAATTCTGGTTGAGCGCTTTGTTATGTTATTGACTCATTTCAGTTAAATTACTTTTGCTTGATATATTTTTCAATAATTCAATGGCTGTTAATGAATTATTACCTATCAATTTATTTATTGTTCTTAAAAGTACAAGTCCACCAATGGAAAATTTCCTAGAAGATAAAAACGTATCGGGGATTTCCAGGGCTTTTTCAATCTCTTCAGGTTTATTACCAAGAAACATTTTCAAATGAATATAATCGCCAAAGTCAATTTTAAATACACTTAAATCACCTGTGCTATCACCAGCAGAAATTAATATGACATGGTTTTTATCTAAATTTGGCTCAATATACTTATAAAATATTTCACTTACCGTAGGACCTTTCTCCGCTAGGGATACATCAACAGCATTACTGTGCGAATTATAGTATAATGGATCTCCCGTACTTGATTTACTACCGATTGTAGTTCTTGCTCTTTCTCTAATATTCATTGTTCTATTCCCTATACCAATTTCCTTATTCACATAATCGAATTCTAACGTCAACATATTACCTCGATTCCAAATGAATATATCCCCAAACAAATCATCAGATCTAAATTCTTCTGGTATAAGATGCAGCTTTTGTACAGGTATCTTACCCTGATTAGAATTACTCCATGATTTACTCAGTTTCACTTTATCTAACTCAGCTGTGGCATGCCTTTTACAATCCTTTAAATATGATTTAAGTTTATCTCTAAGATCCATACCCTCGAATTCAACAAACAATTCATCTATTAAGGATTGTGCAATTATATTCATATCATTTTGCTTCAAGTGCTTTGGCGTTTTATAGGTTATAACTTGTCCAATTTCATCAAAACCAAATGCTCCCGATCCTAGATCATGTACAACCTTTAAATATCTTAGTTTTCCAATATCCTTACGTTCTGCTAGCTTCGCCATAACAGGATCAACTAAGTTTTTCCATATTCTGCTCCTATCTCTTCCTGTATGAACAACCATAATTGTTTCTAAAGATAGATTTGCTACAAAATTATCTAAGTTTTCTCCTGATAATTCCTTGTCTGCTTCTTCTAAGCTATTATCGTAATCAATAAAAAGAACAATATTCTTTATTTCCAGTAAGGCATTCAACCCTTGAGGAGCTAAGCAAAAAGAATACTGGCAAGAATATATGATTAGAATAAAAAATAAATAATATTTTTTTAACATAACAAAATAAATCATCAGCGCCTGGAGTGGAGCGCGGGGTCTTGCAATTAAGTATTTCCTTTTCTTGCTTCTTCAACTCCCTGCCGGTAGTTGCATAATGAATACGGAAAGGTCTTGCCATAAATTAGTAATGTAAAACATAATGTTTAATTGCAAGACTTGAACCATTTCTTGGAGATGTGACGTGTACCCGGAATTCAACGTTCCCTTAAAACTTATGGACTTTAATTTATAGTGAGTCTTCTATTTGAGAACCTTTTTTAATTTTTTCTACTTCTCTGGGATTTTGGAATCGCATATTTTCTTTTTCCTCATCATAGAGTTTCTGCACCATTTCGGTTACTTCTCTGTCACTGGTAGTCACTTGATCAGATGATATACCTAACATAACCATTTCTCGAGCAATAAATGAACATACACTAATGATTAGCGGTTTAACAAAACAATTAGGCATATTAATATTTACAGCATCTCCTAAACTGAAATTAAATTGTTTAGGATTATTTCGTGCTTCTTCAGTTTTTAGGTAGTTGGTCCATAAACGATCGTTTTCTAACTGAGCTTCACGCGCTTTCAGGACTTCCCTTTCCTGCTCATCTTTTGTCAAGCGGCTGATATCACGCAATGCATAGGCATGGGTTTTTGCATTTTTAAGCAGAAGTTTATCAAATTCGGAAAAGGGATTTTTTCCAAGCACTTCTTCAAACACCAGTTCATGCGCGGCTGAGCCGGCTGTTTTCATTTTCAGCAGGAACCCATTAGCTTCAGAGGTTGCATTTCCTTCGCTTACAATTCGCTCGGTTTCCATCCCAAACCTGCCGAAAAAGTCTCTTGTTATATTTTCCATGCTTTCATCCATATGCTTAATGAATTCATTGACATCTCTTCCTTCAATCAATCCTTGCAGCCAGTTATAGTCTCGATTGGAGTCACCAGTTCCGGAAGGTCGTAGTGTAACCTTAATTTTATCTTTAGTCTTCTTGTTCACAAGAATCAAACGAACACCTTCTTCCGGTAAACCCTTATAGAAAATGTCATATTTTCCAGCCCTGTAAATAAGTATATCATCAATACTGTAGTTTTCATTGTTAATAGTGAAAACCACTTCTTCTCCCATGTCTTTTAGCTTTTGAACCCAGAGTGAAAACACCTTCTCTAAATTCTCCACTGTGTTAAACTTCTGTTCTTCACCCTCAGCACCCGGATAGCGCGTATATAAATTCTCACTCCCCATGTAGCCACCCAGCTTTTCAATCATATTAGTAAAAAGCTCGTAAGGCTCCTTATTCCAGATCGCTTTTGCGAATGAGTAAATTTCAGCAAATTCAAAAAAGGCAAGCCCGCCATCCTTTTCAGATATATGAAAATCGCGGATTTTTCCTGAATGAGGACCAACCCTTCCTAATTTGCCATAACCATTACTTTCTTCTATACCGCATGCAATTTCAATTTCACGTATAGATTTTATCTTTTTTATTGCAGCAGTGTAATTGCCTTCATCAAGACTTAATATAGCATCATCAATTATATCAAGCCCTGCTTCCTGGTAAGGAACATTATCTTTTAATAGAGAATTACATTCCTTAAACTTAGCTTCTGATTTACTTATTGCCGCGTCTAACATTTTAGAAGGCAGCAGCCAGCTAAGATATTTCTCTGCCAAGAGCAATCGATAAAGTGACTGAGCACTTCGCGCAATATCAAAGTATTTTCTTGTGAGATCTGCTATTTCTGTATAACCGACCCATGTTTTCCCCACATATATATTGAGACCATAAGTTTTTCTAAAGTAAGATGCGATATCCTCCAGCATCTCTGTAGTAACATGCGATTCAATCATTATATAAATCTTGTTCTTATCGAGTACGCCGGCTCGAGCCTGCATGAGTAGCCTGTAAAATAACAACATAGCCCAGGCATCATTAGCAGTAAGAAGACGAAAATCCTGCATATTTTCTTTCAAATATTCTTCTTTTGCTTTAAGGATCGCTTCATCCCCTCCTTTTGCGAGTTCCGGTTCGTAGACATTCCTTTTCCACCATTCAATAAACGTATTTTTCATATTGCCGTTTATGCTTGTAGGAAGAGCATTTCCATAACGATCTGCATCTGGATCCGTTGCTGCAGGAATTTTTCCTTCTAGTGCATTAACACCTCGCTTAAAACCTTCCAGATCTGTTCCATGCTGATTGATATAATCATTAATATTACTCATCCAGCCTTCAACAACTCCGGGATCAGGCATATCATGTCCCGGGAATGTTCCATCCATGTTTTCTGTTTGCTGTTTCACAATCTCAAAATTATTATATCCCATCATCTTAAAAAAGAGAGGAAGATTAGCTCCGGGTATAGAACCAACACCATAAAAGGCTGAATATAATAAAGGAAGATTACTTTTTGCTTCCTTTATTTTGCGCTTTTCTTCTCTTGTCAGTTTTCGATAAGGAATCGGAGATTGTCTCACTAAGTGATCATAATATAAAGGATAGAATGGTGTGAATTTTGCACCGCAATAATCGAAGTTTTCTTTCTCATTTCGGTCTCCCAACCAGCGGACATTCGAACGGTTTTGCCTAAAAACATTTCTAAAATCCTTCATATCCATATCCACCAGCTCAAGCTTCATGTCTTCGTATGTTACTTCGTTACGATACCTTTTTGCAATCAAGTCTTTAACAAACGCAGGGACCTGTGACATCCAATGACCTACAAAGGCCTTAAAACCATTATAGTTTGCCTCGCTATGGCTTGCGGAAATCAAATTCCCTAAAGCAGATCCGCCTACATTAAGAAAACCGAGTATCCGAAAATTGAAAGTTTTAACGGCAACCCGAATTATTCTCGACCTGCCAAAGAATCTCCAGCCTTTTGAGGCTGCCGCACCAGCAGGAACCCCTGCTGGAGCATCAAATAAATTGACTTTAAGTCCATTCTTTAAATAAGCAGTAGCTAAAAGATAAGCAAAATAGTCGCCATTCAAGCGGCTGTCAAATGCAATTGTTACCGAACCTCGTCCCAGATTATCCGCAAATTCCATATCGATGCCTAACTCTTTAGCCGCTTCTTTTAATTTCTTGTTTTGCTCTATTAAATTGTATAGTTGAATTTGATAATCCTCATAGAGTTTACTGATACTTGCTACCTGCTGAAGCAAAGTTACTGGATTTATCATATTTGGACCTGACAGTATAGGTGCCCTGACATCATTTTTAAACTCTTCAAGTTCGAGTTTCAATATTGCCCGATATTTAGCGTATACAGCCTGATTTCTTATTCCCGCGGTTCCAAAGGTCTTATATCCCATTCCATATGCATAAATTATATCGTCCCATCTTGACTCTAATACACCACGATAAAACCCTTGCACTATGTTCTTTGGTATGCTATTTTTTGGCTCAAGCCATTCATTAATAAATCTTTTAAGATTTGCTTTTTGACTATTCGCTTTTGTTTCAGAAGAATCTTTATTAGCAACTCTCTGATCTAGAAGCGCATACATCTTTTCCATAGATAAATCGGCCAGCTTACTTAGTATGCTTTTATATTCAACATCTTCTTCGGCTTTTTCGAGCAGCATTCCTGCAATAGACCTGGCCAGTTTGGATCTCCGCACTAGCATAGCATCGAAATTACCCTGATTTTCCGGAGTTTGCTTAAATGATCCTATCTCACTATCAATCTCAATAAGCTTTTGAATTTCTGTTTTGACACTGAATATTTCGTTATCCTTAAGAGCCTTAATAAACTTAGAGTCAATAGATTTAATATTCGCAATTATTTTGTTTAATGGTTCTTCCAATTTATATGCATGTTTAATTTCAAACGCATCGTCCCAAGCAAAACTTCTGCTTACCGGCGGAGCCAGGTATTGACCTGCTTGATGCTGTTCGGCAAACAACGGTAATGATGGAACATTTAAGGCTACGCAAAGGGCGAGTACGATTGAACGCTTCATGCAATACATCATAAATCCTCCTGTTCAAATTATTAATATTAGAATATGGTTTTTGCTAATATATATAATACACGAAATATGTAAAGGTTAAAGTAAAATTCTTGTAAATTTTTTTTTAAGCTATTTTTAACGAGATCGATCAAAAACCCCGCTTTTTCTCAATTTGTCATCCCTGGATGCCCCCCGATTAAGGCGTTCGAGGGCAGGCTTAATCAGGGATCCACTTCCGTCGAGAGTAGATTCCCGATAACACCATTCGGGAATGACACAAGGGAGTTTTTGAGCGATCTCTTAACGCAGATGATTTTATTCAGATATTAATTCTTAAAGCAAATAATTATCGAATTATTCAATATTTATATACAAAACCTCGGGTATTTTTCTTGTTTAATTATTTTTAAATGGCAATATACTAGCACGAACTAATATTATGTGGGTGTTAGCAGCTCTATTTAAAAAAAGTGCCGCCTCGGCTCAGGGGGAAGCCGAGGCGGGGGCAAATTTTTCCCCGACCACAGGGGGGTAAGTCGGGGAATCTACTAAAACTTAACGCTAATTGAAATCCTGTGCGCGCTGTCCAAATCTTTAACAGGTTCAAAGCTGTAATCTAGTGAGTAATCCCAAATGTGCAGCCCAATGCCTAAACACCAGTTGAATGAATCTTCTTTGTGTGATCCGAACTCCAATCCGGCGCGCAGAGCGAGCATATCTATTACCTTTCTTTCAAAACCTATAGAAAGCTCTGCATCCCCTCCCTTAGGTATTGTCATATCGGTCGTTAACTGGAAATTTTCGCTATCTGGTTTAGCCTGTATACCTACGGTATAGCTCTGAGGAAGTTCTACTTTCTCAGTATTATAAGCAGAAAGCTTAGGTCCTAAATTCTTTGCTACTACAGCCAATGTAAGGTTATCAGTAATCAACTCAACATTCATACCTGCATCTAATGCGAAACCTGAAGAGGATTTTGAAGCAATTGTCTGTTTAATATATTTTACTGAAGCTCCAAAACTGAAGCGTCTCCCAACCAATCTTCCGTAAGAAACATTAACAGACTGATCATTAGCTGTAAAATCATCAATTTTTTGACCGAAATTGTTTCTGCCAGCAAACTCACCCATGTCAAAATATTTTACGCTTAACCCTAATCCGCTATCAAATAAAGGAATTCCAACCGCAAGAAACTCAAAACGCGTATCCAGCATCCATTCATTGTGCATTAGAGCTATCTCTCTATCTTCAATTTTAGCGATTCCCGCCGGATTATACTGAGTGGAGTAAACATCTCCGGAAACGGCTGAATAGGCTCCGCAAAATGCTGAGGCTCTTCCACCCACGTTGATATTAAGGAAGTCTGCTCCTGTGGTACCAACTCCCGCATAAACCACACCTGCTGACACAGCAAAATAAAAGAAAAGAAACATTTTAACCCAGCCAGTTAAATGTTTCTTTACATACAACATATTTATTTTTTTTGTTTTCGGTAACCCGGCCATCTTTTCCCCCTTGGAAGCTTAAGATCCGTTGGCTTTGCGTCCCCCGATTTCTCGGAGTTTGCCTTTGTCGAACTTCTCAAATTTTCAAATTCCTTCTTCCACTATAGTTCTAACATGAGATTTGTGCAAAGTAAAGAATTAAGGTCGTTACAAACGTAACAAGACAGATACACTAATTATATTGATAAATAAACAATATATGAGTTATGATACCAATATAGTATCATCTTATTTGTAACTTTTATACCCCCTCCCTTGACAGTTAATTTTTTGCTTTTCAGTGTAGATTCTTATTCCTGGTGAGCTGTTTTGTCTTATATGTATCTTTGATGCCCTTAAATAGCCTTTTAGAGTGGTTTAAAGCAAGTATATGCAAGTTTTATAGCTGCAAATTAGCTAAACAAGTTGAATCTTATTCTTTATTATACAAATTTGGGGTTTCTACTATGTATGTTATTCAAAAAAGAGGCCGCCTCAGCCCAGGGGGATTAGCTGAGGCGGGTTAAATTGCTCCCCGACTCCAGGGGGATAAAGTCGGGGCATTCGCTTAAAAAGTGTTCGCTTTTTGAACCCCTGCTTTAAATTATCTCATAACAGCTAACTTACCTTTTTTTGTTTGACCAGACTTAGTAGTAACAAGATAAAAGTAAACTCCACTTGATACTTTCTCACCGTCATCATTCTTTAGTTTCCAGACATAATTCCCCTGAGAGTTTACTTCTGTATCTAGAACCAAACCTGCACTTACGGTATATATTCTTATTCTTGTTGTTTCTGTTAAACCCTCAAAAGTTATATCTGCTCCATTATAAGAAGGATTTGGGTACACTATCATCTCATTAAGATCATCTTTTGGCGCATGAGACATAATTGCAAATAGAGTAAAGTGATTAACCCGTATATTAACGGATTTTTTAGTCATCCCTCTTTTAACAGATTTTTTGATTGATGAATTATAATCTTCTTCTTCAATCTTTACCCATTGCACTGGTTTATCATTATCATCAACTTTTAAGTAGTAAATCGATAAATGTGATGAGTCTATATCACTGCCGTCAACTTTACCATCATCATTATCATCCACATATGGCAAAACCAGACTTATATCATGCGGAAATATATGTGTCCCATCCTCAAATTCAATTTTTCTATATATACCTATTCCTTTAGTGGAAGACTCACTTGCAGGCAAAACATCAGTTAATTCCTCAGGTTTTATATTAGTTATCTCAATTTTAGTATTTTGCGGGATAGTTCCAGGAGGTATTATTACTGAGGTTCCATCCGCTACAATTACCTCACTTTCCTGATTTGCAGCTACAGTTTCAACTCTTTTGTGATAATTGTATGGATTAACCTCAATAACTCCGTATTCAGCAATATCAGGATTATTTGGAGATATTCCTATTTCAATACCTTCATTATCAAGGGAGGAGGTCTGATTACTGCTTCTAGCTACCGCTCTTAACTGATAAGAACCGGGAGTTAATGATGTTACATCCCAATAAAGGCTGTACGGTTCTTTAGTGATTGCTTCCGATATATCCTTCCACTCATCTTCATCGGCGGCTTTGTATTGGAATAATACTTCCTCTGTTGAAGCAGTTGCGCCTGCTATTACTGATACCGCATCCCCATACACGCTCTTACCTTGTACAGGAGAGTAAATATAAGCCATTGGAGGAAGCAAATATGAATTATCTAAATCATCACTTGGGGCTTCTCCGCCAAGCGCAATCTGCACAGCTTGATATGCATCAATTATACCCCAGCCAAATCTAGTATCCTTACCTTCATCACCAACATCTTGGGATGTCATGCCTAATATGGTTTTTATTTGTTGAGGCGTTAATTCAGGATTTGCCTGCACAAGAAGGGCTGCTGCAGCCGCTACAAGAGGGCAAGCCATCGATGTCCCGGATAGATTTGCATACTCATTTCCTGGTATGGACGATTTTATTCTAACTCCCGGAGCGCTTACGTCCGGTTTTGTCCAATTCCCTATATAAGGTTCATAGTTCCAGTTAACCTTCTCCCCGCTGGAGAAGTACGCCGCATCGTCATATATATCAACAGCTCCAACTCCAAAACATGATGGAATATTCCCCGGAGAAGACGTATACCCGGGACCATAATTACCTATAGACGCAACAGGTAAAATACCAGCTGCTATTAAATTATCAATTGGTTCAACCAACTCATTGTATGTTCCACCGGCGCCTATGGACATACTCACTACATCTGCCCCGTCATCAGTATCCGGATTGCCATCGGGATCTATTACCCATTCCATACCAGCGATTATTTGAGCGAAACTGCCCGTGCCGCCGCTTATTACCATGGCGCTCAGCAGTTTTGCATCGGGAGCAGCACCTATATATTTACCGCTTGAATTTCCACCAACTAAAATACCCGCGGTATGCGTGCCATGCTCGGCTGAATCATGCGGTAAAGAGTCAGCAACCTCCCTTCCTATATAATTAAACTCAGCCCAATCAGCAATCTTTCCTTCTATATCTGAATGATAAGCATCAACCCCTGTATCCAAATGGCCTATTTTGACATTACTTCCTTTATAACCATATTTCTGCCACACCCTGTCAGCTTTTATTCTGTCTATTCCCCATTCCACTTCGTTATTGCTCTGATTATAAGGAGCATTTCTCACATCAGGAACTGAGTAAATATAATTCTCATGAACCTCCCACACATCGGTTCTTTTTGCAATTTCTTTAATTACCTCAGCTTTCCCTACAACTACAAAACCATTAAATAAAAGAAATTTCCTGTATGCGGTAACCCCACCGGTATTACTTTCTTTAACTAAATATTTTTCTAAATCCTGCTGCGATGCAGATGTTTTAGCGCTTAACATTCTTAAATAGTTCTTACGATTTCTAAATAAATTATCCGTTTTATCAATCTTCTCCATTTTAATTATTGCGACTATTTCATCATTCGGAGAGGCTTTAGCCAAACTTGCAAGAAATTTCTTTGATGCTTCTAACGGTGAGACCGTTAACTGTATTGAAACATAAATAAAAAGAAGCAGTTTAACCATAATGGTCAACTGCTTTTTAACCCCAAACCGTATTAAATTTTTTGTTTTCGGTAACCCGGCCATCTTATCCCCCTTAAAAGTTAAAGATCCGTAGGCTTTGCGTCCTCCGATTACTCGGAGTTTGCCTTTATCGAACAGCTCGTATTTTCAAATTTCCTTCTTCTACACTGTATCTAACATGATTTGTAATATAAGTAAAGAATTAAGGTCGTTACAAAAGTAACAAGTGTGATACACATTTTGCATCTATAAATATATGTAATTAGTACACCCCTAACCGTAGTTTGATTATCTGTAATTACAATTGCCCCTCTAAAACCCTAGTAGGCCTTAGAGGGGCTACGGCGGTAAATGATAATTGCAAAGAGGCATTATCTCTTGATCTAGAATTTCATTCTAAGGCTGAATTTATGACAACTATCCAAATCACCGAACGGCTCATACGCATAATCTAAGAAATATCCGAAAATACTAACCCCAACACCCCCTTTAAAAACAACATCATCTTCATACTCAACACTGCTGCTAAAACCCGTCCTTAAAAATATTGTATTTTTAATGCCAATCTCGCAACCAATGTTCAAAAATGAATAACTGCTGTTAACTGAATTATGCTCTATACTAAATAATAAACTTTCTTTAACAGGTCTTAATCCTATACCAATTCTTAATCGAGTAGGAAGTTTTTCTCTTCTTCTGTTAAATCTGCCTGTTTCAGATCCAACATTCTGGATTGATACTCCACCGGTAAACTTATCAGGGATAAATGAATACAAAATTCCGCAGTCAAATGGGAATGTATTTGCGCTGAACTCTGCTATTGCTTGACGCAAATATCTTATCCTCACTCCCGCATCAAGCCTTTTCGTTACAGGACAAGCATAAGTAAAATCCAATATCAAATCTTTTGAGCTAAAACTGCCAGTTTCAATCCCAAGCATATTCCTTCTGGTGAATGATCCATAGTCCATGTACATAATTGATGCCGCAATAACACAAGACGTCAACTGTTTAGAGAAAGCGAAATATTCATATTTAGTATCAATAAGCCATGATGAATGCTGAAAGCTTAGTTCCATGTCTTTAAGCTGGGCAACTCCTGCAGGATTATAGTTCAATATATTTATTGAGTCATTCAGAGCAACGCATGCATCTCCCAAAGAAGATTCTCTTGCCGAACCTGTCAAAAGCAGAGATTTAGCTCCGCTCTCAGCCAAGGTAGCATTTAACATAGCAGGAAATAATCCTGATAAATTAAATATTAAAGCAATTAGCATTATAAATCTAAAATTAATACTAATTCTTTCGTTTTGCATGTATATATTAAGCATAATTTTTATTACCTGATTACCGCAAATTTACCAGTAGTTTTATTGCCCATGCTATCTTTAATCAAATAAAAATATATACCATTAGAAACCGTAATATTATCGTTATCTAAAAGATACCATTTGTATTTAGTTGTCTCGAGCACATCAGAGTCTTTAATAATATGTCCTAAAGTGTCGAATATCTTTATTCTGCTGCTCATGCTAAGTCCATCGAAATAAATAAATGGGCTGTCATACACAGGATTGGGATATACAACTACAGATGATAAACTTTGAGGAATAATATTCCCAAACACAGCAAATAGAGTAAGGTGTTTTACTTTTGCAGATAAAGTATTTTTTGATTGTATTTTTGCATTAGGCGATAAATAGTTGCTGCTTTTTACGGATTCTACTTCTACCCATTCGATAGGCTTGCCGTTGCTTTCTTTTAAATAGTATATTGCAAGATCATTAGAACATATACTTGTATTATCCACTACACCATTGCTATCAGCATCAATATAAGGAAGTATAATTGTTATGTCTCTCTCAAAAATGTCTGTCCCATCAGTAAAACTGATTTCTCTATAGATACCTATTGGCTGCAAATTAGATTGATGAGGGGGTATAACCTCATTTAATCTGGCAGATTCAATATTTGTAATCTCAATTACTTTTTCTTGATTAAACAGATTTCTTGGCACTATTACTGCAGTACCTTCAGCGGTAGCTATTATCTCTTCATTGTCCGGTAAAATCCTCTTTGCTTTTTTATGATATAAAAGAGGATTCACTTCGCATAAACCGGATTCTGTTATAACTGGATTATCCCTATCCACATGTGTAATTATCTCTCTCGAATAGACTTCTACTCCGGAATCACATACCGCTTTAGCTCTTAGATAATATTTCCCGGAAGAAAGTGATTCAACGCCCCAGTATGTGCTAAAAGGATTGCTGCTGCACACATCAATTACATTCCAATCATCAGCATCAATACTATATTCAAAGATTACTTTCTTAACCATATGGCCAGCTACTGCTATAATGCTTACAGCTTCTCCCCAGATGCTCTCATCCTCCTGAGGAGTTGATATATATACCCAATTCCCTGATTCCCAACCATTCGACTCAAAATCCAAATATGTACCGTTCATCAAACACCTGCACGCAGCATATGCATCAATCTTACCCCAGCCATATCTGTTGTCTTTACCATCAACACCCAAATCTACTGAACTGTATTTTAATATCTCCTTAATTTGAGATATATTTAATGTTTGCGTATGCTCCAACATTAGCGCAATTAGGCCGCTTACAAAAGGCGTTGCCATTGATGTGCCCGAAAGCGTAATGAATCCTCCATCCGATGATGCTGAAACTATTCTATATCCGGGAGCTGTAAAATCAGGCTTTACACAGCTTCCTTTACAAAGTGGATGATTCCAAACTATTTCATCCCCCCCGCTAAAAGAGCACACCTGATCATAATAATCTATAGCTCCACAGCCTATTGCATATGGTATGTTTGCCGGTGAATTAGTATTATAAATACCAGAATTACCAATAGCAACAACTGGCGTTATTCCTGCACATATAAGGTTATATATAGGCTCAACAAACTCATCATATAAGCCGCTAACTCCTAAAGAAATATTAACAATATCTGCCCCATCATCTGTATTAGGATCATTATCCGGATCAACTATCCATTCCATACCAGCTAAAAGCTGAGCAAAACTCCCAGATTTTCCATCAATTACTCTCGCAGAAATCAACTTCGCATCAGGAGCTACACCCATTAATTCATCAACCGTATTTCCGCCTACAAGTATTCCTGCTGTATGAGTGCCGTGTGTTTCAGAATCAGCAACAGGCGCATCTTTTATTCTTTGACCCTGTATATTAAATGCAGCCCATTTATCCAACTTGTCTTGTAAATATGGGTGATATTTATCAATACCTGTATCCAGATGTCCAATCTTGACGCCCTTTCCAGTCAGCCCAAAATTCTTCCAAACTTTTTTTACATCTATCCCGTCCAATCCCCAATTAGGCGAATCTGATATGTTTTTAATATCCATATCAGATGTTTCAGGCAAGCTTAATGTATAGTTAGGAGTAATTCTTTTTATTTGTGGGAATAAGCAGATATCATCAAATGCTTCTTTTTTAACTTCTACATATAGAGCTTCGCATAACCAAAAATACCTTTCGTTCCTTATTAACTTCTTATTGCGTAAATCTTTCAATAATTCTGAGACTGTATTGTTTATTTTATTTGATTTGTTCCTTATTGATATCAAAGCCTTACTTCTTATTCCATAGATATTTGAAGCCGCGTCATCATCAGATAATCTAATTATTATCGGAATAAACTCATTTTCTTTAGCCAATGATAACTTTTCAGATAGGAAGGGATGTACTTTTAGCGACAGCGCATATGCGCTGGAAGCATATACAAGAAGGAAAGATAAATATAACGCAATTTTTAATTTCTTCGGTAACCCGGACATCTGTTCCCCCTGTGGGAATTAAGATCCGTAGGCTTTGCTCTCTTGCACTTTCGCGCAAGGTCGCCTTTATCGGAATTATTTACTTATTATATATTTTTATGACGATATACTTGTTTGCTGCTTAAGGCAGATTAAGCAGACATGTTTTATAGCTTATTATCAACTATAATGCATATATTGTTAATTGTAAATATTTTTTACAATTATATCGTCTTTACCTGTAACAATTTTGTTGCTATTGCTTCAGAAAAAACCGGGTCACCGAATGCACCCGGCAAATTTTGCCGTTATCGTGCTTTTTAAGTAACCCGGCCTTATATCTGCTACTTCTTAATGAACATTTATTTCTTATTTTCATTATTGATATAATACAAGTTTTCTTCTTTGTCAAGGGGAGTGAATCAAAAGACCGAGCAGTTAAAACCGATTTGTCAAGAGGGTTTTTTATTTATTGGAGTTAATATTTATTGGCCTGATATATTTTAGATTATCTTAGTATTCTTAAGAGAGTAATTTTAAGCAAGAATATCGGTATTTTAACTATCCTTTTTAATCTCCAAGGCTCTTGAATACTCCTGTATGCCCATTCAACTCCCAAATTTCTCACCCATTTTGGAGCAACTTTTAAATTTCCTGAGTAACAATCAAAACTACCTCCTACACCCATGACTATTTTTACCCCAAATTTACTTATGTTATCCCCAATCCAGATTTCCTGTCTGGGCGTATCAAGGCCCACAAATAAAATTTGCGATTGAGTTTTTGAAACCGCACTTATTATAACCTGTTCATTATCATCCTTAAAATATCCATTACGAAAACCTGAAACTATAAGATCAGGATATTTTATTTTTATGTTATATACAGCTTTTTTTAATGTTTCTTCTTTTGCGCCTATAAAAAATACCTTATAACTTCTTTCATTTGCCAGCTTAAGCAGCTTATCCATCAACTCTATGCCTCGTATTCGCTTAAGGTTAGTACCGAATATTAAACCGATATATTTCATGCCGATGGACTCGGGAACTATCAAAAAAGCATTCGAAATAATATTAAAGAGATGTTTAAGTCTTAATGCAGCAGCTAATATAATTGGATTTAATGTGACTATTTGGCGTGATGTCGAAACTGAATTATCCTCAATTGAAACCTTGCAGATTTCTAATAATTCATTAATTGATAAATTGCTGATACTAAGATTTAGTATCTTTACTGATTTGGACATTTCAGCAACTAAGAGAATAGTTTAACACAAAAACTAATGATTAATAACTTGCTTCTACTGGAATAAGCTCATCTTTAGATTCTTTATCTTCCTTAGCCATTTTCATGGATATCATCTTAGAAACACCAAACTCCTCCATGGTTATTCCATAAAGAGCATCGGCAATCTCCATAGTTCTTTTACTGTGCGTGATCATAAGGAACTGAGATTGATGTGTAAAACCCTCAACAAGGGCTGTAAATCTGCCTATATTGGCGTCATCAAGAGGCGCATCCACCTCATCAAGAATACAAAATGGCGAAGGTCTGACCATATAAAATGCAAATAAAAGCGCAATGGCGGTTAATGCTTTTTCGCCGCCAGAAAGCACCATTATATTTAAAAGCTTTTTACCTGGCGGCTGAGCTATTATATCAACACCTGTCTCGAGTAAATTATTTTCATCCGTGAGTATTATATCCGCCTCGCCGCCTTTAAATAGTTCCTTAAATATAGTCTGAAAATTATTTCTCACTTTCGCGAATGTGTCTTTGAAGTTACTTTTGGTGATATTATTTATCTTCGATACCGCCTGCAAAAGGTCTTCTTTTGCTTTTGTAATATCGTTCATCTGTGATTGAAGGAAATCATGCCTCTGTGTTAATTCTACATATTCCTCTGGGGCAGCTAAATTTACCGCGCCCAATGTTTCGATACGTTTTTCTAGTTTAGTTTTTTCTTCAAGATCTACTTCGAAAAGCTCTATAGTATTTAAGGCATCCGGGAGCAGCATAGAGTAATTTTGCTTTAGCAATTTTTCTATATTATCCCGTTCATCTTTGTTTCGTGTAAGCTTAAGTTCTAATTGGTGCACGCTGTCCTGGTGCTTTTTTAATTCATTCTTAATCGAATGAAGCTTCTCATTTTCTAGCCTTATACCTTCAGATAATGTTTCTCTCTCATTCCTGAATTTGACTACTGTCTTTTCAACCTCTTCTACTTTTTTCAGTACTTCCTGAACCTGCAAAGCTGCCTGCTGTTGAATATTCCTTTGATTTTCTCTTTCAGCAACAGAATTAGCAGACTCCTCAATTTTTCTTGAGTGAAACTGAACAAACCTTTCTGTTTGAGTATTGATATACTCCCTTTCACTCTCTTTAGACTGTATACGCTCAATTTGCGAACTGTAATCGATCTTAACAGAAGTTAATTCCTCATTTATCTTTCTTTCTTCAGCGCGCAATGTGGAAATATTCTCCTCAAAAACCGACATCTCCCTGCTCATATTCTCTCTCTCTAATTTTAAGATCTCTTGAGATTTTATGTTCTCGTTAAGTTCAGATTCAATTTTTACCCTATTTTTATGAATCTGCTCTAACTCTGTTTGAATTATTCTTTTTTCGTTGCTCAATCGCTGAATGTTTTCTTCTATTGATGTTCTCTGCTGTCCTAACACGGATAACCCTAATTTTTTCTCTTCTAAAACAGTGCTCTTGAGTTCTTTAATCTTGCTTAGTTCTTCTGATTCTTTTTCATATTCTGTTAAAATCAAAGATTTTGACTCAAATTCGCTGTTTATTTCCTGCAAGCGATTTTCAAGGATATCGCTATCTTTTAAGCGTTCATAATACGAAAGAGGCATATCAACAGGACTTCCTCCCTGCATAAACACCTCATTGATTACTGTATCATCCTGATAATGAGCCCCGGCACACAGAAAATCAAAAAGTGACAAGAAACGTCTATCAAAACCTATCGTATCTATAAGATATGGCCTGCCTTCAACGCGTTCTTGATCAAACTCAACCTCATTACTAGGAAGATTCTCTAGAATTATAAAATTTGCCCTGCCAAGCCTGTTTTCTTTTAAGAAATTTATAACTTCCAGAGCTTTTGGAGCTGACTCAGCTACAAGATAATTCAACTGATCACCAAAATAGTGGCTTAACACCTTATCGTTTTCAGTGTGAAACAATTTATATATGGGTCCATATATGCCTTCAAATCCCTTATTCATAATTGCTTTTGTGCCTGTTATGTAAGGATCACCCTTCTGCATCTCATTGAAGGCTTCAATCTTTGCAAACACAGCTGACTTTTCCTTTTCCAGATTCAGAACCTGAGAATACAAATTATCAATATTTTTTTTAACTGATTCTAGTTTTTTTACAACATCCGCAACTACTGTTTCGAAGAAGCTGGCTGCCTCTGCCTCTTCCTTAAATTTGTTATTTATCACTTCTAATTCAGATGTTTGAGGGTTTATACGCTCTTCTAACTTCTGGAGTTCTCTCTGCCTTGAGTTTAGCTCAGCCTGGTTATGGGTCTTAAGGGAGTAGTGTTCAGCAACATCGTTATTTATGGATCTTAAACTGTCATCGATACTCAATGATTTATTATATAATTCGTCTTTTTGTAAAACCTTTTTGTCAAGCTCGCTTCGAACTGCTGAATACTGTTTTCCCACATCTTGAAGACGGTTGCTTGCGGACTGAACTTCTTTTTTCAGATGTTCCAGTTCGTTATTTGCAGAAGTTTGTTTGACGCGTAAACTGTCAATCTCTGCTTCGTCTTTTACAATCTCCTCTTTTAGAGAAACTATTTTTTCTTCTAAAGACTCCTGCATCTTCTTGGCTGCAGCCTCTTTATTCTCAAGTGTTTCAATTTCAGAATAAAGTTTCAGACTTTCACTTTGTACTTTTAAATATTCCTCATCCGTTTCCCTGAGTTTCAACCTGCACTCTTCCAGCTTCACCTCTGTCTTATCAGACTCTGTTAAATGAATCTGCAGCGTATCTTGAGCAGTTAGAAACTCTTTTTTTATGCGGCTTATATCTGATTCAGCAGCTTTAAATGAAACGAGAAGTTCATTAATCTCTATGTTCTTTAGATCCTCTTTTAACTTCTGGTAATTCTTTGCTTTTCTGGCCTGTGAATCAAGTCCTCTAAGCTGATCCCTTAGAATAGTTAGTGAGTCATTTAACCTTAATAGGTCAAAATCTATCTTTTCAAGTTTTCTTAGTGACTCTTCCCTTCTGGCTTTATACTTGGAAACTCCAGCAGCTTCTTCAAACAGGTAACGCCTCTCTTCCGGTTTAGAGTTAAATATAAACTCAACTCTCCCTTGCTCCATAACGGAGTATCCTTCTGTACCTATACCTGTATCTAAGAACAAATCTTTTATATCTTTCAATCTGCACTGTGTTTTATTTAAGTAGTACTCGCTCTCACCAGAACGAAATATTCTGCGCGAAACAGTTATTTCCGAATAATCTATGGGTAAAATATTTTTAGTGTTATCAAATGTTAATATGACCTCCCCCATACCGAGAGCTGCCCTTTTCTGAGTTCCGTTAAAAACTACATCCAGCATATGGTGGCTTCTTAGAGATTTAGCTCCCTGCTCTCCCAAACACCATCTAATTGCATCTACAATATTGGATTTTCCGCATCCATTTGGCCCTACAATGCAAGTTATCCCAGGTTCGAAGTTAAGCTTCGTTCGCTCCGCGAAAGATTTAAACCCAATAATTTCAACTTTTCTAAGATACATTTTCCCTCTTTTGCTAAATACTATCGTTTAATGCTATTTTTTATTATATAAATTTAAATTTTTTTACGCAAGCGATAAATTGTGCTTAAATTGTGTTTTTAACATGTATCAAATATAATACTTTTGCGCCTCTAGACATGTGTTGTAGTGTATTCTGACTGTATTTTCGACATTTACGGCATAACCGCCTGCCAGTGATATCATAACGGGAAGTTTGTTCTTTTTTGCATGACCGATAACAATCGAATCTCTATTTCTCAATCCTTCAATGCTTAAATGTAGTGCGGATAGTTGATCCCCCTCAAATGGATCAGCACCTGCGATATAGAATATGCTGTCCGGCTTGAAATCTCTGATTATATTAATCAGATTTTTATCAAGTAATTTGTTATATATGGTATCATCCATACCGGTAGACAACTCAATATCTAACGTACTATTTTCCTTAGGATATGGATAAATATTCCCCTGATGCATAGAGAAAGTAAATACCAAAGGATTATCTCTAAAAATATACGCAGTTCCATTTCCTTGATGAAGATCACAATCTACTACTAAAGATCTTTTGGATTTTTCTTCTGATAATGCTTTTGCTATAGTAACAGCTACATCATTCAAAACACAAAATCCCTCTCCGTGATCTGGGAAAGCATGATGGAATCCGCCTCCAATATGCACTCCAACATTATGGTAAGCAGCAACCTCAAAGGCTTTTATAGAACCGCCAACACAATATAAAGCTGCGTCTCCTAGTTCTCTAGAATATGGTAATTCAAGCTGCATCTGGTCGCGCATAGATAACTTACCGTCTATCAATTTTTTTATGTATGATTCAGTATGAACCAATAGAATATCACTAAATTGAGCCTTTTCTGGTATCAAAAATTCATCTTCTAAAGCAATCTTATTTCTCACAAGCATATCTTTAACCAGCCTATACTTCTGCAAGGGAAATATGTGCGGCCCAATATCCGGCTTCTCATACTCTGGAGAAAATATAAATTGCATCGTTTTAATATCCTAGACAAAACTTAAAAAAAATTATATATTAGAAGCTAACAATCGAACTTTAACAATTTCCTTCTTCCTTTTGAGAGAGTTTATTATGTCATATCTAACTTCTCACGAGAAAAAAGTCTTACTTTTTCTTGTATTTATTGTCTTAACCGGCATCATAATTAAACTTATCACTAAAAAACAATCAGATACACTCTTTATCTCATTAAATAATTCTATTCAGCAAAAGTCAACAACAAATGGACAAATTGATATTAATACAGCCACGTTGAATGATTTGCGCAAACTGCCCGGCGTTGGAATTACTATCGGAAAAAGAATAATTACATACAGAGATTCACATCAAAATTTCAACTCTGTAGACGAACTTCTTAAAATTAAAGGCATAGGCCGAAATAAAATAAAAAAAATAAAAGAAGTTGCAATTATTAACTAAAGTTTTCAAATCAAAACCTTTCTTTTTTATCTGGCTATTCCTCGCCGCGGGCATATTTATCAGTTCATTTACTGCTATTTCCTGCTCTCTTCTGATGCTCTTAAGTTTAATCATTTTAATAATTCTATTCTTTTCATCAACTAAAGAATCCCTTAATTTTTACTGGTTAATTTTATTTCTTATACTAATAACATCTATAGGTGGATTAAGATACTTAATTTCTGGAAAAGCATCCCTTATAAAGTTTAATCCCAACAATAAAATTGAGCTTTATGGATTCATTGCTGATACAAATAAAAAGAGTCTTATTGTTAAATCCATACAAATAGCTATCAAAGATAAAATTATACCATTTAAATACAAGGTTATGGTACGCCAATATAAAAACAGGAGCCATATGAATATCGGCGATTATGTATATTTGTCAGGCAATATGGTGAATACAGAAAGAATATACTTTAATAAATTTAATTATGGAAAATTACTAAAAAATAAAGGAATTGATTATTTATTATACCTTAAGAATGGAGAAGATATTAGGATTATTAGTAAAAGAAAAAAATTTTTGCTAAAACGCTCATTTGACAACCTAAGAACTGCTATAGCTACTATATTTGATACCTATTTCGCAACTACAAATTCAAAGCTCTTAAAAGCCCTATTGTTAGGTATTAGAGAGAACTTTCCTGATGAGATTTATACTGACTTCAAAAAGACTGGAACTGCCCATATACTAGCTATTAGCGGACTTCATGTAGGAATAATTGGGTATTTAGTATATTTGCTATTTTCTTTAATTAGGGTCAAGCATAGATATGTATACTTATGTACCATTCTAGTTTTGATTGCTTACTGCATTTTAACTGGGATGAGGGTTTCAGTTACTAGAGCAACATTCTTAGCTGTTGTTTATCTATTTGGACTATTTATAGAAAGAGAATCAAACTCTTTGAATTCACTCGGTTTGGTTGGCACAATACTACTTTTAATTAATCCAAATGATTTGTTTTCACCCGGATATCTTTTATCTTTTGCCGCAGTCATATCAATATTATCAGGAATGGATCTATTCAAAATGATACTTCCTCATACTCATGATCATTTCCATTCAAAATTGAAAACCATTTACATAAACACTTATTCGTATATGTTTAGTATATTTCTGATAAGTCTATTTGCCTGGCTGGGAGTACTACCCATTATCGCTTATTTCTTCAATATAATCACCCCCGGAGGCATAATATGCAATCTGTACACAATTCCTTTAACTTTCTTAATAATCGCAGCCGGAGTTTTTATACCGATTCTTCACTTCATTTTGCCTCAGCTAGCCAGTATTTTTGGATTAAGTCTCGATTTATTTATTTTTCTGAATAACTCAATAACACACTACTTTGCACAACTCCCCTTTATATGCTTTGAGATTAAATATTTCTCATTATGGTCGGCTTTTCTTTACTATGTTTTTATCGCCTCTTTAATGGTCAGCATTAGCCTGGCAATAAAAAAAGGCCTGTCTCGACGGACCAGGCCTTAATATTTATAAATTATTGAGCTATATTAATATTTAACTTTTTATCATAATAAGCATCATCTTAAATTTTTTTTTTGCCTTAAGTGAATGAGGCTTATTTGCAGGCATAACAACCAGCTCTCCCTGTTTTACCGTAACCGCATTACCATCAATTGTAATCTCCGCTTGACCATCAAGAATATGAACCACAGCATCAAACGGAGCCGTATGTTCGCTTAATCCTTGTTCTTTGTCGAAAGCGAATACAGTCACAGTACCCGTATCCTTTTTTATCAATGTTCTACTGACAACAGAACCTTCATTATAACTGACTGTATCTAGAATATTTTGGATATTTATAACTTCATTCATTGTTTTAATTAAATGCAGCAACCATTTTTATAAATGTTTAATATTTGAAAATTTTTAATAGTCTACATTTTAATTATTATGATTGCAAGCAATTGCTCATGTAAAATTATTTCATAAGATTAAAAAGAGATAATAACGAATAGATACTAATGAATATTGAAGATTGAGCTTGAGTGCAGGTGCAATGTCACAATGTCAGGGCCTGACCCCGACTGGGTCTATATGGATTGTTCTATTAATACCTTGTCTGTAGAGAATTCAACTTTTATTGGCTGGCTAATTAAATTAATAGGCTTTACCCATTTATTTTCATTTACAAATCTTTTAAGAAACGTAAACATATAGCCTTTATCAGTTTCTATAGATTCAAAGATTAATCCTTTTATATTATCATTGTCTTCTCCGGCAAGGGCTAAGGCATAAGCTGTGTAATATAAAGTGAGCTTATCTGCTCTTGGATCTTCTAAAATATTAAATAATTCTCTTACCACTTTCTTATATCCTTTAACTCCTAGAGTTTCAGCAACATGTTGACGGATACTAGAATCTATATTAGTGTCTTTGAGCATCTCTATCATTAAGGCTAATAGTGCTGTGTCTCTGCTTCGTAAAAAAGGTTCTATTGCCTGAGCAGCATGGCTTTTTGCTGTATACGTCCCGTTTTTTAATGATTCCACGATTAAATCTTTTATCTCTTCATCAGAAAGTTCAAGTTGTTTTTCATTCTTTAACCATAAATCTTGCGGTGGATTTGATAAGTAAGTAACTTTCCCCTGTGGAGAAATCCTTCTGGTTTCATAGCCCTTTTGATAATGAATAATGGTGCCATCTTCATATTTATACATAAAAATAGGATTGGGCTCTCCAATGATAGCAAATATCTTCCAGCCATAATTTACGCTAAAGTTAATCTCACAATTTTTTATGATTTTGCCTCTATACAATACTTCAATATATCCCTGTTTATTGATATGCGCTTTATATCCTGCAGGAAGTGTACTACTTACTATCTGATTATCTGTTATTTTTATATTATAGATTCCACTGCGAAGTGATATATCATATATCCCATATAATAAATCGACTTTTTGAATCGGCACTTGAATATATCTAAGTGCATAATCCACTCTATCAGTAGAATCAATTACATCAATCTCAGTGAGCAGACGATTAGCTGTAGAAACAATACTGGGATTTCTTATCGAGGATATGTATATTTTTAGACCTTTTTCATAAGCTATATGCACAAGCCAATTAATAATTGTTTCTCCAGTTGCTGCAACTTGCATCGATCTTGAGATTTGAATATCATCTATATGTAAATATTTTCCAGCAATGGTATAGTCAATAAAGCCAATTTGCCCATATCCTTCAATAATTAGTCTGCAAGGATCTTTGCTTCGCTCTAAATCAATAAAATCATCACCTGCACACATCCTTAAATGGATCGGTTTGCCTGTTTTTAAGTTCGGCAAAGTAACTGAAACCAATTCCCCTTTTTTATATTTATACATTGGTTCTACTAATGCCTTTGGAATAGTAGTTGATTGTATTTTTTTCTCAAAATCTTCTTGCAAAAAAGATCCTGTCATCTCCGTCGGCGGGCTCAGAAAAGAATAATTTACGCACCAGGAAGAATCAATAATCAAAATAAACTGAATGAATAATATTAAGCTTATATTTAATGTTTGTTTCATAGCTTTAATGCGTTTCCATGATTCATTCAATAATTTCTCCTTCTAAATGCAACAATGCATGAACGATGCAAGACAATGATCTACGTTCTAATACCCAAAGAAGTATTTATTTATGTTAACTATATTGCGCAGGTGCAATGTCACAATGTCAGGGTCTGACCCCGATGGATTTGCCCCCTCAAAACATTAGTTGCTTCTTCCTGGAAGATTTTGAAATTTAGGTATAATTTTTACTACTTTTGGTTTTCTATCCCCTCGAAAATAAAATAAATCCTTCATAACTCTAGGGCGTTGCCCGAGCACAGCTTTAAGTGTAGGATCCTCTATCTCAACAACAGAAAAAGTCAATTGCAAGCCTTTAGCTCCAGAATTTAGATAATTATAAAAGTGCTCCATCTCGATTGTTGTTGATCCTTTTTCATGCAATCTCTCAATTACGTATTTAGCAGTTTGAATATCAGTAATTGCAATTTTTTGCTCGTTAAATGGATCTTTGCGAATTTCATCAAAAGCTTTCTTTACTATTTTTACTGCTTTATCATATTTCCCTTCTTCAATTTTCTCTTGAGCCTTTTTAAACAATGTATCTACCAAAGAAGGCCGAGTTGGTGATAATTTGCTTACCTTATTGTCATGTATTACACTTACCTCAAAACCTAATTCATCTAATTTATATAAGACATAGTCTTTTGCTGTATCACTTATATGGGGCAGACTTATCACATCACTAAATGCTTTAATCGCAAGTTTTTTATCATCCTCCTGTAAGGCCGTATTCCCTATATTAATAATTGCCTCCACAATAACCTCCTTTGGGACCAGCGATGTTGTGCCAAAACTATTCAATAGAAAGTTTATTTCCCGCTCACCGCCAAGTTTTCCAATTGTTCTTATTGATGCCTCTTGCATCTTATACCATGTAAAACCATCTTCTATATAAGGAATAAGTTTCTCAATCACTCTCCGCTTCGCAACACTGCCAATTTCTCCAAGAATTTCAGTTGCAACAATTCTTGCGTCAATATGAACTATATAATACCCGAATAACATAATGTGTTTATAATGATCACTTTCAATCAATATGAGAAGAATTTCTATTAACTCGTCTTTATCTCTTATTATTTTTTTGACAGCATCTATTTTTCGGGTGATATCCCCTTTTATCGGCTCTAAGTACCTCAACACTTCCTCAGTCCTTTTTATTTTTCTTTTTATTTTTCTTTTTATTTTTCTTTTTGTGTTTTTAATTTGACTAACATAAATAATATTGATTTTAGAACTGCCAATTGGTGCAAGGCATGTTATTGACCAAACATCGATTACTGAAACAAAGTATATTACAAATAAACATACTAAAATATTCTTATACATATAATATCCTCTTCCCATGCATTTACTTCCTTAACTATCATGAATTTAAGGGCAAGTATATTATATATTTTCAATATAAAAATCAAGTAAACAAGTTGTAAAGTTGTGTAAAATATCTTGCTGACTTTCAGTAAAGACTTCTAATAAGAAGCAGTTAAAGTAGAAGCCCAAGACCCCGAAGGGGTCGCGGGAGAAGATCTTTGAAACAGGGCAAAAAAAAGGTATAACCGCTTTTGGAAGA
>JBDROU010000043.1:0-6864 GCA_043809745.1 bacterium
CCCAACCATAGCACTTGTGTCCAGTTTCTTTTAAATTATCAGCAAACCTACGAAGAAACTCTTCACGATCCGTATCGCCTTTAAATATTTCTCGGCGCTCTATACCTCGTTGTATTACATGGTATATCCCGCTTTCTACATTTATTCTTCCTTGTCTTGGCATGTGAAAATGTTATCATTTGTTACCGGTCTTGTCAATATCGTATTGTCTAACTACGTCCCCATGTGTGTCCCCATGTGTGGCCGTCCCCATGTGCCTAACTACGTCCCCATGTGCCGCGTCCCCATGTGCCGCATGTGCCTACTTTAGTGCAAGTCTTAGGGTAACATTATTTATGAGTCAACGATATGTTTTTTTACCATGCCCCGGTAACATTTAATGTGAGGCAATTCGGTAATGTTTTTTTTGCTTCCATATCTCTTACAATTTAGTATAATATCGGTCTAGAAAAAACATTCGGGGAGGAGAAAGCATATGTTCAGGCCTCAAATAAAAGTATTGGATTGCACCATTCGTGACGGCGGGCTCATAAACAATCATAAATTCGATAACCGTTTCGTTGGGGAAGTTTATAAGGCATTATCAGCCGCCGGTGTTGATTATATGGAAATGGGATACAAGAACTCCAGCGAATTATTCTCTCCTACCAACTATGGCGCATGGAAATTTTGTGATGATAATGATATTTGCCATATTGTCGGCAACAATGAAAAAGGACCAAAACTAGCAGTAATGGTAGATGTAGACCGTGTAAAGCTTGATGACGTAAAACCCAAATCCGAAAGTCCTGTAAGTATGATAAGAACAGCCGCCTATGTTAAAGACATCGATAAGGCAATTAATATGACTAATCATTTTAGCGAGAAGGGTTACGAAACTACTATTAACATAATGGCCATTTCCAAAGATAAGGGCCCTGAACTGGATGATGCTTTAAGGCAGATCGAACAGGAGTGCAAGGTTGATGTTGTTTATATAGTTGATAGTTTCGGTAATCTTTACCAGGAATCTGTTGAAAGCATCATTAAGCGTGCTAAGAAGATACTAAAGACAAAAGAGATTGGATTTCACGGGCACAACAATCAGCAACTTGCTTTTTCCAATACTATTGAAGCTATTATTCATGGCGCTAACTATCTGGATGCTACAGTTTATGGTATAGGCAGGGCAGCCGGAAATTGTACACTTGAACTGCTTATAGGATTTCTCAAAAATCCAAAGTTCAACATCCGTCCTGTCCTGGATCTGATTTCAAAAGAATTCATTCCCCTGCGCTCAAAAATTGAATGGGGCTATATTATACCTTACGCTATTTCCGGCATGTTGAACGAACATCCCCGGGCTGCTATGGCGCTCAGAAAAGGCGAAGAGAAAGAAAATTACAGTAAATTTTTTGAAAGCCTCACAAATACAGGACTGGATTTATAAAAGCACAAATGGATATAATTAAATTCAAACAACTACCTGTACTGGGAATATTGCGTGGTATTAAGGTAGATTCGATAGATCGTTTGACAGAAGCTGTAACATGCGCAGGCCTCAAAACAATCGAAATCACAATGGACACACCCAACGCTGTAAATTCGATCTCCAGAATGGTCAAGAGATCCGAAGGACGGCTTACCGTAGGAGCCGGCACAGTACTCACAGTTGATAAAGCCAGAAATGCCGTTGACTCCGGTGCTGAATTCATTGTATCTCCTGTAATCGTACCTGAAGTTATGGAATACTGCACGAAAAACAACATAGCCTCTTTCCCGGGCGCTTTCACTCCCAAGGAAGTTTTCGATGCATGGAATCTAGGCGCGGCAATGGTAAAGGTTTTCCCTGTAAAATTTTTCGGGCCCACCTATATAAAAGAGCTCAAAGCCCCCCTGAATAATATTGAACTGCTCGCCTGCGGCGGGGTGAATAAGGAAAACTTGAAGGATTATTTTTCAGCTGGAGCATCCGCCGTTGCCTTCGGTTCAAGTATCTTCAAAAAAGAATGGATTGAGGAAAATAAGTTTAATACCATAATAGAACTTATCAAGAACTTCATTCAGGCTTACAGCAATTCATCAACAACATAAGCACTTTGAGCTTTAAATATTCTAAGTTCTTGATCCTAAAAAAGTAGTTTTTTGCTTGTAGGGATCATACTTCATTCTACTGTTCAGCTTCGCTCATTAGTAGCTTAATAGCTTAGTAGAAACAGTTGAATTACTCTAAAAGTGTAATTCAACTAGGTGTAAGTTAGAATCTGTTTGATTGATATACTATGATTTATTCATACCGTAATGCGTCAATCGGGTTAAGGCGGGATGCTTTATACGCTGGCCAAATACCGAAGATAAGACCTATCGCAACAGAAAAAGCAAATGCCAGATTAACCGATAACAATGAGATTTTAGTGGTCCACCCAGCAGCCGCTGAAAGAAGCAATGATATTAGGGATCCTAATATGATCCCCGCAATACCGCCAAAAATACAAATAGCTATTGCCTCAATAATAAACTGGCTTAATATATCCGTATTGCTTGCTCCTATGGCTTTGCGCAACCCGATTTCCCTGGTTCGCTCGGTTACGGTGACAAGCATTATATTCATAATGCCTATCCCTCCCACGAGAAGGCTTATAAATGCGATTGATCCTAAAAGATAAGCAAAAGTATTTACCGTAGAGGTTATGGTTTCCTGTATTTCTTCCAGATTTCTCACATCGATTGCTTCTGAAGGATCACCGGGAATACGATGCCTGGCGGCAATGAGACGTTGAATTTTACCGCTGATTTCTTCCATATCGCTTTCATTTTCCACCTGCACGTCTATGTTCCGTATTTGTTCATCGCCAAACAAGCGGTACATGGCGGTATTGATAGGTACAACAATACGGTCATCTTCATCTCGCCACCCGGTTGCTCCTTTTTTCGGCAGGATACCGATAACCCTGAAATTGATCCGGTTTATCTTAATAAATTCTCCCAAAGGATTTTTGGCATTGAATAGTTTTTCAACTATAGTTGTACCGATAACAGCCACTTTTTCCCGCTGCAAGGTTTCTTTGGGCGTGAAAAACCTGCCTGAAGCAAGCGTTATTGATTTAAGTTCAGGATAATCAGCTGTTGTACCTTCAATACTGGTGCTCCAGTTGTTGTTTTCATATACAACTTGAGCTGAACCGTTTACATATGGAGCAACCGTCTTAATTCCTGAGATTTGCTGCTTAATAGCATATGAATCCTCTAAATTGATCCTTACTCTTGTTCCGGACTGGCCGGATATGCCCTGACGCGCTTTATGTGATGGCCGAACTGAAAGGATATTTGAACCGAGCGATTGAATTCTCTCTTTTATGCTTTCTTTTGCGCCGGTCCCGAGCGCAAGCATGGCGATTAGACTTGAAACACCTATTAAGACGCCGAGTATTGATAAAAAAGAACGAATTTTGTTCGAGAAAAGCGACCTCATCGCCTGGCTGAAATAATCTCTGAATCGTCTAATATTTAGGACGGAATGAGACATGTTTTTCACCGTTTGTGGTGCAAGCGGCAGCTGCGCATCCGGCTCATATTTTTTTGATTTTTTATCAGAGATTATTTTGCCATCCTGCATATGAATAATCCGTTCAGCAGTGCTGGCAACATCATCCTCATGCGTTACCAGGATAATCGTAATGCCGGAACTATGCAGTTCTCTGAGTAATTCAAGGATCTCTTTGGTTGACTGGCTGTCAAGATTTCCTGTAGGTTCATCAGCGAAAAGAACCAGAGGGTCATTCACAAGAGCGCGGGCCATGGCAGCACGCTGCTGCTGGCCGCCGGATAATTGATTGGGTTTATGATCAATTCTGTCGCCTAATCCAACTTTCCCCAGCAAATACGTTGCTTTTTCATGCCGGTTTATTTTTATTTTTTCCACATGGTTCCCATTACTGTAAACCAGAGGCAGGAGTACATTGTATTGTGCTGTAACTCGTGAAAGCAGATTAAAACTCTGAAAAACAAACCCCATAAGCTTGTTTCTCAAAGAAGCAAGTTTGTCATCATTCAATGATGAAACTTTCTGATTGTTAAGTATATACTCGCCCTTGGTTGGCTTATCCAGAAGCCCAAGGACATGAAGCAGTGTTGATTTGCCGCTCCCGGAAGATCCCATAATGGCTACAAACTCACCTTGCTCAATAATAAGTGATACGCCGTTAAGCGCATGAACATCAATGGAACCTGGATGATATGTTTTATAGATATTTTTAAGCTCAATTATATGTTGCGCCAACTTATCTCCTTCCACCAAAGGGTAATCCGGATCTGTTTCTTGCGCTGTTTCCGCTATCGGTTTTTTCGCTATTGTCTTTTCCGCCTTTTTTTTCACTTAAAAGAACAATATCATTGTCAGAGATACCCGAAATAATCTCTATATTTTTACCGTCATTGATGCCTGTTTCAACGCTGACGCGTTTTGTTTCAGCACCGGCATCCTTAACGGTCACAAATGTACGTTCTCCGCGATTACTGACAGCTTCGGCTGGCAGGAGCAATGCATTCACTTTTTTTTGCGCAATGACATCCGCGGATGCGGTCATGCCTGAACGAAAGCTTTCCGGAGGGTCTATTGGCTTTATCTTAATTTTATATACCGTAACATTACTTATTACTTCTGAATCAAACGCTATATGCTCCACTTTCCCCTGGAATTGCTTATCCGGATATGCATCCAGGGTTATTGAAACATCCTGATTAAGTTTCATATGCCTGAGATCAGTTTCATCCACATTAGCCTCTATGATAAGATTATCGGCTAAAACCAAAAGCACATCACTAACGGACACGGTCTGTCCCGGCTCTTTACTGCGAGCGATAATAAAACCGTTCATGGGCGATATAATAGGTGTAGGTTTATAGATTTCTTCCCATTTGGCAATCTCTTCTTTATTTCTAGACTGAACGGTATCAAGAAGCGCTGCTCGTTCAGTGGAACTCATCCATGCGAGTATCTGACCTTTTTTAACATTTTGGCCTTCTACAACCTCAATGCTTTCAATTCGGCCTGCCAATTGTGGTTTAATTTCTATACGGTTTCTGGGTTTCACCTCACCCGCGATACGGAATGTTACTGCTATTGTATCGCGCCAGGGTTTAACTTCTTTAAATTCTTTTCCGTTCTTTCCTTTTTTGATAATAAAAAATAAACTGCCGCCAATAACAGCCACAACCCCTAAAATAACAAACATCTTCTTCATATTAATGCCTCCGGAACACAAGTAATGTAAATAAGTATCATTCTCCTATTAAGTTAAGCCACTTTGCTTCAGATACAATTGCGTCTCTTATAGCGCTGATATAGCTTTTCTGCGAGCTTATAAAATTATTTTCAACGGAATACCAGTCATAATATGTTGTCAAACCATTTATATATTTTGCTGTTGTAACGCGGGATTGCTCTTCTGATGCTTCCATGTATTTCTCTCGAATTTTGATATTTTCAACCGCATCGATATAATTATTTAGTCCTGCTTGCAGCTGCTTAAGAAGGCTGTTCTTTATTTTTTTGAAATTTTCTTGAGCGATTACTTTATTACGGCGTTGCACCTTCACATTATAATAATCATTTGCGCCGGAGAATAACGGATAACTCAAACTAAGCCCCGCGTTCCAACTGTGTGAAGGATCCTCCCACTGGTCGCCTGAATTCGAAAGGCTGGATGAAAGTGAAAGAGAAGGATAAAAGTTGGACATGGCTTCTTTTTCACTGTATTCAGACAGGATTACATCGTACCTGGCAATTTTAAATTCCGGAAGTTGTTCAACTAACTTCCACGGATCAGCGATCCGGATCTCTTCGATATTATTAAATTCCGCATACCCAGACAACGCCTCAGAAGCCTGTATTATTTCGAATGTTTCTTTCCCGAGTACCTCACAAACCCCGTATGCGGCTGTTTTTAATTCGCGCCGGCCATTATTTAAATCGTGTTCTGCCTGGAGTTTATCCGCTTCTACGCGCATCAAAGAACCTTTATCCTCCCTGCCTGCCTCATATTTCAAAAGAACCGTTTCATAATTACTTTTTCTGCGCTCTAAAATTTCCTGCGACAATGCAACATTTTCCTGCGCCCATAAAAGATTTATATAACTTACCTTTAAATCGTAAACAATGTCGGATGAAATACGCATAAGCTGCAAATCGGATTTATTAATATCAGCCTTATTTGATTTTACGTTATAGTAATCTGAAAATCCTGAAAATACCGATAGACTGCCGCGTAAACCATATGAATAGGTTTGTGAAAGGTCGCCATTATCGCTGTCTGATTGTGATGCTGAAGCGCTAGCTGATAATGACGGTAAAAAACCTGAATAAGCTTTTTTGTATAAAAGAGCAGATTTCTGCATGGACTCTTTTGCTTGTCTTAATTCCGGATTATTTATCTTTGCTTCATCAAGCAGTTCTTGCCAGGTATATCCCTTGCCATAAATCACCCCAGCAGCAACGCAAACCATGCTGCAAATAAGAATAATTGAAACCGTTTCCTTTATCATATTTTTTACCTTACCTCATAATTATAATATTTTCTACATTTATTAGACAGTTAAAAACTTAAATAAGTTTCATAATCTCAAATATTAATTACTATCACCCTAGATCCGCGGCATGCTTTGTTCTATGAATTATAGTTGGAAAAACAATGGCGATATTAACTAATGAACCACCTGCCTAAAATAATCATCAGCATAATTATCAAGTTGTGTAAAATATCTTGCTGACTTTCAGTAAAGACTTCTAATAAGAAGCAGTTAAAGTAGAAGCCCAAGACCCCGAAGGGGTCGCGGGAGAAGATCTTTGAAACAGGGCAAAAAAAAGGTATAACCGCTTTTGGAAGA
>JBDROU010000044.1:0-4451 GCA_043809745.1 bacterium
CGGCCCCATCCACGACTCCCTGCTTTAAACTCAAGTATACATCTCCCCAGGGGATGGGAGTCGCAATGGCGCCCAAAGTGTTCCACGTATCTACCAGGATTTTATTCTCCATGGTTCGTATCTTTTTGCCTTTCAAATCATCAAGATTCTGAATCGGCACACTTGCATACAGATCCCGTGATCCGCCGTAAACAAATCCGAGTTTGATCAATCCTGCCTTTTCCATGTCTTTTTCGAGTTTCTTGCCGACGTCACTGTCCATGACCCGGAAGAGATGGTCGGTGTCCTTGAATAGAAAAGGAAGGCTGAACACCTTGAAACCGGAAACAAACCCCGCGGTCAGTGCCGAAGTAATCGTTGAGATGTCAACAGACCCGATTTGAAGCCCCTCGACCAAATCACGCTCACTACCCAGTTGCTTTGCAGGAAAAATATTAATTGTAACTTCTGGCTGTCTTTTTTCAAGTTCCTCTTTAAACTTTAGGGCCATTTTATGATACGGATGATCGGTCTCAAGTACATGTCCAAATTTTAAAGTTATCTTTTCAGCTGAAGCAGAGGTTGTCATAATGCCGCATAAAAAAAACAAAATAGCAAAAATGACGATTTCCCTTATGGGTAGTCTAAGCTTGTTCATTTTTCTCCTCCTTGTTGTTGGGGTTAAATAAACGTTCTATAAGATTTCGAACTTTCGCAGCAATTCAATTGAATCACCCGTCGTTTCTGAATTTATGACTCAAAAGTTTGACTGAAATACACTACATGGTATAATTATTGTATATGGGGTAACGGAGGGAGCCCGTAAGGCGCCCAGAGGAATTGCCTATATTATTTCTCGCCGGATCGGTAGAACCTATCCGGGTCCTCCACCAGGGATGGAGGGTTTGTATCAAAACTAAAATTGGAAAACCAATTGAAATAATAATAAAAGCAATACAAACAGGTTTTTTATTGGGTTCGCTTTCGACCCTCACCAAAATAGTCAAGACGATCGACTTGATATGAAGTGCCATGTCCCTTGAGCACCATATAAATTTTACCAGAATTTTCTCGCCAGCTAGCTCCCCGGGGAAGCCACCGAAGAAAAAATTTACCTTCAATTTTTACTGTTTCAAGCTTGCCATCATATGAATACTCCTGCAATTCAATCCGATAATTTATCAGGTCAATCGAATCGAAATTACGACGATATTTTGACCACAAGTCGGAGACCGGCTTGCCGTTTTCCTTAGCATCTGAGGTAAAAAAAGTGGTAAATTGATCCAGATCTTTGGCTGCATACGTTCGACAATAGTCCTGCAGAAAGGATTGTAACCGCTCCTCCAGCGCAAAAAGGCGGTCCGTATTGCTATCCAGGGTTTTAGGCTCCAGGCGGGCAATTTCAGATGGAGATTTTGCCTCTATCTTTGAGGTAGGCTCCAATTTAGATTCTGGAACAAGATCTTGCTGAACCGGCTTTTCCAACATAGTTTTTTGAGATTTTGCCTCTATCTTTGAGGTAGGCTCCAATTTAGATTCTGAAACAAGGTCTTGCTGAACCGGCTTTTCCAACACAGTTTTTTGAGCTTGAGCACTACTTGCAGGTTTTGGTTTCCTATCTGCTCCTTCGCTTTTCACTTCAGAAATTTCAGGTTTCCGAGAGGTAGTGGGGGATAATGATTTTGCCTTCCCTTTTGGCTTTGCATTTTCGCCTTCGGCAGTTTCAGGCTTCCGGGACGCGATGTCGGACTGCGTTTTGTTTCTTTCCTTTGGTATAGACCCTAACTCAGAATCTGAATTGTGAAGTTCTACCACTGTCTCCTTATTTGCTAAATTTAAAGATTTTTGGACTTCGGCAAGACCTGAAGGCGGCCGGCTGGTTTCAGCAACTTTTTTTACCGGGGATTGTCCGGATGTTTTCACTTCAGGTGTCGGCAGCGCAAGTTGTTTTGAAGCCAAGGGGGCCGGTATAGCACTCTCAGCAGCATCAAAGGCCTCAGCCTCTTTTTTAGACGAAGCGCCTGACTCTTTAATTCCATTTGCCTGGAGAGGTATGTTTTCTTCAAACCTGTCTTGTCGTGTCTCTGTAAAGCTTTTAGCGGGATCTTCTTTCAGGACCCTGTCCGTTTCCTGCAGCCGTGGTAATTTTTTACCCGGCAAAAGCCAAAAATTTATCGGGGCATGTAAAAGGTATCCAAAAAAGACAAGGAGAATTGCTAAAAGCGCCTGCTTCAATGCTTTTCGTAACTTGGGCGTTTTCTTATTTAATGAATCACCCTTTAAAGATTTTTCCACCTCTTCATAAATTTTACCGGGTCCGTCAACTTCATCTTTTTTATCTATATAAAAATATTCAATATTTTCTACATCTTGCTCTACTTCATTTCTAGTAATGTTTAGTTTTCGGGCGCATTCAATTATTAAATCTTTATCAATATGATCTTTTTCTCTAACGTATCCGGTAAACATGGCTAGATTACAGATGTTAACCACCAAACGCGGATATCCGGCAGAGAACCGATAAATTTCACTAAAGGCTCCTGAACTGAATATTTTGGTTTTTGATCCTGCCACCCTAAGACGATGTAATATAAGTTTAGAAGTTTCATTTTCCGATAACGGTTCAAGATGAAAAGTAAAAGCGACTTTTTGGCCAAATGCTTTATGATGTTTTTGAGGTAACTGGTTGCTGAATTCGTGCCATCCAGCTATAATGATATCGATTAATTTTCTATCACCCTTCTCGATGTTCGAAAAAAGCAAAATTTGTTCGAGAATTTCTTGGTTAATCTTGTGGGCTTCATCAATTATCAATATCACGCGTGTTCTCATTTGATAAGCATCCAATAAGAACTTTTTGAAATGTACAAAAAAGTCCTTCTGGGTTTCAAAAATGGTGTCCATCTTGAATTCTTTGGACAAATAATTGAAAAAATTGAGCTTATCAAGATCGGGATCCGAGACCGATGCCACTATTTTATTAGAATCAATTTCGGCTAAAAAACGTTCGATAAGGGCGGTTTTCCCTGTTCCGGCATCACCGCTAAACAAAAAGAAATCCTTTTTATTGTGCACAGCATCTTTGAAAGCTGACAGAGCCTTTAAATGTTTTTTGCCAAGCCAAATAAATTTTGGATCTGATGATTCTTCAAATGGCAATTGATTTAAATTAAAATGGGCGGCATACATGATTTTTACCGGTTCGAAATATTTTTAAATTTGCTTTATTTGATTATAATAAATTTAAAATCACTTTTCAATTATTTTACGCAGGTTTTTCCGAATATTATTCCCTTTTGAATTAAAGCGAGGATCCCGCTATGCGAAACTGAGGGGAGACCTTTGAAAAATGCTCAGTTTTGTTCAAGTTCAAGGAAGGCGAAAATTTTAACCGCAGGAATACACGGAGTATTTTGAGGATTAAAATTTGAGCCTGACGCCGAAATTGAGCGAAAGGGGGCGTTTTGCAAAGGTCTCGCGGGGTTAGCGAGCGAATCTAAAGATAGATCCGAGGCCTTAAAGCAGAAGAACCCTGTAGAAATCTGCAGAGTTCTTCAATAAATCAGCCTCAAATCTTGCTTTGGTGAAAAATTTTGGTAAATTACTGGTGCAATTCGGGATCCCTATAACCGATGTTAGCCCCAGGAATACCGATTTGAGTCCAAAATCCATGAAAAAACTTGCCGAAACTGCTGGCATCGACGATAATGATATCCCGATCTTTTAGCTCTAACTCTCTGACATGTTGTTCTTTTAGATCAAGAACGATAACCTTTTTTTCTCCGCTTGCGGTGCTGCGAACAAGCTGGATGTTGTCCTTGCTCCCATAGGGAAGCAAACCACCGGCTTCCAGCAATGCCTCCTGCATGACTGTTTTATGTTTTATGGAGTAAGCACCTGGTTTTCGCACAGCGCCACCTATAAAAAAAACACCGGCCTCAGGAACGAAGAGTACATCTCCACCGTTGATTTCAATATTAAACTCATCTTGTCCTTCTTTAATGAGTCGATCTAAATCGATAATAAAAATTCCCGGTTCGCCCTGCAGATTGCTCGACCGACGGACTTGAGCAATACTGCCGGCCTTATCGCTCAAACCACCGCCAAGAGCAATGACATCGAGTAGTCTTTGTTTCGACAGATAATCATAAGTTCCGGGATTTTTAAATTGACCCACCAGCGTAACACGCTGGCTATAGTGTTCCGCAACAAAAATGCTAACATGGGGATCTTTAATATACTGCTTACGGTATAGATCCTCAATTTGCTGTTCAGCTTCCCTTGCCGATGAACCTTTGACCAAAACCTGACCTAAAAGTGGAACCGTAATAAATCCGCGCGAACTGACCCGAACTTTTGTATTGAGCTTTTCGGCCTCAAAAACGCCGACCTCCAGCAAATCGCCGGCCCCCAAGAGGTATTCACTTGCATCGCTTTGCATTTGAGCCCTGGAAAGTATTTGCTCATTTAGC
>JBDROU010000045.1:0-5274 GCA_043809745.1 bacterium
TGGCACAACCAACCCTGAACTCCTAAAAGAAAAAGAACCGGCGGCTTTTTACTATTGCCTCGATGCTCTTCAAAGATTTGATAATAAATCACGAGAAGAAATTTTTAATATTGTTTCAGAAATCGGCATGCTCGGAACAAAAGGCATAGATTATAGCGACCCTGACAGGACACATCTCTTAAAAAGTATCCCACAGAAAAAATTTACCGGGCTTCATCTTTTGTGCCTGATGTACACAGGCTTCAAGATTATTGAACCTGATCTTGATACAGGGCTTGACTTTGCAGATGCATACAAGATGGCTCTTGATGTTCATAAATCAAACGTTCATTAATTGGGAGTTTAAATGCAAAAGCTCATTAAAAAGCTCAGAGAGTTTGCTAAGGAGCGAGACTGGGATCAGTTCCATTCGCCTAAAAACCTGTCTATGGCGCTCAGCGTCGAAGTAGCGGAGGTTGTTGAACATTTTCAGTGGCTTACTGAAGAGCAAAGCAAAAATCTTTCACCTGATAAACTTAAAAAAATAAAAGAAGAAATCGGAGATGTTTTTATTTATCTGGTCAGGCTTGCAGACAAGTTAGACATAGATCTTTTTGAAGCAGCAGATGAAAAGATTGAAAAAAACAAATTAAAATACCCTGCAGAAACAGTAAGGGGAAAATCATTCAAATATTCGGAGTATAAAAATGACTAATGTTAAAGTCTATGAAATAGCGCAAAGCGCCACTCCAAATGCTAAAAAATTATTGTTCCCCGATCAAGGCTTTTTTTATTGGAACGACAAAAAATTTAAACAAATGAGTTCAGGTGAAAAAGTCTATTTTATTAATAAATCAGATATGTACTCGTTGTTTACTGAAATAGATATAACAGACATTCAAGCTACTATCGATTCCGATAAGTCTTCTTTTGAGGATGCCGGACAGCAAATTAAGGTGGATAGAGAATTTGAAAGATTTATAAGATTCAAAATAATAGAAAAAAAGGAAATTCCTCAATCTTGGCGGTGGACAACATTGGGGGCTGCAGAAGCTACAAATTTAAGAAGCAATGGTGAGCAAGGGCAAAGTATAAAAGAAAATAATATTCAAAGAATCAATCAGCTTCTGGAAATTTACACTGACCCTTTAACAGAATCCCACATACTTTTAAATGATTGCAAAAACAGACTTCAGCAACTCATTGCCACCACCGAAGGAACAGAAGTGAAAGCAACTAACGGAGATTTAATGACAATCCAAAATTACTGCAAGGCGAAAGGTTTTATATTCGAACCTTGGCAGATAGCGACCTATATAACCGCTCTTCGCACAAAACCTTTTGTCATTCTGGCGGGTGTTTCAGGTACCGGTAAATCAAAACTTCCAGCGCTTGTGGCGGAGGCCACCGGAGGAAAAGCAGAGCTTATCCCTGTCCGTCCCGACTGGACCGACAGTTCGGATATTTTAGGTTACTGTGATCTACAGGGTAATTTCCGTCCCGGAAGGTTGCTGGAAATAATCAAGGATGCCTATGCCAATAATGATAAGCACTATGTTTGTATTATTGATGAAATGAATCTTGCTCGGGTTGAGCACTATTTTGCCGAAGTGCTCAGTAGAATTGAAGACCGTAGAGAAGTGGAAGGCGGCGGATTTAAAAGCGGCCCCCTAGTTTCGCAAAAACTGTCAGAAAACGATGCGGAATGGGCACAATATGGACTTCCTCCAAATCTGGCTATCGTCGGCACGGTAAACATGGATGAAAGCTCTCATGGATTCAGTCGCAAAGTTCTTGATCGTGCCTTTACTGTTGAACTTTCCGATATAGATCTTGGAAAATGGGAAGCTGGTAATATGCAACCCGCCGGGAAAATAAATTGGCCGTTAAATAACTGGTATCCACGTGCCATACAGCTTGGGAAGCTTGAAAAATATTCAGATGAAGAACGGCAAACAACAGAAGAAATCATAGCCAGATTGAAAGATATCAATAATATTCTTGTTCATGCACAGCTTCAGATTGGTTACCGCACGCGTGATGAAATTGTTATGTTCGTTCTTCACGCAAAGGAGTTAAGCTCTTCTTTTAAGACCCATGGTGGTAATAATGTTGACCCGTTTGATCTTGCATTGCAGATGAAGATTTTGCCCCGCATTGTCGGCGGCAGTTCTCCTGTAAGGCGGGTTGTTTATGAGCTTTTAGGTTGGACAACAAATAAAGGACAGCTCTACCAGAACGAAGAAGATGCCCAATCTTTGCTTAATAAGTGGGATACATCAGGCAGGCCCAGCAGAATTAATGATGATGTCAAATATCCCTTTACGGCCGCAAGGCTATGTCTGATGCTGGATAGAATAAAGAATGAGGGGTTTACGTCCTTCTGGCTTTAGAGTAAATTATGGATGACCTGACGCTTTTTAGAATTGAGACAGATAGGGTTTCTCTATCCTGGAGCAAGTTAAGCTATAAGCAACCCCCCTCTTCAAAATTCATTTCAAATGTCTCCGGCCTATTGAAAATCATCCCAAAAAGAAGGGATATAGTATTTTTCCACATAGAACGTTCGGGTACCCCGGTAGTTTTAGCTGACGATCTACAGCGATCCGAAGGGCCACATCTTTTTGAACAATGCAATTATGATGTATATGCGTCAACTGCAAAGCCTGGCGACAAGGTAAAAATCATTCACAATGATCCCTTGATTACACAAAATCTGCACAAGAGAGAAAACAGCAGAACCCACCAGGGCATTATAAATTTCGGTTCACAGATAGGCACAAGCGAATTTTCAGTTTTTGTCAATGGCAAGCCGGAATTTGATTTTCTTGTCGAGATATTTCCATCCAAGCTTGACTACAAATCAGATTATGATGAGATGATAGCCGAAGTACAGGATGTTCTTACAGGACTCGCTTTTGAATATCTGCGCTCAACTTTTAAATTGGGAGTTGAGTCCCATGTCCCCCAACCAACACAACTTGAATGGCTGTATCTCTTGAAAAATGTTGCAAACAAACTTGAAGAGGCATTTCAGCAGATTAATCGACATCCGATACGTGGACTATTGCGGGAACCAACCTTAACAAAAGCCGGTAAAATAAAAAAAATAGATTCAACCATAAGATCGGCTGTCAGACGGGGTGCTGGCTCAGGTGATTTGCTGAAGCTTGAAAACGGCCTTAAGGTTCGGCAAATGCTCATCGAACGACGAGCACGCACCACCTTAAACACTCCCGAACATCGATGGCTCGCGGCGCAGCTTAATAGAATCTGCCAAAAAATTTCCATTTTAAAACAGCAGGAAGCACTCGAGATAAGGAGTTTGCGGCGGGATCAGGCTATTAGCGAACTTGGCAAGCTGGAGTGCCGTATGCGGCAGCTAACCAAATATGAATCGATTGCCACTGCTCAGGGTGATCCGCCACAAGGATTTACTTCGCTCCAACTGCAGGGAGCACCGGGATATCGTGAAGCTTATCAGAATTGCCTCATTCTGCAATTGGGCCTTCGTATTGAGGGAGGGCCGCTGCGCCTTTCAGTAAAGGATTTAAATGTACTGTATGAATACTGGTGTTACATTGCACTTTTAAAAATCATAGCAGAGGAAACAGGCCAGCCAATTTCGGCAAAAAATATTTTCTCTATAAGACAGCAAGGGCTTCGTGTAATGCTGCAAAAAGGACAAACTACAACGGTGGATTTTAAAATGCGAGGAGATCGAACAGTAAATGTTGCTTATAATCGCTTTTTTAAAAATGAACCTGTTCTGGTTCCTCAAATGCCTGATATGCTGATTACCTTCCATGATCCTGCCTGGCCTGATATGCATCTTATAGTTGATGCAAAATACCGCTTAGATTCTTCACAGGAATATTATAATCAATATAAATCTTTTGGTCCGCCCGATGATGCTATTAATGTGCTTCATCGTTATCGTGACGCAATTTTAGAGCAACCGAGTATTCAATCGTCAAAGAGAAGTCCCAAAAGAACATCTGTGCAAGCTGCAGCACTGTTTCCATTGAGTATGGATGAGGGCGATGATTTTACAAACAGCCGACTTTGGATGGCCCTGGATAAAATAGGAATTGGTGCAATACCATTTCTGCCTGGGAATACAAAATATCTGAAGAAATGGCTCAGAAAAATGCTACATCAAGGCGGCTGGTCTTTAGCGGAGAGAGCAATTGGGAACGTGTCTGATGAAAAAGCCGAAGACTGGCGCAAGGCTGCTTCAGAATCTGTTTTGATAGGCATTCTTCGGAGTAAAGAAAAAGGGTCAGAAGCACGCCATTTGGAATGGATTAAACAAAACAAGCGTTACTATATTCCGGTACCGGTAAAAGAGTCTCAAAGACGTTTTCATGTGACAAAATGGGTTGCCTTGTATTTGCCTTTGGAAATTCGCAAACCTGGTGCTGTTGCATATCGGGCGCAAGTTCAAAAGGTAGAAGTAGTACCTCGAAAAAAAATCCACACACGGTGGAAATCAACTCGGGATAAAGATCATCTGCAGTTTTTGTATTATCTTGAAAATTTTATGGAATTGCCTCAACCTATAATTAATTTCGAAAATGGTATTGGTAAACGATTTTCGGGCCACCGCTGGACATCGCGCCTCGCTCTGGAAAGAGCAAAGAATTTAACCGAGCTTTTTTTAGAGACAGAGCCTGAATGGTGTCTTTATGAAGATTTAAATGCTGCAGACATAAATTTTAAGCTTAAACCAGGAATTCCCAAAGTGCTTGATCCAGACGATCCAAAGGGACGCGCACTGTTTGACGTAAATGGCAAGAAAATTCAATATTTGGGATCAGGCGGTTTTAAGGTAAAGACACCAAACGAAAACCGTTATTTTGCATCGCCATCCGATGTTGTTATATATTTAAAAGGAGAACTGAATATATGAATGTAAGGATCCATAAATAAGTAAATAACTATCTTTAAAGCATGGGAAGACTTATACATTTTTACTGGACGTTCGAACAGAACGCAGCTTATTCCCTTTCGATTTTTTTCTTAGAAAAATACCTGCACCACCCCAATTGGAGGTCGCAAATTGCGACCTCCAATCTTCAAACTCCGTTTTAGGCATTCAAAGGGGGACAAAGGGAGACGGGGTTGAATTTAGGCGTTTCTTTTTTAAATGAGGGGGGGCAGGTTAGTTAGATTGTAAAAGATATTTGGGTAACAGGGATACGGCGTAAAGCGGCAGATTACATATTTTACCATCCTTTTTGAAGTTAAGCAGATTTGTCCGCGCAAGCAAGGGCGGTTTGAACTGTAAATCAT
>JBDROU010000046.1:0-66084 GCA_043809745.1 bacterium
ATTTACAGACACTATCGGCTACCGCACGATACCATTCAACCAGGATAAAAGGCAAGCCCCGTCTTTTACGATCGTTTCTTTATGCGACCCCTCTTTTTTTATGCCCTAAATAGGACATTACTTATGCAGTTGTCAATAGTACTAGTAATTTTTTACAGAACATTATTGAGATTGCTCAACTATAAACCTGGCATCTCCCTCAAGTTTAGCTTCCTTAGCTATAGCATTCTCTACTTTTTGCCTGAGGTTATCATTATCCATGTCTCGTGTATAAGCAGCAGAGTAGTAAGCAGCTGCTTTTGAAAAATCTTTGTTCTTATCTGCAGCATCTCCGATAAATTCCAATAACTCAATGAGCAGTTCTCTGGTACGGAGCCGCGGATCTCGACTTTCTTGAGACAAACGAAGCGATACGCCTAAAAGTTCGGCACTTAATTCGTTTACTGGCAGTTCGAGCAGATTCTCTGTAAGCTGTTTTTCTGCAGTTTCCTTGAAATACTTCAATTCCCCGGTTATTAGAGTTTCCATCGCGGCAAAATGAGACATAGCAGCTTCACATTTTTTTGAATAACCCCCTCTGAGAGTCAGTGAATGTTTCAGGGAGTTTTGAGCTTTATCATATTCCTTGAGCCTTCCATACGCAACTCCAAGGTCGTAGTAAAGCGATGCAAGCAATTCATTTTGAGGCTGGCTTCTTGCCTCTTCTCTTGAAATTTCGTTTTCTAAGTAGTGTATTTTCGTATTATACTGTATTTTATAAAGCCTTCTTCTGCCTTTGTTTGTAAGAGCTAAGACATAAGCTGTTATAACTCCTGTTTCTGCATCAAGCGAAGCTTCTTTCATAGCAACCTCGCCTTTATCATCTTTAATCCATTCCATATCTTTTACAGCACTCGCAATAAATATGACCTCTTTTCCAGGGACCTGTTCCATTTCCGTATAAGTTTTGTCCCATCTTGCCTGACCCTCAGTAAGTTGATTTTCAGGTATATCCTCAAAAACTATACCAAACTGGCCCAACCTATCTTGTTCCTTGTTTGAGAATTTATCCCTGTCACGATATAGATCACAACCGAATTTTCCCTGTTTTAATGCACCATATGGCACTAATCTGCTGCTAGAAACACCTCCGATTGACCTTAAAATGGTTGATGCCATTATACCTTCAGATGGGCCGACAGCTCCGGTATAAAAGTCCAAATCTTATTCTTTAAGAAAATTGATAGTAGGCATGAGCGAACCATCACTGTTAAGCATTAAATTTCCGCTCCAGTATATACCGACCGCCTGTACCTTTTTATCCATCTTCTTATATTCTTCTTCTAGCTGCCTCTTCAAATTTGTGTACTTTTGTGCCTTATCTCTTTTAAGTTTTGACAGAAATTTTTCGTTGTCTGTTGCTTCAAGATCTATAAGCTCATTCGGTATAAGTTCATCCAATTCACTTATGATATCACAGATTTTAACTAATTCCGGATCTTTCTTCGAATTAAAAAAAATGCCGTTTTTAATTAGCTGAACTATGTGACGTATTTGTCTTTCTCTTAAAAGCTCACCACCCTTTAGCTCACTTATCTTTTTTCCTCTTCGTAAAGCAGTTCTACGTAAGTTCTCTTGCACAGATAAATTCAAGTCAGGTCGAAGGTTTTCATTTGTCTTATCAACTGCAGGGCCTACCGCCCATGTATAAAAGTAACAGAGATCCGGAGCACTCATTAGTCCTCCCATCTCAGAATAGGCTGCAGGAGAACAGCTGCATTTTATGGCTTTTTTATGCATTCCATTTGTCAGTTCAAGCACATCTATTCCAATTGCGATTTGAGGTTCTCTGCCTTTCTCAAAGATTAAGCCTATTGGTTTCATGTTTTTTCCTTCAGAAATAACAAAAAAACCACCACCGACACGCTGACCCACATAGAGCATCGGTGCTTCATCACGTTCACCCTCACCATTTACTATCTCCGCTAAAAGCCATGTTAGCGCATTATAATATAACTCATACCAGTGCGCGGCTTCTCCATCAGCTTGTTCCTTTGTAAACTTGTTTCCTGTATCATTAACCCACTTATAAAGGTGACAGGCAACAATACCGTGCACATGGATCAATTCTGGTATTCTTGATGCGATTGGCCTGTTGTCTTCGTTCTCCGTAGTAATTCGTGGCACTGCAATCTCTTCGACTGATTTTATGCTCAAAAATAAGTCATCTTCTGGAATAAATCCTGCTCCATACTTTCTTTCTTCGTAAAAGAAATTATTGTTTACTCCCTTTAAACCATCTGCAATTCCTTCATTAGAACTTTGCGATATTGGCGGAGCAAGAAATATATTTCCGCCAAAAACTCTAGTCGACAAATCCCCGCATAATAACCCAACAATACAAAGTAAACAAAAAATCCTTTTGCGCATAAAACCCTCCTTAAAATCATTCGCTGAATGTGTCATATATTATATACAAAAAGCAAATTAATTTAATGTAAAATTCCTGTAAAATTTTTTAGATATCTAAAACGGTGGCCGCTCTAAAAGTAGGGTATTTTCCCGTCGGAATTACGGACGTGAAATGGAATAGCCGGATAGGGACAGGTTCATTTTTTGGTTTTTTTTATTTTCAGGACAGAAGTTTTTTTTCGACCACGGCCAGCCAATAGTTTAACAGATATAGACTTGACCAGTTAAAACATTCTCTAAAAATTAAGCGCTTTATTACTCATAAATTGCATCTAAATTTATTAAAAATATATTTATTTCCTTACCACCCTTTGAGCTGACACTCTGCCATTCTAGAATTATTCTATCTATATCGCCCGATTTTGAATTGCTTTTTTTCTCAAGTCCAAAATCCGAAAAAATATTCCTTAATTCCGTCGTGCTATACTGAGGAAATTCGCTCGCGTATTTTTGACTGTAAATCTTTTTTCTGCCTGAGTGAATTCCATCACTATTAATTCCCCCATTTGGAATCAATTCAATTCTATCTGAATTAGCACTAAATGAATTCTTTACAGTATTATTGCCGGATGGTGGCGCAAGAAAAAAATAAAAGCTGGCAAAGCAGTACATGGAGAAATTAGAAAATGATATCAAAGCACTTATCAACAAAATAATCTCGAAGTATTTCATATTTTTATCATACATATGTTCCCTGATTGTATTGAAGACTTGTAATGAGTAAAATCAAAATATCGGTTCATTTAGAAATTCCAAATATCTGAAATAAGCTTATTAACTTCCTAAAAATATATCGGGCAAAGAAATAGATTTACAATGTAGTCTATCTACAGAGATTGCTCAAAAAGGCGGCTACCGGAGCGAAAATTTGGGTTTTGAGGCGAAGCCAAGTTTTGCTCGGGAATAAATGGAGGAAGCACCCCATATTCGGCAAGTACCCGCAATACCTCGGCAATGCTCCAGGCCTGAGATCTCGTTCCGCCCGGCCGATGTGGAGCATTTCCATCAAAAACCTCAGGTAGCGATGATGCGTAAAAAGTCATTAAAAATTCTATAAGTGGTGTCATTTCTGTTTGAATGCTTTTTGTAATATTTCGGCGATCGACACTTTGATTAATTTGCACTTTAGCAAATGCATCAATATACGCACCCATTAGCCATGGCCATACCGTACCCTGATGGTAAGCTTTGTCTTTTATTTCAGGTCTTCGTTTAATATCATATTTCCCTTTATAATGTGAATCCCGGGGAGACAATGTTCGCAATCCATATGGCGTAAGCAAATCCTTTTGCACACATTCAAGCACTTTCTTTTGCCGTTCAGGACTCAGTAAGCTTCCTCCATGGCTTACTGCGAATATCATATTAGGACGTATCGCCCCTGAATGTTTGTCACGGTTATTTTTAACCGGTACAAAATCATACAGCGCCTGTTCATTCTCATTCCAGAATTTCTTATTAAAGGAATCTTTCACCTTCAATGCAAGTATTTCATACTCCTCTACTTGTTTCTTATCACCTATAGTATCCTCAAGAAATGCAAGAAGCTTAAGATTGGCAAACCAGAGAGCATTAATTTCGACACATTTTCCGTCGCGCGGAGTTACAGGATTATCATCCCCCCGGGGATCGGCATCCATCCATGTAGCCTGCGGGGGGCTTACGATGAGTCCGTCTTCATCCATATAAATTCGCTGCTGTACACCATAACGCTCATATGCCGTACCCAGTTTGTAATGTCTCATAATATTTCTCATTGCATCAAAGAGTGTCTTGCCTTCATCAATTTCTACGGTTAAAAAAGTTGTATCTCCGGGATTATACTCCATATATTTTTTTACCGCTTGAATGAACCAGAGGGAGCCATCAACCGTATTATATTCATTCCTCTCCGGATGAGCAGGATCCGGTATTCTGTTAGGGATAATGCCGTTTTGCTCATACCGGGCGAAACGGTATATAATATCCTTTGCAACTTTAAAACGACTGGTTGCAAGCAGTATTCCCGGAAGTGATATAAATACATCCCTCCCCCACTCTTCAAAAAACCAATCCCAGCTTGCGGCCCACAGCTCCGGACTGCCATCAGTTTTATAGTTTACAAAAGTATCCGCAGCGTCAAGTAGAGTCTGACTGATAGCATCAGACGCCTGCCAGACATCTCCCTCATCAATAGCTTTTTGAGCAGCTAGGTAATTAGTAGCATCATACCGGACTCTGTTATGATAATCAGCATCTCTCTCCAAAGGAACTCTCCATTGCCAGTAGGATTTTCCGTCTTTTACATCTTTTACATTAAAGGGATCCCCCCACTGATCACCCAAGGTAAAGCTGATAAAGCGAGCGCTTTCCCCCGGGAACTTCTGCGAGTGCACATCACGAAATCTCTTCTTAAAGGCAACCACCGGGTGCTTAGCACCATTGTAGAAGCGGGGATCATCATGGTAACTCAGATGCTTCCAGTCACCCCCAACCGTTAAAAAACCTTGCTTCTGAACGATGCCAGATTTATTTTCATACGCTTCCGCAAGCGGTAACGCCCCATATTCTTCGGCAAGTGCCGCTAATGCAGCTACGAAATCGTCACCTGGCTCATCGCCCGGTTTATCCCCCACATAACGTTTTCCGAAAAACGAGTACGCAAAATGCATCGCATCACACCGCATCCCGTCAAATCCCATCGCCAGCCAGTACCGTACCTGATTCAAAATAAATGCATAATTATCTTTTTTGAGCTCTTTCCAGTTCCAACTCGCTAAATCCTGCCAAACCTCTACAATATCGTCCCGCTCAATTCCCGGATGGCTATCACCATCAGCACCATTCAGAAAGTTTTGAGGATTCTTCCATACATCAACGCTGTGTTTGCACCGAAAGAAAGGCAAATCAAATAATACGTGACCTCTTAACTGTTTCGTTTCTTTCAGAGCAGATTGCAGCTGCTGAGAGGCAACCCACTGCTTATACTTGTACATCCAGCACAATTCATCAAATGAAGAATCGCGTTTCGCCTGCGCTATTATTCCCTCAGTCCACTTATTTGCAGGTATAAAGGTATGATCTTTCAGGTTGACTAAACTATCAATCGCCTTGAACTCAGCATATTCCTCAATCCAGAATTTGTTCTCTTCAACGTATGTCATAAACTCTGTATAGCGAGCATTATCCGTATAAAAAACATTTTTAAATCTTTTGGATGCTAGTTTTGCAATTATGCCTTCTCTTGTCTCAATTTCACGGTAGTGAACTGATTGCTGTTCAGCATTTTGAGCGAAGAGTAATTCCCTTAATGCATTATTTTCAAGTAATAGCTGCTTGACCTCGGGTATCTCAGACCAGTCAATATATAATTCATTTAAGGCATACATACTAATAGGAGCGTAAGGGCTTTCGTCAGATATGGCAAAATGTGGCAGCAGTAAAATAGTGTCTACACCCTGCGGTAAAAGCACCTCTCTATAATAACGCGGAAAATCCGTAAATTTACCAATACCGGGATCATTACCCTCTTTGCGAAGCGAGTAGAGCGGCAGACTTACCGCAAGGTGATTTTTTGAGGGATCCTGCCACCAACGCTGATTATTAACGGATGAGCTGGGAACTGACTGCATAAAAATATGTGCGCTATGCTTTAATACGGTATCACGCGCTCCCGCAGGCGCAAGCAAATTTCCCGCAGAAATCCCGAGAGGATTAATAAGGCAAAGAAGAATAAGCAGTAAAAATGGTGTTTTAATTCTATTAAGCATAATTATAAAAAGTCTTCTAAATCTAAATCAGAATATATATAAATAATTATAGTTTTTTTATATTAAATGCAAGTAAAATAATTGTAAATTTTTTCAAATATTTTAATCCGGAGATTGCTCATCGGACTACTGCTTTTTGAGAGAACTCTAATCAGAGATTTTGACATAATGTGCCTTAAAAAACATTTGACTTATGATAGAATATTTTGTATAAATATAGCCAGCTCTCTACTCAGAGAGCTAATCTAAAATTAATTAATATATTTTATAGATAATTTGCACTTGCAGGAGGTAAATTGAAGCAGTATTTTCTTGTAAAAGATCTGGCCAGAACCACTGGGAACTCGGTTTATACCATTAAATATTATTACAAGCTCGGTCTTCTTAATGAGATAGGCCGGACTCCGCATACCAATTTCAAGATATTTGATTCCAAAGCAGTTTCCCAATTAAAAAAAATACGAGCTTTAAGGAAAAAAGGAAGATCACTGCAAGTGATCAAAAAACTATTATGAGCTATTTCAAAGCCTTGGGCCTGGAAAAAGAGCCGTTTTCAACAAGCCCGGACCCTGAATTTTTTTATAAATCCAAAGATCACCAATCAGCGCTTTCGCGCCTGGAGATTGCAATCAGGCTTAAACGCGGACTCAATTTAATACTTGGTGACGTAGGCACCGGTAAAACCACGCTGGGCAGGATACTCGTACAGCGTTTTAACAAGGAAGGTAATTTCATTTTTCATTTAATGCTTGATCCCGGGCACAAATCAGAATATTTATTCCTTCAAAATGTCTGCAAAATGTTTGGCATTAAAGGAAACTTAAGATCGAGCATAGATTTTCAGGATGCCATAAAGGATTATCTGTTCGAAAAAGGAGTCAAGGAAAAGAAAACAATAGTACTGCTTATAGATGAGGGCCAGAAACTTTCACTCCCCCTTCTCGAGATACTGCGCATATTTCTTAATTATGAAACCAATGAGTACAAACTTCTGCAATTGGTTATATTGGCCCAGCTTGAGATAATCCCAAAAGTAGAAAGGGTGAAGAATTTTAATGACAGAATAAATCTTAAATACAGCATAAATCCGTTCGATGAATCAGAAACTGCAGAGATGATATATTATAGGCTTAAAAAAGCAGGTTATAAAGGAAACTCACCATTATTTGAAAAAGATGCTGTACAATCAATCTATAATCACACCAAAGGCTATCCCAGACAGATTTCATTGCTCTGCCACAACTGCCTTGAATATCTGGTAATGCACGATAAATCATCCGTATCAAAGGATTTGGTAAAAATATTAATCGATGAGGATAGAAAAATTAATGGCAAATAAACCTTCCCCTGAAGAGAAGCTGCTTAATTTAATAAGAGGCAAAAATAGCAAAAAGGTCATATTTTCACATATTGGATCAATATCCATATCATTATTAAATACATTAAAATCCAAATTTGCTCCTGTATTAAACAAAATTAAAAGTGCGAGCAATAGATTTTCATTAAAACTAAAAAACCGATTATTATTTTATGTTAACCGGCTGCTTACAGCGATTGTATGCATACTACTCATTATAATGGCTCTAAACATATTCTCTACACCTCAAAATATAAGACTTCTTAAAAACATAGAGAATGAAGAAAGCGTCAAATCAGCAAAAAACACAGTTCAAACTGTTGAATCAAAACCTTTTCCTTATTACTTAAGCAGAATCAGCGGCAGGAAACTATTCAAGATATACAAAGCAAAACCTGAAATAAAAAAAATCGAGAAAAAAGAAAACCCGGTCCTGCTTGAGCTTACAAATGGTTTATTTTTAAGCGGTATAATCTCTGACGGCAGCAGATTACAGGCAGTTATAACAGATCAAAAACGGAACCAGACATATTTTCTTTATGACGGAGATTATATAGGTGAAATAAAAATTGAAAATATTCTACAAAATGAAGTAGTTGTCAGCTATAGAGGCGAGACCACATCCATTAATATGCGCTAAGGAGGCAGAATATGTTGCGTTTAATTATTGCAGTAATATTTATGTTGAGTATAGCTCCGGTTGATTATTCTTTTGCAACGGAAGAATTTCCCCCTTTACCTGAGCTGTTGTCGAATGAGGATGGGCCGGGTGAAGAAATTATACAAGAACCTCAAATATCACCTCCACCTCCTGCCGCAGTTTCGGAAAGTTATCGTAGCAAAATCGAAGCTCCAGACAGCCTGTCAAACAGGAAAATCTCGCTTGAGCTGCGCAGTATGGATATCATTAATGTTTTTAAAATACTTTCCGATAAAAGCGGCCTGAAAATAATAGCAGGCAAAAATGTTAGAGGTACGGTTAGTTTGTTTCTAAAAGACGTAGATGTATTCAAGGCATTAACAATGATACTTGAAACTAACGAACTGGCCTATGAGCTCGATGACAGCATAATAAAAGTAACCACAGCGATGGAATACGAGAAAGCATACGGTAGAAAGTTCAATGACAAAAGGGACATACAGGTGGTAAAGCTTAATCACGCAAAAGCCGCTGATTTATTAGCATTATTAAACAAATTAAAAACAAACGTCGGCGAAATAATACATGATGAAAGAATGAACAGTTTAGTGATAGTAGACCTGCCGGAAGCGATAGAAGAAATCATGAAAGTCATCAAAATGATCGATCACCCTGATAAACAGGTCTTGATAGAAGCCAAGATCGTTCAAATACTGCTTAATGATGATTTTAAGATGGGTGTCGATTGGCAGTATGTATTCAGCGAGATAAACGAACGCAAAGTTGAAGGCGGCGTCAAAGGCAACTTTAATATACTTGCCAACAGCGCTCTCGGGGCGCAATTCGATATAGGAACAATTGAAATAGACAATTATGCAGCTATGCTTAAAGTCCTGGAAACAGTAGGAGAAACCAACCTCGTTTCCACACCTAGAATAACTACCATCAACAATACTGAAGCAAGAATATTGGTAGGCACAAAAGAAGCTTATGTAACCTCTGAAACTACATCAACCGGCAGCGGGGTAGTTACCACAGCAGAATCCGTCACATTTGTAGACGTAGGTGTTAAGCTCTTCGTAACCCCTACGATAGGTGAAGATAATTTTATAAAAATGAAGATCAGGCCGGAAGTAAGCTCGGTTGACAGGGAAATGACCACGGGGCAGGGCAACAGCATACCGATAGTGCGCACATCCGAAACCGAAACTACTGTATTAGTAAAAGACGGCGTTAGTATAGTTATCGCAGGATTGATTGAGGACAGAAAATTAGACACGCAAAGTCAGATCCCGATATTAGGGCATATACCTATATTAGGATATTTATTCAGAAGTACAAGCAAAGTAAAAGCAAAAACTGATCTCGTGGTTTTTTTAACCCCTCACATAGTAAATGGGAATATAAAATCAGAAGAATTTGACAAATATTTCCCTAAAGATAAAGAATAATTAAACGACTGGAGAAAACAATGTTTACAGAAAGTGATATATACTTGGGCGAGATTTTAATAAATAACAAATTAATCTCCAGGGAACAACTTGATAAAGCATTAGAAGAACAAAAAAAAGCCGGCGGTTTTATAGGTGAAATCATAGTAAATCTGGGTTTTGCTGATGAAAAAGAGGTATTTGAATTAATATCAAAGAAAATAAACATCCCTTATATCAGAATTAAAGAAACCAAGATTGAAGAGAGCATAACAAAATCCGTACCTGCAAGATACGCCTACCATTATTCTGTAATCCCTGTTTCTAAAAAAGGCAAAACTCTCACAGTTGCAATGAGTGATCCGCTGGATGTTGCTGTAAGGGATGACCTTGAACTTTTGCTCGGTTTTTCAATTGAACCTGCTTTATCCAGAAAAAAAGACATCCTAGAAGAAATAAGCAGGTATTACGGCGTTGGAGCGGAAACCTTGGAACGCATGATAGATCAATCCGCGCCAAAACAGAAAGAATCAACCCACACTCAACACGGAAGCGAAGAGATAAGAGATGTTTCTATAGACGCATCAATAAGCAGGCTTGTAAACCAGATACTTCTTGAAGCGCACGAAAAAAGGGCTACCGATATTCATATCGAACCTTACGAGGGCGAGGTTAAGATAAGATACAGGATTGACGGCGTATTATATCAGGCTCCGGTTCCTGAGGAGTTGAAATATTTCAATCAGTCAATAATCTCCAGAATAAAAATAATGGCTTCATTGAATATCGCGGAAAAAAGACTCCCTCAGGACGGCAAGATCAAAGTGAAAATCGGCGGCGAAGATCTTAACTTAAGGGTTTCAATACTGCCAACCCCGTTCGGTGAAAGCGTCAATATAAGGCTGCTTAATACTGACATAAGGCTCGGACTAAAGAATTTAGGGTTCGCTGATAAAGACCTAACCATGCTGGAAAATATAATAAAAAAACCTCACGGTATAATCCTTGTAACCGGCCCCACAGGAAGCGGAAAGACCACTACTTTATATTCCTGCCTTGATAAAATAAATCAAGTGGACAGAAAGATAATTACCATAGAAGATCCTATAGAATATCAGCTGAAAGGCATAACCCAGATACAGATCCACCCTCAAATAGATCTGAGTTTTGCCCGGGGCTTAAGATCTATGCTAAGGCACGACCCTGATGTAATGATGGTCGGCGAGATACGAGACTATGAAACCGCCGAGATAGCCATAAGGGTAGCCTTAACAGGCCATCTGGTTTTCAGCACACTCCATACAAACGATTCAGCCGGAGCAATAACAAGGCTGCTGGACATGGGGGTAGAACCCTATCTGATCGCTTCATCAGTGGAATGCATTGTAGCACAACGTCTAGTACGTGTCCTGTGCCCTCACTGCAAGTCCAAAGAAATTCCCAAACAAGAAGCCCTGGGAGAATTAGGAATAAAAACAACACAAAATATTCATATTTTTGAGAACAAGAGCTGCAGCAAATGCAGATTCACAGGCTTTCTGGGCAGAACCGCTATATATGAAATACTTTCCTTAAACGAAGAAATCCGAGGGCTAATATTAAACCGCAGAGCTTCCAGCGATATTAAAAAAGCAGCCCTTAAAACAGGCATGAAAACCATGCGGGAAAACGGCTGGGATAAAATAAGAAAAGGCATCACAACAATAAGCGAAGTCTTAAGGGTAACGCAGGAAGAGGGAGATCTGGAGTACAAATGACAACATTTTATTATAAAGCTAAAACAAAATCACATGAGCTTGTTGAAGGTTTCATTGAAGCCGCCAGCAGGCGACTGGCTATTTTAGATTTGGATTCAAAAGGGTTAATCCCCTTTAGTCTTACGGAAGAAGTTGTTAAGGATAACAATTCAGGAATTAAAATAAGTCTATTTCGGCGAATCTCATCCCAGGAGATCACAATATTTACCCGTCAATTATCAGATTTATTATACGGCGGGGTACCAATTGTAAAAGCATTGATAATTCTTAATAACCAGTTAAGCAATAAAAAGTTTAAGAATATAACTGAAGAGATCGTGAAAAGCGTACAGGAAGGCGAAAGTTTTTCAAACAGCTTAAAGCATTATCCTGAATTATTTTCAGGATTTTTTATAAGCCTGGTGAAATCAGGCGAGATGAGCGGCAGATTAAATGAGATATTGGCCAGAATAGCAGATTTCAGGGAGAAGGAAGAGGAAGTAAAATTAAAGCTTAGCTCAGCTTTGACATACCCGGTTTTAATTTTACTTGTAGGCACATTAAGCATCGTATTCCTTCTGTCGGTAGTTATACCCAGAATAGTATCAATGTTTAACGAGATGGGACAGCTGCTGCCGCTGCCGACCCAAATATTGGTTGCAGTAAGCCGCTTATTCACTAATTACTGGTGGGCTGTAATACTTCTTATCGTATTTACAGCGCTGTCTATGCACAGAATACTGAAAACTGAAAAAGGAAAAACAGCAATAAGCAGCTTCATACTGCATATACCCTTTTGGGGAAATCTTATAAAAAAAATTGAGATAACACGTTTTTCGGGTACTCTGGCCATGCTTCTCGAAAGCGGGGTTCCTGTGCTTTCTTCCGTACACCTTGTTAAGGGCGTACTAACAAATGAAACAATCAGGCGTGAATCAGACAGAATTTACAATTCAATAATACAGGGGTCATCGCTTTCAAAGAGCTTAAAAGAAAGCACAGTTTTCCCCGCTTCAGTGGTGGATATGATAGCGGTAGGCGAGGAAAGCAATATACTCGGCAGCACATTGGCAAAGATCGCAGCTTCTTGCGAAAAGGAATCCGACAGAACAATCAAAAAAGGTTTAACTATGCTCGAACCCGTAACCATACTCGTTATGGGATTGGTAATCGGATTTATTGTAGTAGCTATGCTGCTGCCGATATTTCAGATGAATGTTATGAGGTAAGTAAATATTTAGAGCTAATAATAGGAGGCTTCAAAATGAAAAGAATTAAAACAAACAAAGGCTTTACCCTTATAGAATTAATGCTTGTTGTTGTTATACTCGGAATATTAGTTACTATGGTTATACCCAGATTGGTCGGCAGAAGCAAGGAAGCCCGGATATCAGCAGCTAAAGCAGATATCGAAGCCAACATAGCCATAGCCCTGGATTTGTATGAACTTGATAACGGGAACTACCCCTCAACAGAACAGGGATTGGAAGCACTCAGAATAAAACCTGAATCCCCTCCGCTTCCAAAAAAATGGAAAGGCCCTTATATAAAAAAGAAAGTCCCTGTAGATCCATGGGGCAACAAGTATGTATACCAATGCCCGGGCTCGCATAATAAGGAAGATTATGATCTTTACTCACTGGGGGCTGACGGCGTAGAAGGCGGCGGGGATGATATCTCTAATTGGGAGCAGGAAGAATAATATGCGGTTCAGAATTAAAGGTTTTACATTAATTGAGCTTATTATAGTCATATTAATACTCGCTGTAATGAGCTCAATATCTATACCGCTGTTTAAGAGCTGGTACGGCTCAGCAAGTACCGAAGATACAGCATCAAGAATAACAGCACTGCTTAATTATGCCCATCAAAAAGCATTATTAGAGCGCAAATCAATAAGGTTCAATATAGATACAGCCAGCAGGAATTACTGGCTTACATATAAAGATAAATCTACCGGCAAATTCAGCAAAGAAAAAGGAAAACACAGCCGCGTTTTCTCATACTCAGATAAATTAACCGTTATTAGTAAAAACAGTTATTACGATTTCACAAAATACGGTGATCATGATCTAATTAATATTAAAGTGTCCATTAACCAAAATAATGGTTTCGAGATACTTAGCAACGGCCGTTTCGAAACTGTTAAAGCCTTGCCGTTACAAGAAGAATCTGTATGATGAAAAGCAAAGAAAAAGGGTTTTCGCTAATAGAAGTACTGGTTACACTGGTAGTTCTCTCTGTGGGTTTGGTTTATATAATTGGGTCTTTAAGGACATCTATTTACTCGGTTAAAGTATCAAAAGATTATTACGCTTCTTATCTTTTGCTCGAAAATAAAATGTGGGAGCTTAATGCTGAAGGCTCTTTTAGCATAGGAACAGAAGAATATTCATGCGATGAGGAAGATCCAATTGACTGTTCTTACAAGGCTGAAATTACCGAACCAAACGGCGAAATACTCAGTCATCTGGTGCTTAAGCTAATTGATAAGCAAGAAAAAGAAATTTCCAGCTTAGAAACACTGGTAATCCTAAATGAGGATTTATGATCTTAAATCAAATTGAATCAGAAAATACTCAAAAGGCCTTTACTCTTATTGAGCTTCTCATTGCTTTATCCATATTTTCAATTGCGGCTGTGACAATTATTTCAGTATTTCAGAAGGGCCTGCTTGCCTGGAAGAAAGGCAGCAGTATAATAAGCTTAAACCAAAAAACAAGGGCTTTCTCAGAATTATTTTCAAGGGAATTAAGAAATATTAGGACTTTCTCCCCCATTAAGTTTTCCGGCGAAACAAGCAGCATCTCTTTCCCCAACCTTTCAACTGATAAAACTAAAGGTTGCTTCAACAAAACTACCTATTACTTTGATTCTATGAACAAAACAATAGTAAGGAACACAAAGAGTTTAAGTGATATATATCTAAATAATACGGGATCGGATGAACCTATGTTGACAGATGTTGAGGAATTTAAGTTGGAATACGCATATTCAAGCGCAGATCAAGGCCTTTCATGGAAAGAACTTTGGGACGCGGAAGACTCCGTCCCCAAAGGCCTTAAGATACACTTAAAACTCCTGGATAATGAAAACAAAGAAGAAGTTTTCTCAAGATTTATATATATACCTGCAGGATATTCGCCACAAGGATGAGAAATGAATGCAAAAAATAAGGGATCAATATTAATATTAACACTCTGGATAATGGCAATTCTGTCTCTGCTGGCTATTAATATTGCAGGCAGTATGAGCTATGAACTGTATATTACAGGAAGATTTATAGATTCAATAAAATCTTTTCAAATCCTCCAGGCAGGCATCAGAAAAGCAGCATTGCTAACTAGAATTGATGATGATACCGCAGACAGCCTGAAGGATATATGGAGCAACAACCCTAAAGAATTTAAAAAAATACAGGTTGGGGAAGGTTATTTAACAATATCCAGGAAAAATAGCGGCGAAACAGAAGACATAGTTTACGGTTTGATTGATGAATCTAGAAAATTAAATATTAATACAGCATCTAAGGAAATTCTCAAGTCCGTAGATGGTCTGGAAGAGATTCATGTTCATTCAATTATTGACTGGCGCGATGAGGATGATTTGTCGCTCCCAATGGGAGCTGAGAACTCTTACTATGAATCGTTACCCAATCCGTATAAGTGCAAGAATTCGCCCTTTGAAAGCCTGGATGAACTTCTTCTGGTAAGAGGATTTTCTCCTGAACTACTATCAAAAGTAAAAGACAAATTAACGGTTTTCAGTAGCGGACAGATCAATATAAACACCTGCACATTCGAAACATTGAAATCTATCGGGCTGGATGATAACACCATCCAGATAGTAATAGACTACAGGAATGGCAATGACGCCGAAGAAGGCACCGAAGACGACAGGATATTCACTAATCCAAAATTAATACTGAGCGAACTCTTAACCGAGTATCAGCTCAGCGAAGGCGAATCTGCGCAGATTACGGGTATAATTGATAAAAATATATTATGCGCTAACACTGAATATTTTCAAATGAACATCGAAGTGGAGTTAAACAAAGAAATAACCAATAACGCATATATAATATTTAACAGGAAAAACGGCGAGATAGTATATTGGGACGAGGAATATTAAATGTTTCTAGGCAAATTTATTAAACCAAAAGGCACCATAATTTCTAACATAATAGAATTCGAAGAGCACAGCATCCGACTTATTCAGTATTCCGAATCCAATGGAAAGAAGAATATACTGGGGATTTTTGAAGAGAAGGTTGATCCGGAATTAAATGAAGATTTATCAGTTAAGGTTTCTAAGCTTATAAGCAGAGCCGATTCCAAAGTGCAAGATGCCGGAATAATTATACCCAGGAGCCTAATTGCTGTTAAATATTTTACTTTCCCTTCTATCGATCCCGAAGAATTAATGGAGATGGTAAACCTTCAGCTTATTAAGGATATGCCAATCTCACAAAATGATATAAAAAGCGATTATACTGTAATATCACAAAATGGTTCAAATTCATTTGTTGAAGTATTCGCCGTGCAAAGATCGGTAACAGATCAATTTTGCAGTATATTAAAAGAAAACGACGTGCAGCCTAAATTCTGCACTGTAAGTTCATACGCGCTTTTTAGTCTAATAAAGCATTTTTATACAGAAAAGCTGGAAGACAAAAAAATAATTGGATTAATTTATAAAAGCGTTCATAACATTGATTTTTTAATATTCAACAGCCGCGAACTGTTATTCAGCCGCAGTTTCTCATACGAAAACCAGTTAATGAACACAGATGTAACGCTCAAATTTATAAGCGACTCAATTGCATATTTCAAGAAAAAGATCACTAATAATAATTTTGATAAAATATTCATTCTCAACGAATTAAATAAAGACGATGAGATGCATAACTCAATAAGGTTTCAATTGAACATACCAATAGATGAGCTTAACATAAAGGAACTCGCTTCACATTTCGTACAAACCGGGAATAAAGTCTTAGAGTTTGACGCTAAAACAGCAAAATTTGCAGGTTTGCTATTAACCGAAGATATTCATCTTGATTTCCTTAAAAGAGAGAGCCGCGCAAGGAAGGTATCGCTTTCAGTAAAAAAAGAAATTATCAAATTCATTGTATTATGCAGTTCTTCCTTAATACTCATACTGCTTATCATCTTCTCCTGGTTCTGGAAGCAGAATCGATATCTAAATGCTCTTGAGAGCAAAATTAATTTGACTCAGCCGCTCTCTGACAGATTAAATTCCATGCGGTCAAAATCATCTATAATAAATAAATACTTAAACAGAAATAACTCAAGCATAGAGGTCCTGGCAGAAATATTTCACATGATTCCTAAAAGCGTAAATCTTTCAGGTTTTATGTACAACAGCGAAAACGAGCTTACTCTGCAGGGGACTTCTGCTAATATGTCAGATGTATTTAAGCTTGTATCTATCCTGGAAAAATCGAAACAATTTGAAAAGGTGGAACTGAGATACGCAAGCAAAAGAGAGTTAACTGCAAAAACAATAACAGATTTTCAGATATTCTGTCATTTTGTGCCAAATGAGAGTTGAATATGATTATTAAACACCTATCAAAAAGAGAAAGAATATTGTTCTATATAACTTTGTTATTTATAGTTGGCGTGCTGTTTAACTTTTTAATTATTTCCCCTTTAGCAAACCTTAAAGAGAAGCTTTCTTTTGAAATTATCAGAAAAGAAATTGCTTTAAAGAAGAATATGTCAGTTATTAGCAAAAAAAAAGAAATTCAAGAAAATTACAATATTCTTTCTAATTTCATAAAGAAGCAAGGCTCAGATGAAGAAGAATCGGCAAACTTGCTCAAAGAAATTGAAACTCTGGCCAGCAAATCAAAAATTTCACTTATTAATATAAAACCCAAGCCGCCAAAAGAAATGGAATTCTACAAAATATATTCAGTGGAAATAGAAGGCGAGGGTTACCTTGAACAGCTCGTAAGATTCATTTACAATCTTGAGCAATCAAAGCAATTACTCAAGGCCGAAAAGTTAAACATTTCCGTAAAGAGCAGCTCCTCCTCCACACTCAAATTCTCCCTCCTAGTGGGGACGTTGTTTACAGATTGACAGTTGAATAAACTAGTGGCACCCCCCACATCTATTTAATTTTTTTACAACTGAAGAATAGGAACAAATATGGAAGTTGCTTTAATCTACTATTCTTCAATCTTTTAAACTGTCAATCTGTCATCAACGTCCCCAAAATATTTTACAATAACTTTACAGCGAATTTTACATACTTGTGGTATACTTAATTAGGCCTATGAATAGATTTATACGTCTAATTATTACTATATTTCTTTTATTCCAGATACCAGTTCAATCTTGGAGCAGGACTATGCTTGCTCCCCCGCATTCAATGGAACTAATTCGCAAAAAACAAGTGCAATCCTATCAAAATGCAGTACGGGATTTTATCCGGAAGCAATCGCAAATTTATGCCTGTGCAGCTGCAAAGAATATTTACCAGCTAAAAATATTAAATTTGCCAAACACTACAGCTAGATTATCAAATATACAAACAAATATTCGTTCTCTTACACCAGAAAAACTTCTAGCTAAATTTATGGATTATGCTCAAGAAAAAGGCGGAGGAAATTACAAATCTTTGGACCCCAAAAATTTTGATCCTGGAGATTTTCAGGACTTTATAGGAAATAAATTTATGGTTCTTGATAATATTTTTGAACTGCTTAAGCTACATATTGAAAATAATGACCAGGATAAGATTGAAGATAAATTTTCTAAAATATGCAATTATTATGAGCTAATTTCAATTGTCTTAGCCAATATTTTAGGCATAGAGGAATTTTCCACCATCTTCCAATCGGCAGAATGGCTGGAAGAAATTCAATGGTACAAGGCCATTTTAAGCAAAACAACCAACCAAACATCTGAGGTTAAAGATTATTTAAAAGAACTTCAAAGTAAATTCACAGCTGCAGATGAGGAAATACTCGGAATGGATAATGAACAATTAGAAGAGGAATTTAAAAGAATTAACGAAGGTTATAATGTGCCAGATTACTCTCATAAATTGTCTTATGAATTTGATTACCAAGAATTTTACGATTTCTGCTCGAATATAGGAGTAGGTACTGTTATAATGATCTTTAGTGGGTTTTACGATAAGCTTTTACGTGGAGAACAAATAAATTTAATTTACTTTAACAAAATAACTCTAAATCTGCCTGAATATTACAGAAAAGGCATGATTCTTTTGTGCTGTTTCATTGGTAAAGATTTAGTTTACCCAAACAAGGGGGTCGTTGGTGGGATAATTAAACTTCCCCAACCTACAAAACCAGCTATTGAACAAATTGATAATCCCTCATACTATGAAAACTCTTTATAGGGACTAACCACATATTTATTAAAATCGCGTTATTGTAGTTACTGAAAAGTAATGAGTAACTTGGTTTTTAAGGAAGTGTAAAATAAATATGGAGGTTGTTCCGATTTTACTCTTCGAATTTGTAACCCATGCCTTCTACGGTGGAAATTTTGCTTGCGTATTTACCGAGTTTTTTTCTCAAACTTTTAATATGGACATCTACGGTTCTTGTAGTGCCAAAATACTCATAACCCCAGATACTCTCGATTATAAACGACCTATCCAGGACTTTCCCTTTCTTCTTCAACAGCACACAGAGCAGCCCGAATTCCTTTTTGGTGAGTTCTATAGGAGTATTTTTCAGGTTTACTGTATGTTTATTCAGGTTCACAACAAGATCATCGCATTTAAGAATTTGCTTGTCTTCATCTTTGAACTGATTCTTTCTTAAAGAGGCTTTTACACGGGCAACCAGCTCACCCGGGCTAAATGGCTTGGTCATATAATCATCCGCACCTATCTCCAAACCGAGAATCTTATCTGAATCATCAGATTTTGTACTGAGCATTATAACGGTAATTCCGGCTAAGCGCTCGTCACCCTTTACTGTTTTGCAGATGTCAATTCCGCTCGGACCGGGCAGTTTTACGTCAAGAATCATTAAATCCGGTTTGGTTTCCCTTAATTTCTTAAATGCTTCGTTAGCGTTTTTAGCCAAGGATACTATATAGCCCTCATTTTCAAGTATATCCTTTACCACCCTTAGTATATCCGCCTCATCATCTACTACAAGAACTCTTTGTTTTATAGTAACAGACATAATTCCTCCTAAAATCAACTCTCACTAATTTAATTATAAATGACAATACAAAATTGCGCAAGGGGGTATGTGAATTTTCAAATCTTAAATTTATCTGTCTGCTTTTTTTCTTCTGGGCATCATCTCCCTTATCTGGAAGATTTTATCCCTAATTGAAGCGGCAGTTTCAAAATCCAGGTTATCAGCGGCTTCACGCATCTGTTTTTCTAAATCCCTGAGCAGAGATTTCATATTCCCTTTTAGAGCATAAGGCAGTCCATAATCCTTAATCAGCGAAAGAACTTCATGTTTAGCTTTATATTGAAACTCTTCCAACTCCTGGACTTCTTTTTCAATAGTTTTGGGGGTAATATTGTTTATATTATTATACTCAAGCTGTTTTAATCTTCGCCTGCTCATCTCGTCTATGGCCCTTTTCATGGATCCTGTTATATTATCCGCATAAAGTACTACTCTGCCGTTAACATTTCTGGCAGCCCTGCCGCACACCTGTATCAGTGTGGTCTCAGATCTTAAGAAACCTTCCTTATCCGCATCCAGAACAGCTACAAGCGATACTTCGGGCAGATCAAGGCCTTCCCTCAATAGATTTATGCCAACCAGCACATCAAACTCCCCTTTTCTGAGCGCATTAAGAATATCAACGCGCTTTAAAGCATCAATATCGGAATGAAGATATTGAACCTTAAATTTCTTGCTAAGGTATTCTGCCAAATCCTCGGCCATCTTCTTTGTTAAAGTGGTTACCAATACGCGTTCTTTATTAGTAATGGTTTTCTGAATCTCATTAATCAAATCTTCTATTTGTCCCTTTATAGGCCTTACATCAACCTCGGGATCCACTAATCCAGTAGGTCTTATGACCTGCTCAATAACGCTTCCTTTTACCTTTTGAAGTTCGTATTTGCCGGGAGTTGCTGAGATACACACCATCTGTGAAACAAGCGATTCAAACTCATTAAATTTTAATGGCCTGTTATCTAACGCGCTGGGCAACCTGAAACCGTAATCCACCAATGTCTTCTTTCTTGCATAATCACCCTGGTACATCCCGTTAATTTGAGGTATTGTTACATGCGATTCATCAATAAAAATTAGAAAATCCTTCGGGAAAAAATCTATAAGGCAAAACGGCCTTTCGCCCGGCGCTCTCCCGGTCAGATGCCTGGAGTAATTCTCTATACCATGGCAAAAACCTGTTTCCAGCATCATTTCCATATCAAACCTTGTCCTCTGTTCCAACCGCTGGGCTTCAAGCAGTTTATTTTTGCTCTTAAGGAAAGTAAGTCTATCCGTCAACTCTTCCTCTATGGACTTAAGAGCTTCATTCATTTTATCCTGAGTTGTAACAAAGTGTCTTGCCGGATATATGAATGATTTATTATGCTCTTCAAGTATTTCACCGGTAAGGGGGTTCACATAGGATATATTTTCAACTGAATCCTCAGGCAGTTCAACTCTTATAAGTTTATCCATATATGAAGGAAATATATCAATCACCCCGCCTTTTGCCCGGAACTTACCCCTGGATAAATCCAAATCATTTCTTTCATATTGAATGCTTATAAGCTGTTCTAAAAGACTCTTTCTGGAAATTTTCATCCCTTTTTCTATATAAACGCACATGTCTTTATAATCCTGAGGCGAGCCTAATCCGTAAATGCACGATACGCTGGCCACAACTATAATATCGCTGCGTTCGAGCAGTGTAGATGTTGCTTTAAGCCTTAACCTGTCTATATGCTCATTAATTGAGGCATCTTTATCTATGTATGTATCGCTCTGCGGCACATATGCCTCGGGTTGATAGTAATCATAATAAGATATGAAATACTCGACAGCATTTTCAGGGAAGAATGACTTAAACTCGGCATAAAGCTGCGCTGCAAGTATTTTATTGTGGGAGATAATTAAAACCGGCTTATTCAGCTCTTTTATCACATTTGCTACGGTAAAAGTCTTTCCGGAACCTGTTACACCAAGCAAAACCTGTATTCTTTCTTCAGCCTTAAGGCCGTCAACGATTGATTTAACAGCTTCAGGCTGATCACCTGAAAGCTTAAACTGGGATACAAGCTTAAATTTTTTCATTTTTACTTATGTTATTTTGGAAGGTTTTTGAGCGATCTCTTTTACCTACATTTTTATATTTATACTATCCTGAGAAAGTTCAAGGTTAGCACCGAAATCACCTGAGATATCTTTCAGCAGGTCAAATATCCTGAGTTTTTCTTTATCATCCGGCCTTCTTAAGAATGCGTCACCTATTACTATCGGGTAAAATACGTATTCAAACCCTGATTTATTTATAATGACCCGTAAAACACCGGTATCATAGCATTTTTTTGACTTGGATAGAAAAAGAAAATTACCAAGGCTGTAAAATATCAGTTTGCCATTATAGACTTCAATACCCTGCAGTACATGGGGATGATGTCCGACAACAGCATCTGCTCCGTTATCTATAGCGGTATGAGCTATATCCTTCTGCACCTGCTTGGGATAATAAGACCTCTCATCACCGCCGTGATATACAACAAATACATAATCAGCTTTACTTTTAGCTTTTCTCACATCCTGCTTTATGTATTCGAGAAACGCTGGGGTTATACCGGGCTTTTCTTTTTTAGCCCACTGTTCAGCCGGCAGGGTGTTAGAAAACCCCAGAAAGGCAACTTTTACATCGCCAACCGTTACTATTTCCGAATTTCTTGACTCGTAAAGTGAAGGCCCGCCTCCGAAATATTTTATATTATTTTTTTTAAGATTTTCTAAAGTGTCATTAAACGCTTCATGACCAAAATCCCCAGTATGATTGTTAGCAATATTTACAATATTGATATTAGATTTAACAAGAACCTCCAGCATCTGAGGATCCGCTTTAAAACGATAAGTCTTCTCTATAGCCTCACCTCTTTTACTCACAGCGGTTTCAAGATTTACGCAGTTTACATGCGAATCCTTAAACAAATCACTGATCCGTGAAAATGGATAATCATAGCCGTTTTGTTCGGCCTTTTCTGCTATATAACCGTCCAATCTGACATCACCGGCGAAATTGATTATAACATCTTGTGAATATAAGGGGCAAACACCCAAGAATATTGTTAGAATGAGAATTGTATTTTTTTTAACCATATTAAACTGTTCTTTATACTTTTTAGTTTTTTACCATTTAGAGTAATCGGAGTCAACGATATATCCCCTTTCTTTACAGTTTCCACATCACTCCCTTTGCCATTTGATGTATTTTTAACCTCTCCCAACAATGTATAATGAAATGCCGCATTATTTATAATTCTTTTTATAAAGTTTCTGCCGTACTCACGGTTCCCGATTGCTGCAACTGTAATTCTGGATTTCGTAAAATTAACTTTAGCAGGAATATTTACATTTAGATAGACTCCCTTTGGCAGAGCATTTTCCAATATACCCTTGCATATTTTATAAGAAATTATCTGAGCTTTTGACAGATTCATCTTATTTTTATCACATATCTGCGAGATTGCAACAGAAGGGATGCCTGCTATTGAAGCTTCCCTGGCGCAGGCCACGGTAGCGGAATAAATTGTATCTATCCCTAAATTGGGCCCTTTATTGATGCCAGCCGCAACCAGATCAATCTTGCTCTTCACAACTGCTGTATAACCCAGCCGAACGCAATCAGCCGGTGTGCCGGAAACCGTAAAAAATCTGCCTTTAATCTTTTCCATTATATATTTTTGAAACGAATTAAAGGTTCTTTTATATCTTTTAACTAATATTGGCCTATCTAAGGTTATAGCATGACTTAAGGCAGAACAATCCCTGTCCGGAACAACAACAAAAACATTCCCCAACGGAATAAGAGCTTCTACTAATGGGAATAATCCCTCGCCAAGATACCCATCATCATTTGTTATTAATATATTTTTCATTTAATCTATTCAGTTCAGAATTAATGGTTGACAATGGATTAAGGTTGTATTCAGGAAGCAGCTCAAATCTCCGCTCATAAGAAACTAACAGTTTTTTATTTTTAGCGAACCTCATTAATATCTCAAAGAGCTTGTCTTTATCCATATTATTTTCCTCTTCAAGTATAATGCACTCTTGTTCTGCCAGATAACCGGCATTTATAAACTGGTGATTGTTAGCGGCATGTAAAAATGGAATTAACAATGCCGGCTTACGCAAAGCGATTATTTCTGCGATTGTTGTTGCCCCGGCTCTTGCTATTAAAAAATCTGATTCGTGATATAACTGCTCAACCTGATAGTGATATGAGTACACTTCCGCATTAATTCCTATTTGATTGTAACAACTTTTTACCATAGAATAATCATTCTTCCCTGTTATATGCTTTATATAAAATTTGCCTTTCTGATCCTTTAACAGCTCTAAAGATGAGACCATGAGTTTATTTAAGAAATGAGCTCCCTGGCTGCCACCCAATATCAAAATCCTTAAGGCTAGCGAATGCATGCTTGGCTTATCACGGATATCCAAAACTTCCTTTCTTATCGGATTACCGCTTAAAAAAACCTTACTTTTAGGAAAGCAGCCTATACTGTTATTAAAACTTACTGCAATCCTGGAAGCAAACCTGCTTAGCACTGTGTTTGCCAAACCCGGCCGCACATTTTGTTCGTGCAGTATTATTGGGATTTTCTTAAAATAGCCGGATATCACCGGCGCAAATGACATGAAACCTCCTGTTGAAATAATCACATCCGGCCTTATTTCAGACATTACTCGCCATGACTTAAATATACTCATTAAATTAACAAGAATGAACGGTATATATTTTAAGATATTCATTTTAGGGAAAGCATATCCGGGAACTGTTTGATATCTATAATTTTCTTTTTTTAATATTGCTTGGACAATAGGCCGCTCACCAATAATAAATGATATTTGCCAGCTGTACTCTAAAGATTTCGCAATCGCAATACCTGGATACAGATGCCCCCCTGTATCACCCCCTATAATCAGCAACCGTTTATTATTTCCTTTTATTGACTCATTCATAATTTCGATTGTCTGGAAATATTCAGTATCATGCCGACGGCAGCCATTGTCAGTACAAGCGATGACCCTCCAAATGAAAGAAATGGAAGAGAAATCCCTTTTGTTGGAAGCATACCGGTAGACACCGCCATATTAATTAATGCCTGAAATGATATCGCGAATACCAATCCAGCGCATACCAGTGAACCAAACAAAGTGTCAGCCTTCCTTGCAACTGCAAGCCCTCTTATAGAAAAGAACACAAACAGCACTATTAATCCTAAACACCCTACGAATCCAAGTTCTTCACCAATTATAGGAAAAATAAAATCAGTATAAGGGGTAGGCAGATAAAGCAGCTTCATGGTACTGCCGCCTAAACCTTTACCGGCAAAACCTCCGGAACCAAACGCCAGAAGCGATTGAATGATCTGGTATCCTGAACCCTGAGGATCATCCCAAGGATTTATGAAAGAAATAAGCCTTTTCCAACGATAAGAATAAACAAAAATTAAGCCTAATAAGAAAGGGGCCGAAACAACAACTATACCGGATAGATGTACAAAACGAGCCCCTCCGATGAAAAGCATTACTAAACCCACCGAGGCTATGATGAACGGTATTCCCAAATCCGGTTCAGCTAGAATTAGAACTATTGGCAAACCCATTATGATCAAACCGGGTATGATGCCTTTTGAAAGTGTATCCATTTTGCTTCTCTTTCTATCTATAAAATATGCCAGCATCAGAATAGTGCTTATTTTAGCAAGTTCCGAAGGCTGAAAATTGACAGCCCCTAAACTGAGCCATCGCTGAGCGCCTCCGACACTCTTTCCAACAAAAAGGACCAACACCAAAAGTATTATTGTAAGCATATAAATAGGTATTACAGCTTGCTTCCACTGCTTGTAATCAACATTAATAAAAATAAACATCAGCACACTTCCAAGTAAAACCCAAATAATCTGCTTTTTCAGAAAATAGGAAAAATCATTATAAGAATCATTGGCAACGATTGCGCTTGATGAATATATCATAATAAGGCCAAAAAATATCAGGAAAAACACAGCAAACATCATGCTCAAATCCGGACTATGATATCGTTTTGCTTTCATAATTATAATGCCTTAATTAATTTTTTAAAGTGCTCACCGCGTTCTTCAAAATTCTTGTACTGATCAAATGATGCGCATGCGGGAGACAAAAGCACAATATCATTATATTTCGCGCGCGAAAACGCGCATTTAACCGCCTTTTCCATATTAATACACTTAAATATTGGGACAGTATTTCTTAAATCCCTTTCTATTTTCTTTGATGCTTCCCCAATAAGATAAATACTTTTCACTGTTGGGACAACATAATCGCACAACGGCTTATATGGGAAACCCTTATCCTCTCCACCGAGAATTAAATGCACATCACTATTGAAAGACTTTAGAGCCACTACAGTTGATTCAACATTGGTTGCTTTAGAGTCATTAATAAAGCAAACACCGTTTATAACACCCGCATTTTCCAACCTGTGCTCTAAACCCGGAAATGAGTTTATACCTTTAATAATTTTGTTTTTATGCATCCCGCTTAATTCGCCGATTCCGCATGCCGCAAGAGCGTTTTCTATATTATGCATACCAGGCATCTTCAAATCAGGCATAAAACTATATTTTTTTTCATTTATATTTACACATATTCTATGGTTTTTAAACCATATGCCATTTTTTAATTCATCTCTGGAGCTAAAATAAAATATGCCGCTTTTTAAGTGTTTTGATATTTTCTTTAATACCGGATCGTTAAAATTCAATAATGCATAATCAGAAGCAGTTTGATTCTTAAATATATTCATCTTAGCTATAATATAGTTATTCATTGTTTTATGACGGTATAAATGGTCTGGCGTAATATTAGTTATAACACTCATATGCGCCTTAAATTCTTTCAGGATTTCTAATTGATAGCTGGAAACCTCTAATACTATCCAAGTTTCTTTTTTAGCAACAGGGAGTATATCAAAAACAGGTTTGCCGATATTTCCCGCCACAATTACACTAGGAAATTCTTGTTTCAGAATATGTCCTATCATGCTTACAACGGTTGATTTACCATTAGTTCCAGTTACCGCAATAACCTTGGAACTATCCAGATATTTAGCGGCCAGATCAATATCTGTTACAACCGGTATTTTCTTTAGTCTTGCTTTTTTTAGTATTGGCATATCCGGCGGTATGCCTGGAGACTTAACTATCAACTCCGCTGAAAGTATCTTATTTCCATGTCTTCCCCATTCAAACTCGATATTGGAATTATATCGTTTCAATGATTGTTCAATTTCTTCATCCTTATTAATATCACTGACTATAAGATTAATTCCCTTTTTTGACAAAAAATTGGCAACTGATTTTCCAGATAAGCCGAGACCCACAACCGCTATTTTTTTATATGGCAAACAAGCTGAGTCTTTCATTTAATATTACCGGACTTTTAGGGAACTCAATGCTAACAAAGCCAATATTATGCCTATAATCCAAAACCGAATGGTAATTTTAGGCTCGCTTAATCCGCACAACTCAAAATGATGATGCAGGGGCGCCATCTTGAATATGCGCTTCCTGCGCAGCTTAAAGCTGCCTACCTGTAATATTACAGAGATAACCTCAAGAACAAACACACCTCCAACGATTATTAAAAGCAACTCCTGCTTTATTATAACCGCCACTACCCCTATGGCGCCTCCCAGAAATAATGACCCCGTATCCCCCATAAAAACCTCTGCAGGATAACTATTGTACCACAGAAATCCTAATCCCGCCCCAACCATGGTTGCAAGAAATACAGATAACTCGCCGGCTCCCGCAATAGGGATTATGCGCAGATAACTGGAGAATTTAACATGTCCCGCTAAATATGCGATAACCGAATAAGTTAATGCAGCAATTATTAAATTACCTATGGCAAGCCCGTCCAATCCATCGGTAAGATTGACGGCATTTGATGACCCAACTATAACCAGCATCATAAAAAGCAGATAGAATGCACCCAGATTAATATACAGCTCTTTGAAATAGGGGATATTAATATCATTTGCGTGACTGATGTTGCTGGGCATGTGATAAAGGAATAATGCTATGGCAAAAGCCAGCAGGCACTGAATTAAAAATTTATATTTTGCTGGTAAACCTTTAGAATTCTTTTTTACCCATTTGAGATAATCATCCAAAAACCCAACAATACCAAGGAAAATTACCGCTCCTAACACCATGAGTATGTACCGATTGTTTATTCTAGCCCACAACAATGTTGATACCACCATGGAAAGCAGGATTGACACCCCTCCCATAGTTGGTATGTACTTCTTATTTATATGGCTTTTAGGGCCATCACTCCTTATTTCCTGCGAAATATTTCTCTCCCTGAAATATTTTATCAGCACAGGCGTGAATAAATAACTCAAAATAATTGCTGTAATAATAGCTCCGCCGGATCGGAAAGAAATATACTGGAATATATTCAACGGTGAATAATATTCCTTTAACGGAAAAAATAAGTGATAAAGCATAATAAACCTCTTGTCAAACTATATATTATTTTCGGCCTAAATAATTACTAACAAGGCTTATATCTATCCTTAACAGCCTCAACAATTTCCTCGAATTTATTTAATCTTGAAGCCTTAAACAACATGGCGCAGGGATTATTTAACTCCTTAACCAGAGCATCTACAAGTTCATGATGGGAATCATAAATCTTTATTCTGTCACTAGAAGAAAATTGGTCGCAAAATCCCTTAGCTACATACTCACCGAATTCACCGTACCAGAATATCTTATCCAGCGCCTGGGAAGCTAAAACCTTGCCAAGATCATAATGTTCCTGCATAGAAGCTTTACCCAGCTCATTCATTGTACCTAACACGACAACCTTTCTTTTTATAGCAAACATTGTCGCAAATGCCAGTATTGATTCACGCATTGATTTTGGATTAGCATTATATGCGTCATTAATTAAGACATTTGTATTAGACAAACGAATTAAGCTCATATGCATTGGAGGCACCGAAAACTCTTCAAGCCCCTTGATAATATCCTCAATTCTTTTTCCCAGGCGCCATGCAGCCGCTGCTGCTGCCAGCGCATTATATACATTAAATTTACCTATTACCGGAATTTGTACACGATAACGTTTTCTGTCAATTACCAATGTGAATTGAGTAGCAGGCCAAAGATTTACGCTTTCTGCGGTTACATCAGCAATGTTATCTATCCCAAAAGTAGTAACCCTGCATCTTGGTTCTCCCAATTTTTTGGATAACAAAGGATCATCAGCATTTAATATTACTTCGCCATCTTTTTGAATAGAATCAACCAACTCCCATTTAGCCCTCAGAATATTCTCTATAGAACCAAAACCCTCTAAATGCGCTGCTGACACATTTGTAATAATTGCCATTTTTGGTTTACACAACGAAGCAAGTTTTTCTATCTCGCCTAAACTTGATGCGCCTAACTCGAAAATAGCATATTCATGATCGGTTTCCAACTCAAGCATCATAAGCGGCAAACCAATCTGGTTATTCATATTACCTCGCGTACTAAGGACAGAATGACCCTGAGCCAGTATAGAGGCAAGCATCTCCTTGGTAGTTGTTTTTCCATTCGTACCTGTAATACCCACGCTGAATACATTGAATTTATTATGATGAAACAGTGCAAAGTTTTGCAACGCTTCTAATGTATCTTCAACTCTTACGATATGCGGCAGCTGAACTAAAGACCAAGGATTTTTTTCTATACCAAGCCTGATATCTTTAACTAAAAGCCCCTGCGCGCCTTTTTCTAAAGCTTCATCAAGATACATATGCGCGTCTTTTTTATCTCCTTTTAAGGCTATAAAGAAGTCACCTTTTTTTAGCGTTCTGGTATCTATACAAACACGATTTACCAGGGCATTCGGATCCCCAATAATCAAATCGCCTTTTACAGCTTTTACTAATTGCGCAATGCTTATACCTAACATTTTTTTATATATTTTCTAGCTATCAAGCGGTCATCAAAATCAATCCTCTTGTCCCCTATGATCTGACAAGTCTCATGCCCTTTGCCTGCTAATAGTATTATGTCCCCGCACTTAGCATTATTAATAGCGCATTTTATAGCTTCCTCTCTATCTTCTATTAATGAGTAGTTATTTTTATTTATTGACTTTATCCCCTGTTCAATTTGATTCATTATCAATCTCGGATCTTCATCCCGCGGATTATCAGAAGTTACCACAACCCAATCACTTAACTTGCTGGCTATTATACCCATCCGCGGCCTTTTATCTGTGTCCCTATTCCCGCCGCAGCCAAAAACAGTTATTATCCTTGCCGGCTTCAAACTCCTTATACATTTTAGTGCTTTTCCCAACGCATCATCAGTATGGGCATAATCCACTATAACATCATATTTATCTTTATTTGTAATCCTCTCCATCCTGCCCGGGATGCTCTGGAGCTTGCGCAGTCCCGGTATTGCTTCTTTAGGCTGTAAACCTAATTTAATACTGGCTCCTAATGCGGCTAAAACATTGTAAACGTTATGCTCGCCGAGCAGTTTAATATGCAACTGGTATTTCTTTTTATTGTATTCAATCTCAAGAGAAACACCCCGCACATCAGAATGAGCAATGTGAGCGCAAAGCTCAGAACCTTTATGGATGCCATACGACAAATGAGGTATAGTTATTGATGCGATCAGCTTTTTGCCCCATTCATCATCGGAATTTATTATAGCACATTTATTGATTTTTTTTGAATTTTTTGCATTCATCGCAAGATATTTTGTAAACAAGCTTTTTTTTGCATTAAAGTAGTCATCCATCGTTTTATGAAAATCCAGATGCTCGCCGGTTAGATTTGTAAAAACTGCCAAATCAAAATCCACTCCTGAAACCCTGTTTAAGCTCAATGCATGCGATGATACTTCCATAAATACATTTGAAACAGAATTATCATGCATTTCTTTCAACAGACTCTGCAAATCGGCTGATTGCGGCGTTGTGTTAGGAGCAGCAACTATTTTATTGCCATACCTGTAATTAATCGTGCCGATTACCCCTGTGTTTTTACCGATAGCCTTAAAAACGGATTCAAGCAAATAACAAACCGTAGTCTTTCCGTTAGTACCAGTAATCCCGACAACATTCATTTTTTTCGATGGATTATCGTACACCCTATTAGCTAATGTTGCCATTACAGAAGACAAACTGGATGTACTTAGTATTGGAACTGTGTTGATTGAATGGAATTTATCTTTACTGTATTGCTTCTTATCTATAAGAACAGCAGCTGCACCTTTAGAAATTGCGTCTTTTATAAAACTTGCACCGTCATGATGCTCTCCTATAATGGCAACAAAAATATCCCCGCGGGATATTTTTCTGGAATCCGCCTTAATTCCGGTTATCTCATTATTATTAGAATGCTTAACACTTAACGACAAGCCTTTAATAAGTTCTTTAAGTTTTATCCGGTTTCTCCTTTATAATAACATTATCTACATAATCAACTTCATCGGGCAGGATATTCATATAACTCACCACCTGTCTAGCTATTCTGGAAAAAACAGGAGCGGCTATAACACCTCCCCAATATGAGGTCTTGGGTTCATCCAGCACTACAATAATAGCTATTTTAGGCCTGCTCGACGGCAAGAATCCGCAGAATGAGGCCACGTAATTCCTATCAGAATATCTATCTAATTCCTTATCAAATTTTTGTGCTGTGCCTGTTTTGCCGGCTATTCTATATCCGCTTACTTGCGCCATTGTCCCTGTTCCTGTTTTTATTACACCTTCCAAAATCTTTTTCAGGTTTTCTGCCGTAGCTTTAGATATTATATTTCTAACCTTTGTAGGATTAGATTCCCATAAAATATTGTTCTTTTCATCAACCACCCTTTTAATTATTTTAGGCTCAAGTAATACTCCCTGATTGGCAATAGCGGAATAGGCACAAAGGACTTGAATACTGGTAACACCCACTTCCTGGCCAAATGAAATCATCGGAAGAGAGATTTTGGACCAGTATTTGGGCTTTCTTAGTATGCCTGATGACTCCCCTGGAAGCTTGATACCGGTTCGATTGCCAAACCCAAAAGCTCTTGCGTAGTAATAAGTTTTTTTCTTTCCTACCAACTCACCTATCTGAGCCACCCCGATATTAGATGAATACTCGAATACCTGTTTGAAATTAAGCATGCCCCTTGGCTCGTGGTCATGTATTGTATTTGCCATAATTGTATACTTACCGTTATGGCAATTAAACATAGTGTTCATATCGCAGATTTTTTCTTCCAATGCGGCGGCGGCGGTTACTATCTTGAAAGTAGAACCTGGCTCGAAAACCTGACCTATAGCAAGATTATGCAGTTGACTAACCTGTTGAATATCTTGAGGAGAGTTATTTGAGAATTTTGGGCACATAGCCATAGCAAGGATCTCTCCAGTGCTTATGTCCTGCACTATAGCACATCCCCACTTGGATTTTGTAGACTCAAAAACACTGCTTAATTCTTTTTCTGCTATATATTGGATAGTCTTATCAATTGTTAGATACACAGATCCATTTGACATCTCGTCAGATATTGCTCCATCCCAGTTAATCATCCTCCCCTTTGCATCTCTACCAAATACTTTTTCTTCTCCATGAGTCTTAAATATATTGCTTACCGTTAACTCAATACCGGACAACGGTTTATCATCCAGTCCTACTATTCCTAACAATGGGGAAGCTAACCCATCTTCAGGATAGTACCTCTTCCTCTCTTTTATACAGCCAATGCCCTTCAAATTTTCTAATTTTAGTTTTTCTGCTTTTGATTGTTCAACCATTCTCTTAAGCCATATAAAGCTTTTGGTGGAATCTCTCACGCTATTTATATATTGCGCCTCATCTAATTCTAGAATTTCACATACTTTTTTCATAGTTGACTTAACATTCTCTAATTTTTTAGGATTTACAAAAAATGAGTCCGCATAGCTGGAAAATGCAAGCAACCTACCCTTTCTATCATAAATGGAACTCTTCAGAGGTTTTGTGTGCGAGACCTTCATCCACTGCTTTTTAGCTTTGTAAGACAACTCCGCGCGCTTCCATATTTGGAGGTAATACAGTCTGAAACTGAGCAATACATACAGCATAAACATACTTATAAACGCTAATGTTAGTCTTTTATGTTTCAAATTTTCCTCGTCCCCATCTTAAATTAATTATAATTTAGAAATATATTTTTTAGTTTTTATTGTTGAATACCTAATTAAAATGACCTCATCTTTGGTGGGGAATCTTAAACCTAATTTCTGTCTAGCAATGGTATCAAGTCTCTCCAGAGAGGTAAATTCGTTGTATTTCATGCTAAGGACATCGTTCTCCAATTTATATTTAAAATATATTTCATTTTTTTGCTGCAGCTGGTATCCAAGCTTTATCACGTAAATATTTTCATATACATAGGCAAATAAAGATACCATTAAAAATATAAGTAAAACAAAATATAATCTGTAGTTGGCAGTATTTTTTTTTGCCATAATTCTTTTTATGAACAATAACTTAATAAAGTAAAAAACTATTAATATATGCGGTGGAATAAAGGTAGATGTGCAAATCGTAGGGTGGGCGTCCCGCCGAGTAAAGACGCCCACTCCTATCAAATCTTATACTTTTTCAGCAACTCTTAGTCTTGCGCTTCGCGCTCTGGGATTAAATCTAATCTCTTTTTCTTTAGGCTTAATAACCTTCGGAAGTATAATGTTAAACCTCTTCTGATATCCGCATACACATCGCGGCACAAATGGTGAACATGTGCAGCCGCGCGAGTTGTTGAATATATACTTTTTAACCATCCTATCTTCTGCAGAATGGAAGCTGATAACCGCCATTCGGCCCTTCGATAGTAGTGAATCTGCTATCTCAATCATTGCCGCCTCCAAATGCTTTAACTCTTCATTTATAAAAATCCTTATAGCCTGGAAAGTCTTTGTGGCTGGATGAATATGACTCCTCCCATAAAATCTTCCCACTGATGTACTGATAATTTCAGCAACTTCTTTTGTCGTTTCAATTTGTTTTTTTTCTCTATATCTTATTATTGCTTTTGCAATACGCCTGCTAAATCGTTCTTCTCCGTAAACATATAAGCAATGGGATAATTCACTATAAGAAACATACGATAGATACTCAGCCGCAGTAATACCCTTAGATCTGTCAAAACGCATATCGAGCGGCCCGTTATTAGTAAAACTGAAGCCTCTTTCAGCGCTATCTATCTGTAAAGAAGAAAAACCAAGATCCAAAAGCACGCCATTCACATGCTTTACCTTAAAATCCTTTAGTACAGATCTTATTTGCGAGTATTCGCTATGGACGAAGTGAATCCTGCTTTTATACTCTTTCAAACGCTCCTTGGCTACCGAAAGCGCTTCATTATCCCTATCAATTGCAATCAGCCGCGCTCTTGGCCCTAATGCGCGCATTAAATGAAAGGCATGCCCGCCAACACCCACAGTGCCGTCAACATAAACCCCATTACGATCTGTAATAAGACACTTTTTAACTTCATCAACCATTACCGGCTGATGACATTCGCAGATTTTCAAAGAACTCTCCATAAAAGGACTATATCTCTAACTTAGAAGCTATATTGTTAAAGGTTTTATCGGCATATTGCTTATATTTTCTCCACCTGCTCTCTTCCCATAACTCAATTCTATCCCACACACCCAATATCACAACTTCTTCTTTTAATACCGCGTGATCTACTAAATGATGCGGTATCAGAATCCTTCCCTGTGAATCCGGCACAACTTCTGTTGCCCCGGATAGCAGCAGCCTCTTAAAGGCTCTTTCCTCCATTTTGTCAGCAACCGGCAAATTCTTAAATTTGTCTGAGATATTTATAAATGTTTTCGGATCATATAAGTAGAGGCAACCATCAAGTCCGCGGGTTAGTATGAAACTTTTGAATCTTTGTTGGAAGGATTTTTTGCGGAAATTTGACGGGATAAATAACCTATTCTTTTTATCCAAGGAATGTTTAAATTCACCCATGAACATTGAGGTTGCCTCTTTATCTTTCGATTATCCCAACTTATTTTTATTCGCTTTTACTCTTTTATTAACAAAATTGCTTTTGAAACGCCTTAAGTCAAAAAAGAACATTTCGACACTTAAACTCACTATGCTACACTTTCAAACACTATTCACCACTATCCACCACCTATAGTAAATATATAATCTAATTGACCAATTGTCAAGAAAAAATTATATATTTTTTATTTTTTATTTATTAAGTCAGGTTTTATCGAGAGAAATCAGAATATTACTAATCAATAAATATTTATACTTGCTTAACAACTTCTTCGCCAATTACGCCTTGCAAATTGTTTTCTTTTATATTTTTTACAACCAAACACTTTGCCATAACATCATGCAACCTTAGCTTAAAAAAATGGGAGAAGTATCGGTACACCGAATTCTGTCCTCAATAATAAATATTGAGTGGAGATCATTAAACTAAGACCTAAACTTCAGGCCTTCGTCAATCTTAAACACTTGCATGTTTAAAATCCAACGTGCGATAAACCTGAAAGGTTTCCAAATCTCTTTGGAAAAGGAAAGAGCATCCATCCTTTCACCTAATTTTATCTTGCTCCCTATGGGGTTTGCCGTGCCCTCTCGGTTACCCTTGAGGCGGTAAGCTCTTAACTCACCTTTTCACCCTTACCCACCTTTAAAACGGCGGGCGGTTTATTTTCTGTGGCACTTTCCGTATTCAAATTCCCCAAAACCTAGATTCTGGAAAAATATTGAATCCCTAGATTAACTCTAGGCATAGCGCTCTTAGGAGTTCGGACTTTCCTCTCTAAAACACAGTTGTTCTAGAGCGATCCCCTGATACATTCTCCCATTCAAAAAAGATCTTGTACACCATTGTTTTTATCTTTGAAAGATTGGTTCGCAAGAAAATCAGCTTCCTTGTTCTTGCTTCGGCTTATATGAGAAATTTCGAATTTTTTGAATTTATTCTTTAATCTTATAACTTCTTGCAGCAACAATAAAAGAGTCGGTTCTTTTACTTTATAGTAGCCATTAAGCTGCTTAACCATTAACTCTGAATCTGAAAAAACCTTAACTTCTTTTTCCCCTGATATTTTTTCTATGCTCATTAGGCCAAAAATGAGTGCTTTATATTCAGCAATATTATTTGTGGCAACACCTATGCTTTCAGAAAACTTTAATAGATTCTCCCCGGAAACATCCTTGACTACCCCTCCAATCCCTGCAGGCCCAGGATTACCTCTACAAGCACCATCACAGAATAAATGCAAAGACTTTTTAACTTTCGGCATCTTTTACAGCCTTTTCAGTATAAAGGATGCGCGAGCAAGTCTCACAAATAACCAAATCCTTATTTGTTAAGGCCACGTTTAATGTATGAGGCGGCAGTTCCATATGGCATCCGCCGCACATATTATTATTAATAGGGACTACGGCTGTCCCCTTCTCTGCTTTTCTAATGTATTGATATCTTTGCAAAGCCGCGCCATTTATAGTTTTGGAAAACTCTCCACATTCCTTAATTTTCGTTTCTCTTTCCAAAGTCTTTGATTTTATGGTATTCTCAAGTTCACCAATTTTCCTCTGGGAATCTGCTTCATCTTTTTTTAACCCCTGCTCACGCTTCTTTACTTCCTTGTTAAATGTATCTATGCCTTCCATTAATGTAAGTATTTCCTCTTCTAAAATGTCTTTTTGCTGTTTGCACTTATCAATTTCCTTTAATATTGCCCTGTAAGCTTCGTTTGTCTTTACAGTATTTAGCTCTTGGTTATGTTTTATAATTTCCTTCTCCTTACCGTCCAGCTCGCCTTCCTTTGATTTCTTTCCAACTAATCTTTGATTATTCTCTTTCTTAAAATCTTCAAATTCTTTGCGCCTGACTTCCAACTCAGATTTCAGATTCTCAATCTCAACCGGAAGGTCCTCTAATTCTTCGGTAAGACTATCTATATATAAATCCTTCTGCTGCAGATCCAATAATTGCTTCAGGCTGTCTTTCATACTTTAAGTCTCCATTCCTTCCTAGATTAACGTATGTCTTTCAATGTTTGCAATGGGCAATGTAGGGATTGAACCTACGGCCTTTCGCATGTGAAGCGAACGCTCTACCACTGAGCCAATTGCCCACCTTCTGGGAAATTTTTGTGAAGATAAGTACCCTTTAATCTATGAATTGAACTAAATAGTTTAATGGCGTCTTTTGCTGTAATCCGTGAATAATCAGAACTAGTCAATTTTTTCTAATTCGTATTTAGAAAATTTCTCAAGAGACTCTTTTCTTATCCTAATTTTTAATCCTACAAATTTATCTTCATTGTTTTTTCTTAACGGTTCCAGCTTCTCTGCTAATGATTTCGGAGCGATATACAGTTTATTTATCGAATCAGATTTCCCAACTTTAACAAGTAAAACTGGGGTATACCCTTTTACAGTCAGGATTATCTCAGGACCGCCAATCACTTCAATAATAGTCCATTCCGTGTTCATCTTTACTACAGGCGTTGTGTCAAGATTAGGCATATTTCCTCCCTTAATCCAATATATACTGCATTTAGTTAGATTCTAACTAATAATTTAATAAGTTTCAATAATTATTCTGATGGATGATGGAGTTTCCCCAATTTATTTTTTAACTTTGCAAAGCCCTTATAAAAACAGTAGAAAATATTTTTTGCAACGACTTGCAAATTTTAGGGTTTCGAAGAAAATATTCTGAAACTTTTGCCGACATGTTTGAGCCGCAAAAAGTCGTCGACTTTTTGCGAGTGAGTTGTCGGCAAACCGAATATTTTCGTTTATCGAAACCCGTAAAGAATTTTGCATTAGAGTGAAAAAAATGTTTTCTGCTGTTTCCACTTGTTATACCAAACCTTTGTTTATTTTTATGGATAAAATTAACAAATGAATTAAAATTCTGGGGAAACTATTGTTATTCTGCCGGGGTGCTTTTTTTGTCTTTCTTCGGTGTGCCGAATCTGCAAAGTAAGCTTACTCTATGCGACCCGGTTGTTTCTAGAATCTCCAACGGCCATATAAACGCGTAATCTATCTGTATGCCAAAGTCACCTGTATCAAACAGATAACCCAACCCTAATGTTAACTCCCTGGTATTTCCTCCCAAACGAAGCCCCATAACTTTATCAAAGAAGAAGTTTTCCCATCCTAAATGAACATTTAGATCATCGTCCCTGTATGTAAGATCGACCGCGGCTAACGCTTCAGTCAGCAGCCATATATCCCCAAACAGATAACAGAATCCTAATTTATATTCTCTCGGAATCCTATCAGTCTCAAGCAATCCTATATCGGGTTCATTAAGCATCTTAACGCTGAATCCAACACTCTCTGATTCAAAATTAGCCAGTACGCCTAAATCAACCGCAAGAGCACTGCTATACCTGCCTTTGGCAAACACAGGATCAGATCTTGTACGATCATCAAGCGTATAACCGTTGCGCAGGAATTTAATATTACCGCCTATATATATATCCGCATTTACTTGCTGATAGACATCCAGATCATGAGCATAGTTTATTGTTGCCGTATCCTCCCTATAGAGTCCGTTAGCTATAAAGTTAGCCCAGCTTATACCCCAGGCTCCGCCGTTATCCATTGGATGAGCATACGCAAAGTAATTTAACCCCAGTTTTACCGCGGACAGCCCTGTATAAAGACGTGAGTACATGAAGCTGCCCTCAGGCCGCTCAAGCTGGCCGATACCTGCAGGATTATAAAGTATGGAATTCACGTCATCCGCAACCGCGGTAAAAGCGCCGCCCATTCCCGCGGGCCGCGCGCCCCACCCGGAATCTTTGAACGCGCACCATACCGGCGGCGAAATCAAAAACAAGACGCTTAAGATTCCTAGAACCTTTATAATTTTTCTATGAATTTTGAGTTTCATGCTAACCACGTCCTTAAAAACCACACTCTTATTTTGCTACAGCAATCACTCCGCTTATTAATTCATTATCGACCTTTAGCTGATATATATATACACCATTTTCCACACGGCTGCCATCATCATCCCGTCCATCCCATTCATGGGGCTGACCCCGAATAGTGCGAATCTTTCTTCCTGTTACATCAAATATATTAATATTAATATTTCTGTCAGCCAGACCGTCAAACTGAGCAAAATCATTGTATCCGTCGCTGTTTGGTGTTATTATACGTTCCTTAGGCCTGTATACGCTCGGCCCCAAAGCACCAAGAGGAAACACACCATAAATGCCAAACCGATTAATTGAAGTGCTTATAAGATTTTTTTCAGTATCTATAACTCCGCCAACCAGACGCCATTCAAAACCATCCCACCAGCAGATTTTCAAATCAGTTTCTTTAAATCCGGTATAATCTTCTATACCGAAGGGTTCAACGGTATCGTAATATAACAGAGTCAGCTTGGCTTGCTTTTGAAGCGCGGTATTGTTCGGGCCGAGTTCATATACCATCACTGGCGGCAATCCGCCTATTCCCGCGCCATAAATCAGCGATTCGGCATTTTTTAAAATTCTCAAAGTTAAATCAGTCTTGCTCTGAAGAGCCCCGACAGGCAAATCCAATGAATTTTCACCATCAAAAGGATTAGCATCAGGGAATATAACCATACCGCCTGAAGCGCTCGCGGATCTAGTTATTTTTCTGCTGATCATTATTGATATATACTCCAACTGCTTTACCGAACCGCCTGACTGCCCTAAATATTGAATGTTGTTTGAAGCATCCTCAACAGACAGATAGAAATTTATACCCGGCTCTTCTACCATCACTCTCGGAATTTTAACCTGCCAGGAAAATTCTTTTATGCCTTCGCCTAAAGGGCCCAAAGTAAAGGTCTGCGTCATATTAGCTGCAGCACCTTTACTCTTTCCTGCAATCGAAGGTGCCCCTGATTTTGATTGTTCTACAGCTAAATTACCATTGCTGGCAACCAACTCCGCGCCCAAAAGTGATTTGTTATCGGATAATGATATGTCTAATATAATTTCGTTTACCAGTACACCCTCTTGGGGTATGCCTGAAACACTGACCAACGGAAAGATCGGATCTTCATGGCCCAGCGGAAACAAGACTCCCTCTGATATGATAAAACCGGCAGTAAAAGTCAACTTCTGGAGAGATTGAAAATCTCCATGCAATCTAGCATTATTCATAAAGAAAATAATTACAAACGCGACCGAAGCTGCGGTTATTTTATTCATAATTGTTTTTTTATGCATGCTTTATCACCCGCTTGCACTACTTTACTACTTCGCCGTTTTCATCTATCTTGAACCTGCAGGAATCTTTTAATACCATCCCTTTATGTAAAAGATTTACTTCAAATTTTGCGGTATACCTGCCTTTATCCAATAACATGTCATCCCACCTGGCAAAAAATGCCCTTTCCTGATTAGGATATACCGGCCAGCCGTAAGAAATAGGGACCGTTTTAACAACCTTTTTTCCTTTTAATACAGTTACTTTTCCCGTAGGTCTAATATGAACATTCCCTTCATTTTTCAGAACTACAGCAGCAGTGTACCCATCTTTCTCTCTACGTACAACACTTTTAGCAATTTCGACTATAGGTTCTTCTGTGCCTTCAATAAAAACATATAGAGAAACACTCATCATTACGATAAGCTGTGCTTCAGATATTGTTGGCGTAAAAGATATTTTTTCAGCCAACTCGCCCTTTGCTTCCTTAGGCACCTTAATCTTATATTTAACCACTCGAACTTCATTTGACTTTAAGTTAAATACAGGCGGATCAAAAGACAACCAATCCTTTGCCTCTATACCCTTATTATCTTCCAAAACAAACCAATCGTTTACCTCAATAGCAACTTCCATATCGGAATCTGTAATGTTCTTAACCGAATACTCACCCGCGTATTCGCCTTCGGGAGGTATTCTCAACTCCAATCTCAAAGGCGATATCTCCAGTTGCTGTGAAGCAAACAGCGATAAAGAACAGGATATCAATATAGTAAAAATTAATAATTTTTTCATGGCACAAAAAACTCCAATATTAACTTGGTTGTTTTATACTCATTGGGTGTTGAAGCCCTTTTGAAATCAGCCGCAATGTAAAGATAGTTAGGTGAAGTTGCCAAACCATGCTCTAAAGCTTGTCCTCCAAACTGAATACCTTCATTATCCCATATGGTCTGGTAATAATCACCATTAATAAAAGCTTCGTTTAAATCTGTTTGGGGATTATCTTTTGTATTAATGTCTTTGAACCATAAAAAGCCGTTCTCAAAATAAGAACTGTTTGTTGCTAGGTCAAGCCTCTGGTCGGGGATTTCCACCGGCACAACTTCCAGTTCATCAGTTATCTTCCAGCAAACAGGCAGTTTAGCCATAGAATTTGCACTTACTATCCCTGACGGATCTTGTATATTGTCCAGATCACCGGGATCTAAAGGGTATGGCGGCGAAGAATTTACATTATCGGTGTAAATCTGAATCCCCCAGGTAAGAGCTCCAGGGTCAGTTTCAATTTGAATATACTGGTTTGCAACAGTCCATGCAGAAGTCATCGTACTATTCCAGGTAATCTCATCTGCTTCTAAGTTATCGCTGACATTCTTTATCGTGAATTTAACTGCATTGGGATTCCAAAGATCCATAAGCATATTATATGCTTCCCTAACCTCCCTGTAACCTAAAGGGGAGCTGTTGGTTTTTGTAATACCCCACCACTCCTCATTCATATTATTCCCGCCGGCATCAAATGTATAGAATAGGTTTGTCCAATCACCCGTTTCATCATGAACATTTATATCACCGGAACTTTTCCACCACTCATCAACCCATTCAAACACACAACCGCCGGCGCATACTTTACCAATATTGTCTTCACTTAAGTTTGACGAAATCTCTGCCCACTGCTGCTGTATATAACTGGCCTGTATGCTCTGAACCTCTTCTTTCGTTATATTATTCAGCCGGTCGCAGCCGAACTCGGTAATCACCAGCGGCTTGTCAGATTTAGCCGCGTAATTAGTAAATGAAGTCAGAAAAGAAGGGCCGTAATAAATATTCACCGACCAAAGATCTGGATCAGCAACCGCTTCATTTACAAATGATACTTCAGTAACAGATGTTGAAACCGGGTGTGAGACAACACCTTCTTCCGCATGAGCAGCTGAAACACAACTATTAAAGAAAGTATACCACCCATTAACATCCCCTGTTTGCTTGCTCACTTCATTACCAAGCTGCCAGAACAAAACAGCAGGATGGTTTTTGTACTTGTTCACGATATTTAAAAAGTCATCGCGGATAGGGTCGGTTTGCACCGGATTACCCCAATTCGTATTGGGATCAACACTGTGATTAATAATCACAAATAAACCCAGCTCATACAAAACATCTAAAGCAGGGAAAGGCCCGCCGGTTTGAGCCGGATAAGGATCCGCGAACAATCTTATGGAATTCGCTCCCATTACTTTTATCAAATTAAAATCCGTTTCATAAATATCCGGATTGTTAGCCCAATCATATCCAAATGTAAAACCGGGAGGCACCGGAGAATAATTAACACCCTTAACCGTAAATGGCTGCCCGTTGACTATAAGCCTGTAACCGTCAACATTCACTGAAGCTGCACCTGTCTGTGTGGCTTCTACCTCAATTCGGACATTATCTACATAAAACTTCAAGCCGTTATAAACATCGGGATTGACCATAGTATCATCCCATGGACTTATAAGAAAAACTATGTCTGTTTTAGAAAAATCCAACCAATCAAACTCAAACGAAGATAAGGGAATGGAAATCTCATGCCACTCATTTCTTACGACACCGGTATTATCTCCCTTCATCGGATAGCCGAATAGGCTCACACGTTTTTCCGGACTTTCTATGAAAATTCCCGGATTAAACCTATCCTCAGCTTTCATTTTAATAACAAAATCCCTAACATAAACATTCGGGACCACATCTCCGACCAAAAGCGAAAATTTCAGTTCACCGGATTTAAAATCTGTGAGATCAACCGGATCATTCGGCTGAATAAATATGCCGCCGTAATTTGCAGTACCCACTATAATCTCTAAACAATTATCTCCTTCAGGCATAACGGAGCCTACACCAGGCACGATTGTTACGGTATTAGCTACAGGTCCGCCAAAAGCAGGGTCCGGAAAGACTCTTAATTCACTTGAAACAGGAATACCAACATCGCTTAGTATGTTATATTTAAAAATCTCAGTAGCAGAATTTACAAAAATCGGGACTGTGTCTGAACCTCCTCCTTGAGCTGCCGTAAGGAAATCAGATCCTATGGTATTAGCAGTAACAGAAATAGAAGCCCCTGTTGCAGGATTAATTGATGCTAACCCGTTTATGACCGACCAGGAGGGATTAGCTGAAACCAGCTCATTGTTGATGTCGAAACCCCAGGCTTTAAAATCTTTAGATTGACCCGGCGTAAAATATCCCCTCCCCGGAATTATAACAATATCAGTTGGAGATCCCAGATTATAAGAAGAATATCTTAAATCATCTATATTAAAACTCAGTCCCTCAATGACGCCGGAATATGGAGGTTGGGTATCATTGATAATGTAGAAGAATGAATGTATACGAGTAAAGTTTACGCCTGTAAAATGCGCCAGCGGTATAGAAATCTGGCGCCATACATTGTCGTCCCTAACACCATAATCGTATAATCTAAGGTTTTTTTCTTGTATAGTACCTGAAAGATTTTTGCTCTGTATGCCGATTTTAAGCATGCTGACATTATCCAGCGTGTGATGGAGGTCAGACTTAACCCAGAACTTTATGTAGCTATAAGCTGACATATCCTTAATATCCGATAATTCTTCCGTTCCGTTTCCGTTAGCATCGCTTCTAACAGCCATGCCGAACCAGGTTCCTCCGCTTATATTTACACCTTTGAAGCTATGTCCTCCCTGCATATAATCGACATTATCACCGGTGGTATATGCGCTTGTTACAAGATTCCACCAAAACTGAAACTGAGCATTTGCTTCTGGCCCACCTAGAATTGCGCCGGCATGTCCGCTGCTCAAGACACCATAATTATCAGCAAATGCAATACTTATTAGAGGGGAATAAAAAAAACCTAACCCCAGAATTAGCCAAAAATAACGGATTTTATTACGGGTGTAGGTTTTCATATTATCGCTCCATTAGCAACTGATATCAAAAAACTCTCTAGAGATCACTCTACTGCTAAAACGCTCATTATATGTCGCTGCCGCGATATTGAGCGCACCACAAGCATCCCGCACTTCAGCAAGCTCAATATCAAGACTATCCAAAAGGATCTCTACCGGGCATTTCTTCTACCCCAATTTTTGGAATCGAGGTAGAAGATAAAACCCAATATTTTTCAAACTAAATTACTGCCAGAACAACTCCATCGTTAGAGTGTTGGTCTTATACGTGTTTGGAGTTGATGCGTTTTGAAACTTAGCGGCTAAGTATACAAATGCTGTATTATCAGCCGGTTGAAAATAATCAAATGTAGCTTCCGCATGGTGAATTCCGCCATACTGATTCCAAACTGTAATATAATCCTCACCGTCAAGAAACGCGGTTGATCCGCCTACAGCCAATGTGGCTCTATCCTTCATCCACAGAAACGGGTAGTAATCTGCCGCGAAACCATCTAGTGTAAGATTGTTTGTAGCATTTTGAGTAATATTAAGAGCATCTGTTGTGTCGTCAACCACTCTCCAGGCTAAAGGCAGCATTCCCGCATTCGGATTATCAACAGTCAACAAACCGGCAGGATTGATATCAGCCGGATCTCCAGTAAACTGAGGGTTTGCTATAGCACTCGTGTTGTTTGTGAAAATCTGGACTCCCCAGCCCGATCTGTTATAAGTGTTGGTGACTTCCAAGTACTGATCTGCGGCCTTCCAGTCAGTGACCCCAAGAGTAACATCACTCCAGCTCAACTCAGTAGTTGCGGCATCACCTATCCTATTGCGGATTACAACACTCAAAGTTCCGCTGGGTGCTTCATTGAATACCACGCTGGCAGTGTTAGTCGATCTCAATATTGGCGTAAACGCTGCCAATAACGCGCTTGGTAAAGCAGCTACAAAAGCAAACAAACTAACTAAGAAAAGTAACTTCTTCATTTAACTATCCTCCTTAATAATTATTTGTAATTTCACTTCTAAAAACTAAACTTATCCCCCCTTTCATAATATAATATTCTGTATTTCTTTACTATAGTGTACAATAGCGATATTAAGAAAATGTAAAAAAATTGTAAAGTTTTTGTAAAATCTAAAATAACGAAAAACCAGGCCCAAACATTTTTATGTGGTTGAATCAAGTTTAAATGGGAAGCAGCATATCCTAAAAATACAGGGAACCACATAAAAATAACTTATGTTCTTATAAGATCTCTACTACACTCGGCAGGTCTATTAAAATGATCTTTTGGAACCTTAATTATAGTTAATTTAGCTAGGAAGTGTCAAGCATTTTTGATTCTAATTTTAAGCATTTTTTAGGGAACCCAGAGAAGCTTTACAGCAACTCTCTCAATATCTGGTTAGCAAGCATTATCCCCTTTGAAGTTAATGCTACTCTTTCGTTTTTAAAGGCAACTAATCCCTTCGGCATAAATTCAGAAAGCTTTTCTTTGAGCATATTTTTTTCTTTTTTACTGCAGCGCACACCCTCGGTTAATCTCAACCCTAAAAAGAATTTCTCTTTGTTCTTACTTTCCTGAGTGATTGTTACAACATCCTCATTCTGGAATTTACCTTCTTGAGCCTGAGAAATATACGCCTTGATATCATTTGAATTCCTGAACCTCCTGCCCTTTATGTAAGAGCTTGCGCCAACACCTAATCCAGCATATTCTCCGTTCAGCCAGTAATTCAAGTTATGTTTACATTCGCACCCGGGCTTAGAAAAATTGGATATTTCGTAATGCAAATATCCATTGCTTAGCAGTAGATCTATTCCCTCTTTATACATATCTGCGGCTAAATCCTGGTCAACATGCTGTTTTAGTTCACACATCGGGGAGTCAGGCTCCATTGTTAACTCATATATTGATATATGATTTGGGGCTAAGTTTAATACATTTTTTAAATCACTTATCCACTCCCTTAAAGTCTGAAATGGCAATCCAAATATTAAATCAATATTTACAAAATCGAAGCCAAGTATTTTAGCTGTATTAAATGCATTGAGCGCATCCTCATTTGAATGAATCCTTCCTAGTATTTTAAGATATTTAGCTTTGCAGCTTTGGAAGCCTAAACTAACTCTATTAACGTTGTTATCCTTCAATAAAGAGAACTTATCTTTATTTATGCTTTCCGGGTTTGCTTCAAAACTAATTTCTTTTATCCTGCTTAAATCGAATTTGCAATTAAGTATACTGAACAATTTTTGCAGCTGTTTATTAGAAAGTAAGGAAGGCGTCCCGCCGCCTATATAAATTGTATCCGGCCGAATACACTTCACAGCTCCTGCTTCAATTTCTAAAGCTTTTAAATAGGGATCAATTAAATATTCTTTTTCTCCGAATGAGGAGTAGGAAGTAAAATCACAATAATTACAGCGCTTTTTGCAAAACGGAATGTGTATATATAAACCAACCATCTCTTATTTTATAATTCTAATTCTTTTTAACGGCCAGTAAAGGAGTAATGCTTCTCCCCTGAGCTTCTTAAAATCCAGAGGCCCCCAGAAACGGCTGTCGAAAGACCTATCACGGTTATCACCCATTACAAAGTAGTGATTATCAGGAACAATAACCGGACCAAAATTATCCCTTATTAAATAATACGGGAGTTTTTCAAATTTATCATCTTCCCATGCTTTTTGGTATTCTGCGCTATCATAGTAGGGCATCTGTGCCGGAAATGTTTTATCATCCAAATGCTGTTTGTATTTCTCATCAACAGCCTCTCCGTTTACAAAAAGCTGTTTATTCCTAATCTCAATTTTATCTCCCGGCAAACCCAAAGCTCTTTTGATAAAATCCTTGCCGTAATGAGGATTATCTTTATCTTTAGCAGGATATCTGAATATTACAATATCACCGCGTTTTATTTTTTTAAGCTTTAAAATCTTTTTTTCAGTGAACGGTATTCTTGTGCCATAAACAAACTTGTTCACAAATAAATGATCGCCTTCAAGCAGCGTCGAAGCCATTGAAAGAGATGGTATCTTAAATGCTTGAATGAAAAAATACATAATAAAAGCAGCCATAAATATGGCTGAGAATCCGGTATCAAGCCATTCAACTACTTCAGCATATATTTTTCTCCATCGATCATTATCAAACCGTTTCTTAAAACGCCTTAATATTATATTCACCAAAAGTATTACGCATCCAGCATAGAAAAGTTTTGCTTCCATATTTAATCACAACCTCCTTTAATATTTTTTACTTTTGTTCCAAATTAAGAACCGTTAAGAAAGCCTCCTGAGGCAACTCTACATTTGCAAATTGCTTCATTTTCTTCTTTCCCTCTTTTTGTTTTTCCAGTAATTTCCGTTTTCTGCTGATATCACCGCCGTAGCATTTTGCTATAACATCCTTGCGTAAAGGCGGAATGTTCTCCCTTGCAATGATTTTATTATTGACTCGCGATTGAATAGCTATCTGAATCATCTGTCTGGGGATTACTTCTTTAAGCCTTTCTACAAGTTTCTTGCTTACATAATACGCCCTCTCCTTGTGTACCACGCTTGATAATGCATCTACCACCTTGCCTTGAACTAAAATTTCAACTTTCATCAAATCGCTTGGCTTCCAACCGCTATGCTCATAGTCGAGAGAAGCATAACCCTTAGATATTGATTTTAACTGGTCATAGAAATCAACTATAACCTCCCCCAATGGCAGTAAATAATTAAACATAAGCTTTTTGGATGTGATATAGTGCATCTGCTTCATCTGCCCCCTCTTCTCCTGGCACAACTGCATAACTCCTCCAACAAACTCTTTCGGCGTTATAATACGGGCCGCTATATACGGCTCATCAACAGCCTCCACCTTGCGCGATGGGAAATTAGCCGGGTTTAATATCTCTTCAATCTCATCGTGTTCATTTAATATCCTGTAAACGACGTTAGGAGCTGTAACAATTATCTCAAGCTGAAACTCTCTCTTTAACCTTTCCTTTATTATATCCATATGCAGTAATCCGAGAAAACCGCATCTAAAACCAAAACCCAATGCCTGGGATGTTTCTGGTTCGAAATGAAACGACGAATCTGAAAGATGCAATTTGTCAATAGCTCCCCTTAAGAAGCCGTAGTCGGCCGGATTTATTGGATATAATCCAACAAAGATATACGGTTTCAACTCTTTGTAGCCGGGATGAGGCTTTTTTGTTGGATTTTTTACCGTTGTAATTGTATCACCGATCTTAACCGCATGTATATCCTTGATGCCTGTAACCAGAAATCCAACCTCTCCTGAAGTCAATATTTTGGAACTCACCATCTTCGGAGTCAGATAACCAACATCAATGCACTCAACCTCCAATTTTGAAGACATCATACACAGTAAATCATTCACTTTCAGCGTACCTTCCAGTATCTTTATATAAATAATCACACCTCTATATGGATCGTATAATGAATCAAATATCAAGGCGGATAAAGGAGCATGCGAGTCCTGCTTATATGGAGGTATTTTTTTAACAATGGCCTCTAAAACCTTTTCAACACCCTTCCCCTCTTTCGCGCTGACGAGAATCGGCTCCTCGCCTAAATGCAGGACTTCCTTTAATTGAACTTTAACTCCTTCAGGATCTGATGCAGGAAGGTCAATTTTATTAATTACCGGGATTATAGTTAGATTCGTCTCCTGAGCCAGATAAGCATTTGCAACTGTTTGCGCCTCAACACCCTGTGTTGCATCCACCACTAATATTGCCCCTTCACACGCAGCAAGCGCCCTGCTTACCTCATAAGTAAAATCTACATGACCGGGTGTATCAATCAAATTAAGAATATACTTCTTCTTATAGATCATGCGAACCGCTTTAGCCTTAATTGTGATACCGCGTTCCCGCTCAAGTTCCATATCATCCAAAACCTGGTCGCGCATATCTCTTTTAGAGACAGTACTTGTTAACTCAAGCAAACGGTCAGCTAAAGTGGACTTCCCATGATCGATATGCGCTATTATAGAAAAATTTCTTATTTCCAATTTGATCTAGCAACTCCCCTTTTGACAACGCGCGATATAGAATCCCTATCGCTCAACCGCATTATCTCTTTTACTAATTCCTGTGATTTGCGAAAGTTCGATGTGCGAATAAAACTCTTAATGCGCGGCACATCAACCGGAGATATGCTCAACTCGTCCAAACCCAATCCCAACAATACTGCATTTAAGTTCGGATCGGCCGCCATCTCACCGCACATGCCTACCCATTTCCCGGCAGCGTGTGTTGAATCCACCACAAATTTAATCAAACGCAATATAGAAAGGTTTAACGGATCGTAAAGTGTCGCAACATCTTCGTTAACTCTGTCCACTGCAAGTGTATATTGAATTAGATCATTTGTGCCAATTGAGATGAAATCTGATTCCTTTGCCAAAATGTCTGTTATCAAAGCGGCACTGGGTACCTCAATCATGATCCCGATCTCGATATCACCGTCAAAATCAATTCTTTCTCTGGTTAGCTCAAGCTTAACCTCTTTCACTAACTCCTGAACCTGTCTTAACTCTTCCAGGGTGCTAATCATGGGAAACATCATCTTTACCTTTCCTTCTGATGATGCGCGCAGTATAGCCCGAATCTGGGGTTTAAGCAGTTCTGGGTGGTGCAGACATAAGCGAATTCCCCTCAATCCCATAAATGGATTACGCTCCTGCTTTCCAACTCCGTATCCCTGCTTTGCCAATTTGTCACCACCCAGATCCAATGTGCGGATAATAACACTATAAGGAAGCAGAGATTTAACAACATTAGTATAATGCCTGTATTGTTCCTCCTCTGTTGGAAGCGAGTTTCTGTCTAAAAATAAAAATTCTGTTCTAAATAATCCGACGCCCTCTGCCCCATGCGATAGCACTGACTTTACTTCATCTGAAGAATCAATATTGGCAGCCAACACTATTCGGTGTCCATCAACAGTTTGAGCAGGGAGGTCTTTTAACTTCTCCAACTCTCTTAATTCTGCCATATGTATCTCTTTTGCCCTTCTATAGCTGGAGATTGTATCCCTATCCGGATTTATAATAACCAATCCCGCATTACCGTCTATAATCACATCATCACCGGATCTAATAAATTTGGAAATGGCTTTTAATCCAACAACAGCCGGTATCTCTAAGATGCGGGCAACAATAGCCGTATGAGAAGTTTTTCCTCCAATATCTGTTGCAAATGCCTTAACCATCTGATCACGCATATGAACTGTATCCGAAGGACTTAAACTGTGGGCTATAATGAGAACCTCATCTTTAAGCTTGGTCATATCTTTCTTCTTTCTGCCCAATAGGTTCTGCATTATTTTCTTTCCGACATCTATTACATCATTCTTTCTTTCTCTAAAATACTCGTCATCAAGTTTTTCGAACTTTTTAACAATCTTATCAATACTCTGCTTTAATGCATATTCTGCCTTTACCCACTCACGGTTTATAGTCTGGATTACATCTTCAGTCAATATTGGATCGCTTAATATAAGCAAATAAGCTTCTATAAGACGAGCATGGCTCTTTCCAAGGGTTTTAAGTATTTTTTCCTGGGTTTGCAGCATCTCATTTTTTGTTTTGCTTAATGCAGTCTGAAAACGCAATATTTCATCCTTAACACCGCTCCTTTGCACTGTTGCTTCCGGGAAGTAATCGCTCTCTTCTTCAATAACAAATGCCTTACCTATAGCTATACCTGGGGAAGCAGCTATGCCCTTAAATACACTTTTCTTTTTTTCCATTATAATCCTCCGCTATTTGAGTTTTTTTATTCACTCTTCGCCAAATTTCGAATCGAACAACCTTTCCAATTCCTCAATTGCAGCTTGTTCGTCTTCACCATCTAATAGTATCGTGAGTTCAGAAAGTTGTTCAGCGGCAAGCATGAGTATGCCCATTATGCTCTTGCCATTAACCTCCTGATCACCCTTTATAACTTTTACCTCTGATTTAAATTTATTTGTAGTTTGCACAAGAAGGGCAGCTGGACGGGCATGAAGTCCCAATTTGTTTTTTACCTGTAATATTTTTTCTATCATTATAATAATCCTATCGCGGTCAGAATGACACATAAAACCAGACCACTTATAAATATTTTTATTGTGGATTGCTCCAATATTTTTAAGCTGACAAACAGAATCAAAAACAACGCGCTGAAAAGCTTTAGTTTAACAGTTGGAACATTACAAATAATAAAGAATAAAATGAGAAAAGATGTTATTGCCAAACCTATCAAACATAACACATGATGAATCTTTGCCAAAGGTATTTTCTTTAAATACTGCAAAACAGCTTCCTTGTAACGTATACCGGCTGCTCCGCATAAAAAACGCACATTTAAGGTTACGCTATTATACAAAAGTAAATAGAGTATAATTGACAAAACTATATAATTTGAAGTAATATTCTTAAAACAAACAAAAAATAACATACATCCGATTATAGAATTAAACGGCCTTAAACACCCCCAAATAAAACTATCTCCTATAGCAGCTAGTGAGGATGAAAGATATTTTTTTATCATAGGAATCTCTTTATCCATATTCCTTTCTGAAGTTAAACTGCTTTCCTCTTTATCTATTACAAGCGCTGCGACAAGAGGGACCAAATATGGGTTAGTGACAAAATAATCAAGATGTCTGGTAATTGCAGCGTTCAACTTTTCCGAATTCTTACTATAAATCTTTGTAAGAAAAGGCAGGATAGTAAAAGCAAATCCAATATTTTGCAGCCCTTCTCTATTCCAATATGCCTGTATAAAAAATGAACGAAAGAAAAGTATCCAAGCCTTCTTTAATTTAAACAACGAAGCAAAATCAGCAAGTTTTGAATATATTGTCATATCTGTTCTCACTACGAGCAATCTCACCAAACTCTTATTTTTTTAAACTTATCTAAATTAAAGGCAATCACAAGGCTCAGCAAAGGCAAAAAAACATCAAAAGCGATAAACCCATTTAGAATCATATCCGGTAAAAAAGTAAAAATTATATCTCTTAAGAAACATGCAAATCCCAAGGATAAAGCAATAAATACAAAATTACGAATTACAATAATAATAATATTCCCAACAATTACACCTGTAACCGCTCGATCAAGATGCTTATATATTGCCTGGAAATAATCAAAAAATATAGACGACTTCTTTTTAAACCAAAGATCATATACATGGAAACTCATAGCAACAATAAAAGCGAAGAGTATTGCAATTGTCTTATTATGAACAACCGGAGATGCAACTCCTATAAAAAAAACTCCTGCTGTAATTGAAGACATAATCGCGGCATCTAATGGAATAACAACTCCCAAAGGAAGCATATCGATGCATATAAGCTCCAGGATAACACCCAAAGTAAACCCTTCAACAGGGGCATTGAAGCAAAATCCAAATACTGTTAAAAGAACCAGCGGCCTTGAAAGCAACATCTGTCCTACAAATGTAACGTCTAGCGAAAACACCGAACCGATTAATGAAATTAATAATATTTGTTCAACCATTGGCAAGTGTGGAAGCCGAAATTCTCCATTCCCATAAAAATGAAGAGTCAATATCTAAACCAAACTTACAGTGGGGAGTAATACTTATTCCCTGAAAGGTTTTCTCAAAACCATCTTCAGATTGTGATACAGTTTCTATAGGGAACTGCCATATATTTACTAAATTATTAAAACACATTTTTACCTGCGTATTTTTTTCAGCGGCGTTCCACAAAAACTCATTTGAAAATAACTCTTTTTTCTCTTTATATTCGCTGCCAAGCAGCAAATTTAGCTCAACTCCAAACCACAAGTCTACTTTTTGCTTACAGCAGTTCTTTATTGTATATAGTACCTTAACCTCACTATCAGGTAAAAATTCAAACCTTTTGCTTACAAATATAGGACAATGGCAGTCTCCTACCCAAACATTCCCTCTGTTTGACAGCTCTAATATGATATTACTATCCTTTTCCTCATGTACGCTCCATTTATATTGGGCGAGCACAAAATCCCCCTGCTCCCCGTACTGACTTTTTTCATACTCATCAAGCCTGGCAAATGGATGGAAAAAGTGATCCAAAAAAGTCAATCTATCGTACCAATCATAAAATAAGCTTTCCTTCAAATCACTTTGCTTAGTTTTTACTAAACCATGTATAGTTTTAACTTCACCATCTCCCTTATTCTCGCCTTTATCCACAACAACAAGTTTTTCTAACTTTTCATGGTATGCTTCTTTACGCCTAGTAATCACATTTGTAAGATTTACAGAGTTAGGTTTATAATCCCATTCTATAACAGATCCACCGCGATGAGGAGCAAAATAGAAATTCTGCTGCTTACCTTCAATAAGGACCTCCTCAAAACCATCACAATTAAAGTCTTCTATTAGATGCCAGTAATTCTTGCTTTTTGAAGAAGCTATCCCATTATCCGTTAAGCTTTCTGCTTTTATCAGGTTGCTGTATATGGCCTCCCTAAGATGAGGAAGATACAATCCTCCAAAAACACCATGCCAGTAAGCGCAGTTGCATTGTCCGGCCCATAGATGGTTGACAGCATCCGAAATAAAATTCTTGTTTCCTTCAACTGATTCAAGCTTATGGACCTTTTGGCTTACCAAAAGCATTTTTTTGTGCATAGCATTTGATTCAGGATATTTATACAAAAAATTTCTCCAAAGCGCGCCGCGCAAAAATGACATATCTTCTTCTGACATGTCGTTCATGTTCATACGCTTCAAAAAATGCTCAAATTTTATTTCCATATCCGAGGGCAGCGTCCACTCGGACATCTCAAAATAAGAAGCTGTTGGTATATAAAGCATACCCTTGCCGGGAAAAGACTTTGAAAAATCGCTGAATTTCCAGGTCTTTATCCATTCCTGGTTTTCATCGAGTAGAGTAAAGAACTTATCCAGCCATCCTTTTTCGTACACATGCTTATAAGTCCCAGGCCAAAGCCCAAACTTCTCCCCATCATCAGCCATTACAAGAAGTCCCTGATCATGTTTTTCAGCGTACTGCCTGAAATAATCAATGCATTTTTCCGCAGTACTGAATGGTATCATGTACCTTAACATTTTGTTAATTGGGAACAGTTTGACAGTAACTCCTTGTTCCTCAGTTACAAAATAACCTGTCAATTTATCACATGAAATTCCTGCTGCCTGAAAATGCGCATCATCCAGAATGGTATACTCTACACCGGCCTCAGCTAATACCTTGGGAAGGTGCGGTTCCCACACACGTTCTGTTAGCCAAAGACCTTTAGGCATAAATCCAAAACAATCTTTAATAAACTTACTTTGTTTTTTTATTTGACCTATCTTATCGCTATCCGGAAGCGAAGAAAGTATCGGTTCATAATATCCGCCTGTTAGAAGCTCAAGCCTTCCCGTGGAAACCATATTTTTAAGTTTCGCAAGAAACTCAGGCTTATATACTTTTAGCCAATCAAACAAAACCCCGCTAACATGCAGATTCCAGTTTATACGCGGATGCTTCTCCAGAACCTCTAATAAAGGCTGGTATGAACTGGCAAAAGCTTTTTCCAGGACCTCACTAAAATTACCGACAGGCTGGTGGTTATGGATGCCAAAAATAAAATTTACTGTTCCCATATTTGACAATAGCTAGAAACTAAATTTTAACCGCTTCCAGTTTTTGAGGCTCTACTCTTTTAAACGTTTTATAATCTATATCTGGGAAAGGGTTGTTTTTGTTCCTAATAGCGCTCAATATTTCTTTGGCCTTATCATCATCTTTGTTTGATTTGATTAGGTGTATTATTTTCTTAAAGTATTGATAGTGCTCCATGAACCTTTCACGGGCATAGTCGCGTGCCTGACCGGTAGTGATAAGGAACGGCCAATCAGAAGACTGCATCAATACTAACTCCCTGGCTGCCTGCTGCAGTAATTCCAGCTTAAAACCATTCGCATCAGGATACTCACTGACAACATTTTCCATCTCCTCTTCCGATGCATGAATGTAAGGCCAGATCCATTCGGTATCCGGGTTGTTCCATACATAATGACCGCCGCCATTGCCCCATGACGACTCCAGCAGCTCTATAACCCTGGGAGGTTGAACAGAATCCACAAATTCGCCTATAGTACGTCTGCGTACATAAGGATTTGCGTTAATCTTTTCTACTACCTTTTCTATCCAGGAAATACCTTCAAACCACCAATGCCCGAATAGTTCGGTATCATATGGAGCGAGAATAACACCTTCCTCCCTATTATTTGCATAAAAATTCTTCAACAATTCTTCAACCAGTTTGTTAAAATGATCGGAATTTTCGTTTACTCTTGGAATTGTATTATCCAGAGAATAAATATCCTTATATCCAAGATCCGTATCGCGTCCTGTAATCTTCCAGTACTGTAATCCTGATTGAGAATCTTTCTTATGAAACTCTCTATAGTTGCCATCTCCAGGGTAACCCCATTCTCCGCTCCACACCTGCAATCCTGTTTCCTTATTTCTGCCTAACGCAATACATCCGGACTTAAGAAGGTATGGAAAATATGTTGATGCAGATCTCTTCTGAGAATAATCTATTTTAGGCGGGAGTATTTCCTTATATAGTCCCATCATCTTCCCTCCCCAGAAAGCTGATCCACCTTCAATCGCATGTGAATCTGTAATGAAATATTCAATACCATTAGCCACTAAAAATTCGTCTATCCCTTTTTTCCAGTAACTCTCATTCTCACCCAATCTGTTAAGATATCCAGGCCTATAAGCGCACTCCGGCAACCAGATGCCCCTGGGTTTTCTATTGAAATGCCTTTGATAAGTTTTGACTCCAAGTTCAATCTGAGCTTGGATGGAAGAATCCCTATTAAGCAAAGGGAGATAAGCATGTGTGGCAGCTGAGGTCAATAACTCTATATGCCCTTCTTCTTGAAGAAGCCCAAAAGCCTTTACTAAATCCCTCCTGAATTTCTCAAAATATACATACTGAAGATTTTTAAAATAATTAACATAAAAATTACTCAAAGCATAAAACTTTTTTTCACCTGAACGTTCGAATCTCTTGCAATCCATCTCAGCCCTTGACAGCCTGTCATTAAGATAATTTTCAAAATTCGCTAGCATATACGGATCGTTTAATTGTTCAAGCAGAACAGGTGTTAATCCAAAAGTTAATTTTGGAGATATATTTTTTTCTTTTAATCGATACAGCATATCAAGCATCGGGAGATAAGTTTCTAGAATGCCTTCATATACCCATTCTTCCCCAAATGGCCAGTATCCTGCTTTCCTTACATACGGGAAGTGGCTGTGAAAAACAAAGCAAAAGCTCCCAAACTTTTCGGTTTCCGGGTTATTAACTCTCATAAATCGCTCCTTTCCCTTACAAAATAAAAATTGGCGCCAAAACAAAGATTGCTAAAATCATTATTTTTCTTTTAAGACCACTTGGATCTTCCTTATTTCCTCAACTACATCAAGCCGCTTATCATTAGGCAGAACCCTGCTTTCAATCATTACATTATAATCAGCTATCTTCTCAAACAATATGCAATCATCCTGATCGACGTAAAGCGCGTCATTGATCGCAACTTTACCTTTTGCAAAATGAAGCCCTCCAACATTAATTGACTCAAGCTTTACGCCATTTTCAAGCAACTGTAAAATTTCTCTAGGGCTCTCAACCAAGATCAGGACATGATCATTTTTATAATCATCATTTTTAAGAGCTTCAACAGCTTTCTGAACATGCAGATAGTCTACAGTAACTCCCACAGGAACAGCAAGCGAAAACAGTATTTTCTCATTCTCTTTTTCAGCAAGTTCATCAGAAATTATAACGATTTTATCCGCGCCGATAACTCTAAGCCATCCTTCAACAACCTGCCCATGAATTAAACGGTCGTCAATCCTGATTAAATTTATTGCCATAATTACACCTCATTTCAATTTATCCATAAACATACCTTTTGCATTTATCATAGATTTTTTTGCGTCCTCCAGAGTTTTATTTGCTAACTCCTTCAATCCCATCCTCTGCCTGTTTATCAATGCTGAAATCAGCATAGGCAAACTTAAGCCTGTTAAGATCTCAAGCGAGAAATCATTTATCAGCCCCAGACACGCGTTAGAAGCACTCCCTCCAAGCATATCGGTCATTATCAGTATACCGCTGCCATCATCAAGCTTATTCAATGAACCGCGGCATCGCTCTTTTATACTCAAAAGACTATCTTTTGCAGTAATCGCGACTACTACCACTTTTTCCTGAGGGCCTACTATGCTTTCGGCTGCTCTCAAAATCTCAACTCCGAGTTGTCTATGTGTAAAGAGCGCTATCCCAACCAATTATTTCTCCACTTATTTTTTTATGTCTCTATGTAATAAACTCACATTAAAACCCAGCTTCTTAGTTATTTTTGCTAATTCTTCCATTACAAAAACACTTCTGTGTCTGCCGCCGGTACAACCAATACCTACTGTAAAATAAGATTTTCCTTCTTTAACATATAAAGGAAGAATCATTTTAAAAAGTTCTTTTAACAAGTTTAAAAAGCGCTTGGCCTGTCTATTCTTAAGTATAAATCTCATTACTCTCTCATTCTTCCCGGTTAAACGGCGCAACTCAGTAACGTAATTAGGATTAGGCAGAAACCTAACATCTAAAAGCATATCAACATCCATGGGCACCCCGTGTTTATACCCGAAAGATACCAGATGCATATGCATACCAGGTTTATCTAAGGATTCAGCTAAAGAAATTAATTCCTGCTTAAGCTCGCTTAAAGAAAGATTACTAGTGTTAATTATCTTTTCTGCGCTGGATTTTATCTCAGAAAACTTCTTTCTCTCCAATCTTATCCCTTTTATAATACTCCTTCCAAGGGGATGCCTTCTCCTGGTTTCAGAATATCTCCTTAACAAAATTTGATCATCGGCATCAAGAAATATAATTTTATATTGTAATCCAGCCGACTTTAATTCTCTCAAAGAGCTGAAGAATTCCTTAAAAAATCCACCTTCTCTAATATCGATACCCAGCGCAACTTTCGCAAATTTTTTTCTAAGCCTTTTAGTCAACTCCACAAATCTAGGAAGAATAGCTAAAGGCAGATTATCAACGCAAAAAAAACCAAAATCCTCCAAACACTTTAGTGTTTGGGTTTTCCCGGCTCCGGACATACCGGTCACAATAATAAAACGCACTGGTTCAGACATCAACATCTGCCTTATTATTATTATTCCGCGACTTCGATATAGATGAATATTTCATTATATCCAGTAATTTTTTGTTTAATTCCCTGCCTGTGAACAGCCCCTTATTGCGCAAACGTTGATTGAGAGCAGCAATCTCAATGAGTACTGCCAGATTCCTGCCCGGATATATTGGGATGTTCAGTATTGGAACTTTTATTCCCAGAATCTCTGTTTCTTTTTGCTCCAGCCCTAAACGATCATATTCTTTCTTTGGATTCCACATCTCCAGATGTACCACAAGTTCAATTTTATAAGAATCAAGTATTGTTCCAACACCAAATATATTTCTAATGTCAATTATTCCTAACCCTCTTACTTCCATATGATGCCGTATTACTTCATCACCCGAACCAATCAAAAGCCCTCCTGAACGATGTCTGATCTCTACTACATCGTCCGCAACTATCATATGCCCTCTTTTTAACAGCTCAAGAGCACATTCAGATTTGCCTATCCCGGATACACCTGTTATCAGCACTCCCAGTCCATATATGTAGACCAGAACACCGTGAATAGTGGTAAACGGAGCCAGATTTTCTTCAAGGAATACAGTGACCTCGCTTACAAAATTAGCGGTATCTAACGACGTTTTAAATATTGGCACATTTTTTTTATTGCAAATTTGTATTACTTCCCAATGCGGTCTCAGATTGCGGGTGAAGAACAGACATGGCAGGGCATCATAATTGAGCATCATGCTGAAAACTTCTCTGACCTTTTTTTTAGGCAGAGAGTTTATGTATGAATGCTCTCCTTTTCCAAATACCTGAACGCGCTCTGCGCGAAAAAAATCAAAAAAACCAGCCAGGACCAAGCCGGGCCTATTAATTTCAGAAACTGTTATTTTGCGCTTTAGCCCCTTAGATCCTCCGATAAGCTGCAATTTTAACTGATCTTTTTTATCCGCGCTATACAACTTACTAACAGTTAGAACATTTTCCCCTAGCATTCATCCTCTTCTTTAATTATTTTAAGTATCTCTTCACTGCTCTTTGCTTCCCTCAAAGCCTGCCTAAAAAACTTATCCTTTAGCAACCTCGAAATTTTTGCCAACGCCTTCAAATGAACTCCGGCTGAATCATGAGGAGCAACGAGCAGAAAGATTAGGTTTACGGGTTCCCCATCGAGCGCATCGAAATCTATACCTTTTTTTGATATTCCAAACGCAGCTAGTATATTAGCTATAGAATCAGATTTACCGTGAGGAATGGCTATTCCCTGCCCGATCCCGGTTGAACCCAAACTCTCCCGATCCATCAATATCTTAACTATCTTATCGGTATCCTTAATCTTTTTTCCCTTTGACAGCAACTGAACAAGCTCTTTTATGGATTCTTTTTTAGTCTGACATTGAAGATCCACAGAAATCGAATCAACATTTAAAAAATCTCTAATTTTCATAGTTTAATCCCTCCCAGGAGTGTCTATTATAAGTTATTTTTTTATAACGTTATTAACAGAAAATATATAAAATTTAGCGCCTATAGTCAATGAAGTTAAAATTCAAAAAAATATATTAGAATTTATCTAGTAATTTAATTTAGTGTAATTAAGCGAACTTACATGCGAAATTTTTGGCCTAGATATACCCTTCTCGCCTCAGAATTTGAAAGCAAATCCTTAGAAGTCCCCTCCAGAAGCACCCTGCCCTCATATACTATATATGCTCTATCGATTATCTCCAAAGTTTCACGCACATTATGATCAGTGATAAGTATCCCAAGTCCTTTATCCCTTAATTGCGCAATTATCGATTGTATATCATGCACAGCTATAGGATCTATACCAACAAATGGCTCGTCCAAAAGTAAAAAAGAAGGCTGGGTAACCAAAGTCCTTGCAATTTCGCAACGCCTCTTTTCACCGCCCGAAAGCGTCGCAGATTTCTGGTCTGCCAGATGAGTAAGCCCGAGTTCACTTAAGAGCATATCCGCCCTCTTTAACTTTTCATCTTTAGGAATATTGCTAAATTCCAAAATAGCCATTAGATTATCTCTTACACTGAGATTTCTGAAAATTGATGGTTCCTGAGAAAGATAACCTATTCCAAGCCTAGATCTCATATACATTGGTATGTCATTAATTATTTTATCATCCAAAAGCACATTCCCTTTTAGTGATTTAAGAAGTCCTACAATCATATAGAATGTGGTTGTTTTACCCGCACCGTTGGGACCAAGCAGGCCTACAATTTCACCTCTGTTAACGAACATGCTTACTTCATTAACAACTCTCTTACGCCCATAATATTTACTTAATTTTTCCGCTCGAAGCACTTTTCTTTCCTCCCCAAACAATACCTTCCACGCTGCGATCAAGCAGCAGTGTTTCTGTATTTAGAAGAATTGTTATCTTGTCGCTGTTAAAATAATTAACACCGCTGTCATCTATCATAACAATCAACGGTTTATCGCCTGTCATTACAACCACTTCTTTTTTCTGATCGTATTCGGCGCGATCCGACCAAATGTCCATATTGCTGTTTGCTAAATACACATTACCCAAAGCCTTTACATATCCTTTTTTCTCATAAAACTTTATCTCATCTGCATACAAGAACAACGCATCAGCGTCTTCTCCACTGCCTCTAATTATTGCCTTTGGGAATCCATAAAGAGTTCCCTGCTGTGAGCTTCTGTCGTAACGAGCGCTTGAACCAAAGGCTTCAATTACATCTCCTTCTTCCTGAACAAAAAATATTCTAATATTCCCTTCTATAATAATCTCTTCTGTTTCCTCATTGTATATAGCTTCTGAGGCTTTTAACCAACTCTTTCCTTTTTTCATCAAAACACCATCTTTGTAAATAGTAAGCATTCCCTTATGTCTGAATTCCATATTGTTTCCGGTAATAACAGCCTTCTCTTCCTCCTTTGCGTGCAAGAATAAATTGGACTGAAGACTAAACATCAACGCGATCAACATCAATACAAATTTTGTCAGCATATTACTTTTCATTACTAATCTCGGTAATATTATCCTTTATTTCAATAACCTGTAATCCTACATCGGATTCGAACCCAACCCCATTAGTTATCATATTGTGCCTGATAATAGATACAGGCTTATCAGAATATATTTGCTTCTTTTCAATATCGTAATACACTTCTTCCGTTTTGATAACAGTTCCTTCTTTCTTGGAATCTATTACAACATCTCCCCACATAATTATTTCATTTTTATCCTGATCAACCTTACCGGATTTGGCGGAAACCATGGAACCTTCTTTATCTTCTTCAAAGAAACGTATCGAAGGCATCTCTAAGAGCGCCACACTACTTTGTTCATAAAGGCGCGCTTTTGCGGCTGTTAAAACCCAAACCTTTTTGCCGCCTTCTCGATTAGCCATAGTAAATTCTTTGATTACCTGCTTAGGCTTCTCTCCATTTTTATATAGAGTATTGCTGCCTTTCTCCTGACAAGAGATTAAAAGAAAAAGCAGTAAGCAGAATCCCAGAATAGCAATTGGACACATGCCAATTACGGTTCTAAGGTAAAAATTTATTCCTTTGTTTTCCATCGATTATGCATCCATACCCATTGATCCGGGAATTCTCTAACAATATCCTCAACTATGTTTGTGAAGTTCTGCGTATTAATAAGTACATCTTGTTCTCTGTCCCCGGTTCTAACTAAATGCAATGGAGAGCTTACTCTTAATGTATGCTTCTTATCTCCTCTAATTAAAAATCCGCTTACCACTGGCGTATTACTTCTTAATGCTAAAGTCGCTAATCCTATTGTGGTATGCGCTTTTCTGTTGAAATAATTTACAAAGATTCCTGCGACTTTTGTGTCCTGATCAATCAGTATACCAATTACCTCGTTTTTCTTTAATGCTCTAATAATATCCCGCGGTGAGCTTTCTTGAGATCTTAATATAACTTTCATGCCAACCGTTTCTCTAAGCGAAACAAGCAGCTTATTTATACCCTCAATATAAATCTTCCGCGCGATAACATTAATCGGAAATCCCCAAATGGACAAACTCCCGCCCATTAACTCCCAGTTGCCGAAATGCGCTGTAAGGTATAATACCCCCTTGCCAAAAGACAGCGCCTTTTCAAGATTAGCCCTATCAGGAAAATCAACAAGACTGTTAACCTTATTGAGATTTAACGAAGGAAACTTAAAAAGTTCAAAAAGGTTTTTCCCCTGATTAACAAAACTTTTTTTTGCGATCTGCTTTATCCTTTCCAACTTAAAATCCGGAAAGGCAATACTTAAATTATTTATGGCCTGCTTTCTAGCATTTGCTATTAAATAGTAAATTAATAATCCTAATGCCCCTCCGACTTTTGAACAAAAACGAAAAGGAAACAAGAAACAGATATAAAAAGCCCCCCAAGCAAGAACAGCAAGAATATGCCTAAAAATTAATCTCAAAAATCTCACTTTAAATATTCTTTCACAATACGGCGCCATTTTCCCTGGCTTTTAAGTATTACCTCAAGGACCTCGCGAAAAACACCTCTGCCCCCTTTGCAATCAGAAACAAAATGCACATTATTTTTGACCTCGCTAACCGCATCTGAAGGAGAAGCGGCAAAACCCACCTTTGTAAGCAACGGCAAATCAATTAAATCATCTCCAATATATGCAATGTCTTGGGGTGATAGAGAAAATCTCTCACACAAATTATCCAATATCTGTCCTTTATTCAGCACATTCTTATAAAGAGCGTCGATACCTATCTCATCTGCTCTGTCTCTGATCTGCTGGGAGCTTCTTCCGGTAATCCAGGCAAATCTTAAATTCAAATCAAACACCTTCGCAAAGTGAAAAGCTATTCGATCTTTGACATTCCAAAATTTAACTTCCTGGCCGTCCTGAAGAATTATAATCTCTCCGCCGGTTAAAACACCATCTATATCCATGGCAATCAGTTTAATCTTTTTGGCGCGTTTAACGATTTCTTTTTTATTCATATCAAATCCAAAACTTTAATATTTATTTTTACTTGAAACCCCGGAACCGAAATTGGTCTAGTAACTTTATTTTAGCCAAGGGGTCATTTCAGGAGATATCTGCCTTTGATTATATGGAGGCGGTAATCTTTCCAGCGCAAAACAGGTAGCAAAATAGCCTATGATCACCGCAACGTAAATAATTAGGAGTGTCTTAATGTGCCATCTCCAAGTAGGCATCCATAATGTTTCATAAATAAATTCTCTGCCGCATTTTTTGCAGTTTTTTGCGCTCTCTTTATTCTCAGTTCCACATTTTTCACATTTCATTTTATTCCCCCAGTCCTTAATCTATCAAGTTTTACTACTTGCTGTAAAAGTGTTTTAAACTCCTTTAGATTTAGTGTTGTTGCGGCGTCTGACAAGGCTTTGTCGGGTTCGGGATGCACCTCAATAAAGAAACCATCTACCCCTACACCCGTGGCAGCTCTAGAAAGAGCAAACGCAAACTCTCTCTGCCCGCCGGAAGAATTTCCCATACCACCGGGCAGCTGCAGAGAATGCGTAACATCAAATATCACTTTACAATTGAATCTTTTCATATATTCGAGCGAAACCATATCCACAATCAGGCGATTATAGCCGAAGCTGCTGCCTCTCTCTGTAACCCAAATACTCTTACTCCCAACAGATCGTGCTTTTTCTACAATATGTTCCATATCCCAGGGCGCTAAAAACTGTCCCTTTTTAATGTTAACAGTTTTTTTTGTAGAGGCTGCGGCAACTATTAAGTCCGTCTGCCTGCAAAGGAAAGCCGGAATTTGCAAAATATCAACCACATTTGAAACCTCTCTAACCTGAGCGGTTTCATGAACATCGGTAATTAATTTACAGCAAAATGTTGATTTTATTTTTTCCAGTATTTTAAGCCCCTGCTTTAATCCCGGACCTCTAAATGAATCCTTTGATAATCTATTTGCTTTATCAAAAGAAGCTTTGAATACCCATTCTACATTAAAACCTGCAAGTATATCCTTTAACCTTTTTGCAATTTCCATTGTCCTTTTCTCATTCTCAATAACGCAGGGCCCGCATATTACAGTAAGCTTTTTACTCATTAGTTCCCTCTCAAATGTTTTTTTACCTTACTTAAATCACCATAAACATCAACTCCGATGGAATCGAAACTGCCTCTTATCACATTTATATTCTTGCCCGAGTACAAATACTTTAACTGCTCAAGTTTTTCAGCTTCGCCGATCCATGATTCAGCGAAATCATTCGTCTTTAAGAGAAATTCTTTTTTATACGCGTAAATACCTATATGCTTTAAGTACCTTTTCTTTTTTAAATATTCTGATATTTTTTTTCTATCCCTTGAATACGGTATCGCCCAGCGCGAGAAATATAACGCGCAGTCATTACTGTCCAGAATTACTTTAACTATATTTGGATCATTCAAATCTTTCATAGAAATTAAAGGGCAAGCAAGCGTAGCAAATTCAACATTCTTATTATTCTTAACGAATTCTATCAGCATCTTAACACCCTTTATTGAAAAGTTTGGTTCGTCCGCCTGTATGTTAATAATCCAGTCTGCTGATATCTTTCGAGCTACTTCTCTCACCCTCGCTGTTCCATCAGCGCACTTCTTTGAAGTAAGCTCAACGCAAGCACCATACTTCTCCATTATATTCTTTACCTTAACATCATCAACAGCCAGTATAACATCTTCGCTATTTGATAAAACCCTGACCGCTCGTTTCCAAGTCCACCACAACATAGGTTTCCCAAAAATATCAGCTAAGATCTTTTTCGGAAGACGTGTTGATCCAAGTCTTGCAGGAATAACAATTTTAAGCTTCATCTGTTAACGCTTATCTTTCGAGATCTCTCAATTCATCCAATCTATTAATTCTTTCTGCGTTGCAGTCGCAGTCCCGATCTTTCCAACAACTATACCGCCGGCAATATTGCTTAAATAAGCGCTTTCTGTAAGTGTAGCCCCACTGACAAATGCCAATGTAAAAACACTTATTACCGTATCCCCTGCACCAGTTACATCGAATACTTCCTTTGCCACAGTAGGCAGATGCGATACACGGTTCCCACTATCGAAAAGGCTCATCCCATGTTCGCCCCTGGTTATCAATACAGATTTTGCCTTCAGTTTTTTAACAATTAACCGCCCCAACTGTTCAAGATCTTTCTTATTTGATACGCTCCTGAAAAACATACCTTCTAATGCTTCTTTAAGATTAGGTGTTATGCAAGTAACATGTTTATACATTTGAAAGTGTTCTATCTTGGGATCAACCATAATAGGTATCTGCTTTTTTCTGCATAGGGGCAGTATTACAGACAAAACATCCTTATTTATTACACCTTTTCCATAATCCGATATAATTACCGCATCAACAGAATGAATTTCGGACTTAAATTTATCGATAATATTATTAATCAATTTTTTTGAAGATCCCCTTGTCTTCTCCCAATCAACCCTAACAAGCTGCTGGCTTCCCGCAATAATCCTTGTTTTCTGAATTGTCGTTGAACCTGAATCTTCGTAAAGAGTCTGCGGTTTTACACCCCTGCTTTTTAGATTTTCTTTGAGAAATCTTCCGTATAAATCCTTTCCTATAACACCCACTATTGAACAACTTGATCCTAAAGCAACCAGATTATTGACTACATTCCCGGCGCCACCCAAATGCAAAGTCTCCTTCTCAACCTTTACAACAGGCACAGGCGCTTCCGGGGATATCCTGCTGACCTTTCCCCAAATGAAACGATCAACCATTATATCCCCCAATACAAGTACCTTTTTATTGGAGAATGAGTTTATAATACTGTTTAATTTCTTGTAATTAGATATTTTCATCTCAACTCTAAATCCCGTTAATGAAATATACGTAATACAAAACAACTGTATTAAATACAAAAATCAATGCATTTTATGGAATTATACTAAATTTATTAGGTGTTTACTAGCAGGAAAAAAGACACACAGCAATGAAGAATGAACCGGTTTTAAAGATACACGGACAGTAAAAAATATAGAGCCCCGGAAATGAATAGACAGAGCTCCGGTCAATTAAATATAATTGTTGTGGTAAGCGAGAAAAGGTTGTTGGGGGGTACACCCGG
>JBDROU010000047.1:0-2051 GCA_043809745.1 bacterium
CATACCACCTACGCAGTGGGAGATATGGTCGGATTTTGGATGGATTCGAGAGACCCTCATACCACCTACGCGGTGGGATATGGTTAGTTAATAGGTGTGGGCGGAGATTTTTCTTTGTTTTGCTGTTCTTGTTCTTTTTGGATGGATTGAAGATGGGCGATAGCTTCGTCATAACTTTCAATATCTATTCTGACTCCGATTGAGCCATCATCTTTAATTTTATTGCGACGCTCCAAAAGCAACGGAATCCCTTCAGGCTTCCCGAAATCCTCAAACATATTTATTATCCCAGGAATCGGCTCATCTTTCTTTGCAAGTTTTATTACATAAGAAAAAGCAGAGTCATATTTCAGCTTTGACAAAGCAATAAGCGCCCGAATATAATCTCTATGTCCTTCTCCATTATCAATAATATTCATTAAAGCATCAATAGTTCTCTTATCTTGAAATTCTCCCAAGCAATTAATCGCAACATATCTAACGTCATCTCTCCTTGAATCCAAGGAATTAATTAGTATTGGAATAACTCTTGCATCTTGTCTTCTCGCCAATTCATAGAAGGCCATCTTAGGAAAGGGGCTCAAAGGGTCTAAACTCCAAGTTTTTTTGAGCAATATATCTGACGGCAAACTATTGAATTCTGACTGAACCTTTGAAGAATAATCTAGCCCCTGCCAAGCCATTAACCACCAATAACCGTATGAAGCCGCATACCAAGTTAACAGTAAAATGGGAACAATTAAAAGTCCTAAGAGAAGCTTAAATATTTTATTTTTTTTATCTGAATTTATTATTTTTTTCATAACCAATCCTTGTACCATTCAATTAAAGTTTTTTCTTCAACTTTCGTAACACCATCTATGCTAACTCTATATTTATTGTTTGACAAATTGCCTTCTTTATCAAACGCCCCATTAATGCCCTCCGAATGATTAACAAAAGGAATGCCTCCTAAATTCCCGCCCTCTTCTATTCTAACATAAGTATACTTATTATTAGGATTGGAACTATAATCATTATACGCATTATTTGATGCTATGTCATTAATACTTTCTGTCAAATTTCCGTTATTTTTCGCATTAGCTCCAATATAATCGATCGCTCCAGGTGCTTGAGGCAAATCTCCTTTTACATCAACAATGATTACATCCTCAGGAGCTAATCCAACCTTATCTATCCATGCTTCTAGTTCTGCTCTGCTTACCTGAGGAGAAATTAAAATAATTTTGTGCTTTTTGTTATCTGCAAATATTTCCTTTCCTGTTTTAAGCAGGATACCCGCACCTGCACTATGTGTAACAGTCAATATAGTGTCATCATCAATTTCCTTTACAAGCTCTTTCACAAGCTTATGCAAAGTACTCCCATCATCGCTTACACCAGCAAGCGCAATCCCCTTAACTCCTTGTTTAATGAATTTTACATATTCTTTTGCCGCATCAGCCTGCGCTGAATTCCACCTCATTTTTGCAAATATTCCTAAGAGAGCAAGGTCGATTCCCATTACTAAAGGAGAATCCGAATCTTTAAAATTAAAGTAATTCAAATCCTGATCAATATTAACTGTATTGGAATCTTTATCATAATCCACTCTTGTTGCCGGTTTATTCAATGCAAACCCCTCTAAAATTTGTTCCGTAATATTTCCCCCAATAGGTAAGAATGCTTTTACAGCCTTTCCCAATAAAGGGCTTTGCAATAAATCCCCAGCTTGAGCCTGTTTAATTTCATCACTTGAATTAGAAATGAAATTCTCTAGACCATTTTTAGCCTTGTCAATCCAGGAACTTTGCGTCTCATTTACTTTTACTCCGGCCTCTTTAAAAAATTTCATGCCCTGATTAGTTACTTCATATACTTTCTCGGCGCTTTTTTTAATTGTGTCTATCTTTTCCTTAATATTATTTTTAACATCATCTACTGTTGCCTTAAAAGCATCTTTAACCCCATCCACCCAGGAGCTGTCTTTATCATCCAGTACTGAATCTGTCGCGGAATTAACAGCAGCATTAGCCAGCTTACGCACCTGTGAATTCCACTCGTTAGTGCCG
>JBDROU010000048.1:0-2794 GCA_043809745.1 bacterium
ACAAAGCAAAAGGGGGGTGGATAGGATGGATATAGTGATTAAATATATGCTATGACCCGTAGCTCATTGCAAAGAGGGTTGCTGAATCAGGGCTGGGTTGTAGAAATACATACGATCTGCAGCGATCCTACAGTCCAGCCCAAAACCATTTTGCTTTGTCAAACTGAGATTGAGATTTCTAACAGTAAGATGAACCGTTTTAAATGTTATCGAGAAAGCAGAGAATATCGAACCAATGCATGAAAGAATTTGCTTCCTGATGGCATACATCTTTTGAAAGGTACCGTTATTGCTTATCCCGGCAACAACTTTGTCAAAATCATTGATTGATTCTGAATCACGCGTTTTATGTTGTGTTGAGTTCAATGCTGGAAAAGCAATTTTTTAGCATTATCTTGTTTTTAAGGAGGTTCGTATGAAGATCGAGCAAAGTATTAGGGCAGAGGGAGAAAGATGGGATCCTGCAATTTCCGGTAAATTGAAGGAATCAGCGCAGTTAGTTTTTTTGTTTGGCAGTACTGATATTATCAAGAAAAAAGAAACTGTCCAGGAAATTCGCGGGCTATATCCGAATGCGCAAATCTTCGGTTGTTCTACTGCCGGTGAAATATTTGGAACTCAGGTAATTGAAGGTTCTTTGGTGTTAACAGCTGTTCACTTTGAACATACCGCTATTCAGACAGTATCCACCGAAATTAATGGTATGGATGATAGTTTTCAGGCTGGTGAGCGTTTAGTAAGTTCATTAAAACAGGAAAATCTGGCTCACGTTTTTATTTTATCGAATGGGCTTAAGGTCAACGGAAGTGATCTTGTAAGAGGCGCAACAAGTAAATTGCCGCAAAATGTGTCTTTAACCGGAGGCCTGTCAGGAGACGGTGACCGGTTCAAGGAGACATTTGTTATCTCAAACAATCAGCCTGCTGATAATTCTATTGCAGCGCTAGGGTTCTATGGGTCTCGGATAAAAGTGGGATACTGTTCTCTGGGAGGCTGGGAGCCTTTTGGTCCTGATCGATTAATTACACGTTCAAGAAACAATATTCTATACGAATTGGACAATGAATCAGCTTTGTCATTGTATAAAAAATACTTGGGCGATCACGCAGCAAAATTACCGGCTTCAGCCTTGCTTTTCCCATTGAATATAAAAAGGAAGGATGGGACGGAATGGATAGTGCGCACAATACTCAGTGTTGATGAAAAAGATCAGAGCATGACATTTGCTGGTGATGTCCCTGAGGGAGCATCCGTTCGTCTTATGAAAACCAATTTTGAAGATATCGTTCAAGGCGCCGTTGAGGCGGCGAAAGGCTCCATAGAAGTTTTCGGCGATGCTGCTCCGGATCTGGCGATATTGATCAGCTGTGTAGGCCGCAAGATGGTCTTAAAACAGCGGATTGAGGAAGAAACAGAAGGCGTGCGCAATATTTTTGGCGATAAAACTGTATTAACAGGATTTTATTCATACGGGGAGATCTGTCCGTTTAAACGGAATTCCAATAGCGAACTGCATAATCAAACCATGACAATTACAACTTTTCTGGAGGCTTAATCAATGAGCAACTACCACAACCTGCTGGCGCGTCAGATTAAGAAGTTTCTGCATAATTCTCAGGATCCTCCGAAAGATATGGAAAATTTTTTAAGCAAGATCAGCGATACTTACTTTAATGCGGACGATGAGCGGAAGCTCCTTGAGCGCTCCCTTGAGATAAGCTCACAGGAACTTATTCAGAGAAACTCCGAAATCAATGCTATTTTTAAAACACTTCCTGACGTTTTATTGTGCCTTGATAAAAAAGATGTTATCACCAGTTACAAGTTTACTCCCGACAAATTTTATTTATCAGCGGAAGATGCTATCATAGGGAGATCAATAAAAGACATACATGACGAATCTATCGGAGATCAGTTCAAATCCGCGCTTGACGAAATGAAACAAAAGAACTCTATGGTTACCTTAGAATATGCTTTGACAAAAAATGGGACGCAAACTTTTTATGAGGCGCGCCTTCAGCCTCTGCTTGTTGATCAGGCTATGGTAATGATAAGAGATATTACCAGTTACAAAAAAATCCTTCAGGATTTGAGTAATAGCGAACACCGTTATGCTATTGCCGCTGAAGGTTCTAATGACGGCTTATGGGATTGGGATTTAGTAAATAATGAAATTTACTATTCTCCACGGTGGAAAAAAATGTTAGGACTTGAAGTTGATGAGATGGGGTCTTCACCGAAAGAATGGTTTTCCCGCATTCATGCTGATGATATTCGTTCCGTTACTAGGACTTTCGATAACCAAAAGAACAAATCAGGCGATCATGTTGAGATTGAATACCGCATGCTGCATGAAAACGGCACGTATTTCTGGGTGTTAACACGCGGAATTGCAGTCACCGACTCAAAAGGCATTGTTGTACGGATGGCAGGTTCACAAACAGATATAACACAGAAAAAAAATGACGAGGAGCAGCTGCGTTATGATACACTGCACGATAAGCTAACCGGCCTGCCCAATAGAAATCTGGTAAATGATCGGTTGTCAAACTTGATTGAGCGAAGCAAAAGATACAAGAACACTCTTTTTGCCGTACTTTTTATTGACCTGGACAGATTTAAGCATGTGAATGACAGTCTTGGCCATATTGTCGGCGACCAGCTTTTGCTTACTATTACAAGACAGCTTAAAAGCTGTCTGCGTACGGGAGACACATTGGCGCGTTTTGGCGGCGATGAATTTATAATTTTATTGGAAGATATTGCCAACCACAAAGAAGTTAAGCATATCGTA
>JBDROU010000049.1:0-3054 GCA_043809745.1 bacterium
GGAGTAGCCGAAACCCTGCTGCAACTGCGCGCCGCCCTCGCGCCAGAAATAAGCGAAGAGAGCTGCGTGATCGTTGGTCTTTTCCACGATGTCGGGAAGGTTGGGATGCCAGGAAAACCATATTACTTGCCGGAAATCAAAGATGGCAAACCGACTGGCGCATACATCATAAACCCTGAGATCGTTGCTATGGGTTTGTCGCTGCGCAGTCTGTATCTTGTTTCGCAGTATATCCCTCTTTCAGATGCCGAGGCGCAGGCGATCGCATACCATGATGGAATGTATGTGCCAGAGGGGCGCTCGGTGGCGCATAAGGAAGAGCCGCTGCTGTTGCTGCTGCACTGGGCTGATATGTGGACGGCGAGTGTGAGGGAGAGGGAAAGATAGTTATTTAACTTGAAAAAACATATAAATTATCAAGTGATAAAATGCCAACTACGGTTGAAATCAAGGGTGAGTTTGAGATAAAGATAAAACGATTGATAGAAGCAGGATTATATGGGAACATAGCTGAAGCTGTTCGTGACGCACTGCGCCATATGCTCCGGGAATATGATGATAAAGAGATCGCAGCGGGACTATACAGGCAGGAAAAAGTCTCACTTGCAAAAGCTGCTGGAATAGCGGGGGTTTCAATAACCAGAATGAAAGAGATCCTTATTGAAAAAGGGATTAAACCCAGACTTGGAGTGGAAGGAGTAAAAGAGCTATATGAGGACTATGAAACTTTGAAGGGGACAGAAGATTGATAGTCCTGGATACGAGCGTCATAAGTGCTTTTTCTGAAATCGGGAGGTTTCATCTATTAAAGGAGATTTTAAGCCGGTTAGGGGTAAAAGCTATAATTCCACATACTGTAGAAATGGAAATCATATTCTCAGAAGCTTTATCAGCCCTTAAGAAAAAAGGCGGATGGATAGACATAGAAAATGTGAAGGATTTTGAGAAATATCTTTTCATGCTGCATGATGGCGAAGCAGGCGTTATCGCACTGGCAAAAAAACATGGCTGGATTGCAGCGCTTGATGACCTTGACGCAAGGAAACTTGCAAAGAAGGAGAACGTAAAGATCACAGGCACACTGGGATTGCTAAAATTGGGTTATGAACTATGTCCGATAAAGGATAAATCGGAACTTAAGAAAATAATAGATGAACTGAGAGCCACAGGATTTTTTATGGCTAATGACATTATTGAAGGTATTCTGGATACGGAAAAGACACCGAAAGCCATATAGGAGCAGATTGAATGATCGATCCGACAGCTTTTTTTCGCTCTCGGATGCTGAGGCGCAGCGATAGCATACCATGATGAGATGTATGTGCCAGAGGGGCGCTCGGTGGCGCATAGGGAAGAGCCGCTGCTGTTGCTGCTGCACTGGGGGGATATGTGGACGGTGAGTGTGAGGGAGAGACAGTTTATGCTTACTAAATTCATCAACAAGAGAGATGTCTTGAAATTAGTTGTTTTTATAATATAATATGTATTTTTTCTGATAATCTTTTAAATCCAAGCTGTCAATTTTTAATATATAATCTGCATTCATCTTTAAATGGGCAAATTTCATGCCTGGGATTTAATGGAGTACACACGAGATCACTGAAGTCAATAATAGCAAATAATAGTTCTTTTGGCTCACAATTACAATAGCTAAACAATTCGTTTACTTTTTCCACAATTTTTTTATTTCTACGAATATCCCCTTCTAAATCCATGCCTAAGTATCTATTCAATACTCTTGCAATATTGCTATCCACGATAGGGGCTTTTTTTGAAAACGAGACTGCAAGAATTACTCCCGCCACATAGTCCCCTACACCAGGTATTTTTAACAATTCTTCTCTGGTAGAAGGAATATTACCATAATACTTACTGATTCTGTAATCATTTTGTTTTATTCAAAAAATTTTATTCTATATTCTAAAAACATTTTCGTAATGATATTTTAAAAAGCTCTTATCCGGTAAAAATTTCTTGGGTTTTGAAATTATTTTGTCGCTATAAGGCAAGAAAAATTTCTGGACAGCCTCATTCTTTTTGTAATCAAGGAGTTCGGGAGACAGTTTAATTTCATAATCTTCGGTTATTGTAATCAATCCTCTATCAAACGCTTTATCATGCAGTAAGTTGAGGCATAGCCCATTCTGAGGATTTAATCGATTTTTTTCATCTTTTGACCACGGAATAATATGACTTGCCACTAATAATTCAGGTATCGAAATCCCAGTTATGCAGCATTTATTTTCATAAGATGCAAGAATAGCAGTTCTAAAAAAATTTTGATTTACTCTTGCTTTTATTATTGCTTCTCGGTCTTTTCCCTCAATTGGCAAGCTCTCCAAATCTATTTTAGCAGATTTTTCAATCGGCTCCCCTTTAAATCGTGCGAGTAATATCTCGCTTTCAAAAGCCAACTCTTCCCAATTACCATGAAATTCATTCCAGATTTCTTTGTCACTTTTGCTTCCATGACGCATTCCTGCAATATTTCTTTTTTGAAGTTCAGGGTCAAGGTTTGCAAAGTTAGTTAATTTGAGAGCAACAGCAGATGGAGTTCTTCCAATAATTTTGGCTAAGTTTATGATTTCGGGATTATGAGCATATATTTTGCCAAAAGGTATTTTACAATATAAATTGTATGCAACAATTAATTCTTCTCGAATCCAGTTTTTTCGTGACATTTTGATGACAAAAATACGTTTCAATTTATTTAAATATAATCTTATTTCATTCTTGGATTAAACATAATTTACGATTCCATTTTCTCCAATAATTCTAAGGTTTCATTAACCATATCTAACCTGCTTCTATACCATCCATTTCTGCCATAAACTTTCGGAAGGATTTTTTCACCACTCCCATTTTTAAAACATATAGTCATAATTTCATCAACAGCTTCTTGAGAAAATTGAGTTGGAGTATTTGTATTATGGGTAATTACTTTTCCATTGTCATCAGTTCCAATAGTTAGAGCTCCAACTTCAACAATAAATGTACATCTCTCAATCATATTTGATTTAATTCCATGTTCATATAAAACTGCATATGATTTTA
>JBDROU010000050.1:0-52525 GCA_043809745.1 bacterium
TCAATAAGCGAAAAAAACATCTGAAGTGTGTGTCAGCGGGATAATTTAACCGTTATTGTTCCGCCAAAAGTATTCATAAAAGTTGTGCGCTGTATTCGGAAAACTTATAGTAACGGTTCGTTGCAATTCCGAATACTCCAGAATTAAAAATATTTCTATACAACCCAAATTTCATTTTTCTTCACTGCAGATTTTAATTCATAAATTTCCAAAATAGAGGATTTTTTTCTTGTAATATTTACAAAGATGTTGATAAGAATATGCTATAATATATCTATACGAAGTTTGCAAATGATCAGACTTTGGGATGCTCAAAAAACGCGTTTTATAGGCATCCCGTAATGAGGTAAAATGAAACAGAATATGCCTCATGGCAAATTATTTAAAAAAGTAATCTTATATGAATATATAGGGTTCGCAATTGTCATCCTTTTTTTATGGCTTGATGAGATTTTAGACATCCCACACCACCTCTTTAGCAGCGAAATTACTCCCATAAACTATACAGAAAGTATTTTTGAAACTGGCATAGTATTTTTGTTGGCTTGCTTTATTATTTTGGCTACGCGAAAATTAATTTACAAAATTGAGCATATTGCAATTTGTGATCCACTTACCAATCTGCCAAACCGGCGTTTTCTTATGGAGTATCTGGAGTACGAAAAAAAAAGATCTTCCCGTTCAAAACGGGAATTTTCCATTATTTTTGGAGATCTTGATCATTTCAAAAAAATAAACGATACATACGGTCATGAGTGCGGTGATCGCTTGTTGCAGAAAGTAGCAGTAGTATTGAAAAGCACGTTACGTCATCAGGATGTTGTCAGCAGATGGGGAGGTGAGGAATTTGTGATACTTTTGCCGGATACTTCATTAGAAAATGCTAGATATGTTGCTGAAAAGCTTCGAAAAAATGTTGCAGATCAGCCATTTTTTTATAGATTTAGGGAAATAAAAAAGACTATGAGTTTTGGTGTAAGTAATCATTCTTATGAGAATATCGGGTCTGATACTGGCATCCAAAAAGCAGATTATAATATGTATCAGGCCAAGCAAAAGGGGAGAAATACTGTAGTGGCATAGTCCATTTGTGCAAATGAACTTAAATAAGTTATACAAATTAAAATCCTACCTGGATAACAAATATTTTCTCTGGCCGTTGATTATTTTTGCTTCCGCTTTTACTTTCCGATTATTGGGACTATTATTTATTAAAAATGAATTTATTTTTCAAGTTCCTATGCTTGATTCAGCTTATTACAATGCATGGGCTGTGGAAATAGTTAAGAATAATGATTGGATTGGCAAATCTGCTCAGGCTGTATTAGTGAGTCCGGGCTATCCTTACTTTTTAGCTGTTATATACTCAATTTTTGGGATTAATATACTTCCGGCAGTAATGATTCAATGTCTTGTGTCGGCGCTTATTTGTTGTATTGTTTACAAGCTTGGTAAAGACCTTTTTAATAGATCTGCCGGTATTATAGCGGGTTTAATTCTGTCGGCATATGGGCTTGATATTTTTTACTCTCTTTTTTTATTAAAAGCCGTATATATAAATTTGTTTTCTTTGTTAGTTATTTTATCGCTTTGGGTTGCTCTTGAAAAATCAAATCTGTGGTTCGTATTGCTTGCTGGTTTGTTGACGGGATTGGTTAGTCAGTTCCGTCCGGATATAATGGTTTTTTGTTTTCTTTTTATTTTGTGGGTTTTTTTCTTTTTGAGAGAAAGAAAAATTTCCTTCAGGATAAAATTTATATTAGTCTTTCTAACAGGTTTGGTTTACATACTGGTGCCTATCTATTTGAAGAATTATTATGTTACTAAGGAGCCGGTAATATTTACTTCTCATGGAGGAGGTACATTCTATACAGGAAACAATTCATTAAGCCCAGGATATTTTATTGAGATGCCGTTTGCGCATTCTGATGCAAAATATGAACAATTGGATTTTATGTACGAAGCAAGCAAAAGGTTAAAGAGGAGGATAACTCCTAATGAGGCATCATCTTTTTGGTTCCAGGAAGGTATAAAATATATCCGTAATAATCCGTTTAAATGGTTAATGCTGGAGATTAAGAAATTCAGTTTATTCTGGAACCATCAGGAGATTCCCATTAATATGAATTATGACTTTTTTAAAGATAAATACCCTGTTTTCAAAATATTATTTTTACATTGGGGTATTATTGCTCCATTTGCTCTGATTGGGCTTTATTTTGTCTTTGTTTACAGAGGTATCAAGAATAACGGCATTATGCTTATATCACTTTTTCTTATTAGCAATATAATAATTGGGATGGTGTTTTTTGTTAGTTCAGAATACAGATATCCTGCTTTGCCTGTTTTGATACTCTTTGGCGGCTACGGGATAATACGAATTATTAATGAGTTTATTAATGGGAATATGGATAAAAGGATTAAAATTGCTATATGTATGTTAGTTTTGCTCGTTTTTTGCAATCTCAGGATTTATAAAGATAATTTTTCTTATGCGTATTCAAATTTAGGTCTGTTGCTTCTTGAAAAAGGTCAGATTGAAGAAGCAGAAAATGAAATTCAAAAAGCAATAGAGCTTGATCCAAATAGCGGGTTCAATTGGATGGTTTTGGGGAATCTGTATTTTGATAAAAATCAAAAGGATAAGGCGTTATCTGCATATGAAAAGTCTATAGAACTTACTCCATATGCAGATGCATACAGTAGAATTGGCATAATTTATTTGTCTGAAGGAAAGAAAAAGATCGCGAAGGAAGTGCTTGAAAAAGCTCTTGAATTAGCCCCGGGGCATCAAGAAGCTCGCTATTATTACAGTTTGACTTTGCAAAAAAGGTAAGTTAACCAAATTTTTATAACCTAATTTTATTATTGCATTGAACTGTTCATTATAGTAGAATCAAAGCCTATAAATATTTAGATCGCGGGGTAGAGCAGTCCGGTAGCTCGTTGGGCTCATAACCCAAAGGTCGTAGGTTCAAATCCTACCCCCGCAAAATATTTTTTGGTTTTAGTTCATTTGAGCGATTCCTTGTTTATCTTACCTTAAATTTTAGTGCTTTCAAATGTCAAAAATAATCATTTGTATTCACGGGCTCGGGAACAAACCGCCTTCTCATTTGTATAAAAGCTGGTGGAAGAAATCTATTCTTAAAGGGTTAAGCGAAATTCACCGTGCCAGGCTTTTTTTGAATTTAGAGTTAGTTTATTACGCGGATTTGCTTCATTCGAGGCCTTTGGATGCTGAATGCAAAGACAAGAATGATCCGCTTTTTATCAAAGAGCCGTATGTTCCCGAAAGTAAAATTATTCAAAGTAATGGAGAACACCAAACAGCTGTTTTCGATCAGTTAAAAGCGCAGTTGGAAAAAGTAATCTTTACAGCAACGGTTTCGCTTAACATTGATACAATTACAGATTCTATATTAAGGCGCTATTTCTCGGATCTTGCAGACTATTATTACAAAATCTATAAAATAGTTGATGGAAAAGAACTGCCATTAGGCGAGATTATTCGACAAAGATTATCAGAGGTTCTATATAAAAACAGAAAAAAGGAAATTTTGCTTATAGGACACTCGATGGGTTCTATTATTGCTTATGATGTGCTCAGACGGACTTTGCCGGAAGTTAAAATCCACTCATTTGTTTCTGTGGGTTCGCCATTAGGCATTTCAGTTATCTTAAAAAAAATATTTCAGCAATCCAATTTTAGCTCAATAAAGGATGTTGCTGTGCCGGAAAGCATACAATACGCTTGGTATAATATTTTTGATCCGAGGGATATAATTACTTTAGGTAATTCGATAAGAGATTACTATAAAGAAAACAACAAACTGGTGAAAGTGATTGATTTAAAAATAAATAACAGTTATGAGCACAATGGGAAAAATAATCCGCATAAAATATATGGTTACCTGAGGGAAGAAGAATTTTCTGCAATTCTGAATAATTTCTTAACTGATGGGAAAGAAACCCTATTGAACAAGCTCGGGTATAAACTTAGTGAATTTTTGATAAAAATCAATAGAAATGAAATCAACTAAAATGGTTAAATATTATATGTAGTATATGATTAAACTGAACCTGACAAAACGGAAGAAAAGCAGTAAAAAAGTTAAATAAGTAAATATTACAACAGCCAAGAATATAAAACATATATTCTGAGATAATTGTTCCAAAATACTCATATTATTCAATCCGCCTTGAAAAATCTGAAATAAGCATTAAACTTTAATTGATAAGGTATTTTTTGTTAACTAGTGTGGGAGATGTTTATGAGGAATATACTGCTTATTGATGATGAAGAAAGCGTTCGCGAATTAATCCCGAATATATTCCCTAAGGAAGAATATAATATAGCAGCTGTTAAGGACGGTGTGACAGGGATTGATATGCTTAAGAGTAATAATTTTCAGGTGGCCCTGGTTGACATAAAAATGCCCGGAAAAAACGGTATAGAGGTGCTTAAGCAGCTTAAGGCCGATAATCCGGAAATAGAGGTGTTAATTATTACCGGACATGGAAGCATGGAAGAAACAATTCAAGCCATGAAACATGACGCAAGTGACTTTATATTAAAACCGTTTGATAATGAGGAGTTGTTCCTTTCAGTAAAAAAGGCTTTTGAGAGTTATGAACTGCGGGCCGAAAACAGAAGGCTTATAAGAGAATTGCGTGAAGAAAAAGACAGGCTGCTTAAGGTTAATGAAAAATTGCGGGAATTGGATCAGATGAAATCAAAATTTGTATCGACAGTATCCCATGAGTTGCGTACACCGCTAACTGTAATAATTAGTACAGTTAATAATATTTTGGATGGGACAGTGGGAGATGTGCCTGAATATCACTTAAAATGGTTAAATATGATTAAGAGCAATGGGCAGAGGCTGAATTCGCTTATTGAGGACATTCTTGATGTATCCAGGCTTGAATCTGCAAAAGAAGATAAAAATAGGATTAGGCTTGATATAGTAGACCTTATCCGTAAGGTTGTAAGCAATCTTTCTAGTTTAGCCCAAAAAAATAAAATAAAGATATCGGTTAATGCATTTGAAAGTTTACCTATGGTGGAAGCTCATGTTGGAAGGATTGAACAGGTTGTTACAAATCTTATAACCAATTCCATCAAATTTACTCCTCCGGATGGTTTGATAACAATTAATATTAAAAGAAAAGCGAATTTTATCTCAATAGAAGTTGAAGATACAGGTATTGGTATTGCGAAAGAGAATCTTAAGAGTATTTTTGATAGATTCTATCAGGTACAGAATAATCAGGATGGCAGGTTAAAAGGAATTGGATTGGGGCTGGCTATAGCAAAAGAGATTATTGCTCAGCATAACGGGCGAATCTGGGCTGAGAGTCAGACCGGTAAAGGAAGCAAGTTTACATTTACGCTGCCGATCAGTTTGTTTAATTCAAGCGAGAAAGTTCACATTATGGCTATTGAAGATGAAGAAGAGATTCGTGAGTTATACAAATTGATTTTAGAAAAACTTGGGTTTGAGGTTGAAGTAGTGTCCACCGGTGAAGAAGGGATCGAAATGGTAAAGAAAGGTGATAAGAGCTATGATATAGTGTTTAGTGATTTAAACTTGCCTGTGAAAAACGGTGTCGAGGTTCTGCATAAAATAAAAAGTATCGATCCGGGCATACAAACCGCCATAATAACCGCATATCCGGACAGCAAGCTGTTATCTGAGGCATTGAAATACGGTCCGCTGATGATTGTTTCAAAGCCCATAGATGAAAGAAAAATTTATGAAGTTGTTCAAAAACTGATTGCTCAAAAAAATATAATTTATAAGAAAATTGAAAATGAAAATTGAAAATCAAAAAAAATATCGCATCTTGGTTATAGAAGACAATCCAGAAATACTGGAGTTATTAGATGCGCTCCTGACTGCGCAGGGTTTTGAGGTATTTACCTGCGTTGATGGAGCTAAAGCCTTAGAAAAATTTAATAAAAAAGATTACTCTCTTGTAATACTGGATATGATGCTTCCTGGGAAAAGTGGATTTGATATATGTAAGGAGCTCCGCGCTGAAGAAAAGGGGGCGCATATACCGTTGATTATATTATCTGCTCTGGCTCAAAAAACAGAAATTGAGAAAGGGATAGACTGTGGTGCGGATATTTATATTACTAAGCCGTACGAAAATAAACATTTGATAGAACAAATTAATAAACTATTGAGAACTGAATGAAAAAAATATTAGTTGTGGATGATGATGAAAATATTCGGGAAAATCTGACCGTAAGACTTCAAAAAAATGGTTTTGAAGTTTTAACGGCAAGCAACGGAGCTGATTCTATCGAGATGGCTGTAATTAAAAAACCGGATGTAGTACTGCTTGATATAATGATGCCCGGGATGGACGGATTTCAAGCTTGTGATCAAATAAAGAAGAAGACCGCCCCCGAGTTTTTACCTGTTATATTAGTTACGGCGCTGAATCAAGTTGAAGATAAAATAAAGGGTTTGCAGGTTGGTGCTGATGATTTTGTTGGGAAACCTTTTCAGGATTCGGAACTCATAGTCAGGATTAATGCTTTTATCAGGATCAAATCGCTTCACGATAAGTTAGAAGAAAGTTATCGTGAACTGAAACAGTTGGGAGCTCTTAAGGATAACCTTACAAGTTTAATTATTCATGATTTAAAATCGCCGATTGCCTCAGGAATAGCTACGCTTACTCTGTTTTGGGAAAAACATAAAAATGATTACAACTCTTTGGTAGAAGATATGATATCTAAGATTAAGAGAAATTATAAGATTCAGCAGGATTTGATAACTGATATATTAGAAATAAATCGCATGGATAATAACGAAATAAAATTGGAAAAGAAAAAAATATCAGTTGATAAATTGATCGATGAATCTATCATTCAAACTGAGCCCGCTGCGATTCAAAAGGGAATCTCAATAAGCAAATCATTAGGGGAAAGATTACCGATCCTAATAGGAGATGAGCAATATATACTGAGGGTATTGTCAAATCTAATAAATAATAGTATAAAGTATACGCCTTCCAGCGGCATAATAAATATATCTGTAAGTTTTGATAATGAAAAGCAGCATTTTATTTTTTGCATACGGGATAACGGCCAGGGCGTTGAAAAAGAGGATTTAAGTAGAATTTTCGACAGATACTTCCAGGTGGATCCGACAGCTCCTCAATCCAGAAGGGGTGTTGGATTGGGACTTTCTTTCTGCAAGATGGCTGTAGAGCTGCACGGTGGAAAAATCTGGATTGAAAGCGAGAAAGGAGCAGGCAGCAGTTTTTATTTTACTGTTCCTGTATAAATATGTTTAAGAAAAAGATATTGGTGGTTGAGGATGAAAGTGATATTGCGGAAAATATAGTAGTGCGCCTTGAAGCAGAAGGGTATAATACTATTTATGCAAGTAACGGCAAATCGGCTATCGATTCAAGTTTAGAAGAAAAACCAGATTTAATTTTACTTGATATAATGCTCCCAAAGCTGGATGGTATAGAAGTATGCAAAGTGCTTAAGAGCAAATCTAAGCTTAAGAATGTACCTATCCTTATGCTTACGTCGTTGAATGCTGTTGGGGATGTTGAAAAGGCTTTCCAAGCGGGAGCTAATGATTATCTGGCTAAACCATTTGAATATGACAGATTATTAAGCAAAATTAGAAAACTTCTCGATGAGGTATGATAGAGGAAAATGCTTGATTATTTAATAAATATTGCTACAATAATAAATAAGGGGTTTTAGTGGATACTTATAAGGTTCTAGCATTAGTAGCGGATGATGATTCTGATACAAGGGATTTGTTAAAGTTGGTATTGGAATCAGACCGCTATTCTGCAATTGAGGTAACCAACGGCAAAGAATTGATTGAAAAAGCCAGAGCCGAAAACCCCAGTCTTATTATTTCTGATGTAATGATGCCTTATATGAACGGATATGAAGCTATAATAAAACTAAGAGAAAATCCGCTATTTCAGAAAACTCCGGTTCTATTTATTTCATGTATAGTTACAAATGGCCCTTTGGTTCAGCAGATGAAAAAAATGTCTAATGCTACTTTCATGGAAAAGCCGTTTACACCTCAGACTTTATTAAAAACCATCAATAGTCTTTTAATAAGCCAGTAATCCAAATAACAAAAACTCACAAAATCCTATCCAAAAGATAGCAATAGTATTATTAAAAAGACCTTGCGCAAATCAAAAACCTGACTTATATACATATTGGTAAGATATATAGGAATTTGATATTTATCAGGGGGATGTAAGGTGGAAGGTAATTTAATAACACAGATGATGTTGCCGCTATTTATATTCTTAGCCCGGGTTACAGATGTAAGCCTTGGCACAATTAGGATAATGTTTGTTTCCCGCGGTATTAGGATGGTAGCTGCTATACTTGGTTTTTTTGAAGTATTTATATGGCTTATCGCGATTACACAGATAATGCATAATCTGACTAATATAACTAATTATTTTGCATATGCGGCGGGATTTGGATTAGGAAATTATGTCGGGATTTCGATTGAACGCATGTTTTCATTCGGGAATTTATTGATAAGGGTTGTTACAAATAAAGACGCTGATAAACTGGTAGAATACCTAAGTGAAAAAAAATATGGAATTACCAGCGTAAATGCTCAAGGAGTAAGAGGCCCTGTTAAAATAATTCTTACGGTAGTTAAAAGAAAAAATGTAGAAAGTGTAATATCAATTATTAAAAGGTTTAATCCGAAGGCTTTCTATACAATAGAAGACATAAGGTATGTTACTGAAAGCGATATGTTTTCAATCTCTGTTCCTCAAAGAAAGTATCTGAGGACATTTTATAATTTATTTGAAAAAAAGAAGTAATCAGTAATTAAATTTGGCAGCCAGCAAAGCAGAAGTAACCTCGTAAAAGTAGTTCGGGTTAAGATTGGGAAAAAGCTGGGCTTTAGGTGAAAAAGCCCAGCTTTTTTACTGTTTCATCTTTATCTTTGTTTATCATTTTAACCACCTCAAGAGCATTTTCTATTTAATATAACATTTAACTAAAAAAAATTTCCAAACAATTTTTAGAAAAAGACAATAATTTATAGCTTGCAAATAGCTCTAAAAATGAGTAGATTATTAATGTTTCAAAAATGAATATGCAGAAAATAAATGAAATTTCAATAAAAACAAGTAAAAGAATAGAATTCTTGGATATAACAAACCGTATACAGAATACAGTTTCAAATATAGAACAAGGAATTATCCATATTTACTGTCCACATACAACTGCAGGGCTTACTATTAATGAAAATGCGGATCCGGATGTGGTTGCAGATATAATTAGAGGTTTAGAGCGGATGGTGCCTGAAGGAGCTCAATATGATCATAGTGAAGGTAATTCCCCTGCCCATATAAAAGCTTCACTTATGGGCTTTCATCAGACAGTGCTTATAAAGCAAAACAAACCTGTATTGGGTACGTGGCAAGCTATTTATTTCTGTGAATTTGATGGACCGAGGGAAAGAAAGATATTTATTACTTGTATTTCATAGTTATATTAAAAGTTCTGTTTATTTCTAAATAAATTTTGAATATTAGTTAATTTTTAGCATTAGGATTCTTCAATTACCTAATTAATTGTTCGTTTAATTACAATTAATCTACTTAGTTACTACTAATCAATTAAATATTTACTTGTGATGGTACTTTTATGATCGCACCGGAATTAGAAGTAAACCCGTGGAAACGACTATTATATAATTTGATATCGTTTTTTAGCAAAATATTTAATTACAAATATTCTAACATACTGCTAATTGCTATATATGCTGCAATAATTATTTTTGTTTCATCATTTCATGAATTATGGCATGATGAAGCCCGTGCTTTAAACTATATATTAGAAAGCAGATCGGTAAAAGCTCTTTTAAGTAGCCTAGTTAATAATAATGAAGGGCATCCTTTTCTATGGTACATAATTTTATATTCTGCCTATAAACTGTTCAATTCTACAGTTGTCTTGAAAGCCATTAACATTTTTTTTGCAGTTGCTTCTGTAGCCCTAATCTTAAGAAAATCCCCATTCCCGTCGATAATTAAACTTATGTTTTCATTCGGTTATATAATGCTGTTTCTATTTCCGGTGCTTAACAGGGGGTACTCTCTATCCGGTTTTCTAATTTTGCTTGTTTGCGCATTGTACGGTAAAAGAAAAGAGTATTTTGTAGTTTTAAGCGTGGTACTCTTTTTATTAGCTAATACTCATGCTTTTGGTGTAGTAGTTGCGGCTGCGTTTTTGGTCTCATTTATTTTTGAATTTATCGCGGATCGAACATTATTTGAAATTGGGAACAAATATTTTAATGCAGTAATTATAGGATTGGTAATAATTATTTCTGGCATACTTCTTTCTGCTGCTCAGGCATTTCCGGATAAAACAACAATAGTAACTTCTGTTTACTATCTTACTGTTGAGCAGATAATGTCGAATTTTATTAGATCGTTTGTAGTCATCGGCGAAAACTTAAAGGATATATTATTTATCAACAATATTTATATAATTTCAGTTATTGTATGGCTTTTCATAATTTACACATTCAGAAAATTTCATATTGGAATTATCGCTCTATTAAGTATAGCCGGATTCAATTTGTTTTCAAATTTAATCTATAAAGCTCATATACTCCATCAGGCTTTATTATTTATAGTTATAATCGGTGTATTTTGGATAGATCTTAAAGACCGTGAGATGGCGGGACGGAATACAGAGGTTAAAAGTTCGAATAAAAAGTATTGGAGTATGATAATTTATGGTATTTTGGTTGCTATTCTTTTTTTTCATTGTTTAAAGGCATTTAAGAGTATTAAATCAGAAATCTGTTTAGATTACTCTTCCAGCAAGAGCTTTGCTGAAATGCTGAATACTAATAATATGTTAAAAAATGCAATTATTGTCGGCGAACCTGACTATTTGATTGAATCGATTTTGTATTACAATAAAAGATTCGATATTTATATCCCAAGAGAGAGCAGATTTGGGAAAGTGCCAAGCCTTACGGTGCGTAACAAAAGAATATTTTCATTAAAAGAATTGCTGGCAACCGCAAAAAAACTTAAAGATAATTTTAACAGGCCGGTTGTTATAGTTCTTGGACATAAATTGTCAGCCGAATCCCCATTTTCAATACAACTGCCTTTTAATAAGGTTTTTAATTACACCAGAGAATCATTGAAATTGTTTAATGAAAACACTGTTCAATTAGCGGATTTTAATAAAGCATTTAGTGATGAGAAATATAAAGTTTATTTGTTAAAGGGTCCCGATAAATTATAACTTGACATAATGATCTCTATGAGTATCATTACTTTATATCAAAGAAAAACTTAAATGCAAAATTTTATAAAATGAAGATTGGTATTATCGGATTGAGGAAGAAGAATCTTAATATATCAGATAGATTATTACAAGAAGGACATAAAATTACAGGAAATCAATAAATTATCAGAGGAGTGGAAAATTTATGGAAAAAACATCAATTCAGAAATTAGGCGAATTTGGACAAAGTGCCTGGCTTGATAACATCAGCAGGGATCTAATAAAAAGCGGTAATTTGCACAGATTAATTGGAAAGGGACTTTTGGGGATGACTTCAAATCCAACAATATTTGACAAAGCAATTAGCCAGAGCTCAGATTACGATAAAAGGTTGGTTGAGCTGGCAAATGATAATAAAACAGCATTCGAGATTTATGATGAACTAACTATTAAAGATATTCAAGATGCCGCTGACATATTAAAGTCAGTTTATGAAAAATCCTCTGGTAAGGATGGATATGTAAGTTTGGAGATCAATCCTATGCTTGCAATGAAAACGCAGGAAACCATAGAAGAGGGAAAAAGACTATTTAAAAAAGTTAACCGTTCAAATGTTATGTTCAAAGTCCCTGCCACAGAACCGGGTTTTCTTGCAATTGAAGAGTTTCTATCTAATGGAATGAATATTAATATTACGCTTATTTTTTCTGTTCAGCAATATGTGAATACGGTTAAAAGTTATATAAGAGGTTTGCGGAAATTCAGTAATAAAGCTTTGGATTTAAGCGGTGTAAGGTCAGTAGCCAGCATCTTTGTTAGTAGGATTGATACCGCGATTGACAAAAGAATTGATGAAGTTATTTCGAGAGAAACCAGTAAAGAAAAAAAAGACAAATTATCATTGCTTAAAGGCAAAGCTGCTGTTGCCAACTCGTGGTTAGTTTATAAAAAATGGATTAAGTTGTTTTCGTCCGTAGAATTTGAGGAAGTTGCAAAAAAAGGTGCAAATAAACAGCGCATACTATGGGCTTCAACAGGGACGAAAAATCCTGCTTTTAGTGATATAATGTATATAACCGAATTAATAGCGCCTGATACAGTTAATACAATGCCGGAATCAACTTTCAATGCTTTTTTAGATCACGGCAATGTCGTAAATGCTGTCCCATCTAATTTTGATGGTGCAAAAGATGTATTAAGTGAATTGGGAATGTACGGTATTAATATTAATAATATCTGTAATGAACTCCTTGAAGCAGGACTTGTTTCGTTTGAGAATTCGTTTAATTCTCTATTGTCAACAATTGAACAGAAGGCTAATACGATGAGCAAAGTATAAAATAGATTTTTTGAATAAAACACAAAAGATCTAAATAAAATATTAAAGAAAGGCTGAGTATACGATTATGAGTATTGAGAAAAAAATTTATTTAGGTGCAGATCACGGCGGGTTTCATGTAAAGGAGTATGCCAAGAAATTACTAAAAAAACTGGGATATAAGGTTGAAGATGTAGGAACATATAATACTGACAGTGTTGATTATCCGGATTATATAAGTAAAGTTGCTAAAAATGTAAGCAAGGAAAAAAATTCTTCAGGTGTTGTAGCTTGTTCTACTGGTATCGGTGCATCTATAGTTGCAAATAAAGTGCGTGGGATAAGGGCTGCTTTGGTTCATAACAAACGTGAGGCAAGATTAAGCAGAGAACATAATGATTCGAATGTTCTTGTGTTAGGTGGAAAGCCTTATAATCAGAATAATGTTAAAGATATTATTAATACATGGATCAAAACAGGATTCCAGGGTGGCAGGCATTTGAGAAGGATAAAAAAGATAGATAGTTTGGAGCAACATAGATAAAGGTTTGGTCAGTGTCGTTAAATACCCAATAAATATCTTGCCAGAGCTAAATTTATGAAGTTTATTGAAAATATATTTTTTGATTTGGATGGGACATTGGTTGATTCCAAAAAAGATATTATTTCAGCCGTGCAAAATGCGCTTAAAGAGAACAAATTGCCTGCTAAAACCTCTGAAGAGATAATGTTTCACATCGGCAGTTCTATAGAGTACCTTTTAAAAAAAAGTGCGGGAAATGTTTCTGAAGCGGTTTTACAGAAATGTTCTTCCGATTATGAAAAATATTATAAAAACCATTATCTTGAAAATACAAGTATTTTTATGGGTGTAAAGGATGTTCTTGAGAATTTCAGAGATAAGAATAAATTTATTGTAACAAATAGGAGATATGGTTCTTCTAAAAGACTGCTCAAAACTTTAGGGATAGATAAACATTTCAAAGACATTATAGGAGGGGATGATCTAAGTTGTTTAAAACCTTCTTCATGTCCGTTGGACAATATAATATCAAGACATAAACTAAAAAAAGACAAAACAGTATTTATAGGTGATATGCCTGTAGATGTTTTGGCTGGGAAGCAGGCAGGTGTTATAACCTGCGCAGTAACCTACGGATTCAGTAAAAAAGAGGATATAATAAAAACAAATCCTGATTTTGTTATTGATAGTATGAATCAATTAACAAATTTATTTAATTGATTAACGACTTTAACTAAGTGAAAATAACAAAATCCAATAAATCCGCAATATTATAATCATATCTAATTATCAACTTTACTTAGTGACAGTCACCAAGTTTAGCTATTATGTTGAACGTGAATGCAGTTTAGACTTAATGACTAGACTTAATGACTGTCACTAAGAGACCAGATCTGATCCCAGTATCTTCATTATGTTATGTGGAATCTTCAGTTGATTTGTATTCTATAAACGCTTCTATAAACAAATCTACAATTTTTGGATCAAAATATATATTTGAACCTTCCTTTATTTGTTTAAGAGCTTCACTATCACTAAGCGCTTTCCTGTATGGCCTATCCTGTATCATTGCGCAATACGTATCTATCACAGCAATAATCCTTGCCATTAGCGGGATTTGATCCCCCTTCAATCCTTCTGGATAGCCTTCTCCATCCCATCTTTCATGGTGATAGTATACAGATTCGGCGATATCCTTTAAATCTGTTGAAGTCTGAAGAACCAGATTTCTTCCAACCTTTGTATGATCCTTCATTATCGTCCACTCCGAATAATCCAGTTTATCTGATTTAAGGAGGATAACTTCCGGAATGCTAATAGTACCAACATCCCTTATGGCACATGCCGCTAGCAGGCTCTATGTCTGTTTTGGAGAAAAATTTAATTTTTTGCTTAATAAAATAATTATTTCATGATGTTTGTCTGAAGACCGATTAATCGATTCGTTACTCGCATCAACCACTGCTTCAAGTGCTGAAAGCATCTCGTCAGTGCCTTTTTCCCATCCTTCTTCCGATTTATCTTTGTGCTGCTTTTCAATCTTATCCCATACGTTGATTTGCCCTCGGCCAGAATCCTTTGCAAGATAAACAGCATGGTCTACTCTTTCCAAGAAGGCTTCCGGAGAGACATCATCCCTGCTTAGTTCAGCCAGGCCGATGCTGGCTCCTATTTTATCAGGTCCTTTTTTGTCCTTGAGTGATATGTTATCTAATTTCCTGCGGATCCGCTCAGCCAAAAAAAATGCCATATCCCTATTTGTATTTGGGAGTATCACAGCGATCTCATCACCACCATAGCGCGCTGAGAAATCTGAACCCCTTGTGCCTTTCAGTATTACTTCAGAAACTTTTTTTAGTATAAGATCACCTATTTGATGGCCGTATGTGTCATTTATATCTTTAAAATTATCCAGATCAATGAAAATAATACTAAGGGGCGCTCTGTATCTTTTCGAGAAATCAAACTCCTTTTTAAGCGTTTCCTTAAAATTGGTCTGGTTGTAGAGCCCCGTTAGAAGATCCTTCATGGCCATATCACGAGCTTTCTGGTAAAGCTTATCCAGCTCTTTATTGCTTTCAATTAGTCTGTTGTTGCTCTTTTCAAGGGCTTTTTCGCTCTGATTTAATTCTTCGGTAGAAAGGAATGTATTTTTGTATTGTGTGCTAAAAATTTTTGTTAGCAGCAACATCATTATAGATGTCCCCGTCATAAAATAATTGGCAAAAAGGAAGTTGTTTGTATCCCATAATTCCAGTTTAAGTAACACCGCAATATTGTAAAACAAAATTTGCAGACCGGCTGCAACAAGATTAGGAATTAAAAAAAAGCCATTGCATACCAGAGGAGCCATTATCGAAAGGTTTATAAATTCATAGTAACTGCTTTGGGAACTATCGGCCAGATTTATAATTAAACTTATTGCCATTCCGTGTGAAACTGCGGCTGCGGTAGCCAGCCATATTACATTTTTTCTTAATCTTTTAGAGAAAGTTAGAAAAAATATTATACATATCAAAGAGGAAACTATTACTCTAAGCTTTAGGAAATTTTCAGCTAATTCTGGGTAAAAAATCCAGTCAAAACAATTAAAGCCTAGAAGCATAATAATTAAAATTATTGCAACCACTCTAAGCCTTCTGCAAATAACTTTATTTATCTCAACAACGTATAGCTCTTCTATAACTTTGGCTGGTTTTTTCATTTTCTTATGTTTTCATAAATTTTTACCGTGCCCGTCAAATTTATTGATACTTTCAACAAAAACCTCAACAATTTTGGGATCAAACTGACTGCCTGAACAATCTTTAATCTGTAACAATGCATGTTCTTTCGTAAATGGATTTCTGTAGGGCCTTTTTGAAATCATAGCACTGTATGCATCTAAAACTGAAACAATCCTTGCTGTTACAGGGATATCTTCACCTTTCAATCCTTCAGGATAGCCGGTCCCATCCCATCTCTCATGATGGTAGTAGATTGCCTCGGCAACACTATTCATTCCTTTGCTGGCCTTAATTACTAAATCTCTACCAATCTTTGCATGGTTTTTCAGCACATCCCACTCAGAATCATTTAATTTGGTTGTCTTAAGAAGTATAACATCCGGAACTCCTATATTGCCGGCATCGTGTAGAATAGCTACTATTTTTATATCCGCTATCTGTTTGTCTGAAAATTTCAGCTTCCTGCCCATTTCATCAATAATTTCGGTTAAGTCTATTGTTTCCCAATTCCGGGTTTTATCCTTTATTTTTATAAGGTTATTAAGAGTGGTCAACACTTCAGGCAATCCTGATTCGCCTGTGACGTGCATATTATACTTTATCATTTTTTCATCACCATCCTGTGCAACCCTGCCCCTTCCTGATTCCTTTGCGATATAAACAGCTCTGTCTACTCGATCAAGAAAATCTCTGGAATTTTTGTCCTCTACCCCAAGTTCTGCAACACCTATACTGGCACCTACGCGTTCAGGCCCTCCTTCGGATTGGAAATTAAGTTTATTTATACTTTTGCACAGTCTTTCTGCAATAAATAGCGCCTGGTTTTTGTTTGTGCTAGGTAAAACCACTGCAAGTTCGTCACCGCCATACCGTGCGGGTGTGTCCGTAGACCTTGACTCGGTTAACAGTATATTCGCAAAACCTTTCAAAACCTTATCGCCAGCCTGGTGGCCGTACATGTCGTTTATTTCCTTGAAATAATCAAGATCAATAAACATAATGCTCAAGGGCGATTTATATCTTTTAGAGTAAGCAAATTCCCTTTTTAATGTTTCCTTGAAATTCATCTGGTTAAAAAGTCCTGTAAGCATATCTCTCCTGGCCATTTCTGTTGCCTGCTGGTAAAGATTTTCCAGATCCTTGTTGCTTCTTGACAGTTTTATATTCGTCTCAGCCACATCCTTTTGGCTTTGTTTGACCGCCACACTCCTTTTATAAGCTTTGTAGTGCTGAATACTGTAAAATTTTGTCATGACCAAAATAAAAATAATTGTAGTGCCTAAAAGGAAATTACCAGAAATAAAATTATCTAAATCAAATTCTGATTGTTTTAATATACAGGGAATCCAATATAAATGTAACCCTACTACACACGCAATTAAGTTTGGAAGTAAGTAAAAACCATTAAGAACAAGCAAGGCCAGCAGGGTAAGATTATAGCCATCATAATATATGCTTTTGCTACCATTCGTGAGGTATATCATTACGGCCATAGAAGCAATGACTAAACATACGCCTAAAATAGCCACCCAGACCGCATATTTTTTCCATTTCGGGCTCATTACGGGAATGTAAAGCGAAAACAAAGCAACTGAAGTTAATATTCTTATCTTTAAAAAGAAAACTCCATATTCGGGATATATCAGAAAATCAATCGGGGAAAAAACAATAAAAAGTGAAGAAGCTATAGGAATAATAATCTTAATCCTGGATACAACCGTATCAGTAACTTGATTATTATATATTTCCTCAACGTTATCCATAATATAAATGAGATAAAGAGGCCGTTTCTATTTGCTGTTTCTTAAATAATCATCCTCTCGTTGTTATTCATTTGAAACTCTAACAAGTTGTTGGATTGAGCGGTCAGCTCAACTACGCATTCGGCAGAACCTTTCAGCTATATTCTATCATGAAGAAATTTCTAATTCCAGTTATTTCACATGCTTTGTAAAGCCAATTTAGAAACTTCAGGTTTTTTCCATTTCAAGACTTATAGTGGACTTAGTGAGAGATCGCACAAAAAGGCGGCTACCGGCTGCAAATTTGGTTTTTGGGCTGCAGCCGTCGTTTTACTCAACTTACCCCCACCGCTTTGCTTCGCAAAGCGAAGCAGTGGGGGCTCGTTTCACAAAACTTGGCTTCGTCTCAAAACCCAAAATTTTGCTCCGGCTACCCCTTTTTGAGCGATCTCAGTGACAGTCGCCAAATAGTGTAGTGAAAGTCGCTAAGGAGTCCACCTCGTAGGGTTAGGGTGTGTGCTTAATTTGACGAATTTTTGTCTCTAACCGGGCGGAAATTTAAGTGGAATATCTTGTTGTTTGTTAACTCATCTAGTGACCCCATAGTAATAATCCAATAATTTTCAAGATCTTCATAGGAAATCTCTTTTATTCGGTGATTAATTTGGATTCTTCTTTTTTTTAACTCCGCAACTGCCAACGGGTTCTTTTTATCTAAGGCCTCGTTAATTAACATAACAATGGCGTCTTTGATAGAATTAGCATCCCTGCTTTTCTCAGCTATCATCCCAAGACTTTGAGCGCCTATTAATATTTTCTCTCTCAGTAAAATATTTAATACGTTAAACGCGGCAATTCTAAATTTACCGATAGCAAAGTTTGCTCTATCATTCGAAGTGTGATTTTCAAAATGAATCCTTGGATTAATCAAAAATTCAGAAAATACATGAGATGTTCCCTCTAATTTTTTCAGAACCATTTTGTTATTCCTACTGCAATAAGCCCGCCATAAAGAATTGGCTGCATTTGCTTTAGCTATCAAAACGGCGCAAGTATATTTGTTACAAGTGATAATTCTGCAGGCTGTTTCCATGCCGATTTCACTCTCGCTGTCAACCAATAACGATATAGAAATCATGGCTTCATTGGCAGCCTGTCCGCTGTATAAACTGCTTTCAATCAGCAGATCCGCAATCCCTTCAAGCTTGGCAATTACTTCAGATTTCTTTTTTAGATCTGATTCTCTAAGATATTGCAACCTGAGATTATGTATTTCTTTGTATGCCATTTTAGACTTTTGCTTATCCGGAAATAAAGCAATAACTTTTTCAGCTGTACCCGGACCCGCTGGCGGCGCAAGAAATGAGCTCGAGCTTAATAAAGAATGAGAAATTGCAAGAAGTACAGCAATTAAATAAATATTTAGATTTATTAGTAAACGTTTAATGTGTTCCATGGGAAGTTATATTTATATATTATATCAAGTTTGCATCACTCAAGCATGTAAATTAATTGTAAATTTTAAAATTTCCTTGCCAAAATTTACACGAATTTTACTTGAATCTTAATATCAATATATTAAACTTACTAATATGAAGAGTTTTATATTGAAAATTATATCAATTATAGTATCAATCAGTATATGTGTTACTTGTTTACCCACTGTTTCGACAAGTAAAATGCTTCTTGCCCCTCCCGGTTTGAGTCATTGCATTGATTCATATACATTTTCTAATGATAGTAAAATACAAAGTATTATTGAGAAAAACCCAGAGAAAAAATCTTATCAATCAGGGCTGATTACTAAATTGCTAAAAGTGAGTAGAAAGAATCGCAATTTTAAACTGTGGGCTTGGTTATTACAGCCAATAATTGCTTTATCAATTGGGCCTATTATCTTTGGTGCTCTATTTGCATTGTTTCCGATAAGTATCCCCTCATACTTTCTCCATTGGTTTTCTGTATCAATATTTTTTGGGCTGCAGTACGTGTTCCAAAGTAACAAGAGACACTTTGATTGGAGTGCTTTTTTCTTTTCGATAGGCACAGGTTCTTTTGGGCCATTGGTAGGCATAAGTAATTTGCCTATTAATCATTCTGTAGTTTTATTTTTTGTAGGATTAATGACCGTTGCGATACGTGCTATACATGACATTTCTATAACATATGAAGAACATTCATCTATTGACACAAATGGTCGGAGAAAAGTTTTGAAGTTAATTGGATTAACAGGAGCTTCAATTGTAGGATTGTCCATTGGAATTATCAAGGTTTTAGATTATGTTAGTTTATCATCTGTTAATATAGGTGAGTTTCAAAATAAATTTTTTCAGGGTATTGAAAAAGCTAGCCATAGTGATTACTCTAGCATATTCCCATGGTTTGACTATTTAGAAGTCAATGAAAAGCGAAAAGATCTTTCTCCCTTTAGACGTTTTTATGGAACACCTGAAAATTTTGCTTTTAAAATAGTTAGGCTCCATGAAATCAAGAAGAGAGATCGGAATATAATACCACTAGCGTATTTGCAACAAGTAAAGGCTATTCGCAGATTGCCAGATTCATATCGTCAGACAATTCTTCAAGTGTCCAATAAATATAATCGTCCACCTGAGTTGTATGTTTCCGGAATGATCAATGCAGTTGCAAATCAATACACGATAGATCATGCTTTGTTTGTTTTGAAAAAGCGACAATCTCAATGGCAGGATTTTATTGAAAGACTCAAGCAAAACTGGCCACAGTGGCTGCTAAATATAACTTTTTCTGCAAAGCTTGTTGATTTATTTGGAGGGATTGTGTTTGAGGCAAATAATTCAATGGGAGTTTTTCAAATTCGGCCAGCTATGGTAAAAAGATACCTTAATTCTATTAATGGGCTAAAAGTGGATGAAACAACAGAAAATAAGAAAATATCGATTGCCTTATTGAATCCTATAACAAATATTCATGCATATTCTGCCATATTAGAAAAAGTGTTGACTGAAGTAGAAAACCATAGATCTGGTGCTGTTAAAGGGATTATGCCAGATGTTGGAAGCTATTATCGTGAATCACGATCTGAAATGCTCTTTACTGGTGGGGATGTTGATCTTGAAGCTCTAAAGGCAATTCCTGAAAAAGCAATTATGGGTAGTGAAGATTGGATATTGGGTGTTTATCATTTATTGTATCATATGAAATTTTATTTTCATCCAGATACACTAGCTTTGTCAATAGTATCAGGTATTTTTAATGACAAACCGGCACTATTTGATATAAATGATTTAGAAGAAATGTCTCAAAAGAAAGGATGGGAAGATGCCTTTGAAAAAGATCTTGATAATTTAATAAGTGCACAGAATGATTCAGATCCATATATTCGCGATGCAGCTGAGGAGACTATACGTATTATACTTTCAAATGGGAATTTACACATTAATAACATCCTACTAGGACGGTTTAAACAACTTATAAAACAAAGTAGCCGAAATGTCCCAGTTTATAGAACTTGCTTTAGTTCTCTTTGAAGCTTTACAACTAGGACTTGCTTGCCATCCACCTTTCAGTATTTAATGATTCAAGCTTAGCTCTAAGTAATGAAATTAGCGGTTCACTGCAATTCCCTAATTTGCTGTCTACTGAAATATAATCCCTCATATTAGTCCTATCAGGCCTTATTAAATAACTCCCAATATTTAACCTTGCAAATATTGTTTCAAGGATATGCTTTTTAAAAACATTCGATATTGTTCCCTATTTTTATGCTTAAATTTGGTCATTATATATTGACCAAATTTGGTCATTATATATTGACTAAATATTTTACATATGTTAAAGTATTGGTATGTTAGAGGATTTTGAGGTACATAATCAGTTTAGGGAGTCGGTTGTGAGGTATCGAAACCATGATCCTCATCTGAAGAAACTAACTTTAGCTCCATTGGTATATTATTCCACTCTGCTACAGGAGAAGAATTTCAATCTTCCTGGTATTTTCGTAATTACTGGAGGAAGGCAAGTAGGAAAAACTACTTTTTTGAAACAATTGATTCTTAGACTTCTTGAGCAAAAAAAGGTGTCGCCAGAGAGCATTTTGTTTCTTTCTGGAGAGCTTATTGATTCGCATCACAAATTGCGCTTGATTATTAACCAATTTTCTGAGCAAATGCAAAAGCATCTTTATCTTTTTGTTGATGAAGTTAACTACATTCCAGATTGGGATAAGTCTTTAAAATTTCTAGCAGATTCAGGCACATTTGAATATATGTCAATTTTTTTGACGGGTTCTGACACGTCAATTATAAAAGCTGCTATGAAGCGGTTCCCAGGCCGTCGTGGTGCAGCGTCAGTGGTTGACTATTCGTATAATCCTCTTTCATTTACTGAGTTTGTTTGCCTGAAAGATAAAAAGCTATATGCTGCATGTCACGATATTATTGAAAAGCCATTACTAAGCACAGTCTCAGAGTATGAGAAATATCATGGAAGACTTCTTGTGTTGCTCAATGAGTATTTGATACATGGTGGATATCTGCCAGCTATCACGGAATTTGAGAAGCATAAAGTAATTTCGAGATCAGTTACCAATACATATATTCAATGGATTGTAGGTGATATGCTCAAACATAACAAAGATGAGCACTATGTATGGGAAATTCTGCGAGGCATTAAGAAAACATATCTTAATGGGATTTCGTGGAATACGCTTGGGAAAAGTCTCTCGATAGAGCATCACAAAACAGTTGCTGATTACTGTTATCTCTTAGAATCGGCCCATGTCATCCACATCCAAGAGATGCTAGTTGAACATAAATTAGTTGGTGGGCCAAAGAAAAATCGAAAAATATATTTTCGGGATCCTTTTATAGACCATGCTGTTACTGTACATCTAAATCCGAGCGTTACGACTACTGATATACAGAAAAAATTATCTGACAATCTGTTTTTATCGTCTTATATTGAGGCTATTATCGTGGACCACTGTAAACGCCGTTTCCCAACATACTATATCCGGGGAAATAAAGGAGAAGTTGATGTGGCGGTGGTCATCGGTGACGAGTTCTTTCCTATTGAAGTCAAATGGACAAATACTATGCGCAGCGAGGAACTTAAGCAAATTCAGCAATACAAAAAAGGAATCATTCTCAGCAAAGGTGCAGAGCAAAAAAAAATGGGGAACAATACTATAATACCTCTGCTGCGTTTCTTGTTATATATTGATCACGGAGTATTCGAGTATTAAAAATTGGCTGTGTTCTAATGCTCTATTGATCTAAAGTCATACCATTTTTTTGATTTACTAAAAAGAAATAACCAAATAAAATGCTGAAGTTAGTGCCATTCGTGCCCCATGTTTTTCTAGATGGACGCTATATGGACACCCTAAAGTTAACATCAATTAGACATAAATTCAATGGAAAGAAAAGTTGCAGAAGAACTATATCCATCATTTATGGAGTAATATTTTATTTTAAATGTTTGACTATTACCTTATATAATTCTTCAGCAGCCAATTCATGAGATAAACTATTTGGGTGAAGATCTCTGTATGACACTATTAGGTCTTTCGCGGGATAGTGCTTGTATATGTCAAGAAGATCCAGTGATTCGATTCCCATCTGCTTTAACCCATTTTTTAAATTGTTATGAGCCTCGTTGAATGGGTAGGGATTGAAATTGCTAAACCAAGGGAAAATTAAGAAGATCAGACTGCTGTTTGCGTCTTTAATCTCCGAATTAAGAACTTCCAGATTATTGAAATAATTATTCCATGGTATTGTATTTGCGGTGTAGGCACTTTGCATATCTACTATTGCACTATTTTCTGAGAATAATGAGATTAGTGGATTAAAAAGTCCTGTTAAATATAGGTTATATTTAAGAAACACATATAATTTTGAAATTTTGAGTTTAGGGTTCACAGATTCAATATCATTCAGGACATGGCAGATGACCACTAAATCAGGTTTTAATGCATATCCTAAGCGCTCAAAAAAATGTTTTTGATGTACTATAGACCAGTTTGGAAATGATGCGTTTATCACTTCAGCAGGAAATCTTTTTAAGAGTTTTTCTTCAAGCCTGCTGCTTAATATTTTGTCCTGGTCTACTTTGAATCCGTAAGCGAAAGAATCTCCGAGTATTAGAATTCTTTTGGCGTTACTCTGATTGTTAATGTCTATTTCAGAACTTCTTAATCCAATCTTATTTTTTCTAACTTTAGTCGCATACCATCGCCACTGGGAAGCTTCTGACCAAGTATTAGGGCAGAATATCCTAAGCCCCCATTCCGTAAAAGTTAAAAGAGTAAATAATGTTGTTAATGACAAGAGAGCGCTAAGCGATCTTACTGCAAGTTTATTATTATAGATATTTCTTTTACTGCGACATATGAAAGTGCCTGATAAAAATACCAGGAAAGAAAAAAACAAAGCAAACAAAGATATGTAGTTGAAAAGTAAATCAATTTGGGAAGTTACTCCCAGTTTAAACAACAATAATATGTTGAGCAATTTTATTACAAGCAAGGACGAGGACAATATAAGTCCAAATATATTTATGAAATAAAAACTTGCAAGAAAAAATGATAAAGCGAATAAACCTAAAAAGGCAGTTAATATATTAAAATGAGCAGCTACTAGGATTTTGCATATATCAATATTGCTAAACAGCAAATATGGCAGGTTAATAAAAAGGCATAACAAAATTAACACGAGATTAATTTTGATCAGAGCTGCAAAATAAGGTTTTACCAATGTGTCATTTTTTGGTAAGTTTTTTGTGAGTATCATATTAAGTAGTATACAAAAATCGGCAGTATAATCAAATAAATGCTGTGAGACTGCTATTCCAAGAATTCCACAAATATTTTACTTTGAGAAGATATATTTTGTCGGGCTTAGAACATTTGGGTACTGGAACATTTGGGTACTGTACCCAAATAAGGTTGAATTTAATGTGTATATATGATATTTTATATTAATGCCACAGTTGCCCCGGGAGTTGATCCCAAAACAATATTATCATTTCATCACTCGCAGTAATAATCATATTAGGTTGTTTCAAGATCAGGAAGACTTTACTAAATATCTTCGGCTTATAAAATATTATTTTAGGAAAGGACATATACATTGCATTCACTACTGCTGCATGAATACACATGCCCATTTTGTTGTTTATATGCCGGGATCGGTCCGTCATGTAGGATCAATAATGAAATATATCCAGCTTAAGTACTATCATTACTTTCACAAGAAGTACAATCATGAAGGAATCCTGTGGTGGGGGAGATATCGTAGTGCAATCATAGATACAGAAAACTATATGCTTGGATGCGGACTGTATATCGAACATAATCCTGTTAAGGCAGGAATAGTAACACAGCCTGATGAATACCAGTGGTCAAGTTACCGACATTGGATCGGAGCAGAAAAAAATGATTTAGTGGTAATAGAGCATCCGCTGCAGGATGTTATAAGGGATTATAAGAATATTGCGGCTGACTATATTGATTCGTATATTGAATATGAGCATGGGAAGAAGGGGCGCATGTAAACAGAATATTTTTTGGGTACCAAAGTCCGACGCGAGGCAGATAAACCAGTTGACAAATTTGGTAATATATTAAATAATCAATGCAATATTAAGACGGGAGTAGGCCAAAGCTACTTGCTGAACAATTAATTGAAGGAGGGGTCGCCTAGTTGGCTTATGGCGGCGGTTTGCTAAACCGCTATCCGCTGTAAAGGCGGATCGAGAGTTCGAATCTCTCCCCCTCCGAGTAGAAGGTATATCCCGGGCACATAGTTTACACAATTTGGTATATTTGTACTAATCTTATAAAACAAATAAAATGAGTAAATTTAACTTACTTTTTATTTCAATTACATTAATTTTCCACTCTGTATGGCTTTTCGCGGTTGAAGACAAAAATAATTCTTATATTCAAAAGTTCTATGATTCGATAATAATTGAACCGTTTGTTTCGCAGCAGAAGTTGGAATTAAGGTTTGAAAGTACTGAAACCGGTTCAACCCAGAGAATTGATTATAAACCCAATATAAAGACTAATGCCGGTTTTTCAGCGAGTTACAAAAGTTTTGGCGGGGCTGTGTCATGGAATAATGGTGCGACTGCTTTAGATAATACAGTATATGGAAAATCGGATTATATCGATTTTCAGTTTAGTTTTTATGGGAGTAAGTTCGGTATAGATGCGGTATATCAGAAGTACAAAAAGTTTTATCTTGATGATCCTAAGAAATTCTATTCGCTATGGCAAGCGGCAGATCCGTATCCGCAGCGGGAAGATTTAAGGATTGATAAATATTTTACTAATCTGATTTATGTTTTTTCGCATGACAAATTTTCTTTAAGGGCTGCGGTAAATCAGACTGAAAAGCAGTTAAAAAATGCCGGATCATTTTTACTAATCACATCTGCTTCTTTTGTAGATATTAAGAGTAATTATTCTTTAATTCCAGCGAGTCATGAAAAATATTTTACTGAAATAGCCGGATTTACGGGAGGTGAGTTTATTGGGATTGCATTAGCGCCCGGCTATGCTTATTCGTTTGTCTGGAAGAACTTTTATTTTACTCCTTATATCTTTTTTGGTCCTAATATTGTTTATCAGCGTTATGAAGTCACGGAAGGTAAAAAAACATCAGTTAGCGGCGGTGCTAAAGGTATACTTAGGTTGGGAACAGGTTATAATGGTGATAAATTCTTTGCCGGTATTTATTGGAATGTAGATAGTGCAACCAATAAGCAGAAAGAAGTTTCAGTGGGATCAAGCTCGATGGCTTTTAAGATATTTTGCGGTTCTCGGTTTTAAGTTAAGTAGAGTGTTCCTAGCTTATTAAATATTGTAAGTTCCGGTGATCTTTGGGGAATCGGAACAATGACTAATAATAAAATTAAGTTTACCTCGTCTTAATTGCTTCTGCTATAAGTCTGAAATTTTAATTAGGCCACCATTTTTCGAGAGAATTCTCGCGAAAATAACACATTAAATTTAACAATAATTTTACTTGACCTTAATATGTGTTTTGTATAATTCTATTATGCGAAAACAACTGGGTCAAGTCATAAAATTAGCATTTTATTTATATTTTGTTTTTATTCAAAGCGCTAGTAACTGTTTTGGTTTAACATTTCTTGCTCCACCTTCTTTTAGAAATGATGCAAATCCTTTAACTGTATCTCCATATTTTGAAGAACAAAAAATTAAAGCATCCGAAAAAATACCGCAATTAAAGATTCATATAAAAAGCTCCAATAAAGGTAAAGACATAGAGAGTTTTTTGAAGCTTTCTCGTATGCTTGAAGGTAATTATAGTGAAAAAGATAAATTCAGGCAATATTTGCAATATCTAAAAGCACAAAATGCGTTGCTGGAAACAAATTTAGTAAATAAATTTTTGAACAGCAAATACGGGGTAAGATTAAGAAAAGCTCTAGCCAGGGAAGGAATTGAAGAAGTTGTAATTGATTTGATAGATTTTTATTTATGGGAAGATTATGAAGATGCATTTGCAGTAAGTAGTATTGTCGAAAATAGCGGAGTATTGTATATTTCGATACCTGATTCTGAAGTTAATAATGAAGATGCGGCTAAAAATTGGATGCTGTTATTAATGAGCAGAATATGGGAAACAAACTGGGGACAGGATGTGTTTATTTCCGAAGGCTTAATTTTTGAGAAAGATAATGTTGAGCCAATTCTCATCGAACCTGGGATTTCTATTTCTTCTAAAGTGAACAGAAAGGCCAAAAAATTACCCGACAGGCAACTGGGAAGTTCACAATGATTAAAATATTTCTTAAGCAACTAAATAATAGCTACAATCTGCCGCCTAAATTCAGCACATCGCATTTGCTAATGTAATCATCTAAAAAAGAATAGCTAAAAAGCCGAGTATTTAATAAAATACTAGGAAATGGATAATATAACTCAGTTTAGTTTTAAAAGAGTAGAAACAGTCCAAAAGAAACTAAAGGATTATTCCGGGTATCTTATATGCGATCCGGTCAATTTATTTTATTTAACCGGTTTCAGCGACGCAGATGTTTTGTTTGTAATATGTAAGAATCAATTGTTTTTTTTCCTGCCTGAGATGTTAATTAATCAGTTCAAGAATAGATTCCCCGCAGCGCGATGTATTAGATTAAATAAATTACCAAAAGATCTCGATGTGTTAAAGAAAGAGCGGATTAAAAAGGTTATAATAGATACTAAGAGAATTTCCTACGATTTCGGTCAGAAAATTTCTAAAAATAAATATTTTTTATATGAGTTTATAAAAGAGGACACTATTTTAGATAAAATGCGAATGATTAAAGATAAATATGAGATAAATTGTATAAGTAAGGCCTGTGAAATTGCTGCAAAAACATTTAAATGGGTTAGAGGCATTGTCAAAATGGGGATGACTGAAGAGTATCTTGCCCGCTTAATTAAGCAAAAAATGCTTTCACTAGGAGCGGATGGAGTTAGTTTTGAGCCGATAGTGGCATTTGGAAGCAATACCAGCTACCCTCACTACGTAAGCAGTAATACAAAAATAGGCAAACAGGGGCCTCTACTGCTGGATTTTGGCTGCAGTTTTAAAGGGTACAATTCTGACTTGACAAGAACAATATATTTAGGTAGAATCTCAAAATTATATGATAAAATATATCAAATTGTTTCGTTGGCTCAAGAGAAAGCCATCAGTTTGATAAGACCCGGGAAAGCTCTCTTAAAGGTTGATAAAACTGCCCGTGATATTATCGGATCGAAAGGATATAAGAAATATTTCACTCATTCTTTGGGTCATGGGATAGGTCTTGAGGTGCATGAGTTCCCGAGAGTAAGCAAGAAAAGCAGCGACAAAGCAGCCTCAGGCATGGTTTTGACAGTTGAGCCGGGTATATATGTTCCCGGTTTTGGCGGAGTTAGAATTGAGGATGTTGTTTTGGTAACTAATAGCGGTTGTGATGTATTGACTGAATTATAAGAGAATTTCTAATAAAAAAGCTTCTAAATCAAATTACATATAAGAAGGTATTATAAGAGATGATTACAACAGGTGATTTCAGGAATGGTTTAAATATTGAAGTTGATAATGATTTTTATACGGTTGTTTGGTTTCAGCACCATAAACCCGGGAAGGGCGGAGCTGTGCTCAGGGTTAAAATAAAAAATATACATACGGGCGCGATTACCGAAAGAACTTTTAAGTCCGGCGAGAGATTCCGCGAGGTGAATTTAGAGAGGAAAAGGGAACAATTTCTGTATCGGGATGGGGATATCTTCCATTTTATGAATATGGAAACTTACGATCAGATTGAGCTGGGGTTGGATACGGTAGGTGAAAATGCAGTTTTTTTTAAGGAGAATATGGAAGTTTCATTATTAATGCTGGAAGATAAAATCATTGGATTGGAGCTGCCCAATTCTGTGGACTTGAAGGTTGAATATACAGAACCCGGGATTAAAGGCGATACCGTTAATAATGTGCTTAAGCAAGCTGAACTTGAAACAGGGGTTCAGATTAAGGTCCCTTTATTTATTAATATCGGGGATATTGTTCGTGTTGATACGCGTACAAGAGAATATATAGGACGGGCATAAAAAATGGAAAAAAAACAAATTTCGAAAATTATCAACTTTGTAAAAGAAACAGATCTGACGGAGTTTTCGCTGGAAAAAAACGAGTCTAAGATTTATTTTCGCAGACGGATTGATCACAGCAAAGGTCAAAAGTTTCAAAATGGGAGTACTGCGGTTTTAGACGAAGAACAAATCAAAAATGAGGCAGAAGAAGAGAAGAAAAAATTTACTCCTATATGTTCAGTGATGGTAGGAACGTTCTACCATTCGATTTCAAAAGATAGGCCGCCTTTTGTTATCGAAGGGAATACGGTTATGCCTGGCCAGAAAATCGGGGTTATAGAGGCTATGAAGATTATGAAAGATGTTTTAAGCACTGTGGAAGGAAAGATTGTCAAGATACTTGTTGAAAATAATAATCATGTAGAATACGGACAAGAACTATTTTTGGTTGATACTAGTGTAAAAGGGAAGAAGAAATAAAATAGAAGAGATCTCATAGGAATAGAAAATAATAATTAATTTGAGGCATATATGTTTAAAAAAGTTTTAGTTGCTAATCGCGGTGAAATTGCAGTTAGGATTATCGGAGCTTGCAAGGAACTCGGGTTGAAAACAGTTGCTGTTCATTCTGATATAGATAAAGAGAGCCTTCATGTTAAGATAGCAGATGAGACCGTTTGTATCGGGCCCGGGCCCGCTACGGATAGTTACCTCAACATACCTAATATAGTTTCTGCCGCGGAAATAAGCGGGGCAGATGCCATACATCCCGGGTACGGGTTCTTAGCAGAAAATACTTATTTTGCTGACGTGTGTGAGTCGTGTCATATTAAATTTATAGGTCCTTCCAAAAAGGCTATTGAGAATATGGGTAATAAATCGCAGGCCAGGAAGATTATGAAAAAAGCAGGTGTCCCCATTGTGCCCGGGACTGACAGCTGCATTTCTGCCGATGATCCAGACCTGTATAAGATTGCCAAGAAGATTGGGTTCCCGATTATTGTAAAAGCTGCTGCAGGCGGCGGCGGCAAGGGCATGAGAATCGTTCAAGATGGGGAAGCGCTCAGGAGCGCGATAGCCACAGCTCAGACCGAAGCAAAGGCAAGTTTTGGAAATGAAAATGTGTATATGGAAAAATATATTGAAGAACCGAGGCATATAGAGTTTCAAATTTTGGGAGACAGAAAAGATAAGGTTGTGTATCTTCCTGAGAGAGATTGCACTATACAAAGAAGACATCAGAAATTGATTGAAGAATCCCCGAGCCCGGTCGTTTCTTCCAGCTTGAGAAAAAAGATGGGTAAGGCGGCGCGTAAGGTTGGCGAGGCGATAGGCTATCAAACTGTTGGAACTGTGGAGTTTTTGCTTGATAAGGATGAAAATTTTTATTTTATGGAAATGAATACTAGAATCCAGGTGGAGCACCCTGTTACTGAGATGCTTGTTGGACTTGATCTGGTTAAAGAACAAATAAAGCTTGCGGCTGGGGAAAAGATCGAATATGATTCGGATGATTTTAAGCCAAAAGGTCATGTAATGGAGTGCCGGATTAATGCCGAAGATCCGTGGCAAGATTTTGTACCTTCCCCGGGACAGATTAAGGGGCTTGTTTTGCCCGGTGGTTTTGGAGTAAGGGTTGATACGCATATTTATTGCAACTATACTATACCTTCATTTTACGATTCTTTAATTGCAAAACTTGTGGTTAACGGGGGAAATAGAAGTGAGGCAATAGAAAAAATGAAGCGCGCGTTAGATGAATTTTTTATAGAAGGAATTGCTACTACTATTCCGTTCCATAAGTTGGTGATGAAAGATGAATATTTTCAAAAAGGGACTTTTTATACAAATTTCATTCAAAAACATTTGTTAAGCAATAAAAACAATAATGGAAAAAAAGGCTAAAGAATTTCTGGCTAGTACAAAAACAGCGGTTAACAAACTGGAAATAGATCAAGTTGTTGGGCTTTCCAGGAAGATCAAATCATCATTATCAAAGGGCGGTAAGTTGATAGCATTCGGTAATGGCGGGTCCGCTGCCGATGCTCAGCATCTTGTTGCAGAACTGGTAGTGCGGTTCGAAAAGGATAGGGCTCCTATAAGCGCGATAGCTCTAACAACAAATACCTCTGTGCTTACAGCTGCCGGAAATGATTTTGGTTTTGAGGAAATATTTTCTAAGCAAATAGAAGCTCTTGCCTGTAAAGATGATGTTGTTGTTGCATTGAGCACAAGCGGGACATCGCCGAACATATTAAAGGGTGTTGCTGCTGCCAAAGAAAAAGAATGTTTTACTGTAGGTTTTACCGGTAAATCCGGTGGGAAGTTAAAGAGCATAACGGATCTTTGCATAAGTATCGATTCCAGCAGAACTGCTGATATTCAGGTTTGTCATATAGCGTTACTGCATCTTTTGTGTTTTTTAATTGAGAGTGACTAAAAAGTGGATAAGTATAAGAGTTTAAAACAGTTAAAACGAATTATTTCCTTCTTGCGTTCAAAGAGTAAAAGGATAGTTTTTACAAACGGGTGTTTCGATTTGCTTCACAGCGGTCATGTTAGACTCCTTTCAAAAGCGAAATCATTAGGTGATGTGCTGATTATCGGTTTGAATTCTGATAATTCTGTTAGACGGATAAAAAAGAAGGGCAGACCTGTTCAGAACTTAATAGATAGGGTTGTTTTATTGACAGCTCTTGAGAGCGTTGATTATATAATAAGTTTTAATGAAGATACGCCTGATAAACTCATCAAGAATTTACGGCCGGATGTTTTGGTAAAAGGCGGTGATTATAAGCTGAAAGATATTGTGGGCAGAGAATATGTTAAAAAGGTTGTTCGGGTAAAGCTTAAAAAGAACAAATCAACAACGAATTTAATTAAAAAGATAAAAAAAGTTTTGGCTTAAAATGAAAAGAAAAATAATGGACAAGAATATTATAAAAGTTATTGATGTTAATGTTAACAGGGCAAGGGAAGGTTTGAGGGTAATAGAAGATACCGTCCGGCTTATAAAAAGAGACAGTTTTTTTTTTAAGCAATTAAGGTCTTTTAGACATAAGGTAAGCGAGTTGTTTAAATCCGGAGAAACAGAGTTAATTGCGGCCAGAACGGCGAATTCAGATATAGGCAGAAGTTCCCGGCAGCTTGCTTATAGAGATGTGGATAATATAGTTAAGGCTAATTTCAAAAGAGTTCAGGAATCATTGAGGGTGCTGGAGGAATATTCCCGTCTTTGCTTCAAGGACAAGGTTCAAGATATCAAACGTATCAGGTTTAAGATATACTCGCTTGAGAAACGGTATTATGAGCAATACAAGGTTGTTCAAGCTTTATATTATTAGTACAATCCCTTCAGATAAAGCTGAATATATCCAGATGGCCGAAGAGTCAGCTAAAGGCGGGGCAGATGTATTCCAGCTTAGAGTTAAGAATTTGCCGGATAAAGAATTCCTCGCACAGGCAAAAAAAGTAAAAGCTATATGTGCTAGATATAATGTTCTTTTTATAATAAATGACAGAGTTGATATCACGCTTGCCTGTCAGGCAGATGGTGTGCATCTCGGGCAGGATGACATGCCTTTACAAACTGCTCGAGAAATACTTGGAAAAGATAAAATAATCGGATGTTCCACGCATTCATTAGAACAGGCATTAAAAGCCGAAGAAGAAGGTGCTGATTATATTGGAGTAGGCCCGATATTCTCTACCCCTACAAAGCCTGATTATAAAGAAGTTGGGGTTGAGCTGATAGAAAAAGTAAGCAAAAAAATAAATATACCATTTGTGGCTATCGGCGGTATAAATTTGGATAATCTTGAGAGTTGCCTTAATGCAGGAGCTAGAGCTGTTGCGGTTGTAAGGGCTGTAAGCGGCTCAAATGATATAAAGAAAAATGCGGAGTTGTTTAAAGAAAGGATAGATAAACACCGGCACAGCGGAATTTGTGTTTAATTAAATAGTATTAAGCGAAATGGAAAACTTAATTGAAGTCTTAAAACTCGGAGAAATACCTGAAGTAATTGAAGAAATTGCTTTTAAGGAAAGTATTTCAACAGATATATTAGTTCAGCGCATACTCGACGGGAAAGCAGTGATTCTTAATAACAGTAACCACAAATTGAATTCTGATAATGTGTGCGCTATTGGAGAAGGATTAAAAACAAAGGTAAACGCTAATATCGGGACCTCTTCAGATTCGCCCGATTTATATAAAGAGATTAGGAAACTTTCAATTGCTATTCAGTCAGGTGCTGATACCGTAATGGATCTGTCAACAAGCGGCAATATAGCAGATATTAGAAAAGCTTTGCTGTCTGCTTGCACGGTTCCTTTTGGGACTGTTCCGATTTATGAGATGATTTGCGGTATGGTTTTAAAAGGAAAAAATATCAGGGATATGGATCCGGAGATGATGTTTGATACTATAATAAAACAGGCTGAAGACGGCGTCGATTTCATGACCATACATTGCGGTGTCACACGTCAGACTGTAGAGGTATTGAAACACTATAAAAGATTGGCCGGGATAGTAAGCCGCGGAGGAGCTTTTCTTGCAGAATGGATCTTGACTAATAACAAAGAAAATCCTTTTTACGAGCATTTTGACAGATTATTGGAGATTGCCAAGAAATATAATCTGATTTTAAGTTTAGGTGATGGTTTAAGGCCTGGTTGTCTTGCAGATGCAAGTGATTCAGCTCAACTGTCGGAATTATATGTCCTTGGAGAATTAACAAAAATTGCCTGGCATGCCGGAGTAGGGGTAATAATAGAGGGTCCCGGACATCTGCCTTTACATCAGATTAAAGCGAATATAGAGCTTCAGAAAAGTGTTTGTAATGGCGCTCCGTTCTATGTTTTAGGGCCTTTGGTTTGCGATATCGCACCGGGTTATGATCATATTACATCTGCTATCGGCGGAGCAATAGCCGCAAGTCACGGAGCAGATTTTTTATGTTATGTGACGCCTTCAGAGCATATAGGGATACCTACAGAGGAGGATGTTAAACAGGGAGTTATCGCCTCCAGAATCAGCGCGCATGCAGGTGATATAGCTAAGGGAATACCAAATTCAATGGAATGGGATAATAGGATTTCTTTAGCCAGGAAAAGGCTTGATTGGAAAACCCAGGAGGAGTTGTCTATAGATCCTCAAACTTTTAGGAATATAAGACAAAGAGTTAAGCTTAAAGAAAATGATGTATGCAGTATGTGCGGTACATTTTGTTCAATGAGGGAGATGAACCGGGTATTTAATAATGAAAAAGAAGAAGTTAAGCTAAAAAAATGAAGGATTTTTTAAGAGTTACTATTCCTGCTACAAGCGCAAACCTCGGTCCCGGATTTGATTGTCTGGGCGCGGCGGTTAGTTTATATAATAAAATCTTTCTTAAGGTCCTTAAAAAAAATGAACCCTCGAAAATTGTGGTGCAAGGTTTTGGTAAGGGTGTTATACCTGAAAACCACAATAATTTGGTTTTCAGGATTATCAGGGATTTGTTTTTAAAGAATAAAAGGCTCTGTCCCAGATTTAGTCTTGAATTAATAAATAATATACCGGTTGCGCGCGGATTAGGATCCAGCGCGGCTGCAATTGTCGGTGCTCTTAAATTGGGAAATGAGCTTTTAGATAATAAATATTCTCAAAGAGAACTCATTAATAAAGCGGTTAAGATAGAAGGCCATGCGGATAACATAGTGCCGGCATTTGTCGGAGGATTGTGTATCACCAGAATAAACGATGATTCTGTCCTCTGGTGGCGCCAGGAGATTGCAAAGGATCTGTGCGCATGTGTTTGTATGCCGGAGTTTTCGGTAGTAACTAAGGATGCAAGAAAACTTATGCCGTTAAAATACTCGAGTAAGACTTCTATATTTACCACGAGCGGCGCGGCTTTTTTTGTAGCTTCTGTTACATCAAAGCAGTCGCGCGAGCGGGATATGATTGTCAGGGAGGCTATGACCGACAAGTTTCATCAACCGCACAGAAAGAAGTTGATAAAGGGTATGGAAAAAGTTTTTTTTCAAGCGAAAAAATCAGGGGCTATAGGAGTAGCGTTAAGCGGATCAGGGCCAAGTATAATTGCAGTTGCCAGAAAAGGCAGCAACACAAATAGGATCGGGAAAGCAATGGTAGATGCTTTTCGCGACAATGGCGTTAAAAGCGAATATAAAATATTACAATTTGTTTCTAAAGGGGTATATTAAGTAATGAAGAAGTTAGTAGTGATGAAGTTTGGAGGCAGCTCTGTCGCTGATAGCAGTAAAATAAAAAACGTTGCTCGTCGTGTTATAAAAAACAGGAAATTAGGGTACGATGTAGTGGTCGTAGTATCCGCGCCGGGCGATATGACTGATGATCTGCTTAAGATGGCAGATGGAATAACAAAGAAGCCTGATGAAAGGGAGATGGATGTGCTGCTTTCAACCGGGGAGCAGATCTCTATAGCTCTTCTGACCATGGCTATAAAAGATCTTAGATACAGCGCGATATCTTTAACCGGGGCTCAGGCTGGTATTGAAGCAACGCTTCATCATACAAGAGCAAAGATTACACGAATTACTCCTAACAAATTAAGGTATGAGCTTGATAAGAAAAGAATTGTAATTGTTGCTGGTTTTCAAGGTATAAATTCAAATTCAGATATTGTTACACTTGGCCGCGGAGGCTCAGATTTGACGGCTGTAGCGCTGGCTGCTGTTCTCAAGGCCGATCTTTGTGAAATCTATACGGATGTCGACGGTATTTACAGAACGGATCCCAGAATTTGCCCTGAAAGCCATAAAATTGATACAATAAGCTATGATGAGATTTTGGAGCTTGCAGGTGCCGGGGCTCAGGTAATGCAGGCCCGTTCTATTGAAGTTGCTAAAAAGTTTGATGTTGAGATACATGTGCGTTCTAGCTATAATGACAGGGTCGGGACAAGGATAACTAGGGAGGTTAAGAGAATGGAAGAGGTTGTGGTTTCTGGCATTGCTTTGGATCGAAATCAAGCGAAGATATCTGTAATTGATGTGCCTGATAAGCCGGGCATCGCCGCGAAAATATTTGGAGAGTTAGCAAAAGCTCATATTAATGTTGATATGATAATCCAGTCAGGTGCGAGAGGAAAAAATAATGATATCTCTTTTACTATATCCAGCCAAGACCTGGGGAAAGCATTAGATGTGCTTAAAAAAGCGCAAAAAGTGGTTAAAGCGAAACGTGTAATTTATGATAATGAAATTTCAAAAGTTGCTATAGTAGGGGTGGGCATGAGGAGCCATCCCGGTGTGGCAGCAAAAATGTTTCAAGCTTTGGCTAAAAATAAAATTAATATTGAAATGATCTCTACCAGCGAAATAAAGATTAGCTGCGTTGTAGCTAAAGCGGATTTAGAAAAAGCTGTTAAGATTTTACATAAAGTGTTTGATTTGGGGAAAAGGGGTTAGAGTATGAGAACGGTAAAAACATTTGATACGACATTGCGTGATGGAGCCCAGCGTTCCGGAATATCTCTCTCTGTTGATGATAAGATAAAAATCAGCTTGAGGCTGGATGATCTGGGTATTGATTACATCGAAGGCGGATGGCCGGGTTCTAATCCTAAAGATATCCAGTATTTCAAGGAAATAAAGAAGCGTAAGTTGAAGCATTCCAAAGTAACTGCCTTTGGTTCAACGAGGCATAAGGAAAAAGCTGCATACAGAGATAAAAATTTGATCAGTATTTTGGAATCCAAGGTCAAGGTAGCCAGTATCTTTGGCAAGGCCTGGGATCTACATGTGCATGATGCTCTAAGGACTTCGCTTGAAGAAAACGCAAAGATGGTTTATGATTCAATCCGCTTCCTTAAATCTAAGGGTTTGGAAGTAGTTTTTGATGCGGAACATTTCTTTGATGGATTCAAAGCGAATAAGGATTATGCTTTAATTGTATTGAAGAAAGCTCAAGAAGCTGGAGCAGATAATATATCGCTTTGTGATACAAATGGAGGAATGCTGCCTTACGAGATTTCTGAGATATTCAGAGAGGTGCGGATGAGTATCTCCGCTCCATTAGGTATACATGTGCATAACGATTCAGACTGCGCTGTAGCAAATACAATCGAAGCGGTTAGGGAAGGTTGTGTACTTGTGCAGGGAACATTAAATGGTTTTGGCGAAAGAGCAGGAAATGCGAATTTGGCAAGTATTATTGCTAACTTAAAGCTAAAGATGGGCATCCATTGTTTAACGGACAGTCAGCTTCAGGGCCTTGCAGAAGCTACTCGTTATGTAGCTGAGGTGGCTAATCAGATCCCGAATGAACATCAACCGTTTGTGGGATCATCGGCTTTTGCTCATAAAGGTGGGATTCACGTTTCTGCTTTAGCCAGGAAGACCAGCACTTATGAGCATATTGATCCGAGTTTGGTTGGTAACCAGCGTAAGGTGCTTATCTCAGAGCTTTCTGGCAGAAGTAATATTATAATGAAGGCTAAAGAGTTAAAAATTGATTTTGATTCAGCGGTAAGTGATAAGGTAATTGAGTCAATTAAAGGTTTGGAAAATAAGGGTTATCAGTTTGAAGGCGCCGAGGCTTCATTTGCGCTGCTTGTTAAAAAGGCAGGAAAGAAATTTAAACCCTTTTTTGAATTAAAGGGATTTCGAGTTGCAATTGAGAAAAATCCGTATAATAAAGGGCTGGTTTCCGAAGCAACAATTAAACTGATGGTGGATAATCATGTTGAGCATACTGTTGCAGAAGGCGATGGCCCTGTGAACGCGCTTGATAATGCGCTCAGGAAGTCTTTAGAGAAGTTTTATCCTCAGCTTAAAGAGGTAAGCCTTTCAGATTTTAAGGTGAGGGTGCTTGATGCAGCAGAAGGTACGGCAGCTAAAGTAAGGGTGTTTATTACTTCAAGGGATAAGGATGAGGTATGGAATACAATTGGTGTATCTGAAAATATTATTGAAGCTTCATGGCAGGCATTAGTAGATAGTATCGAATACAAATTACTTAGAGAGGAAGGTAGTTCATGGAAAAGAAAGAATTAAGAAGTGATGTGACAAGAAAAGGTGTTCAAAGAGCGCCTAATCGTGCGTTGTTATATGCTACAGGGGTCACACAGAGCAGAATAAATAAGCCTTTTATAGGTATTGCCAGTTCATTTACTGATTTAGTTCCCGGTCATGTAGGAATGAGGGAGCTTGAACGCGCTATTGAGCAGGGTATTTCTGCCGGTGGGGGTGTGCCTTTTGTTTTTGGTGTTGGAGCTATATGCGATGGGATTGCAATGGGACATAAGGGCATGAATTATTCATTGCCAAGCAGAGAAATAATTGCGGATATGGTTGAAGTAATAACGCAGGCGCATCAGTTAGACGGTCTTGTCCTTTTAACAAATTGTGATAAGATTACCCCGGGGATGCTTATGGCAGCCTGCAGGATAGATGTGCCGGCAATAGTGGTTACAGCGGGCCCGATGCATACAGGGTATTGTGATGGGCAAAGAAGATCTCTGGTTAGGGATACATTTGAAGCGGTGGGGCAATTCCAGGCAAAGAAGATTAGTAAAGAAAAACTGGAGCGTGTAGAGTTATGCGCCTGTCCCGGACCCGGTTCATGCCAGGGCCTTTATACGGCCAACACAATGGCTTGTATTACTGAAGCTATGGGGATGTCGTTATCCGGATGCGCAACGGCAATGGCTGGATCAGCCGCGAAAAAACGAATTGCTTATGAGTCCGGTGTAAAAATAGTTGATTTAGTGGAGCATGACGTAACGGCAAGAAAGATACTTAAGGCAAACGCGTTCCATAATGGGATAGTTATTGACATGGCATTAGGCGGTTCTACAAACACTGTATTGCATCTGCCTGCGATTGCGTATGAAGCGGGCATCAATTTGCCTCTTACAAAATTTGATGAAGTATCTAAAGTCATACCGAATATTGCCAGCCTGGAGCCGAGCGGCGATCACTATATGGAAGATTTAGATAACGCAGGCGGTATACCTGCTGTGCTATCAGCGTTAAAATATAAAATTCTGCCCTCAAGCACAGTGAACGGCAGGAATATTACCGAAATTGCAAAATCTGCGAAGGTCCTGGATGACAATATTATAAAAACCGGCAGGCCTTACAGGAAAGAAGGCGGTATTGCAATTTTATTTGGCAACATTGCGCCTGATGGGTGCGTCGTAAAGCAGTCTGCTGTAAATGAAAAGATGCTGAAATTTCAAGGACCGGCGCGGGTATTCAATTCAGAAGAATCTGCTATGAGCGCAATATTAGGTAAGAAGATTAAAAAAGGCGAGGTAATAATAATTAAAAATGAAGGGCCTAAAGGAGGCCCAGGTATGAGAGAGATGTTAAGCCCCACAAGCGCTCTGGTTGGGATGGGCTTAGCGGATTCAGTTGCACTGATTACTGATGGAAGATTCTCCGGAGGGACCAGAGGCCCTTGTATAGGTCATGTCAGTCCAGAGGCTGCACAGGGCGGGCCTATAGCGATCTTAAGGGATGGCGATACCATACAGATAGATATACCCAAACGGCTGCTTAATGTGCGTTTGACAGATTCAGATATAAAGCTCCGGTTAGCGCGTTGGAAACAGGAGCCGAGAGATGATCTAAAGGGATATCTGGCGAGATATCAGAGGATAGTGCAATCAGCAGCGAGCGGAGCTATATTGAAACAGTAGATTTTTAATAAAATTGATCTTTTGGTAAAATATTTTGTTTTTATTATGAAAGGAGAATAACAGTGGAAGACATTACGAAAAAAAGGAGGAAGCCGTTTTATCTTATTATTAATAAGAGATTCCAGGGAAAGTTTGCATTTTATTTCGCTTCTCTGGTTTTCTTATCTATTCTTTTTTTGTGGTCAACTGTGTTTCTGGTATTTCAAATTAGTATAGTGAAAGCAAATGCTCAAAAGCTGCTACAAAATGAGCTGCAAAGTATTTTAGGCACGATAAATTTTTTCTTCTTTGTAGAAGGATTAATTATATTGGGATTAGGGATATTTTTATCGCTGGTAGTATCTCGTTCGATTATCGGGCCTTTATTTAGAATTGAGGAGGATCTGAAAAAAATACAGCAAAACCCTGAAGTTTCTAGGGAGATAAGGGTGCGCAGGAAGGACCAGTTTCAGTCTCTGGTAAAGGTAATAAACGATATATTGGAAAAACTCAGGAGTTGACGAAAATTAGCATATAACATTTTGATTAGATGTAAAGGAGGAATTAAGTGGAATTGACAGGCGCAGAGATTTTCATGCAAAGTTTGATAGAAGAAAAAGTTGAAGTTATATTCGGCATACCGGGAGGCGTGGTGCTCCCAATAATCGATAAGTTAAATGAGTCTAAAATCAGGTTTATTCTTACCCGTCATGAACAGGGGGCAGCTCACATGGCAGACGGTTATGCCCGTTCAACCGGCAAGACAGGTGTGTGTTTTTCTACATCCGGTCCCGGAGTTACAAATTTGGTTACGGGGCTTGCTACAGCTTATATGGATTCAGTCCCAATGGTTGCGTTCAGCGGGCAGGTTGCGACTAATCTTATCGGAAATGATGCTTTCCAGGAAGCGGATGCAACAGGTATTACCAGACCTGTTACCAAGCATAACTTTCTTGTTAAAGATGTTAAGGATTTAGCGAATACCATACAAGAAGCGTTTTATATAGCTTCTACTGGCAGGCCGGGACCTGTGCTTGTAGATTTGCCGGTTGATGTTCAAAAAGCTACTACGGAATTTATATATAAAGAAAAAGCTGAGATTCGTTCTTATAAGCCTACTTATACCGGTCATACAGGGCAGATAAAAAAAGCAGCGGATCTGATCAATAAATCTCAAAAACCCGTTCTCTATATTGGCGGCGGGGTGGTTATATCAGATGCGCACGGTGAGGTGAATGAGCTCGCAGAAAAGGCGGAAATCCCTGTTACCAACACCTTGATGGCTCAGGGTGTTTTTCCAGAGAACAACAGATTGAGTTTGGGGATGTTGGGTATGCATGGGACATATTCAGCAAATATGTCCATGCAGAATGCGGATTTAATTATTGCTGTTGGATCCAGATTTGATGATAGGATAACAGGCCGCATAGCAGATTTTGCGCCGTTATCAAAAAAAATACACATCGATATTGATCCGACTTCTATATCCAAGAATGTTCTTGCCGATATCCCCATTGTTGGTGATGCCAGGTTAATTCTTAAGGAGTTGATAAAATTAGTTAAAAAGACCACTCACGGTAAATGGATCGGTCAAATCTCTGAGTGGATTAAGGCTACTCCGAATGCTTATTATAAAAACGATAATGCGTTGAGGCCGCAGTATATAATTGAGCAGGTCAGAAATATAACTAAAGGGAAGGCCATTGTTACCACTGAAGTTGGTCAGCATCAAATGTGGGCTGCTCAGTTTTACAAACCCGAAAGCCCCAGACATTTTTTGACCTCCGGCGGATTGGGGACTATGGGATATGGTTTCCCGGCAGGGATAGGCGCAAAAGTTGCTAATCCAAAAAAGGATGTTTTTGTTATTGCCGGTGATGGTTCTATACAGATGAATATACAGGAATTAGCTACGGCTGTGCTGAATAAGATTAATGTGAAGGTTGTTATATTAAGTAATAATTTCTTAGGTATGGTCAGACAGTGGCAGGAGATGTTTTACGGGAGAAGGTATAATGCTGTTTGTCTGTCAAAGAAGCCTGAGTGTGATCCAGGATGTAATAAACCGGCAGATGGATGCCCTGTATTTGTTCCTGATTTTGTGAAAGTTGCAGAAGCGTACGGAGCGTGCGGAATGAGAATAACCAAAAAAGAGGATGTTATCCCTGCGCTTGAAAAATCATTAACAATAGATAATACTGTTTTTATGGATTTCATTATTGAAAAGGAAGAAAATGTTTTTCCTATGGTTCCATCAGGTGCGGCTTTGCATGAAATAATAACGGGTTTAGCATAAAAACCATATCCAATTGCGGTTCTGGATATAAAGGAGGAGAGATGCGTCATATAATATCGGTTCTGGTTGAAAATAAAGCTGGGGTGCTTGCAAGGATATCCGGTCTGTTTTCTGCTCGAGGGTTCAATATAGACTCACTTGCTGTTGGAGAAACGGAGGATCCGAATATTTCAAGGATGACCATAATTGTAAAGGGTGATGAACGGATATTGGAGCAGGTTGAAAAACAGCTGAACCGTTTAGTGGATGTTATAAAGATTTCTGATTTTTCCGGTGTGCCTCATTTGGAGAGGGATCTGGCATTAATTAAGGTTAATGCGGATAGCAGCAGAAGGTCTGAAATAATGCAGATAGTAAATGTTTTTCGCGCAAAGATAGTGGATGTAAATACAAACTCAATCATTATTGAAATTACGGGTGATGAGCAAAAAATAGAAGCTTTTATTGAGATGCTTTCTCCTTTTGGAATAAAAGAAATGGTCAGGGCAGGCGTTGTTGCTATGGCAAGAGGAGAAGGGAAAAAATAGCAGATAAATTAAATCTTAATCTCATCTTAAAGACTAATATTTAATAACTTTATAAGGAGGTAGGACTATGGCAAAAATGTATTACGATCAGGATGCAAATTTGGATGTATTAAAGGGGAAGAAAATCGCAGTTATAGGTTATGGCAGCCAGGGCCATGCTCAGGCCCAGAACTTAAGAGATTCCGGTTTGGATGTTATTATTGCTGAACTTCCGGATACGTCGAATTATAAAAAGGCATTAGAAGATAACTGGACTGTAGTTTCAGCGGCTGAGGCGGCCAAAACAGCTGATTGGATACAAATTCTTGTTCCCGATGAATTTCAGGGAAAGATCTGGAAAGAGGAAATTAAGCCAAATATAAAAAAGGGTACTGTGCTTGGCTTCTCTCACGGTTTTAACATCAGGTTTAAGCAAATTAAACCTCCAAAGAAATGTGATGTTGTTTTAATTGCGCCCAAAGGGCCCGGACATTTAGTAAGAAGAACTTATGTTGAAGGCGGCGGAACCCCGAATTTAATCGCTGTTGAACAGGATTATTCGGGAAAAGCAAAGGAAATGGCTTTAGCCTATTCAAAGGGTATCGGCGGGACAAGGGCCGGAGTTATAGAAACCACTTTTGCCGAGGAAACCGAAACAGATTTGTTTGGCGAGCAGGTTGTCCTTTGCGGAGGTGTTATAGAACTTATTAAGAAGGGATTTGAGGTTCTTGTCGAGGCTGGATATCAACCTGAGATTGCTTATTTTGAATGCTTGCACGAGATGAAACTAATAGTTGATCTTATATATGAAGGCGGTATCAGCAACATGAATTATTCAATTTCCAACACCGCTGAATACGGCGAATATGTGGTTGGCAAGAGGATAATTAGCGATAAAACTAAGAAAACTATGCAGAAAGTTTTAAAAGAAATTAAATCAGGGAAGTTTGCAAGGACCTGGATTAAAGAAAGTGAAGCCGGCAGGCCGAATTTTGATAAATTTCGCAAAGAACTTAGTGAACATACAATTGAAAAAGTTGGCGCTCAACTGCGCGGAATGATGCCGTGGCTTAAGAAAAAGTAATGATTGTAAAAAGCGGAATTCTTTTTGCTGTTGTTTTTTCTAGTCTTGCTTTTGTTTTTGTTATACCGCAATTTGTCTGGACAAAAGTAATAGCAGCCTTGATGTTCTTGTTGTGTATCTTTGTTCTTTTCTTTTTTCGCGATCCCGGACGTCTTATAAACAGTTCCGCAAGTGTATTATTAGCGCCTGCGGATGGCAAGGTTCTTTCTTGCGAGAAACTGGAAAGTAGCGATATAGGCCAGTGCCAGGTTGTTAGGATCTTCCTGTCAATATTTAATGTCCATATTCAACGTTCGCCGATTAACGGGACTGTTCAGAATATTGAACGGAAAAAAGGAGCATTTAAGGCGGCCTATAAAAAAGAAGCATCAGAAGAAAATGCGAAAAATACTATAATTATCAAAGGGGATAAAATAACCGTTGCAGTAACTCAAATAGTAGGTTTGATAGCCAGGAGAATTGAGTGTTGGGTAAAAGTTAACGAAGCTGTAGAACAAGGGCAAAAAATAGGTTTTATCAGATTCGGATCACAGGTAGATATTTTTATGCCGAGTTCTGTTGAGCTTTGCGTAAAACCAGGTGATAATGTAAAGGCAGGAATAACTAAAATAGGGGTTTTGGAATGAAGAAAAAAGGTATATATGTTTTGCCTACAACTTTCACCTTATTAAATCTCTCTCTAGGATTTTTTGCTATTATTGAAGTCTTCAAGAGCAATTTTTCAAACGCGGCTTGGGCTATTGTAGCTTGTCATTTCTGCGATGTGCTGGATGGCAGGGTTGCAAGAATGACAAATACAACAAGCAGTTTCGGCATAGAGTTTGATTCTTTTGCAGACTGGATTAGTTTTGGTATTGCGCCGGCAATCATGATGCATCAGCTTATACTTTATCAGTACGGCAAGCTGGGCTTCATTATAGCTCTGCTCTTTGTAATAAGCAGCTGTTTAAGATTAGCGCGGTTTAATGTGAAATCTTTGGACGGCAACAATATTTCTGATTCTTATTTTGTCGGTCTGCCTACACCCGCAGCTGGCGGCATTCTTGCTGCGTTTGTATTGGTATATCAGTTATTCTATCAGGAGATTACTGCAAAAACAATTCCTTTATTAATGCAAAATGTGCCGATTTTTGCTAAGAGTATGCCTCTTTTTATGTTCTTTTTATCGATAGCAATGGTTTCGCAAGTAAAATGGAATAATTTTAAGATGATTAAATTTTCACGGCCGAAGCCGTTTAGCAGTTTGGTGATAGTCCTGATTTTTGGATTGTTAATATATGTTTATCCTGAGAATTTTATATTCTTATTATATTTAGCATACATAGTTTGGGGTTTGTTAGGTTTTGTTTTAAGGTTTAGGCGTTTTAAGGGGAGGGAGATAAAAAATGAAAAAAGATAAAGTAATAATATTTGATACAACTCTTAGGGATGGTGAACAATCCCCGGGAGCAAGTCTTAATAATAAAGAAAAGCTTGAGATAGCTTTTCAGCTGGCGCGTTTGGGGGTGGATGTTATAGAGGCGGGATTTCCCATCACATCGCAGGGTGATTTTGACGCTGTAAAGACTGTAGCTAAAAGGGTAAAGGGTGTGGAAGTATGCGGATTGGCCAGGGCTAATAAGAAAGATATTGATGCATGCTGGAGTGCCGTAAAATACTCCGATAAACCCAGGATTCATACTTTTATTGCTACTTCAGATATTCATCTCAAAAGCAAACTAAAAAAAACGAGGCAGCAGGTCCTTGAGATGGCTGTAGAGGCTGTTAAGTATGCAGCAAAGTATACTGATAATGTTGAGTTTTCAGCTGAGGATGCTAGCAGGAGTGATTTTTCATATCTTCTAAGCATATGCGAGGCTGTTTCAGCAGCGGGAGCTAAATCCATTAATATACCGGATACTGTAGGGTATGCGATACCCCAGGAATTCGGTGCGCTTATAGGAAAACTTCATCAGGAACTCAGCTGTAAAAGTGATTGCATTATAAGCGTACACTGCCATAACGATCTCGGGCTTGGTGTTGCCAATTCGCTTCAAGCTCTTAAGAATGGAGCAAGGCAGGTAGAGTGCACTATTAACGGGCTTGGTGAGCGGGCCGGGAATGCTTCGCTTGAAGAGATTGTGATGGCTCTTGCCACACGCAAGAAGTATTTTAATCTAACTACAAATGTTAATAAAAAAGAAATATATAAAACCAGCAGGCTTGTTTCTACTTTGACCGGTATAATTGTCCAACCCAATAAAGCAATTGTCGGAAGCAATGCATTTGCGCATGAAGCCGGTATTCATCAAGATGGGGTTATTAAATCGCCGCTCACTTATGAGATTATGACTCCCGAATCCGTTGGTGTTCCGTGCAGCAAACTTGTGTTGGGGAAACATTCAGGCAGACATGCATTTGGGAAACGCCTTAAAGAACTCGGATATACTATAGACAAAGATGAACTTGAAAGGCTTTTTGTGCTTTTTAAGGAACTTGCAGACAGGAAGAAAAACATATACGATGAAGATCTGGTGGCTCTTGTTGAAAACCAGCTTGCAGAAATACCGGAGACATTTATCCTTGATTATCTGAATACTTCGTCAGGCACGGGTATTATACCTACAGCGACAATAAGAATAAAAAAGGCTGGAAAGATTATTCAAGACTCGGCTTGCGGGGATGGCCCTGTTGACGCCTGTTGTAAAGCGATTGATAAAGTTACAGGTATTAAGGTTAAGCTTGCTGATTATTCGCTTAGAGCAGTATCCAGCGATAAGGATGCTCAAGGCGAGGTAAGTATTAAACTTGATTATAATAATTCAGTAGTACTCGGGCGAGGAGTTTCTACGGATATTATAGAGGCAAGTGCGCGCGCTTATTTGAATGCCTTAAACAGAATCATGATGCTGCCTAAGAAAGTTAAGAAAGCGAAACAAGAGAGAATATGAAGGGATTGAATTAATGAATATAACGGAAAAAATATTAGCGAATCATTGCGGGAAAAAGAAGGTTGAACCGGGCGAGTTTATTATAGCTGATGTGGATATAGCGCTGGGGAATGATATAACAGCGCCCATAGCAATAAGGGAGTTTTACTCAAATGGATACAAAAAAGTATTTAACAATAAAAAAATCGTGCTGGTGCCGGATCATTTCACTCCTAATAAGGACATAAAATCCGCCGAGCAGGCCAATGTGTTGAGAAAATTTTCTAAAGAACAGAAAATAAAATATTATTTTGACCAGGGGGAGGTTGGGGTTGAACATGCGCTGCTTCCAGAGAAGGGTATAGTATTGCCAGGGGATTGCGTTGTTGGCGCGGATTCTCATACCTGCACTTACGGCGCTTTGGGTGCGTTTTCTACCGGTGTGGGTTCAACCGATTTGGCCTTTTGCTATGCTACAGGAAAGGTATGGCTTAAGGTCCCAAAGACTATCAAGGTTATTTTTAGCGGGAAACTTAATAAATGGGTAGAAGGAAAAGATCTCATACTTTATTTAATAGGGCTGATCGGTGTTGATGGAGCAAATTATCAAGCTTTGGAGTTTACGGGGCCGGTGATAAGCAAGCTCTCTATGGCCGGAAGGTTTACTATGTGTAATATGGCAATAGAAGCTGGAGGGAAAAGCGGTGTTATTGAGCCTGATCAAATCACATTAGACTATGTAAGAAAACGTGCGCAGAGGAAATATAAATTTATTAAATCAGACAAAGATGCGGAGTATGCCAAAACGTTGGAGATAGATGTAAGCAAGCTTGAGCCAATCGTTAGCCTTCCTCATCTGCCGTCTAATACTAAAATGGTATCTGAGCTCAAGAATATATATGTGAACCAGGTTGTTATAGGATCATGTACAAACGGGAGGATCGAGGATCTTGAGGTTGCCGCAAAGATAATGAGAGGCAAAAAAGTTCACAAAGATGTAAGAACCCTTATTATGCCTGCAACACCGGAGATATATCGTCAGGCGCTAAAGAAAGGATATCTTGAGGTTTTCCTAAATGCCGGAGCTGTTATATCACCGCCCACATGCGGGCCGTGTCTGGGCGGTCACATGGGAATACTTGCCGAAGGTGAAAGATGTCTTGCAACAACAAACCGAAATTTCGTTGGGCGCATGGGGCATACAAAGAGTGAGGTTTATCTGGCAAGCCCTGCGGTTGCGGCTGCAACTGCTATTAAAGGCAAAATAAGCCTTCCGTAAAACGGGGTCAGGCCTTGAATCTTTGAATTTACCAATTTATCAGTCTATAATTCAATAAGCTTTTTAAATAATAAGGATAAAGTGTTGATTATTTTCTAAGATTCAACAATTCAAGGTCTGCCCCCATTCAAAATTCAAAAGATGAAAAAGATTATTAGCCTTAATGAGATTGTCCGAAAAATCAATGCTGTTAGATTTAAAAAGTACGACTTAATAGTTGCAATCGGTACTGACGGTATAATGCCGGCGAGACTTATACAAAAAAAGCTTAAAATTCCCATAGAGATTATCAAAATCAAATACCGCAATAAGGCTAATAAACCAATTTACCGCTCACCTAAACTTATATCCCAAAAAGCAAAATTTAAGGGTAAAAAAATACTGTTAGTAGATCTAGTAAGTCGCACAGGTAAAACCCTGGAAAAAGCAAAAAGGGTTTTAAAAGGCAACGCCATCCAGACGTTTGTAATTAACGGACAAGCCGATAACTCTCTTTACAACCTCCCATACTGCATAAAAGTGGGATCAGCTGTTGGCAGCTGCAGAAATTAAAAAATTTACAAGTATTTTACTTGAATTTTATATTCAAATTATATAATTGTGCCTACAGCAGGTAATTCAATATATATTACGTGCCAAATTAAATAATGCGATATAAAAGAATACTATCATTAGCAACACTATGTTTGCTGTTCATTCCAATCAGTGCTTATTCAAATAATTTTCTGGCCCCGCCAGGTAATATTTCTATTTCAAATAATTCTTTTTCGGAACAGATAACGAATGAGAATGAAGCTACGCAATTGACTAATAATCTGCAAAATATTTTAATCAGAGTACCTGCGAAAAGCAGCGATCTTACAAAAGAAAAAGCATGGGAAGAAGTTATTCAATACTTCTACTCAAAACCAACAAAAGTGATGGAAAAAGATATTCCGACAATTCTTAAATCGCTGGATGGACTACCCGAAGCAGCTGTGAGTTATTCATGGGAAGACGGGCAGCATGAAATTGAAATGTATATTTTGAAACTAAAAAAAGACAAACATCATAATTGGCTTCAAAAAAAAAATGCTGTATGCGCCTCATGCTTCATGCGAGATAGTTCAACAAAAGAATTACTTGCTGTACATATTTTGAGAAATGCGGGGCCAGAGATAACATTGTGGGAAGAATATACAAAAAAACGTTATCAAGGTTTTGCATCACAACTTCCCCAATATGAGATGCGCTGGTGGAAAGAGATATCACTAAAAAATAAACCTGATAAAATAATTTCTCTAAATAAAAAAACCATACCCACTCTTAACGTAAAACCATGGTTTGGTATATGGGCGACAAAGATAGAAAATAATAATTTACTAGAAAAATTTTTGTGCTATCTAAGTTTTTTTAATTCTCTTAAAAGAGAAGTAGGTTATTTTCCACCTTCGAGAATTGAAAATTTTGTAAATCAATTAACAGATAGGAAAGAAGCTTTTGTGGGTTCAGCTGTAGTGCTTGCTGAAGCTCTGCTTGAAACATATTCTGACATTCAGGAGATTAAAGATGCATTACCTGCTGATCCGCTTGAGGCAGCTGAAAAAATACGCGTTTTAATGACTGATAAAAAAGGAATATTACGCAATGAATGTACACCTTCAACTACTTTTAACTTTTTACGGTTTATTCTGGATAAGAATATAAACTACTTTAAAAACGTGTTAGATTTAAGACTGGCTGTGCTTGATCAATATCCTGAACTCGAGAAACTTAAAGAAGATCTTGATCTGGACGATCCGCTGGCGGCTGCAGAGCAAATCCGACATTTATTGACAAATGCTGAAGGCATCCTTAATGCAGATTTATATGTGCCGATTTATGTAGGGAAATTTATAAATTATCTTGCTGGGAAGGACCATATGTATTTAAGTCAAGCTATAAGTCTTCGAATGGAGTTGCTTGATATATATCCTGATCTGAAAAAATTAAAATCAGCATTACCGGAAGATCCTTTGGAATCAGCAGAGCAAATCAGATTATTGCTAACGGATATAGATGGGCAGTTAAATAGCAATTATACACCAATTAATTTTGAATCGTTCCTTCGATATGCTAAAAAGCGTAAAAATGAATATAGATATCTCAATAACGCTATACAAGTACGACTTGCATTCCTCAATGAGTTCCCCGACCTAAAAAAGATGAAGAAAATACTCAACAATAATCCATTTGAATGTTCAGAATCAATACGAATCTTAATGACAGATAGTGATGGGGGAATAAACAAGGCATATACGCCACTCAATATTGGATCTTTCATCAGTTATGCATCAGGAAAGCGAAATAATTTTATCGAACCTCTGGTTCGTTTACGACTTGCTTTGCTAAAAGACTATCCTGATCTTAAAAGTTTAAGAATTGATTTGGTAAATAATCCTGATGAAATTGCTAAGAAGCTACAGCCAAAATTATATGATAAAAAAGGAAAAAATGGTTATAAAAATTTGGATAATATTATTAAGAGACTTTATTGGTATGTTGTCGGGATTAGAGTTAGGAATTTACTTGATTCAATGCAGAGTATTAGGCAAAAGGATTTAGATATATCTCATTAATAAAAAAGGAGGATTAATAAGTATAAATAATTTACAAGTTACTTGCTTGAATTCTATATTAATATCTTATAATTAATGCATGATTAAAATCGCCAAAATAGTTTTTCTTTATATTGCTATTTTATGTCTAGTATTATCAGCATCTAGTATTTTTTGCGAGCTTAACTTTATTATGCCACCAGGCGCGGCAGAGGTTGGTTCTGCTTACAATCAAGCAGATGACACAAATGATTCTTCTATAGTAACTGGTATTCATAAGCCCAGTCCTGAGACATATACATTGATATTAGCCCTGAATATTCTTAATGGGAAGGATCATGATGGAAAGACGCCAATGGATTATGATTACACAACAAAGGCGATGGCGTTGCAAAGAGTATTTATCCATGTGCGCACTTTGGGCATTATGCCCGTTTATGAAACATTAAATTTGATGCAGCTAAAAGGAATGTTTGATAATATGGGTAATTTGCATTACGGAATATTTAGCGATATAGCATTGGAGAGTATCATATATGAATGGTCATCAAAATGGCTGCCAAAAATAAATGAACTTGAAAAAAAGCTTGATGATCCCGTTGTATTACATGATCTGATTGGATCTTTTAGAAATGAGAATATTCTTTCACTGAAGGATATATATCCTAAAAAAATAAGGGGGAAGGTATTTGTGGTAAGAGTCGATTTTAACGATATCCATTATAATCCAGAAGATTCCATGATTGATGACATAAGGCTTAATGCCGCTTTTGAGACTCTTGTTTATATAATTAGAAATAAAGGCAAGGTAGTGCTGGTTACTCATTATGGAAGACCTTCCGGTGTGGGAGTTGAAGAAGAGTTTAGCGTCGAACATATAGCTGCTGCGGTGGAAAAATTATTAAAAATACCAGTAAAACTACTCAGAGGAAAAGAAATTGCACCAAACAAATATAGTATAGTGACAAATGAAATTGCTGATGAAGTCCAACGAATGCAAGAAGGAGAGGCAGTATTGCTGGAAAATGCACGTTTTGATTGGAGGGAAAAATCAAGCATATTAGCAGATAGGGAAGGATTAGTCTATGATTTATCAAGGCTGGGCGATATTTATGTTTTAGACGGTTTTCCTATTTCTCACAGAGGCGATTCCACAGTAATTGAAGCAAAAAAAGTTCTGCCTTCAATAGCAGGCTTTTGGATGAAAAGTGAATTAGAAGCGCACAATGAATTTTTGAAATTAATTAAAAGTACTGAACGCGGTCCTATGGCAGTACTTTTTGGAGGCAAGAAAAAAGACAAAATCCCGCTAATTATCAAATTTACAGAGCAGCTAAAAACCGGTGATATTGTTATGTTCGGTAATGTGCTTTCGGAATTTATAATAAATGAGCACAATAAATTTATTAAAAGGTTACAAGCAAAGGGTATTCGAGTAATGCTTAGTGAAGATACTATTGAAGGGAAGGATATCGGGGGCAAGACACTGCAAAGCTTTATTGGAGCATTAGATAAGGTGTGGTATGTTTACTGGAATGGGCCCATGGGAGAATTTGAAGTATCACCTTATGAAAAAAATAGTTATTGTATCGCAAGAGCAATAAAAGCGCAAATAGACGCGGGAAAAATATTAAAAGCATTTGTTAGCGGCGGAGAAACTGCATTTCTTGTAAAATCTGCTTTAAGCTTAACCGAACAGACTCGACAGAAAATACCTAATCTATATATTTCAACAGGGGGAGGGACCTCAACAGATTTCTTCGCGTATGAGAGAAATATCGGGATGGAGAACCTCTGGGGAATAAGCAGCTGGTACGGACATTTCATACCTGCAGCAGCAGCTGATATGCTTCAAAACTACATAAGCGCAAATGAAGCAGCAACAAGCCAATAGGAATTATTCCTGATGTTCCCCCGAAAAAGTGGACATGGAGTTAAGAGACTTTTAAGACTTGTTCAAACATGATCTGTTCAAACGCCTCGGGGCTTTTATAACCTAACAAAGAATGACGTCTTTGTCTATTATAAAATATCTCGATGTAC